>JAHJCO010000030.1 GCA_018831265.1 Actinomycetota bacterium
ACGAAGTCGATGTAGGTGTTTCGTGCCCTTCGGTCATCAGTCGAGAACAGGGACAATGCCGGACGGACACTCAGGAAACCCGGGGCGGGAGTTATCCCGGCGGTGGCGTTGTAGCTGCTCCAGGGCCATTCCCCGGGGTGGGTACATTTCGTGTGGAGTACGATTGAAAGCTCTAAGTTCTTCCCTCGAGAAGTGACGCTACCGAGGCACGGGCCTCGTTCAAGGTACTGATATCGGACCTGCCGATCACGTCTATGTCGTTGGCGTCCAGCACCCATGCCGGTCCTCCGGTCGGTACATCTCCCCTCACCAGGAGCCTGTGGGCGCCGTGCTGCGCCAGCGCGACGGCGAGCTTGATGGCGCGCCCCTCGCCTGCCGCCACAGGATTCTGGAGAACCGACGTGTCCTCGAGCGCGCCCTTCTCGGGGTCGAGGGCCAGCAGGGCGTAGAAGTCGGCTGAGTCGAGGTCCCCGGCGATCGAGCTCTTGTCGGAGGCGAGCGGAACGGCTACGCGCAGCCTGTCGACCTCCTCGCTTGCGAAGTCCACCTGCACGGACTCCACGTTCTGAACGGCCGACCTGATCGATTTCCTGATGCCTTCCGCGGTGGCCTCCGCGTCTTTCAGGTCATAGGCCTCGGGCACGATGATGACGTGCAGGAATCGGTAGCTCCCCGAGTTGCGGCCCTCCACCCTTACGACCCGCAGGACGCGGGGGTCTTCCTCGGCCGCCCTGGCCGCCGCGTCAAGGACCTCCTTCTCGATGGAGGCGTCGAGCAGGACCTTGAAGGCGTCTACGATCACCTGCCCGCCTGACCATGCGAGGATGACCACGATTACGAGCGCCATTATGGAGTCCACGTAGTGAACGCCCGCGGCGTTCAGCGCCACGCCGACGATGACGCCCGCGCTCGCGATGGTGTCCGTCCAGGAGTGGCGCGAGTCGGCTTTCAGGCTCGGTGAGTTCACCTTCCTGCCGACGCTCCCCTTGTACCATGCCAGCAGGCCGGTGACCACCACGACCACAGCCATAGTGATTATCGCGACCCACGGGTCGCTTATCTTCACCTGCTTGCTCAGAAGCCTCTGTATCGACTCGCGGGCCAGCGCGTAAGCGCTGAAGAGTATCAGCACGCCGATGCCGACCGCTACCAGGTTCTCCAGCTTGAAGAGCCCGTCCGGGAAGTCCCTGCTCTTCCTCCTGGAGAGCTTCAGGCCGATCATCACAGCGATGGCCGCCACGATGTCGACGCAGGTGTCTATGCCCTCCGCGAGCACCGAGACGCTGCCGGAGACGGCGGCCAACGCGATCATCCCGGCGGCCATGAAGACCGAGGCGATGGTGTCTATCCCCTCCGCCTTCTCGGCCGGCTCCATGCGCGAGAGTAGCTTCATCGCTCGACCACCCCCTCCCCGTCGCCGGGTCGGTCGGCGGGCGCCCTGCGCGCCTCGGCCAGGCCGACGAGGCCCGTCCTTGCGCTGTCCAGGTCGCTGAGGGTCGGCTCCACCGAGACGTCTATCGCGTAGGCCTCGAGGGTCTGCAGCACGTCATCGTCGGTTATCTCTTCCTTCAGCAGGAGCACGTCCACGGGGCGTCTCCCGAGGTGGACAGCCAGGTGGACCCCGGTCCCCGGGGCGACCCCGACCGCCGGGTTGTCTATGACGTCCGGCTTGAACGCGACGTCGGCGCCCTCGACCTCGAAGAGACCGATCATGGGGGAGGACTCGAACCCGGAGGCTATGCTCGTCTCGTCGGACGATACGGGAACGGCGACGGTGAACGCGTTCGAGGGCGCGCCGAACTCCACGCTCACCCGGTCGACGTTGGGGATGGCCGATTTGATCCTGCGCTCCAGTTCACGGGAGATGCCGCCAGCCTGGCTGAGGTCGTATGCCGCGGCTTCGACCTTGACGTGGAGGAAGATGAAGCTGCCCGAGTTCCTCCCGTCGACCTCGAGGACCTTCCTTATGTCCGGATCGGCGCCTGCGATCTCCCGTACCTTCGAGAGTATGTCGCGGCCGACAGACGCGTCGAGGAGCACCTTCAGGCCGCCAAGAAAGATGTGCACGCCGATGGCCCCCAGGAGGCAGGCGACCAGAAGGCCGGCTATAGCGTCCACCCTGTGGTAGCCGGCGGCGTCGATGGCGAGCGCCACCCCGATGATCAGCATGGCAGCCGCATCCGCGAACGAGAAGTACGAGTCCGCCTTCAGGCTCGGGCACCCTTCCGCTTTGGCCACCCGGCGCTTGTAGTAACCCACGCCCCCCGCCAGGAGGGCCGCCGCGATGAAGAACGGCAGGGCACCCTTCGGGTCGCTGGTGAGGACGTGCACCCCGCCGAGGTTCTTGATCGATATGTGGGCCACCTCGTAGGTGAGGACGAGCACGATCACGCCCAGTATGGTGGCGACGATGTTCTCGACCTTGTAGAGCCCGTCGGGGAAGCTCTTGCTGTGCCGTCTTGACAGCAGGATGCCCGCAAGGATGAACGCACCCATCACGCCCCGTGCCGCCGCGACGATGCCGCCCGCCGTCATCACCACGCTCCCCAGCCACACGCCCCAGACGACCAGGGTAGCCCCGAAGAGGAAGGAGACGACGGCGGCTATCCCCGCCGCGCGCGCGCTTCCCTCGAGCGGTTTCTTTGAGGACTCCCTGTCCGGCATATGGTCTCTCCGATCTTTCTGGCTCAGGCGTTCGCGACCTCCGCGCGCATATTATAGAATGCCGGGTGAGCTCGGTGAATCCGGGGGATAGACAACGCGGGAGGTCGGCCGATGAGGGCGGTTCAGTACCGCTTCAGCATGCCGAGGTACGGATATCTCAAGGTCGCCGGCCGTCTTCGCCCCACCGAGTTCTACGGCCCGCGGTCCATTGTCAGCCTGGTGGACGTCCCTGAGCCGGTACTGCGCGGCCCGAAGTGGGTCAAGCTGCGATCGGTCCTCTCGGGTTTTTGCGGCAGCGACCTCGGAGCCATCCTCCTGCACGACAGCCCGACCACAGAGCCGTTCGCCGCCTTCCCGTTCACCCTGGGGCACGAGAACTGCTCAATAGTGGAGGAGGTCGGAAGCGCCGTCACCAGGCTGAAACCCGGGGACAGGGTCACCGTCCTGCCCCCGCTCGGCTGCGAAGCGCGCGAGATAGACCCGCCGTGCCCGTCCTGCGCCCGGGGAGAGGTCGGACTCTGTCAGAACTTCGCCGAGGGAGCCTTGCGACCGGGGATAGACGTCGGATTCTCGGCGGACACCGGCGGTGGATGGAGCAAGTACTACCAGGTCCCCGAGTGCAACGTGGTGCGGGTGCCTGAGTCGTTCAGCGACCTCCAGGTAGCCCTGATCGAGTCCCTGTGCTCCTCGCTGCACCAGGTGATGCGGGTAAGGCCGAGGGAGGGCGAGCGCGTCCTTGTGGTCGGCTGCGGCGTGATAGGTCTGGGTGTGATCGCCTCGATCCGCGCGCTGGACATAGACTGCCACGTCACGGGCATCGAGCCGCACCCGCTCAACCAGGGCAAGGCCCGGGAGAAGGGCGCGGACGAGATCATCGATCCATGCCGCGAGTCGATCTACGAACGGACGGTCGAGATAACCGGCGCGCACCTGTACAAGCCGACCCTGGAGAAGCCCATCTGCATGGGGGGGTTCGACGTCATATTCGACTGCGTGGGGTCCACCGACACAATCAACACCTCGCTGCGGGTGGCGGCCAGCATGGGCCGGTACGCGCTTATCGGCATCACCATCCCGAAGAGGATAGACTGGGCGCCGGTCTGGATGAAGGGCCTCACCATCGTCGGTTGCCACGCGGAGGGCGTCGACGAGTACAAGGGCGGGGTCATGGGCACGTTCGACGTGGCGATCGACCTGATAGCGGAGGGCAAGGTCGACCTGAGCGACCTCGTGACGCACACCTTCACCCTCGACGAGTACGTGGAGGCCATCAAGGTGAACATGGACAAAGCCGGCCATAACGCGATCAAGACGATCTTCGACCTGACCGGCGAGTAATGTGCAAAGGGGTCAGGCACTTTTGCACATGATCGAGATAGCGCTGAGTGAGACCAGGAGGTAGTCATGGCCGCAATAAACGGGGGAGAGCTTCTCGTAAAGTGCCTGCTGAACGAAGGGGTGACCAGGGTGTTCGGCATTCCCGGCGGCCAGCTCACCACCTTCATAGACGCGATAGTCAGGGTCGGGCGGCCCGGTGGGCTCGAGTGGGTGCTGGTACGCCACGAGGCGTCCGCCGCCAACATGGCCGACGCCTGGATGAGGGTCACCGGTGACCTCGCCGTATGCACCGGGACCATCGGGCCGGGAGCGTCGAACATGGTGGCGGGCATGGAGGTGGCGAACTCGGACAACATACCCGTACTGGCCATCACACCCCAGATACACAGCAACCGCTCCTACCCGTTCAAGGGCTCCCAGCAGCAGCTCGACCAGCTGACCCTGTACAGCGCCGTGACCAAGTGGAACGCCCTGGTCAACCGCTGGGACCGCATCCCCGAGATGGTCTCGATGGCGGTGCGTGAGGCGTTCAGCGGCAAGCCGGGACCGGTCCACCTGGATATCCCCGTCGACGTCCTGTTCGAGACTCACGACGAGAGCGAGGCGGTCATCGTCCCGCCCGCACGGGCGCGCGGCGGCGGGAGGCCCAACGGCGATCCCGCCCTCGTGGAGAAGGCCGCGGAGATGCTCGCGGGCGCCGAGCGACCGATCATTCACGCCGGGGCGGGCGTCTTCCGCAGCGAGGCCACCGACGAGCTGAAGGCCCTGGCCGAGTACCTGTACTGCCCCGTTGTCCCCACGGCGCACGCGCGCGGGGTGGTCTCGGAGGGGGATCCGCTGGGCCTGACGCCGGTGGGGGCGGGCGCGCTCGGAGCGATGATGCAGGCGGACGCGGTCCTGGCCGTCGGTTGCACCTTCTCTGAGCTGGACTTCTGGGGCAAGCCCCCGTTCTGGGCGCCCCCGGACGTCCAGAAGGTCATCCAGGTAGACATCGACGGGAGCCGGATCGCCCTGAACCGTGAAGTGGACGTCGGCATAGTCGGTGACGCGAAGGCGGTCCTGGGGCAGCTGCTCGAGGCACTCTCGAGCGGCCTGGCCTCCGCGCGCGACTCGCGGGAGTTCACAGCCGCGATCCAGGCCGCCGAGCAGGGGGCGGCCGACGGCATCGAGGCGCTGGCTTCCAGCGACCAGGTCCCCATCCACCCCCTGCGCCTGGTTGCCGAGGCGCGCGACTTCTTCGGTGAGGACGCGATCCTGTCACTGGACGGCGGGAACATCGGCCTCTGGTCGGCCATGGTGTCACGGGTCTACAGGCCGCGCTCTTTCCTGTGGCCGGGAGGCTCGGGGCACCTGGGAACAGGGCTGCCGTTCGCCATCGGGGCGAAGCTCGCTGCGCCGGACCGCCCCGTGTACATCCTGCACGGGGACGGGGCTTTCATGTTCTCGGTGATGGAGCTCGAGTCGGCGGTCCGACTGGACACCCCGGTGATAGACATCGTAGGCAACGACCGCTCGTTCGGCATGATAAAGGGAGCCCAGGACTTCGCCTTCGAGAAGCGCTACTGCGGGGTGGACTTCACGGATGTCCGGCTCGACAGGATAGCCGAGGCGATGGGTTGCTTCGGCGTCAGGGTGGAGGAACCCGGCGATATCAAGCCCGCGCTGGACAAGGCCGTGGCGTCGGGCAAGCCCGCGGTGCTGGACGTCGTCCTTGACTGCTCGGCGAACCTGATCCCGCCGACGCTGCAGCTCATCTGCTCGGTGTGGCTCTCAGGCTGCGAGGGCATCGCAATGCCCTTCTGAGCAGCAAATGCTGCAGAAGTGTAGCAAAAGGGTCAGGCCCTTTTGCTACATTGACGGGTTGAGGCCGTCCAGGAAGCCGAGCACGATATCCGCGAGTTCGCGCGGGTACTGCAGCAGCAGGCCGTGGCCACCGCCCTCCACCCTGACCAGGCTGGCGCCGCATATCTCCGACAGGACCACCGAGTTGTCCGGGGTTATGACGACGTCCTCGGTCCCGGTGATCACCAGTGTCGGAGCGCGAAGCTCGCTCAACCGCGGGCAGGTGCCCTTCCAGGCGGCCATGGCCTCCGCCTGCTTTCTCACCACCACCGGGTCCGGCCCGCCCTCCAGGTAGGAGGCGAACGCCCCGATCAGCGCCCGCTCGTTATCCTTCAGCCAGCGGGCCGGGAACAGCAGCCGTTTCAGCCGCTCGGGCCGCATCTGGCCGCGTGCTTCGCTCAGCTGCTCGAGGACCGCCGGCCCGATCGAGGTCGTACCGCTCTGACCGCAGTCGGTTGCCAGGAGCACCAGCCCCGCTACCCTGTCAGGCTGAGTGAGGGCGAGCTCCTGGACGATGTACCCGCCCATGGAGTAGCCGAGCAGGTGCGCCCGCTCCAGCCCGAGCGCATCCAGCAGCCCGGCCAGGTCCGCGGCAAACCGCCGGATCGTGAAAGGCTCGCTACCCCTGCCGGTTCCTCCGATTCCCCGGTTTTCGAATGTCACCACGCAGTACCGCTCCGCGAGCCTGCCCGTGAACCCCTCGTCCCACAGCTCCATGGAGCTTCCCAGCCCGATGACCAGGACGAGGGGGAACCCCGACCCGAAGGACCGGAAGGCGACCTCTATGTCGTCTACGGACACCGTGCCCTCTGGACTGCGATCGAGCGGATCGTGTCGTTTTTGCATTCGTGCCTGGCACCTTTGCTGTACGAGCCGTGAGTATTCGTACGGATCGGGCTCTGAGCAATACACAATTTTGTTGATATTATAGTCGGGCCTTATCCGGCACACGAAAGGAAGCGCGACATGAAGTCCAGCGAGATAGAGACCCGGTGGTGGGGCTGGGGCGACGTGGACAAGACATACCCGGTGGAGGAGCGGCCCAACTACATCCCGTTCCTTCAGGAGAAGCTGGGTATCAAGGTGGACAGGGTTCGGGAGCCCGACCCGAAGCTGGAGGACCTTCAGATCCGCGAGCCTCGAATACCGAAGACACTGGTGAACAAGCTGGCGAAGGTGGTAGGTAAGGACAACGTGGCCACCGACAAGAAGACGCGCGTGTATCACGCCCTTGGTAAGAGCCACAGAGACGTCGTGAGGGCGCGACGGGGCGAAATCCCCAACCCTCCCGACGCCGTGGTCTTTCCCGGCAGCGAGGAGGAGGTCGTCAAGCTGCTGGCGATCGCCGAGAAGGAGTCGCTGGCGGTGACCCCGTTCTGCGGAGGGTCCAGTGTGGTGGGAGGCGTAGAGCCCATGGACGGCGAGGGGCTCGTCGGCAACATCTCCGTCGACCTGCGCCGCATGGACAGGGTCCTGCGCGTCGACGCGGAAAGCCGGACCGCTCGATGCGAGGCGGGCATCTGGGGCCCCGAGCTGGAGGAGGAGCTGGCGCGGAGGGGCCTGTACATGGGGCACGCCCCCGAGTCCTTCCTCTTCAGCGGACTGGGCGGCTGGATCGCCAGCCGCGGGGCGGGCAGACAGTCCACCGGGTATGGAAAGATCGAGGAGATGCTGGAATCGGTGCGCATGGTGACACCACGGGGCGTCATAGAGACCCGTAACGTTCCCGCCTCGGCGACGGGTCCCGACCTCAACCGCGTGATATGCGGCTCGGAGGGGACGCTCGGCATCATCACCGAGGCCACCATGAAGGTCAGACCGCTGCCGGAGGTATACGACTACCGCGGGCTACTCTTCAAGACCTTCGAGGGCGGCGTGCAGGCGGTCAGGCAGATGCTCCAGGGTGGCAGCTGGCCGGAGACGATACGCATCTCGGACGCCGAGGAGAGTTCGTTCGCGATGGTGGTGCGCAAGCCGTCCAGTAATCCCACCAAGGAGAAGGGGCTGCAGACCGCGCTCAAGGCGCTGGACGCGCTGGGTTACTCCTTCGACCGCGGGGCGTTCGCCATCCTCGGGGTGGAGGGCGAGAAGTCCGAGGCCGAGGGCCGGATGCGCCGCATACAGGCGATATGCCGGAAGAACGGCGCCATCCCGCTCGGCAAGTCCGCGGGCATGGAGTGGTACGAGGGGCGCTACAATCACCCGTACCTGCGCGACATCATGATGGGCTGGGGCGTCCTCACGGACACCCTCGAGACATCGACGACCTGGGACAACATCATGCCCCTGTACCACGCGGTGAAGGACGCGATACGCAAGGCGCTAGCGGACTACGACTCGAAGTCGATAGTTACCTGTCACCTTTCGCACTCGTACGTGACCGGCTCGAGCCTCTACTTCATCTTCCTGGGGCGGCTTGCCGAGGGACGTGAGATCGAGCAGTGGGTCCACCTCAAGGAGATGGCGGGGGAGGCCATCCTGGCCAACGGCGGCACCATCACCCACCACCACGGGGTCGGCTACGAGCACGCTCCGTGGTTCGAGCGCGAGTACGGGGCGCAGGGGATGGAGGCGCTGAAGGGGCTGAAGAGCGCGCTGGACCCGGCCGGCATCATGAATCCGGGCAAGCTGGGCCTGTAACCTGGTTTCAGAAATCGAGTATCGCCGAGAGCAGCATCTGGATCTCGGCCAGTGTGGATTCGCTCACCCGGCCGAACCTGCGTGCGAATCGCGTGAGATCGACGCTCCTGACCTGCTCACACATTATGAAACCCCTGTGCTTCAACCCTCCCTCCGGTGGCTCGACGGGCAGGTGGGTCCTGACTCCCCGGGATCTCGTAGTCAGGGGAACGATCACGGCGAGCCCGGCACCGCTGTTGTTGAAGGACGAATCGGAGATGACCACCACCGGCCTCGATCCCGACTGCTCTCTTCCTCTCGTTTGGCCGAGGTGGGCGAACCAGACGTCGCCTCTAGAAATAGTCACTGAAGTCTTCCTCCTCCAGCCCGTCCATCAGGGTAGAGTCCCATTCGCGGACCTCCCGCTGGTAGTCCTCCCATTCCTCGGGGTTCTCACGCAGGCGCGCGAATGACTCGTTGATCTCCTGGAGCAGCCTCCTGCGCCTGTATTTCTCCACCGCTTCGGCGACGATTTCGACCTGGGAATTGCCTGTACTGGCCGCGAGTTCCTCGATGGTCTTCTTGGTCTTGAGGTTCACCCTGATCGTCGTTGATTTCTCAGGCATCATGATCACCTCGGGAGTCACTGTTAACAAATATGTTAACCAATATGTCAACATCATTGTTGACCGCTTGGAAGACCTCAGTCGTAGTTCAGGTAACTATGTCACAGTCGGGATCGTGTTCCGTCAGGGTCAGACCACCACTGTCAAGCGCCGGCGAGCGCGTCGGCCGCCGTGAACTCCACGTTCATGTGCGGCTCGAAGAAGGCGCAATCCGGCAGCAGCTGCCGCACCATGGCGCGGAAGGGCTCGATGTTGACCGCCCGGCTTATAGGCGGGTAGAAGTCGTCGTGGTGCTGCGGGACCACCGCCCGCGGGGCGACATTCGCCGTGAGCTCGGCCGCCCTCCGGCAGATGTAGCTGTGCCCTTGCAGCGTCGGCATGAAGACGTCCGCGCCCCTGATGTCGGACACGAGGGGGTCTCCCGCCCGCAGCCCGAGGCTTCCCGCGTGCACGACCCGGAACCCGCCGAAATCGAAGGTGTAGACGAGCACCGGGCCCGCGGGCCAGCCGCTGACCTCCGGCAGAAGCGAGGGGAGTCGCGGCAACGCCTTGGGCAGGGTGCGGGCAACCAGCGGCAGGTCGAATCGTATGTGCTTTGTCGGCGTGACCGTGACCTCGAATCCCTCCAGGACGGTACGCTCCTGCCCCGAGAGAACCGTCACTTGAGCGGGGTCCACACCTTTCTCTCGCAGGGTCCCGGCGGCAACGGCGGAGCAGAACACCCTCGCGCCGGAGAGGCGAGCGATCTCGGGGACGTCGGCCAGGTGGTCGAAGTGGCCGTGTGAGACGAAGATGTAGCTTGCGTCTGAGAGGTCGGCCGCGGTCAGCTCCTGGGCCGGCCTGGCCTCCGCGTTCCTGGACAGGAACGGGTCGACCAGGAAGACGTTCCCGCCGTGCTCCACCCGGAACCCCGCGGTCCCCAGCCACCTGAGCCTGATATCCGGTGTCATCGTCCCTCCGATCCTGTCGCTTCCAGCCCGATTCTATCACCGGCGTGAGGCCCGCTGCCTTTTGACGTTTGTCATTCACCGGGCGATGGAGTAGGGTTTATGCTTATCATCGAGAACAAGATGTTGCGGTGAAGGTGAACGGACACCCCAGGGGGTGCGAGAATGAAGGAACAGGTCGAAGAGGTGCTCGGCCAGATAAGGCCGATGCTGCAGAGGGACGGCGGCGACGTCGAGCTGGTCGAGGTCGCGGAGGACGGCACGGTGAAGGTGCGTCTTACCGGTGCGTGCGGCGGTTGCCCCATGGCTACCATGACGCTCAAGCGGGGCATCGAGGCCAAGCTCAAGGAAGAGATCCCCGAGGTCAAAGAGGTCGTGTCGGTCTAGATCCCCTCGAAATCTTGAGAGGGCGGCGGCATTACGCCGCCCTTTTTTAGTGCCTCCGCTATAATCACTTTCGGGCGGGTATTTCCCGCCCGGTACGACCCGAGCATACCGGGGGTGTTTCTTGCCCGTAGCGGGCGTAGACATAGGCAGCCTGACCGCCAAGGCGGTCGTGCTCCAGGGGCGCGAGGTGCTCTCCACGAGCCTCACCCAGACAGGCCACAACAGCAGGGTGGCCGGTCGCCGGGCCCTGGACATGGCCCTTGACCGGATGGGGCTGGACGAGGGCTCCCTCGGCTTCATCGTCGCCACCGGGTACGGGCGAACCGCCGCCGATTTCGCTGGTGAGCGCATCACCGAGATAACCTGCCACGCTCGCGGCGCCAACCGCACCCACCCCGAGGCGCGCACGGTCATCGACCTGGGCGGCCAGGACTCCAAGGCCATCGCCATCGACGAAAGGGGCAAGGTGCTCGACTTCGTGATGAACGACAAGTGCTCCGCGGGGACCGGCCGCTTCCTGGAGGTGATGGCCTCGGCGCTCGAGGTGGAGCTGGACGACCTGGGAAGCCTGTCGCTGGAGTCCACCTCACCGGCCTCCATCAGCAGCGTTTGCACGGTGTTCGCCGAGAGCGAGGTCGTGAGCCGGGTCGCCGAAGGGGCGCCGAAGGTCGACATCATCGCGGGCATCCACCAGGCCATTGCCTCGCGGATCTACGCGATGGCCGCGAGGATTCCCACGAATGAGGCTTTGATAATAACAGGGGGCGTCGCAAGGAACATCGGCGTGGTACGCGCGCTCGAGCAGAAGTTCGATACCCGGATCGTGGTCCCGGAGATGCCGCAGCACATGGGCGCCCTCGGCGCGGCTATAATCGCCGGAGAACACCATGAATAGAACGGTGCCAGGCGGGATTCAATTCATAATGTGTGCAAAAGTGCCTGACCCTTTTGCACATCGAGAGGGGTGAGCGGATGGCTAGTGCGCTCGAGACACTGATGGAGCTCAGGGACGACCCGTACTCCCGGGCGAGGGCATGGAAGGAGCGGACCGGGGGCTCCGTGGTGGGCTTCTTCTGCTGCTATGCGCCCGAGGAGCTGCTGCACGCGGCCGGTGCCCTGCCGGTGCGGGTCACGGGCGAGAACCGCACCGTATCGAAGGCCGGTGCCCACCTGCAGAGCTACTGCTGCTCGCTGGCGCGCACAGCGCTGGACATGGCGCTCACCGGGGACCTCGATTTTCTTGACGGGACCGTGTTCGTCCACACCTGCGACACCATGCAGCGCCTCAGTGACATCTGGCGGCTGAACGCCGGGTACCCCTTCCACGTCGACTTCGCGCTCCCGGTGCGCTTCGAGGGAAAGCTGGCCGCCGAGTACACACGCGCTGAGCTGGGGCTCGTGCGCAGCAAGCTCGCCCACGCGCTGGGTCAGTTCGACGACGACGCGATCAGGGAGAGCATCAGGGTCTACAACCGCAACCGGGCGCTGCTCACGGAGCTCTACGACCTGCGGCGCGCCGATCCCGGCATCATGCCCTGCGACCAGGCGGTCTGGGTCGTGGCCTCCGCCGCGCTGATGGACAAGGCCGAGCACAACGAGATCCTCGAGGAGATCCTCTCCGACCTGAGGGGGGCGTCGGGCCGGTCGGACAGGATTCGGCTCTTCGGGGTCGGGTCGGTCATGGACCAGTGGGAATTCCTCGGTATGCTGGAGGACCTGGGCGGCACCTTCGCCGACGACGATTTCTGTACCGGGCACCGGTACTTCGAGGGGGACGTGTCCGAGGAGGGCGACCCGCTGGACGCCCTCACGGGGAGGCTCATGGAGCGTGGCCAGTGTGCCTGCAAGCACACACCCGACCGGGAGCGCTCGGCGCGGATCGTGCAGCGTGCCCGCGCGTGCGGCGCCAGGGGGGCCATCTTCTTCCAGTTCAAGTTCTGCGAGCCGCACGGGTTCGACTATCCCGCGATCAAGAAGGCGCTCGACGAAGCCGGTTTCGCCACGCTGGAGCTGGAGATGGAGCAGGGCTCGGTATCCATCGAGCAACTTCGAACGCGGGTGGAAGCGCTGCTCGAGACAATCAGGGGGTAGAAGTGGCTGACGAGAAGATCAAGAGCCCGAAGATCCAGGCCACCGAGCAGATGAAGCAGCTCATCACCGAGTACTACATCGACGCCAAGACCACGAAGCTCCCCGAGGGCTCGCACAAGCCCATCTGCTGGATCACCTCCGGCGGGCCGGTGGAGTTCCTCATCGCGGCGGACGTCATCCCCATTTACCCGGAAAACCACGGGGCGATGTGCGGCGCGGCTAGAATCGCGCCGGGGCTGGCCGAGGTAGCGGAGAAGATGGGCTTCAGCCGCGATCTCTGCTCGTACGCGAGGGCCGACATCGGCGGCGCGCTGACCGAGAGCGGAGCCATACCCGGGGGCCTGCCGAAGCCGGACTTCCTGCTGTGCTGCAACAACATATGCGGGACGGTGGTCAAGTGGTACGAGGAGCTGGCGCGCATCTTCGACGTCCCCATGTTCCTGTTCGACACGCCGTTCATCCACGTGGAGAAGCCCGAGCACGCGACCGAGTACGTGCGTCAGCAGTGCCTGGAACTGGTGAAGTTCCTCGAGGAGCGGACCGGCAGCGGGTTCAGCCTCGAGCGGTTCGCCGAGGTGGCGATGCTCTCGGTCGAGGCGGTCGACCTCTGGAAGGGTGTCCTGGCGACCGCGGAGAGCCGGCCGAGCCCGTTCACCTGCTTCGACGCCTTCATCCACATGGCCCCGATAGTCACGCTGCGCGGTACGCAGAAGGTGGTCGACTACTACAAGCTGCTCAAGAAGGAGATGGAGGACCGCGTCGCGCAGGGCGTCGGGGCGGTGCACGACGAGAAGTACCGCCTCATCTGGGACAACATCCCCATCTGGTACGAGATGCGAAACCTGGGAAATCTGTTCGCCGAGAACCGTGCCTGCCTGGTCGCCGACACCTATACCACGGCGTGGGCGGTGGACATCAGGATCGAGGACCCGCTGACCAGCATGGCCGACGCCTATACCAAGGTCTACCTGAACATCTCCATCGACATCATGCTCGAGCAGCTGGTGGAGCTCATGGAGAGGTACGAGGCGGACGGGCTGGTCATGCACTCCAACCGTTCCTGCAAGCCGTACTCACTTGGGCAGTACGACCTGTCCCGGGCCGTGGCCGAGCGCACGGGCAAGCCGTCGCTGATAATAGAGGCGGACATGACGGACTCGCGCGTCTACTCCGAGGCGCAGACCCGCGAGCGCGTGGAGGCGTTCATCGAGAGCCTGTAGCGCCGGCACCTGCCGGCCGACGGAAGGGCGGAGATGGGATGACACTCAAGGACCAGCTCGACGCCCTCGAGCTACCGGCCGAGACCCGGGGCTACATTGTGGAGAGCCGGGGCGGCACCGAGGTCCTGATCGAGCGGCGCCGCGACATGCTCGACCCCGATGCGCGCGTCTACATCAACAGGATGACCGCCGACATCCCGGGCAGTGTCGCGGAAGCGCTGGCGAAGGTCGGCCTGGGCGGCAGGGTCGGCGACGGTACCCCGGTCGCCATCAAGGTGAACATCGGAGGTGGGGTCGCGGGGGTCCCCTCCTCGTTCACCGACCCCCTGGTGGTCGAGGGCGTCATCGACGCGGTCCGCGAGGCCGGTGGCGACCCATTCGTCTGCGAAGCCAATATGCGCTCGATGACCATGACATGCGGGATGCTGGCGAGGCGCGCCCTCTATCCACTGCTGGTGAGGAAGGGCGTCGAGTTCGTAAACCTCTCGGATCTCCGGTCCGTCGACTTCCACCCGCTCGGCTGGGAGCGACATATCAGCCTGCCGAAGGCGCTCCTCAGCCCCGAGGTGGTGGTTATCAGCGTGCCCGCGTTGAAGCACCACTGGGAGTGCGGGATCACGCTAGCGGCCAAGAACATGTACGGCGCAATCGCCGAGAGGCAGAAGAGCCTGTTCCACAGGGGAGGTGCGATCGACGAGACCGTCGCCGCGGCGGCCAGGGCCACCGAGCCGGACTTCTCGGTCCTGGCGCACAGGCAGGTCGGGGGCGGGCTCGGCCCGCACTTCTGCATACCCGTGGACTTCGGCTACGTGGTGGCTTCGGACAACGTCCTTGCGGCCGACCGGGTAGGGTGTGATTTCATGGGTGCGGACTGGCGGCACATCAAGCACCTGCAGATCAACTGCGGCGGGCGCGAGATCCCGTACCGGGCGGTCGAAGGCTCGGTCCCCGTCGACCGGACCACCAGGCAGCGCGTGGCCAGGACTGCCATCGGGCCGCTGAGGAAGTGGCTCTGGCGGGCCCTGCTGTACCCGCAGTACTACGTGCCGCACGGCACCCAGTTCCGCCAGATACCGAAGATCGAGTCGCTGGGAAGCCTTCTGAACTGGTGGTTCTTCCATCCGCGCGGCGACCCCTGGCCGGTCCGCTGGCGCCCCCGCTGAACTTCGTGCAAAAGGGTCAGGCACTTTTGCACATGTCGGCCACGATGATGCGCATGCCTATCTCGACCGGCGGGACCGTCTCCACCTCGAGCACCTCGAATCCGGCGCCCTCGAGTGCCTCGCGCCACACGGCTTCCGTGGTCATGTACTCGCCCTCGTTGCTGAGATCGCGCGGCAGGGTGGCGAGCATTATCTGCATCATCTCGTAGGCGCCGTGGTCCAGGCAGAACAACGCCGCGGCCATCATCTTGTTGATGATGTCCCGCGTCCGCTCCGGGTCGAACGGCTCGCCGTCGACGTCCGTGAACATGTCCGCGTAGACCAGGCGCCCCCCGGGCTTAAGTACCCTGGCCAGCTCGGCCGCGCACCGCCCGCGGTCCTCCGGGAGCACGTGGTGCAGCGCAAGCTGCGTGACCAGGAAATCGAAAGAGTCGCGGTCGCACGGTATGCCCAGCGCGTCACCGATCTTGACCTCGACGTCACCTGCGGCACCGAGGCGCTTGGCGTACTGCTTCCTCATCCCCTCGGACGGGTCCACCCCACGCAGGCGCGCGCCGGGGAAACGGGTAAGCACCGCCTCGCTGACGTTGCCGGTCCCGCACCCCAGGTCGAGCACCGTCATGCCCGGTCTCTCATCGAGGTGCTCGACAATTCGCGCTATTGTATCCAGGTAGAGAGGGTTCTCCTTGAATATCCTGTCGTAGTCGTTCGAGAAAGTGTCCCAGTCAGCCATCCTATGACCTCCGCACCAGATTATAACTGCCATCGACCGATATACTGTAATGACCATGAACGAGCCCCTAGCGGTTACCGCAGCAATAATCGAGAGGGACGGCGAGGTGCTGCTGGCGCAGCGTCCGCCGGGGGGCAGGCACCCGGGCTGCTGGGAGTTCCCCGGAGGCAAGGTCGAACCCGGCGAGTCACCCGAGCAGTGCCTCGCCCGGGAGATGACCGAGGAGATGGGTATCCGGGTGGAAGTGGGAGAGCTTCTGGCCAGGGTGCGCCACGACTATGCGGACCTGAAACTCGAGCTGCTGGCGTTCCGCTGCACGATGATCGAAGGCGAGCCGGAGGACCTCCACTGCTCCGCCCACGCCTGGGTGCGACCGTCGGACCTGGGGTCGTACGACCTGCTCCCACCTGATGCGCTGCTTGCCCTCGCGCTGTTCCGGGAGTGAGCGCTACCGGCGGCGGATGGTGAAGTTCTTGCCCGCGCTCTTGCCCCCGGCCGTGTGGACCTTCACCTGCACGGTCCCGTAAACGCCGGACGGCACCTGCACCGAGACCTGGTTGTTCGACCATGACCTGTACCGGGTCGCCCGCCGGCTACCGAAGTAGACCTTCGTAACGCCTGAGCTCCAGCCTCCGAACCCCTGTCCGTTGACGGTCACCCAGGTACCCGGGTATCCCCAGCTCCGGCTCAGCGTGCTTATCTGCGGGATCACGCTGAATGCGACCCCGTTGGAGGTCCCTCCCCCCGTGGTAACGGTCACCTGCGGGCGGCCTCCGACCCCCGACGGTACCTTGACTCTGATCGAGGTGCTGCTCCAGGCCAGGTAATCGGAGGATGCGCACACCCGGGAACCGAACCTCACGACGGATGAGCCGCGCGACGCGCCGAACCCCGAGCCTAGAATGGTGACGGCCGACCCCCTCGTCCCCGAGGACGGACTCAATCCGCTGATCGAGGGTGCTTCCTGGGTCGAGCCGTAGCTGAAGCCCAGCACGTAGTCATCGGTGGTCGAGTATCCCTCGTAGGGGTATACGAGCAGGTAGTACCGTGCGGCCTGGGGGTAATGGAACTCGATCAGCTCGTCGAGGTTATCCGAGTTGATGGAGGAGGCGACCTGCTGGCCGTACTGGTTGTAGACGTAGAGGTCGTAGTCGCAGCCCGAGGGCACGCTTTTCAGCACGATGGTTATCACGCCGGTCCCCGCAGGGACGTCGGTGTAATAGTAGTCATCGTCGTATGGGTCGGCCACGTGAGAGGAGTAGTACACGTCGGCCCGCAGGGGACCGTACGCCTCTCCGAGGCTGTCGTTGGGCTCGAAGTCCTGGGAAGGCGCGGTCACCGTAAACCCGCCGGAAAGCGTCCCCGCCGAAGCGTCCGGATTGGTGACCACCACGTCCCAGGAGCCCGCCGCGGCACCCGACAGGTTGAACGTGCAGTCCACCCGTGACGAGCTCACGAACGAGACCCCGGTGCCGTCTATGTCGGATGAGCCGCCACGCGCGAGCTTTACTGTACAACCCGAGACGAACCCCGAGCCGCTCACCGAGACGTTCACCGGTCCGATGTTGACTCCCTGGTCGGGGCTGACCCCGGTCACGGAGGGCCCGGTGGGTGGAGAGCCTCCGACGGTGAAGTTCATACCGTTGCTCGCGGCCCCGTCCCAGTCGTACACCACGACCGGGCCGCTTGTCGCACCCGAAGGTACGGTGGCGGTGACCCTGGCGTTGGTAAAGCCGACCTGGGTCGCGGCCGTCCCGTTGAAGGTGACGCGCGCGGAGCGCCGCTGCGCCCCGAAGTTGTTCCCGTTGATCTGGACGCTGGTGCCCACGGCGCCCGAGGCCGGGTTCAGGCTGCTGATCGAAGGCCCGTCCCCGGAGAGGTCGCCCATGGACCAGGCCTCCCAGACGTACCTCTTCGCGAAGTCGTAGCTCAGGTAGACGAACCCGTGGCTGGTCCCGTTCCAGTCGTACCCCCAGGAGTTGACCATCTTGAAGCCGCCCCGGTGGTCGGCGTCCGCTCCGCCGGGGTTCGCGTTGTCGTTGTACCCGACAATGCATACGCCGTGCCCCCCGGCGATGCCCGAGGACCCGTTGTAGTCGTAGTACGCCCTGGCCGGGTTGCCGCCGTAGTTGGGGAAGTCGTTGTAGATGGGGATCCCCATGACCAGCATCTTCCCCTGGTCCAGCCACGCCTTCGCGTTGGCGATGTTGTTGGGATTGGTGAACGGGCCGTATGTGCTCTGGTTCCAGAACGCGCTCCACCCCGAGGGGATCCTGTACGGTTTGGCGGCCTCGTTCTGGGCGGAGGTCGGCTGCCTGGTGTAGTTGCTGTCCGTGTATGCGAACTCCGCTATGTCGGTCGCGCCCTTATTCTGCAGGAGGGTGAAGGCGTCGGGGAAGTATGCGCCCTGGTCCTGACCCCCGTTTATCTGGTTGTAGGTCCATGACGGGCTGAACTGGTAGTAGGGGTTGGTGAGATTCCAGCCGGTGTGCTCCTGCTTCTCGGACCATGTCTTGTAGTAGTAGGTCGTGGACCAGCCCACGCAGGATCCCTGGTTGCCCTGGTCACCTATGGGCGGCAGCTGGCTCGAAAGGTCAACCGCCGCGGGCAGGTCCTCGCCGGCCTCGAGCTTGGGGGCCAGTTCGGCCTGCGGGTAATCCGCCTCGGGCGCCAGCTTGAACCCCAGGTAGTGTACCCCGTCGCCTTCTATCTTCTGATGGTCGGCAAGGAACGAGCGGACGTCATCCGCAGCGGCCGGTGGCGCGGCCAGCGCCGGCAGAGTCAGTGCAAAGAGAAGAATGATGAGTGCGACAGCAAGGAGACGTCGTGGCCCGCCACCCTCGGGCCGACCGATTGACCGGATACCGTTTCGTGCTTCCATGCCTACCCCCTTGAAGGCAATAGAGGAGTGTCGGCGCTTCGTAAGAAGCGCCCGGCCCCTCTGTCAATCAATCGTAGGGTTAGACGGGCGACTTGATGAGGGGTTCCGATAGGGCGGAAATATAGCCCGAAAGTGTGAGGGATCCGTAGCCCGTATCACCTACACGGGAATTCACCTCAACTGGAAGAAAACCTCAGACCATTTCTTTCACTGGAAGAGCACCTTAGACCATGAAACAAGACCTCAGACCTCTTCTTGCACTAAGCTTCAGGTCACATCGGACCGATCGAGCGCAACAAGACGTACTGAGGTCTTCTTTCATTTCGTGAAAGAAAACCTCAGACCATTTCTTTCACGTCAGAGAAGGGACTGCTGGCTTAACTCGATCGCCTGCTCTATCTGCTCGGCCAGGACCGGGGGAAGGCCTTCGATGTCCACGTTCATGAAACCACGGACGATGGTAGCCACCGCCTCGTCCTCGGACAGGCCGCGCGCCATCAGGTACTCGACCTCGTCGCGCGCGATCTTTCCGACCGCGGCCTCGTGGCTCATGTCCACGCCCTCGACCTTCCCGTCCAGCTCGGGGATGGCATAGATACGGCCCCCGCCCTTAAGGATCATCCCCCGGCATTCCAGGTGCGCCTTCACGCCGGCAACCTCTCCGATCAGCAGGCCGCGGTTGATGACCTCGCCGCCGGTGGTGATGGACCGCGCTATCATCTCGCAGCGTGTCCCGGGCGCCGACAGGACCGCCTTGCTGCCCACATCCATGTGCGAGCCCTCGGGAGCCATCATGACAGAATTAAAGCGTGCGGTAGCTCCCTCGCCGACCAGGAACGCGGCCGGGAAGAGCTGCAGCGTCTCGACCGGGTGCAGGCAGATGAAGTTGTTGAGGAAGACGCCGCCCTCCTCCACACGGATGCCGCTCCGGGGGCGTACCGATATCTTCGGCGCCCAGTTGTGGATCATGGAGAAGGAGATCTTCGCGTTCTTCTTCACGTAGAACTCGCTGATGCCGACATGCAGGCCCCGCAGCTCGGGCGAGTCGGTGGCGCACCCGGTGATGATGTGCAGCTCGCTGCCCTCTTCGGCGATTATTATGTTGTGGACGTTCTGGCTGATGTCCGCCTCTTTCAGGTAGAGGCACGCCTGGACCGGAAAGACCGTCCTCGCCCCGGGCAGGGCCCTGATGAAGTACCCGTCCTGGAAGTTCAGCTCGGCGCTGGCCGTGTACTTGTCGGCGTCGACACTCACCACCTGCCATAGGTACTCCTCCAGCCAGTCGTAGGTCTCGAGCGCCGCGCGCGTCGATGTGACCTCGATGCCCTCCTGTGTCGGCGAGGCGTGGATTACCGATTTGTCCACCTGGATAAAGGAGCCGCTGCGCCCCTCTCCCGACACGTCCACGCCCGCGCTGAGGAGGCGCTCCCGGTCCACCAGGTCGATCTCGGCCAGCGGCCTCGGCTCGTAGGCCGGAGCCTCGAGCGTGTACTCCGAAAGCTCTATGTCCGGACCGAACTTCCCCGGCTTCTGGCGGGCCGCTTCGGCCTTCTTCCTTACTTCAGCTCTCTCTGGCACGTCAGGCACTCCTCGTAGCCGTGTTCCCTGATACCCTTCATGATCTCGTGGGGGTTGCCGGTGCACCAGATGGTCTCGTTGACCAGCACGCACCCCTTGTCGGCCTCCACGTAATCCAGGATGTACCCGGAGTGGGTGATGATGAGCCCGGACTTGGAGCGCCCCCGGTGGACGTCGCGCTGGAGCAGGCGCCCGATCGCGTTGCCCACAACGTCGAGGTTGACCAGGTCAACGCCGGACTCGGGCTCGTCCAGCAGGACCAGGTCCGGGTCCTGGGCCATGAGCTGCAGGAGCTCGGCCCTCTTGATCTCGCCCCCGGAGAACCCCGCGTTGATGTCGCGCTCCAGAAACTCGGTGAAGTTGACCTGGGCCGCCAGCTCCTCGGCGTCCTTGCCGTTCCGCTGGATGATCTCCAGCATGTCCTTCACCTTCAAACCGCGGATGGTCGGAGGTCTCTGGAACATGATGCCGATGCCCCGCCTGGCCCTCTCGTCGGGGGTCAGCCCGGTGATGTCCTCGCCCTTGAAGCGGATGCGGCCGCTCTCCACCTGGTAGTCGCCCAGGCCCATGATGGCCATCAGCAGGGAGGTCTTGCCGCTGCCGTTCTCCCCGAACAGCATCCGCGTCTCGCCGTCCTCGATTCTCAGGTTGATGTCGGTCAGTAACCGGTTACCCTCGATGGATACGGTGAGGTCCTCTATCTCCAGCATCTCAGGCTCCTTCAGTAGGCAAGTCGGCACGGCTATTATAGCGCGGGGTAATCGGGCGAAGCGGTCCCCGGGTGATAGAATCCATTGCGATCGTGTCTCACGCGTTCGAAGGAGAGCCGATGGACAAGGTTGACTGCGTCGTGGTGGGAGCGGGGCCGGCAGGTTCGGCGTGCGCCATAGCCCTGGCACGCAAGGGCATCAAGACGGTCCTGGTGGAGAGGGGCGGGAACGCGGGCGACAAGAACGTCGCCTCGTTCGTGCTCTTCGGCGATGTGCTGGGTGGCATCATCCCGGGCTACCAGAAGGAGGCACCGCTCGAGAGGGCCGCGGGCGATAACTCGTTCATGTGCCTGCGCGAGAAGGACTTCATTGAGTTCCGCGCCAGGCTGGGCTCCTACTTCGAGAACCCGAGCATCTTCACGGCATACAGGAGCCGGTTCGACCGCTGGTTCTCCGAGAAGGCGGAGGAGGCGGGAGCCGAGCTGGTGCGTGGACAGCTCGTGACCGGCCTGCTGAAGGAGAACGGCCGCGTGGTGGGGATCCGGGTCGGGGAGGACGAGCTGCTCGCCGACGTGGTGGTCGGCGCGGACGGCATACACTCGGTGGTCTCCCGCGAGGCGGGGCTCTACGTGGACGACACCTCCCGGTACATGATCGGCGTGAAGGAGGTCCTCGAGCTGCCGCCCGAGGTGATCGAGGAGAGGTTCCTCCTCGGTCCGGGCGAGGGCTGCGTGAGGGACGGCTGGGGCTATCCGGTGAGCGACGTGGGAGGCCTCTTCACGATCTATACCAACATGGACGCCGTCTCCGTATGCCTGTTCGCCCCGGTGGACGCGGTGAAGGAGGCGCGGGTCAACCTGCGCGAGCGCTTCGAGGACCTCAAGGCTCATCCATACCTGCACGCGCTCGTGCGCGACTCGAAGCTGAGGGAGTACGAGGCGCACATCCTGGCGGACGGGGGCAGGATGAAGGTGGACCGCCTGTACGACGACGGGGTGCTCCTGTGCGGGGAGGCCGGCGGGTTCAACAGCGGCATGTGGATAGGGGTACCCTCCGGCATGCTCTCGGGGCTGAAGGCGGCCGAGGCGGTTCTAAGGGCGAAGCGGACGGGGAGGTACGATGCCGCGGCCCTGTCCTGCTACCGGGACATCCTCTTCGAGACGGGGTTGCCGCGGATGCTCTACAACGCGAAGCGTTACAGCGACTTCATCGTGAACTCTGCCAGGAAGCACATGGAGGGCTTCACCGACAACCTGTTCGGCCTGCTCGAGGACTCCATCATGCAGGAGGTCGCCTTCCAGGACCCCGAGCCGTTCCCCGCCATCGAGACCGCATACGCCGGGCTGGTCGCCGACTACGTACCCGCTTGGCTCGCGCGGCCGCTTCGGGCCCTGGTCGGCGTCCTGGGCAGGCTCGAGTCCTGGTGGACGAAGCGGAGGATAAGGAGGACCGTCTGATGGCCGACAGGAAGCCCGACATCGACGAGAAACTCTCACACGTCGCTTTCGACATTGACGCGGAAGCGCACATCACCGTGAAGAAGGAGCGGTGCGGCGAATGCAGGCCGAGGCCGTGTCTTTCCGCCTGCCCGGCCGAGAACTACACCTGGAACGAGGCGAAGGACGAGCTCCTTTTCAACTACGAAGGATGCCTCGAGTGCGGGACCTGCCGGTTCGTCTGCCCCCTGGACGCCATCGAGTGGTCGTATCCCAGAGGAGGCTTCGGGGTGCGCTACCGTTACGGGTAGCCGGATCGGCGGGGACGCGGTGTCAGCCGGCATCGCATTCGTCAGTTCTCGGGCTTCTTCTCCTCGAGCGAATCGACTATCTCGTCGAAGGTAGCGCCATCGCCGTTCCAGGCAGTGGACATGTGCAGGTAATCCAGTACGTAACGGGTCCGGCCCGCGTCTATGAACACCTGGCCGTCCGCTGACCCCGCACTGCCCTTGTGGTAGGTGGAGTAGATGGTCACGGCCCTGAAGCTACCCACGCTCTCGTCCTCGATACGGGGACCTTCCACCTGCAGGCCCTCATTGCGGAGCTCATCGAGCTTCCGGTTGGTGGAATCGCGAGCCACCTGCTTGAGCTTGTCCCATGACTCCTGGTCGAGCTCCTTGTCGCCCGGCAGCCTCCCGACCCCGAGCAGGAAGACGGAGTCGCCATCCCGTGACGCCACCGCCAGGACGTCGTACTTCTCGGGAATCCCGTCCTCCTCGTCGAAGCCGAACTCGCCGCGATTCTCCTTCGTGACCGTCCGCCAGCCGGAAGGGTACTCGAACGTGAAAGGTACGTCGGCGGCCTGGAACTCCTTTGTCCCGGGCGAGAGAACCCCAGGAAGGAAGACCGCGGCAGCCACCACGCCGGCCACCACCAGGACTACTATCGCTGCTATCAGGACGGTCCTTGAAACGCTCAATGTGGAAACCTCCCAGGGTAATCGTGCGTCAATCGAGCCAGGCCAGGTGAGGCTCCAGGTCCATGTCGAACTCCGGCAGGGCCCGGTTCAGCTCCTCGAGGTATCGCGGCGGGTCCACACATGCCTCGGGGGCCACGACGCCCCGGGCCGTCACCTCCCCGGAGAGCATCAGGGACGCGAAGGCCGCCAGGCAGGTGCCCGTCACAACGTCTATGTCCATGCTGCCCTCGCCCTCTCCCTGGACCGACGACTGCGAGAAGGTCACCCGGGCGGGCTTTCCGTCCTTGACGCCCGTGACGGACACGTAGATACCCCCGAGGGACTCGGCCTTCAACCGCCCCCTTGAGGCCTGGATGAGCCCGCCTATGTCACCGATGGTTATCTCCCCGCGCACCAGCTGTCCCGCGGTCCCATCCAGCACGCCGAGGAAAGGCCGCCAGGCGGGGACCTTGCCGTTGGTATCAAGCGCGACGATGAAGTCCACGGCCTTCTTCATGCTCACCGTGCCCCGGGTAACCTGCGCGGCGACGCCCCGGAACAGGCCGTTCAGGTACGGGGGGTGTATCGCCCCCATTGTGCGGAGGTTGTTCAAGCCAGGCATGAAGCGGGGGATGGTTGCCGGCTCGGCGTGCCCGAGCTCGAACACCATGAAATCACCGAGCGGCGGGGGGAAGCCTATCATGTGCCCCGACTTGAAAGCCGGGATCATGGTTCTCTTCCCATCGCGCACCGTTGCGCATTCCCCGACGCAGCAATGCAGCATGTGCTCGATGACCCCTACGCTCCCGGCGGCCCTGTCCTCGGACGGGGGAGTCTGTCCGCTCACCCATGCGAGGTCGATGTCACTGAACTCGTCAAGCATGTCGGCGCCCATGCGAGCCAGCACGTTGACGAGCCCGGGTGCAATACCGCAACAGATGAGAGCGGTGACGTCCTTCTTACTCGCCTTGTCGTCGAGCTCCAGCAGTGAGAGGGCGGAGTCCTCGTCATCGCACATGTCGACGTAGTCGACGCCCCCGTCGATGCAGGCCTCGAGCACCGGCCTGCCGGTCCTGTAGTACGGTCCGGTGCAGTTCATGACCAGCCGCGCCCCCGAGACGGCCTCCCTCAGCGCGGTCGCGTCGAAGATGTCCACCCGGGTGACGGAGATGTCCCCGTCGCCGAGCTCGCTTGCGAGAAGCTCCGCTCCCGGGACGTCCCTGTCGGCGAGCGTGACGCGGCAGTCGTCCCTGAGAAGCAGGAGCTTCGTGACCGCTACCCGCGCCATATCGCCGGCGCCTCCGACTACCACGACCTCGTGCATGACAGGCTCCCTTCATCCGGAGGTCCGCTGTAAGCACTATACATGCGGGGACGCTTTTTCGCACTGATGCCTGATAAAATGTCTACTCGAGGGGTCAGACCCCGCTTTTGTCGTTACGGAGTAATGCAAAAGCAAGGGGTCTGACCCCCTGGACGATACACGAGGGCGTTGGACAAGATAGGATCCTGGCGCGGTGAGCCCGGGGTACGAGCACGGCATGGAGGTGGTTCCATGATCCGCATCGACTACGCCACGGACTCGCTGGTCATCGAGGAGGAACTCCAAAAGGTCTTCAACTTCATCTCCAGGGGCGCGCGGTACGACCGCTGGCACTTCGATTACCACCTCGCCGCCGAGGTGCTCGACGTCAAGGAGGGGGGCGTCGGCTCGGTGTTCTCCATAGAGGAGCTCATCGGGGGTTTCTACCTAAAGCACGTCGGCAGGGTGGTGGAGCTCGACCGGAACCGGCGGTTCGTCTGGCTGGGGAGGTTCGCAGTCTTCCCGCTGGTCTGGATCGGCACCGACTTCACCTTCGAGGAGCATCCCCGGGGGACCCGCGTGACCGAGATACTCTACTTCGAGATGGCCCCCTGGTGGCTGCTGCTGTTCCCGGTGCTGGGCATGCGTCCCTACTTCACCAGGTCGGCGTGCAGGCGGCACATCAACGACGAGCTCTCGGGGGTGAAGAGGCTGATCGAGTCCGGGGACTACGAACCGTCCGACGTGGTCTTCGCGCTCGAGGATGAGGAGCTGATGTCCCGGGTCAAGAGGTACCGCTGAGGCGTCGCGGTAATCCGTCCGGATTCATTCGGCGACGACGATGCTGCCCTTCATGCCCTGGGGGTAATGGGCCGAGCAGTGGTAGTCGTACTGTCCCGGCGTCTCCAGGGTGACCGAGAACGATTCCCCCTGCTTCAGCTCCTTCGAGTTCATCTCCGGTACGTAGGTATGCTCCGGGTGCGTCTCCGTGTTCACAAAATGGGCGGCCTGCTCCTCGTTCACCCAGGTGATGGTCGTCCCCGGGGAGACCACGGCGAGGCGTGGTAGGAACGCGAGCCCTGTCATCCGAATCGTCACTTGCGATCGCCCCTGGAGATCCTCGTAGTCCGCCAGCATGGCGGGATCTATCCTGAAAAAGGACCTGCCCTCGCCGGTGGAACCGCTCGCGTACCTGGCCGTGTACCGCACCGAGTACTCGCCTTCCCTCATACCCTGCTTCAGGGCCCGCTTCATGGCCGTGCTCTGGTCCTCGATGAGGACGGGACCGGTAGCCCATTCCTCTCCGGCACCGACAACTGAAATAGAGCTGCCCCGTGCCAGGTCGACCTGGAAGTTCAGCGTGACGTTGACCGGCTGCGCGGCGTAGACGTCTCCCGCCATCGGCGTCGAGTCGGTGAACCTGGGCGCCTTCACCTCGCCGGCCGTCTCACCGCACCCGGCGGCGAGAACCGAACACGCAACGATGAGGAGCGCGACAAGAAGTCCAGGGACCTTGATCCTCATGCCTGTTCCTACGGCAACTGGACGGAGAAGCCGAACATCCCGTTGTGGCTGGAACCGTCGGGCCAGGAAGCCGCGTAATCCACGCGGTAATTCCCGGTCGCGTTGCCGTCAATCGGGACACTCATCGACAGCTTGTCGGGCGCCACGGTCAGCGGCCCGGTGGTGACCGATGTGCCGTCCCGTGAGACGCCGATCGAGTTCTGGGTTCCCAGGTTGAAGTTGAAGTTGATGGTGACGGCGGTCGGCGGCGTGGTCAGGAGCTGGTTGTTCTCGGGGCTGGACGAGACGTAGTGTGCGGCCTTGATATTCTCGAAGATCTGTTGAGTGAAGGGCCGGGTGGACGGCGCCGTCGAAGGGGTTGTCTCCTCGACGGGTGTCGTCTCGGGCGTGGTCGTTTGGGTCGTCTTGTCTTCTCCGCACCCGGCCACCATCACTACTGCGGACAGGAGCAGCAATGCGGACAGGACGCACACGAGCTTTTTCATCACAGCCACCTTCCTGGTTGCCGTTCAGGCTTGATATGAGGTGGCTGTTCGACGCCCCCGGCCCGATTCCTCCTGCGTAACGGCCGTTGGAGGATCGGGAGGACGAGGCCCGGTCAGGTCGGGGTGCTTTCCTGCGGCTTTCTGCCGACGATGAGCAGGGTGATGAGGAGGGCACTCCGGGAGCGCCAACGCGGCATAGATCTTCACGGCTGTTGCGAAGAGGACCAGCAGGGCGACGATAACCGCACCGAGCCAGAACAACAGCATGCTTCGGCGACCGGCTCCCTTGGACTCAACCTCATTCACTAAGACGACCCGCCCCGGAGCTTCTCGCCGATCTCGCGGCCGTACTTCCGGGCGCGTTCCACCTCGTCTTCGGGGAGTTCTCCCTTGACGATGCCTGGTGGTCCATCGCCGATCGCCTCTGCTACCTTCCGGCAGCTTCCCCACCAGCTCTTGTAGACCACGATACCCCGCATCGAAACCTCCTCGGACGACGGACGCCGCGACCGCCGTGGGTCACGGAGCCAGCTGTATTACGCGATCCGTCCGACCCCCCGGCAAAGGGGAGATATCAAGGTGGCACACGGATCAGGCCAGTCAACGGATGCGCATGCCGCAGGTTTGAATAACAACAATGCTATATCGTTGCCAATATTGGTTTTTAATCTAAATAGACCACAGTATTGCCGCGAAAAGCAGGTTCAACCTGTTACTCAGTAATATTACATCATATTATTGAATAATACTGTTACCTATTGCGATTCAAATCTGCGGGATCAAAGAAAGACCGAAATGCCGGCGAGCAGGAGAACGGCGAACACCAGGATGCGGAATCCCCTCTCCGGCAGCCTGTCGTGAAGCAGCTCCCCGAGCGCGATACCCGCCGCGAGCGAGGGGAGGAGGATGGCGCTGGCCCAGACTGTATCGGCCGTCACCTTGCCGATGCACAGGTAGACGATCAGCAGCCCCGTGTTGAGCATGAGCCACAACGCCGACAGGGTGCTGCGGAAGGCCCTCTTCTCACCGATGTTGCGGCTCGCGTAGTACACAACCAGCGGCCCGCCCGAGGCATACATCCCGTGCATCACCCCTCCGAGGAACAGCCAGAAGGAAGACTGCAGGGCGGACATCGGCTCCCGCTCGCGGTCCTTCCAGGGGCCGAGCAGGATGGCGAGCTCGAAGAGGGAGAAGCAGACGATGAAGACGCCGAGGACCAGGTTGAGGGTGTTGGTCTTAGCCACGCTGAAGATCAGGATCCCGATCGGGAGACCCAACGCCGCCAGCGGCAGCATGAACCGGAACAACTTCCCCGACTCGATCCCGTCGTGATGCCTTGCGACGATGTAGATGCTTATGGCGAGGTTGAGGATAACCAGGATCGGCACCAGGAACTCGACGGAGTACAGGTGTATGGCGAGGGCCACGGCTATCATCGCTCCGCCGAAGCCGGTCGTCGCGCCCACCATGTAGGCGAGCAGTATAATTACGCTGAGGAGCGCAAGTCTCCAGTCCACTGGCAGGCACCGGCCGTTTCCGGATTGATGAACAGAGGATTCAGTAATATTGTCATAACAGGCGCATTAAGAGAAGTCCGGCCAGGAGGAATCCGTGGAAGATCTCAGGGAGCTTGTCAGGAACGGTGACGATGAAGGGACCGATACCCGCGTGCGGCTGCTCCTCTCAGAAGGCGTTTCGCCCGAGGCGATCATGAAGGAAGCGCTGATCCCCGCGATGGACGATGTAGGTGACCTGTTCCAGAAGGGTGAGTTCTATCTTCCCGAGATGCTGATCGCGGCAAGGGCGGTGAAGGGCGGCCTCGCTGTGCTGAGGCCGATGCTGGCGGATGCCGGCGCGGAACCGCTCGGAAAGGTCGTGGTAGGATCGGTGCGGGGCGATATGCACGACATTGGTAAAAACCTGCTGTCGATGTCCCTGGAGGGGGCGGGTTTCGAGGTGATAGACCTGGGGGTGGACGTTGCGCCGGGGAGGTTCGTCGAGGCGATAGAAGAGGTCGGTCCCGTGGCGATCGGCATGAGCGCCCTGCTGACGAGCACCATGGTCTCGATGATCGACACGCTCGCGGCCGTAGAGGCCTCGGGCAGGAGGGACAGCGTCAAGGTGATGATAGGGGGGGCGCCGGTCACCCAGGCGTTCTGTGACGAGATAGGGGCGGACTTCTACGGCGGCGACTGCACCGCGGGGAGGGACTACGCCAGAAGCGTGGCGCGTTGAGGGCCTGCGGTTCTGACCGGATGCTGGAGATAGTCGACGAGGCCTTGAGGAAAGAGGGATCGGACGGGAAGCGGGGGTCCTAGCAGGTTGGTGTACATACCGGCTTTTCTCATAAACAAGGTGTACGAGAAGGGAAGCCTCGAGAACACGGGCGAGGGTTTCAGGTTCTGCTTCCTGAACACCATGACGCCCGTCAGGATCAGCGGCATGAGGGACGTCCTTCTCGAGGTGGACGGCGACCGGTACCCCGTTGAGCGGGTGAGGATGGCCCTGGGGGGCAGGCCGGTGACGCTCGAGCCCGGAGCCCCCGGGGAGATGGTGGAGTTCGGCAAGGGCACCAGGCTTTCCGTAGACGTCCTGGGCGACGGACTCGAAGCCGGCCGGCATACGATAAAGATAAGCTTCATCACCAACGAGTACGGCGGGGCCACACTCAAGGTGGTCGACGCGATCCCCGGCGGGAAGCCCCCCAGCCTCGTGGGCAGGATCGCGGGGAGGATCAGCCACGACGATGAAGCCGGGGGGAGCCTTCCCGCCGGGCCCGTGACCGCCGAAGGAGAGCTCGGTGGAGTCCCCCTCGATCCGGACTTCACCAGGCTCGCGGCGGCGCTTCGAAGGGAGGAGCCGGACCGGGTGCCGCTCTTCGAGGCGGATATCGCGCTTCCCGTGCAGGAGTGGTTCCTGGGACGCGAGATCACCGAGACGCGTGACGAGGTCGAGTTCTTCATCAGGGCCGGCTACGACTATGTGCCCGTGCTGGCCCCGTTTTTTGCACCCAGGCTCATGCGGACCGCCTCCCGGGAAGGCGTACAGGCGGGCGACTGCGAAGGGGGGCGCACCTGGCTGGTGGAGAGCGAGGGGCTGATCAAGAGCCTCGAGGACGCGGAGGAGTTCCCCTGGCCCAGGGCCGGGGATGTCGACTTCTCGTCCTTCGAGGAGGTCGCCGGAATGCTGCCCCCCGGGATGAAGACGATCGGCATGCTCTCGCCGGCCGCCGTCTTCGGCAACGTCTCCCAGTCGATGGGTCTCGAAAACTTCTCGTACGCCATCTACGACGATCTCCCCCTGGTGGAGAGGTTGTTCGAGATAGTCGGATCCACCTACGTGGAGATAGCCCGGAGGATGGTCGAGGCGCCGGGGCTCGGCGCGGTGCTGATGTCGGACGATCTCGCCCACACGGGCGGGTGCCTCGTGTCCCCGGCGGTCTACCGGACGTACGTATTCCCGTTCTACAGGCGGATAGGAGACATCCTGGAGGCGGCGGGCCTCCCGTTCATCTTCCATTCCGACGGGGACATCACCGAGGTCCTGGATGACCTGTCCGACTGCGGGATAAAGGCTATCCACCCCATAGAGCCCCAGGCGATGGATATAGTGGAGGTGAAGAAGCGCTTCGGGGACCGCTTCTGCATCTTCGGGAATATCGACCTCGATCACACGCTGACAAGGGGGTCGGTGCCGGAGGTCGTCGAGCAGGTGAAGGAGCGGATAAGAGTGCTGGCCCCGGGCGGGGGCTACGGGCTCTCCGCTTCGAACTCGATACCCGACTACGTGAAGCCGGAGAACTACAGGGCCATGGTCGAGACGGCCTTCCGGTACGGGAGGTACCCTATAAGCGTCTGAAGCGGCATGACCGCTCCACCACTTGCCGGCAGGAGGAAGAAATGACGGCGGGGACGATGAGGCACGAGGTTACATCGTCAGACCCTCCCCCGATGGAGAGGATCCGGCGCATACAGCGGCGTTACCAGACGGGTGACGCCTGGATATCCATCCAGCGCGCCAGGTACTACACCGAGGGCTGGAAGGCGACCGAGGGAGGGGGGATGGCGCTTCCCGTGCGCGTGGCTACGGCCATGAGGAACGTGTACGAGAACGCGGACATCTTCATCGACCCGGACGACCGCCTGGCCGGCAACTACACCGAGTTCTTCCTGGGCATACCCATCGACGTGGAGCGGGGCCTGTTCAACCAGGTCCTGGAGTCCGAGCTGGTGTGGAGCCGGATGCTCCGCCTGCGCGCCCGGTCGCTTTTCAAGGGCCTGCTCTACATCCTCAGGAACGGGAACCTGCGCGAGTTCCTGAAGAACAACCGACTCGCCGGCAGCCACGGACGGCGCCCGCTGGACATGATGCTGCAGACCATGCAGGAGAGGAAGATAAACCCGTTCCAGATAAAGGACGAGGATCGCCGCGAGCTGCTCCGCGAGATCCTGCCGTACTGGAAGGGCAGGACCATGGTGAGCGTCCTGGAGGAGGAGCTCTCCCGTGCGGGCCTGTTCTCCAGCAGGATGCACGACTTCACCACCAGCATCGCGGGCAACACCTCGCGCCAGGTGCTGATGCTCAGCCCCTGCGCCACCATCGCCACGCCACAGGGGCACCTCATCCTCGACTACGAGAGGGTCCTCGAGAAGGGGCTGGAAGGCATCGGGGAGGAGGTCGGTGCCCGGCTGGAGTCCGGGGACCTGACCCCCGCGGAGAAGGAGTTCCTGACCTCTGTCGAGATCTCGGTCCAGGGCGTGGCGACGTTTGCGAGGAGACTCGCGGACGCCTTGAGGCGCGAGGTCGCCTCGTGCACCGACCCCGGCCGGAAGCAGGAGCTGGAGAAGATGCTGGCGACGTGCCACAGGGTCCCCTTCGAGCCGGCCTCCACCTTCGTCGAGGCCGTACAGTCGATCTGGACGGTGAAGACGGCGGTCGAGCTCGCCCACCCGGTGAACTTCCACTGCTTCGGCCGGCTGGACCAGGCCCTGTATCCATACTACAGGAGAGACATCGAGGAAGGCCGGATCACACCGGGGGACGCATGCGAGCTCCTCGCCGAGCTGCTGCTCAAGGTGATGACCCAGAACATGCGACCCGAGTCCAACCTGCTGAGCAACTTCTACCACCGGTTTCTGGGATCAGCGCCCATCACGCTGGGCGGGGTGACGCCGGGCGGCGAAGACGCCACGAACGACCTCACCTACCTGTTCCTCCAGGCCGCCCACGTCTCCAGGGCCATCACCAACGTGTCGCTGCGGGTCCACCCGGGTACACCCGATCGGCTCCTCACCGAGCTTGCCGGCTACCTCCATGACGGGACCTCGAGCTACGCGCTGTTCAACGACGAGGTCGTCATAGACGCAATGAAGAGGAGGGGCTTCTCCGAGGCCGACGCAAGGGACTACGCCATCATGGGGTGCGTCGAGGCCACATGCCCCGGCCGGACCGGCAGCATGAGCGCCAACGCACTGCTCCTGGCCAGGCTCCTGGACATGACCTTGAGAAACGGCGACTCGAAGCTCCTGGCAGGGACCGTACGCGGAGAAGGGGTGGCTACCGGGGACCCCGATGAGTTCGACGATTTCGAGTCGTTCCTCGAGGCGCTGTTCGAGCAGGCCCGGTTCGCGATAAAGAAGATCGTCGAAGGGTCGAACCTCCGCGACAGGTTGTACGCCGAGCGCCTCCCCGCGCCGTGTATCTCCGCATTCACGAACGGTTGCCTCGACAGCGGGAAGGACGTGACGGGCGGGGGCGCGAGATACGACCTCGCCGGCATATCCATGATCAACTCCATCGCGAACCTGGTCGACTCGCTCTACGTCATCAAGAGGCTGATCTTCGAGGAAAGGAAGTTCACCTTCGAAGAGCTCCTGGCGGCCCTGGACGACGACTTCGAGGGGCACGCGGACATCTACCGGGAGATAGCGCACCTCCCCGGCAAGTGGGGGAACGGGAGCCCCGAGACCGACCAGCTCTCCGCACGGGTCACCGACGAGCTGTTCAGGGAGACCTACAAGTACCGCAACTACAAGGGCGGGCCTTTCGTCGTCTACGTGATAAGCATGACGACTCATACGATCGACGGGAGGCTCTCGACGGCAAGCCCCGACGGCAGGAGGACCGCCACGCCATACGCGGCCAGCTGCAACCCCTATAACGTCGAGCGCTCCGGGGTGACCGCCACCCTCCGCTCGGTCGCCTCGCTGCCGATGGAGCACGTCCTGGGGTGTGCGGTCAACGTCAAGTTTCACCCGACCGGGGTCGGCGACAGGCCGGAGACCCGGGCCAAGTGGGTCTCACTGGTGAGGTCCTATTTCGAGATAGGCGGCGCCCAGATACAGCCGACCGTGGCCAGCGCCGAGATGCTGAAGGAGGCGCAGTCGGACCCGGCCGCGCACAGGGAGCTGATCGTGAAGGTCGGGGGTTACAGCACCTACTTCACGGACCTGGGGAGCGAGATCCAGGACGAGATCATAGCCAGGACCGAGCAGCACTAGCCGAAAAGAGGGCAGATGTCTCTTCAGGCGGAACCCCCGGTCGGCCGGGGTGAGAAGGCGGTCGGGCCCGGACGGCTCGCGGCCGTGACCGGGGCGGACGGCCTCCTGGGCAGTCACCTGGTCAGGCGGCTGCTGGACTCCGGGATGCAGGTCAGGGTGCTGGTAGAGCCGGGCAGCGATTCGCCGACGCTGGAAGGCCTGGACGTGGAGAAACGGGCCTGCGACCTGCGTGCCGACGACAGCGGCCTGGCCGAAGGCCTCGACGGTTGTGACTTCGTCTTCCACTGCGCGGCGGTTACCGACATGTGGGCCGATCCCCGGGCGGCATGGGAGGTGAACCTCGAGGGCACCAGGAAGGTGCTCGACGCCTGTCTCGAAAACGGCACCGGCAGGCTCGTGCACGTCGGCTCCGCGAGCTCCTTCGCCTTCGGGCCCATCGACCGGCCCGGCGACGAGACCGGTCCGTTTCCCGAGGTCTACAGGGGAACCGCCTATATGGAATCCAAGCACGAGGCCATGAAGCTGGTCTTCGAGTGCGTGGAGCGGCGCGGGATGGACGCCGTGGTGATAGCCCCCACATTCATGCTCGGAGCGTACGACCGGAGACCGAGCGGCGGCGAGCTGATTCGCCAGTTCATCAAACGTGGGCTCTCCTACGTCTCGCCGGGAGGGAGGAACTTCGCCAATGCCGCCGATGTAGCCGATGCCGCGGTGCTGGCGCTCGGGAAGGGGAGGGCCGGAGAGGCCTACATTGCGGGCGGCTGGAACATGAGGTACCTCGATTTCTTCGAGGCTGTCGCGCGGACCGCGGGGGTGGACCCTCCACGGAGGATCCTCCCCGGTCCCGTCGTGATGGCGGCCGGCGCGGCGGGCTCGGTGTTCGCGGGCATCACCAGGAAGAGGGCCGTGATCGACTGGAAGATGGCGCGGTTCTCCTGCTGCGACACCTACTACAGCTCGGACAGGGCGCAGCAGGAGCTCGGGATGACCTTGACGCCCATCGAACGCGCGATCGAGGACTCCGTGGAGAGCCTGCGTGAGTACGGCTACATAGACTGAATCGAGGGCGAGAATGGATTACTTCGAGGGCAAGGTGGCGCTCATAACCGGTGCGAGCCGGGGGGTCGGTCTAGCCACCGCACGGGAGCTCGTGCGCCGGGGCGCCCGCGTGGTGATCACCGCCAGGGGAGCCGAGCGCCTGGAGAGCTCGAGGTCACAGCTCGCGCGCATGGGTGGCGAGGTGATCGCGGTCCCGGGAGACGTCGGCACCTGGGAGGACTCTCATGCGATGGCCGCCGCCGCCGTCTCCGGCTTCGGCCGGCTCGACATCCTGGTGAACAACGCCGGGGTCTCCATGCGCGGAGACCTGGCGGAGCTGGCCCCGGAGGTCATCAGCCGGGTGCTCGCCACCAACCTGGCGGGCGCTATGTACGTGACCAGGGCCGCACTCCCGTCACTGGTCGCCTCGAGGGGCCACGTTGTGTTCATCTCCAGCATAGCGGGCCTCTTCGGTTTGCCCGGCGCCTCCGCCTACTGCGCGAGCAAGGGGGGCCTGACAGGCCTGTGCGAGTCGCTGAGACTCGAACTCGAGCCCTCCGGTGTGCACGCGGGGATCGTCTACCTCGGCTTCACCGAGCACGATCCCGAAAAGAGGATACTCGCCTGTGACGGGTCGCTGGTTCCGCCCGACAGGCCGGCGCACCATCCCCAGTCGCTGGCCGCCGAGTCGATACTGGCGATGATCGAGAAGCGCCGGCGCAGGCTCGTGATGACGCCGGTCGGCAAGCTGGGCATGGTCGCCTACCGGGTCTCGCCCGGGCTGGTCGAGAGGGCTATCCTGTTCGCAAGGTCGAGCAGGCTGGGGATATACGAGCGGTTCAGTTGACCGCCCCGGTACTCCGGGCTACCAACGGAGGTTTGAGAAATGGGATTCGTAAAGACGAGGGAGGAGCTGGACGCCTACTACGGCCTGGCGTTCAGGAAGTTCTTCGACGCGGAGATGCTGGGCGTCCTGTTCGAGACCAGGCCCGGGATCGTGGAACGCCTGCTCCCCCCTCCACTGGAGCCCGCGGAGCAGCCCGGGGGGATGATCTTCGTGGCGAATTATCCACGGACCAACCTGGGGCCGGGGTACCACGAGGGAGCCCTCTTCCTGAGGTGCACTTACGAGGGTGAGGTGGGAAGCTACTGCCTGTCGATGCCCATCGATGACGAGCCCAGGATGCACAACGGGCGGGATATATACGGGTTCCCCAAGAAGCTCGCGAACATACGGATGGAGCGGAGCGGGGACTCCGTGGAAGGCTGGATAGAGCGCAACGGGATACGGTTCGTGGAGGTAAGGGCGAAGATGACCGGCTCGCTGCCCGAGCTCCCCGAGCTGGGACCCATGTTTCTCTTCAAGGCCATGCCCGGGGCCGACCTGGAGCCCGGCTTCGACGGGCCGGTTCTCCTGGTCCGCCAGAAGACGGACATCGAGATGAAGACCCTGGACATCGGTACCGCCGAGCTGGTGCTGCGCGAGTCGCCGACCGATCCCTGGGCCGAAATCGATGTCACTAACGTCATCGTCGCCTACCACCTGGTGAGCGACAACACCATGCGGCCCGGGAAGGTCGTGGCCGAGGTGGACCCCGAGGGCTTCCTGCCCTACTACTTCAAGATGACCGACCTCCACACGGGATAACCATGAAAGAAAACCTCAAACCATTTCTTTCACCGACCACCCGGAGGCCGAGATGGGAGGAGTGCAATGGTCGACTTCGAGAGGGATGAGACGCAGGAGCTCATGGTAGCCACCGCGCGCGAGTTCGGCGAGCAGGTGGTGCAGCCGGCCGAGATCGAGCTGGACCGGATGGCCGACCCCGCGGACGTCGCAGGCAGCGACCTCTTCCGGGGCGTGATCGAGAAGGCCTACGAGCTGGGTTTCAACAAGATGGCGCTCCCGGAGGAGTACGGAGGGCTGGGTCTCGACGCGATCACGGCCGGAATGGTCTGGGAGGAGCTGTCCAGGTACGGGACCGGTATCGCGGCGACCCTCATCCCCAGCTCCATCGTGCCCCAGCTGGTGGCGTTCCTTGCGCCTCATAACAAGGAGCTGGTCGAACGCTACGTCATTCCTTTCTGCGAAGATACGAAGGCGGAGCAGTTGAGCGCCTGGGCCAGCAGCGAGCCGGACGTGGGTTCCGACGGCAAGAACTATTATGACCTGACCGTGCATCACCATACAAGCGCCCGCGGCGGGGGCGGCTCCTACGTGATCGACGGCACCAAGTCCGACTTCGTCTCGAACGGCGGCATCGCCACGGTGTACATGGTCTTCGCCTGCGTCGACCCCTCGCAGGGGATCAAGGGCTCCGGGGCGTTCGTGGTCCCCGGGGATTCTCCGGGTCTCGGCAAGGGCAGGGCCCTGGACAAGATCGGCATGAGGGCCCTCAACCAGGCGGCGGTCTACTTCGAGGGCGTCGAGATATCCGAGGAGTACATGATCTTCCCCCCGGGTGAGAACTACCCCATGCTCCACAATGCGATAGTCACGGTGGGCAACCTCGGGGTCGGCTACCTGGCGGTGGGGCTCATGCGCGCCGCCTACGAAGAGGCCCTCGGCTATTCCAGACAGAGGGTGCAGTGGGGGAAGCCGATATTCGAGCACCAGTTGATAGCCGAGAAGCTGCTCGACGCTTACATCTCCATCGAGAGCGCGCGGGCTTTTTTGCAGAAGGGGAGCTGGCTGTCCAAGACCAGCTTTCCGGGTGACCTGAAGACCAGCCTCTCGGCCAAGATATACGCTACCGACTGCGCCGTGCGCGTCACCTCGGAGATGGTCCAGGTCCTGGGCGGCTACGGGATATCGAAGGACCACCCCCTGGAGAAGCACATGAGGGACGCGAAGCTCCTGCAGATAATGGACGGCACCAACGAGACGCTCGCGGTGAAGGCGGCCGCGCTGCTGTAGAAGGCTCAGGCTCAGAGCGGCAGCTTCTTCTCCAGGGCCATGTAGATGAACTGGGAGCTGAGGGCGAAGACGTAGACGGTGGAAATGAAGATCAGCACCAGGCCGAGCGGGCGCCTCCTTCTCTGGAAAGCCCTCCTTGTGCTGGAGGCGATGGGGATGGCGGGGACCACGATGAAGAGCAGGTCGAAGACCGCGAGCAGCAGGTAGACCGCCACCGCCACCCCGGCACCGGATTCACCCTTTCGCAGCAGCTCCAGTCCGTAGTCGAATATGTGGCGGTACGCAAGCAGGGTCGCTATCAGCAGCAGGGCGAGAAAGGACGAGTACGACCCGATTACGCCGACGTCCTCGACGGAGAACATCCTGTCGGTACCATTCATGGTGCCACCTCCCGACCGTGGTCAATGTGTTCAAGAGGATGATACTTCAAAGGAGAGTGGCCGGAGGTAGACCCTGGTGCGGCGATTCCAATCAGGGGAACCGGGGAGTTCACGCAAGCGGCTTCGAACCGGCTCTCGCGGCTTGCCATCCGATGGCTACTGGAACCGTTCGCGTCGCTACAGTGTTTACCAGGTTCACACGATGATGGTAGTGAGGCAGGCATCGGCGTGGAGGAGAACGATGAGAGCTGAAAGGTCTACCGGGGGACCGTCCAGAGCGGCGGCGGCCGCCTGCGCCGCGATGATCGCAGTACTGGCAGTCTGCGTACCCGGTGCGACATCCGCCGGTCAGCGTACCGGCGGAGGGGCGCTTCCCCGGGTCACGGTCAGTGACGGAAGGCTCGTCCGCTCCGGCGACGGACGGCCGCTGAGCGTGCGGGGCGTCAACCTCGCCTCCTACCTGTGGACACATGCCCCGGATACCCACTTCACGGAGGAGAGCATAGCGGACCTGGGCCGGTGCGGGGTCAACCTGGTGAGGCTGGCGTTCCGCTACGACCAGGTGAGCCTGCTGCCCGCCCGGCTCGACTGGGACCCGGAGGGACGCGCGTGGCTGGGTAACGTGGTGCGATGGTGCTCCGACAACGGCATATACGTGATGCTCGACATGCACGTGCCACCTGGAAGTCCGGATATCGATCCCCTCACCGGTGATTTCTGGGACTCTCCGGACAACGCGGATGACCTCATCGGGCTCTGGGAGCTAATCGCCGGGGAATACAAGGACGAGCCGGCCGTGCTCGGATACGACCTCTTCAACGAGCCGACCCCTCCGGGCCCGGACCAGTGGTGGGACCTGGTTGACCGTCTGGTCAAGGCGATCAGGACCGTGGACGGGGAGCACCTGCTGGTTGTGGAGCCGGATCTGAACGGTGACTTGAGGGAGGTGTCGGACCCGGGCGTGCTCTACTCGGTGCACTGGTACGACCCGCTCCTCGTCACGCATCGCGGGGCGGACTGGCTCGGTGATTTCGTCGTGCCGGCCGACGCGGCGTACCCGGGCGAGGTGCCCGATATCTTCTATCGATCTACGAACGCGCCAGGTGTTCGTGTCAACACCCCTTCCACATCGTGGAGACAGGTGAGCACCACGGCGACCGTTCCGGAAGGGATCAACATGGCCACCGTCGACCTGTTCGGCTGGTCGGGGCCGATGGACGTCTACTTCGACGACGTCTCCTGCACCGTCAACGGGTCGCCGGTGCAGTTGATCAACGGTGATATGAGCTCCTACGACCAGGAATCGGAGATGCCGGAGGGCTGGCACCAATGGCAGGACAACGGCGCGTCCTACCAGGCGGCCTACAGCGACTCCGTGGGCCGCTCGCAACCCGGCTCCCTGAGAGTGTGGGGCCAGGGGCCGTGGACCGCCTGCGGCCAGTCCATGGGCATCCTTCAGCCGCAGTTCTACGCACGGGTCGAGCCGGGGGATACCGTATCGGTCCGCGCGTGGATCAGGGCGCCGACACTGAGCGGAGCCGCCGGCGCAGGCATCAACTGGCACGAGGAGGTCTCCGAGCACTGGGACCGAGGGGTGGTTGCCGAGAAGTTCGACGCGAGGTACGGTGACTGGGCGGCCGAGCATACGGCGGCGCTCCACATCGGGGAGTTCGGCTGCATGTCCAGGCCCGGGGACGCTTCCTCAAACGCCCTGGTCAGAGACCTGATGGACATCTGGAACGAGAGAGGTTACGCCTGGACCATCTGGGACTACCGGGAGTCGCGGCGGCCGGGATCAGGCGAATTCTCATTCCAGGTCCTCGACTGCCCCGCTGACGAGAGTCCCGAGGAGGGCGGGGTGTGGTCGCAGCCGCTGTTCGACCCCTGGGCCGAAGCCCTGCGTCAGCCTGCCCCCGCCTACTCCTTCTACTTCGCGGAGGGGACCACCCGCCCCGGCTTCGATACCTGGCTTTGCGTGGGGAACCCCTCGGACGAGGACCAGGCGCAGGTGAGCATCACCTACATGAAGGGTGACGGCACCACCTCGAAG
>JAHJCO010000031.1 GCA_018831265.1 Actinomycetota bacterium
CAACTCCAGGGCTTCCTTCAACGTGGCCGACACTGTAGCCGGAGAGTGGCAGGTGTCCACCAGGGTGACGGGCGACCAGCCGGTGATCGCGGAGAGGGCCATGTACTTCGGGGGCAGGACCGGTGGGCACGACTCGATAGGCCTCTGGTCGGCGGAATGACGACGCTGCGCCCGGCATCGGTATGCTAGAATACGTTCACTCGAAACCGGGCGTTTAGCTCAGCGGGAGAGCGCTGCCTTCACACGGCAGAGGTCACTGGTTCAAATCCAGTAACGCCCACCACTCCGTATTTCCCCGGTTCTTGGATTACTGGATCTGCAATGTTGCGGTCACCGCTCGACGCAGTCGAGTGGGGCGGTTCAAATCCAGTAACGCCCACCAACCAGGTTGATAAACCATCCGGTTGGAGGTACCTAGGTGACCTTCGCGGGATCCGCCCGAATGCACGCCTCGAGGGGTGGATGCGAAGCCGCGTCGCCGGCCGCGAGACTCACCCTCCCGTTCGACCCGAACCGGGCACGGCACCTCTCCAGCATGCCGGACGAGGGGTCGACGCCCACCAGGCGTGCGGCCGGAAACCTGTCCGCGAGCACGGCCAGTAGATTTCCGGTGCCGCAGCCGAGGTCGAGAACGTCGCCGGCGTCTCTCTCGGCCGCGATGTCCACGATCAGCTCAAGCGTCCTGAGGTACCTCGAACTTGCAGGAAACATGTCATCGTATCTTTCGGCGATACCGTCCCAGTCAGGGGCCATGCCCGTCACTCCCCTCTTCCCGTGCGATTCGCGCCCCCGCATCCCCGCTCGACACCCTTACGCAAATGTTTCCCTTAGAAAGCGCGCCGCTCCACGAGGCCCTTCCTCGTGGGATTCCACGACGTCCTTGAACCGAAGCGCCTTCTTCCTGGCTTCGTCGTCAGACAGGAGTCTCTCCACGGCGGAGCACACAGAATCGGGAGAGAGTTCCTTCCTCCTGATCCTGACGGCGAAACCTTTCCTGACGAGACACTCCAGGTTGCCCTCCTGCTCGGGCTGAAATGCTATGCCGACCACGGGCTTGCCCGCAAGGCAGGCCGTGTAGACTGTGCCCTGCCCGCCGTGGATGACGGAGACGTCCGCCATGGGGTTCACTATGTGCGCAGGGACGAGGCCGGTCAGCACAACGTTATCCGGCACGCTAACCCTCATTCCCTCAAGCCTTTCCGCGACCGGGGCGATGACCCTGAAGGGCCTCCCTGTAAATCCCTCGATGAGCTCCCTGGTAGTCTCAGGATTCCCGGAGCTCCCCATTCCGAAGTAGACGATGGGCTTGTCCCGCGGGATGTTCTCTACCGCCTCCGGCACGGGAATGTCGAGGCGCGTGATTATCGGACCTATGTAGCGAAAGTTCGTCGGGAGGTCCGTGATGCCCGTCATTTCCGGCACGTCGGTGAAAAGCAGGAAGTCGACCTCGAGGATGTATGCGAAGTTCTTGAAGGGGGTGAGCCCGTGCTCCTTCGCCACCTGGTTGATCGGACCCACCAGCATGTTCGATTTCATGAGTGAGAACTTGTTCCATGCCCAGTTCAACCACCGTTCGGGCAGCCAGCGTAACATCGCGAAGTCCATAGGCTCCGGCCAGGTGGCCAGTCCCGCCTCGAAGAACGGCCTCGCGCCCGCCGCGGATATCTCCCAAACGAGGGGTACGCCCGCGACCTGGGCTGAAACGGGGACGCTGAGGTTGAACCCGGTGACGACGGCGGTGGGCTCGAGCTCGGCGAACGCTTTCACCTCGCTTCCTACCCGCTGCCTGATCTCGTCGGCGGTGTAGAAGTCCGCGCGCTTCTCCATCCTGTCCACCTCGAGCAGGTGCCTCTCCTTCTCGGGTGTCAGCCTGGGCTCCAGCTCTTTGATCGGAAATCCCGCCTTCCTTATCAGGTCGCTGTATCGCCCCCCGTAGCCGATGAATGCGGGGTCGAAGTCCCCGGAGCACGCCTCCGCTATGGCGAGCGTCCTGGTGACCTCCGACAGGTTCATCGTCGTGGGCGCGAAGACGATGGTCTTTTTCATACCGACTTCCTTTCGAAGCGCGAGGTCCCCCGTTGATACCTTCTTCCGGCTGAAACGCTTTCACCAGCCTTATCATAGACCGCCCGCCCCTGACTACTAAATGTAGGCGAACGGTCCCCCTTGCATGGAGCGCATGGCTTTAATCCGCTCGGACGGGCGCCGCGTGTAAATGCGGCTCATCCCGTGTCATGCACCTTGCGTTTCGCAAAGTGGTGGGCACCAAGCAAGAGAGGGGTTCTTCCATTCGGTCGCGCAATCGTGAAGAATGCAGAGCGGCGGCGGATAAGAAACGCGAGACGGGAGGGACGAACTGGACGGAGCGGGAAACACCCTTTCGGACGTTGCAGGAGCCGGGGCGTACCCGAAGCGCTGGTGGGCTCTGGCCGCGATCTGCGTCCCCCTGATAATGGTCAGCATCGACGGAACGATCCTCAACGTGGCTCTTCCCACCATCTCGAACGCCCTTCACACGACATCAGCCCAGCTCATCTGGATCAACTCCGCCTACATAATCATACTCGGGAGCACGATCCTCCTGGGTGGTTCACTAGGGGACAAGTACGGCCGCAAGTGGTTTCTCCTGCTGGGCCTCCTGGTGTTCGTGACCGGGTCGGTCTGGGCCGGCCTTTCAACGAAAGCTTATTCCCTAATCCTCGCGCGCGGCTTCATGGGCGTGGGCGGCGGCCTGATCATGCCGGCCACCTTGAGCCTTATCACGAACATCTTCCCCGACCAGGAGCGGGCCAAGGCGATCGGGGTGTGGGCAGGGATGGCCGGGATCGGCGTCGCGATCGGGCCGCTCGCCGGGGGCCTGCTGCTCACCTGGTTCTACTGGGGATCGGTCTTCTTCGTAAACGTCCCGGTCGCCGCGATCGGGGTCATCGCCGTCTGGCGGCTCGTCCCGAACTCGAAGTCCTCCGACTCCCCGCCGCTCGACCTCGTGGGAGCGGCAATCTCCTTCGTTGGATTGCTCGCGTTGTTTTTCGGCCTGATCCGCGGTCCCGACAGGGGATGGTCTGACCCCGGTGTGATCGCAGCATTCGTGCTGGCGGCCGTCCTCCTGGTCCTTTTCGTTCTGCTGGAGTTGAGGAAGTCGAATCCCCTGCTCGACGTGCGCTTCTTCAAGATACCGGAGTTCGCGTCAGGAGTGATATCGATCGCGATAGGTTTCTTCGCACTGTTCGGCCTGATATACGTCCTCACGATCTACATCCAGATCGTGCTCTCGTATTCGCCGATGGAAGCGGGATTAGCGTTGCTTCCGTTCGCGCTGGTGCTTCTCGTCGGCTCGCCAATGGTGCCGAGGCTGGTCAAGTGGCTGGGCGGACGGACCGTTGTAGCCCTCGGCCTCCTGGTGATCGCATCGGGCATGATGGTCTTCAGGTTCGTCACGACCTCCACGACCTATCCGCTGATCCTGGCGGGGCTGGTCCTCGTGAGCGCCGGAATGGCCATGGCTCAGGTTCCTTCGTCCGACGCGATCATGGGCTCCATACCGAGGGACAGGGCCGGCGAAGGTTCCGCGACGAACGCCGCGATCCGGCAGATTGGATCTTCGCTCGGAATCGCGCTCATCGGGGGTATCTCGAGCCTCGGATACAGGGTCGTGCTTTCGAAGACCTCGGCGTTCCAGGCGTTGTCGGGCACCGCGGCACAGCAGGCAGAATCTGGCCTGAACGGCGCTCTCGCCGTCAGCCAGGGCATGGGGAATTCGGGCGCGGACCTGGCGAACGCCGCTAAAACGGCGTTCACGCGGGGGCTGGACGCGAGCATGATCCTCACTGCGGTCATAGCCTTCATCGGCGCGGTCATCGCCTATCGTTTCATCCCCAGGAAACCAACTCCGACCGCCGGACGCTAGACTCTCATCGATTGAAGCGGATAGGGGTGACATTCGGGGTCTCGTCGGTGTGGATTTGAACCGCGTGCGGGTGATATCCTCGATACGTTGATCGATTCCGCTCGAGAGGAGAAATCGCAGGGCGGCGTGAAGAGACATGCCTCAGGAATACGTTACCGAAATTACGGTTTGGTGCACTTAGTGGGCCGGGTCGGCGCTGCCTTCACACGGCAGAGGTCACTGGTTCAGATCCAGTAACGCCCACTCGCGCCATCCTCGAAACAGCGCCATGGCGTTGCTGGATGCACCACTTCCGGGGGTCACCGCGCGCCCGTAGCACCGGGCGCTTGGGGCGGTTCAAATCCCTCAACGCCCACTGCACTCCCTTCCTCCGGCGCTTGTGTCCGTGGCCGATCTATCGCTTCCCGCGGGTGGCCTTGACCGACCTCTTCCGTGCCACGGGCTTCCCCGCGGACTGGGCCGAGAGCTCGTGGACGAGGTCGGCCAGGTCCTCCATCGTCTTCCTGGAGTCCTCGCGGAGCTTGAGTATCGCATCGAGGGCCCGTTTGTTGTCCAGGTCGAGCGCCTTCAGGACCGCCACCCCGAATGCCGCCTCCATATCGCTCGGCTGCGGGATTACCACCTGCGTCTCGGTGTTGTGCAACTCCAGGATCCCCATCTCTCCTCCTCTCGTCGGAGCATAGGCTCACTTGTCCAATGATATACCGCGCGTCGTCGCAGTCTCGGTCAGGCCTGCCTTCATGGCCTTCGCCTTCTGCTTGACGTCTTCGCGGTCAACATCGCCTGATGCGATCCGCTCCTCGACGTCCCTGACCGCTTCTTCGATGAGACCGATCGGCATCCGGGACACGGCGCGGCAGTAGAACGCCATCGACCTGCCTTCGTTGTAGTCGTCGAGCAGGCCCTCCAGGACGAGGCGGCGCCTCTTCTGGGCCTCGGTCCAGACCCGGAGGCCGTCCCTCACGATCGTCTCGAGGTTCTCGCCGGCGGTCGGCCACTCCATGACCTTTCTCCTGGTGAATACCTCACAGTCGGGGAACTCTTCGCAGTCCGAGCAGGACTCTACACCCTTCTTCCTGGTGGCGCACCGCCAGATGCTGCAGTAGCTGCCGACCTCCTCCGAGTGGCAGCCGGGGCAGCGGCTGGGAGCCACCGACTGGAACTTCGCACAGAACCCGCAGTACAGACCGCAGTACCCCGCGAGCGCCTCGTCATTCACGCCTTCGTGCCGCATTCCAGACCCTTTCTCGCAGTGGCCGCTTTCACTCTCCATCCATACCCTGATTCTTGCACAGTTGTCGCACGCGCGGTCAAATAAAGATATGGTGACTCGAGCCCCCGGCCCGGCCGGCAGGACGCAGCCGGTCCAGCTAGAAGTAATCAGCGGAACAGCCTCCGTGGCGCTCGGACGGCGGCGCCGGACCAATCGGGAAAAGGCAGCAATGGAACCAGTCGTAAAGACGGAGGGCCTCACCAAGCATTACGGAAAGGTGGTCGGTGTCGAGAATCTGGACCTCACCGTAGAGGAGGGTGAGATCTTCGGTTTTCTCGGCCCGAACGGCGCCGGCAAGACTACTACCCTACGGCTACTGATGGGCATGCTCAGACCTACGGCGGGAAAGGCTGAGGTCCTGGGCTTGGACGCCTGGCGTCAGAGCGTCGCCGTCAATGCGAAGGTGGGCTACCTGCCCGGGGATGCCGCACTTTACGACCGCCTGACGGGCGAAAGGCATATCGAGTACATCGCGGATTTCAACGGGTCCGGCCGGGAACTCGGGATGACCCTCGCAGAGCGCCTGGAGCTGGACGTCTCCCGGAAGGTCGAGGGCTACTCGCGCGGCATGAAGCAGAAGCTCGCACTGATCCTGGCCTTGATGAAGAAGCCACCCCTGGTCATCCTGGACGAGCCCAGCAACGGGCTGGACCCACTGACGCAGATCGAGCTCTACGAGATACTCGGCGAGTTCCGCCGGGACGGGGTAACGGTCCTGTTCTCCTCGCACAACCTGCCCGAGGTCGAGCGGGTCAGCGGGCGCGTCGGCATCATCCGCAAGGGCACGCTGGTCGGCACCGAGAGGATCGAGGACCTTCGCAGCAAGAGGCTTAAGAACGTCGAGATAATCTTCCCCGAGAGCGTGCCGGAGCTGGTCCGGAATATCGAGGGAGTCAGCGAAGTCGAGGTCTCGGGTCGCAGGGTGCAGCTCAAGCTCAAGGGCGACATAAATCCGCTCATCGCGCTGCTGTCCGGATACCGGGTGACCGACTTCAGCGTCACCCACGCGAGCCTGGAAGACGTCTTCCTCGAGTTCTACGGCCGGCAGGAGCGTGGAGCGGAGCCCAGCGAGGGCGGTGAGGCGGTTTGAACCTCAACCTCTTCAAGAAGACGGTCTCCGACCGCTGGCGCAGCACCGCGGTCTTCGGCGGTGGCATCCTGGCCTACGTACTGATGACCACGGCTCTGTATCCGACCTTCCGCGACATCAGCGGCATCGAAGAACTCCTCGACAAGTACCCGAAGGACTTCCTCAGGCTCTTCGGGGTCGAGAGCTTCGACATCACCAGCTTCGGCAACTTCGTGACCGCCGAGCTCCTGGGACTGATGTGGGTGATTATTGTTGTCGCTTTCGTGCTGGGGTTCGCCAGGAGCGTTATCGCCGGCGAGATCCACGACGGCACCATGGAGCTTCTGCTCTCGCAGCCGATTTCGCGCTGGTCTGTCGTCACCAGCCAGGCGCTGGCGATCGCCGCCGGGATCGTCACGCTGGTGGTCGTTACGGTCCTCGGGATCGTAGGGTTCGGGGCCGCGCTCGGGATCGAGATATTCTACAGGGGGTTCTTCGCCTTCATACCTGTGGGGATCTGCCTGCTGCTGGCGATCGCCGGCTACTCCCTGCTCTTTTCAACGCTGCTGAAGGACCCGCGCAGGGTGGTTATGGCGTCGGCCGGGCTGACCCTCGCCTTCTACATGCTGCACTTCGCGGGAGCGTACTGGCGGGTAGCCGACAGGATGGACGTCTTCGGGATATTCCACTACTACAACCCGGCAAGCGTCATAGACAGCGGGACGGTGCCGGTCGGCAGCCTGCTGGCACTCCTCGCTTTCGCGGCGGTGGGGTTCACCGCCAGCCTGGTGGTATTCCGGCGCCGGGACGTCGCACCCTGAGCGCAGGCGGTAAGCCGCCGGATCAGTCCTTGGTCTTGGTCACGTCGATGCGCGTGTCCTCGCCGGGCATATCGAACACGTCGACGGTCGTCGTGTAGCCATCCTGCGAGATCTGCCAGGTCGCGTTCTGCTCCTTGAAATCGTTGGTGGTGTTCTCGGCTGGTGCCCCCAGGTTCTCCGTGAACCAGTCCACGACGGCGCCGAAGTCGTCGAACGACAATGACCCGGCAGAACTTCATTCCTCCTCCAATCCTTCCATCTTGACGCAGTGCCGAGGATCACACCCGGTGGCGGTTCGTCCAATGATCTGCCGAGGACCGGGCAGCCCGAGTGCGATACAATCGCTCCCAGAGTCCGCCTGGCATGGGAGGTGACCGGATGAACGACGAGGCGGCCACACCACCGGCGACGCCCGGGCAGGAGGAGGTCGTATGCGACTTCCATCCCTGGGAGCCGGCGGTATCGACGTGCGCGAACTGCAACAGCCTCATCTGCGAGGACTGCCGGGTCATGGTCGGCCGGATGTCCTGCTGCACGACCTGCCACAAGGTCGAGACGGCCACCCGGGGCGCCCGCGAGATGTTCGACCCGAGCCTCCCCTACCGCTCGGCCGGCTTCCCGCTGGCCACCTGGCCTCTCTGGGAACCCGTTCTCGTCTTCACGGTCACCTTCGTGCTGTTCGCGCTGATCAAGCTCCTGCTGCTCTGGCTGGGCGGGGCGGGCGAGGACATGGCCACCTGGGAGTTCGTGGCTCAGATAGGGCTGGAGGTCGCCTTCTTCGGGTTCCTCGTCGCGGCCGCGCTCTACTACGTGCTGAAGGTTCACGGCGCAACCCTTGCGGCCGTCGGCCTGAAGTGGGGCCACTTCACTGGTGACGTGGGCTGGGGCGTCCTGGCCGGCCTGCTATCCTTCATCTTCGACATCTTCTTCATACTGTTTCTGAGGGGCATGGGGTGGGGTCTGTACGGCTCCGTGTTCGAGAGAGCGGCGAACAGCTCCGTCTCCGCGTGGGAAGTGATCACCCTCGTCCTCGGTGCCGTCATTCTCGCCCCCATCGCCGAGGAGATCTTCTTCCGTGGCTACCTGTACTCCAGCATCAGGAACAGGTACGGGATACAGGTCTCGCTGCTGATCACGGCGTCGCTCTTCGCGGTGGCGCACCTCGACCTTTCTTTCATGCCGAGGTTCGTCTTCGGGTACCTGGCCGGGCTCGCCTACGAGTACCGGCGCAACCTGGCAGCCCCCATCGTAGCCCACGCGGTCGCGAACGGCATCCTGGTCGCCCTCACCCTAGCCAGCCTTTAGGGACGGCCTGGCGCCGGTGGGCCTGGCAGTTGCGAGCTGCCTCATCAACCGGCGTCTCGCCAGCAGGCTCAGCGTTATAATAGCCCCCCCGGCCGCCAGGAAGACGAGCGATACCACCGCGCCGGCAGCGTCGAAGGCGTCCTGCACATTTATACCGGCAACTACCCCAAGGGAGATTATCGATCCCAGGATCACGTGAAGAGCGTGATAGCGTGCGGGACGCTTGAAGCTCAGCACCATGCCGGCGGCGAGTGCCGCGCCGAATCCTGCGGTGAAACATAATACCAACAGCATCTTCAGAAACGTGAGCGGATCGAAGTAATCAATCAGACCCGGTAACAAGACGGCCGCCAACACCACCGCGGCGATGTAGATCAGTGCCAGGATGGCCTCGATGATACCGTTTGCGCGCATCAGGCCTCGCGCGCTGCCACACAGATCGCACTTCGACCCTTCCTCCAGCGGCAAGCCGCACGACCTGCACCTGTTGCCCTTCGGACCGGGAGGCTCCGGGGTGCTACCCGGCAAGGGCTTCGGTGGAGGCCCCAGCGGTTCCGAGCGCCAGGGAGGTCTCAGGAGCATCCCACAGTTGGCGCAGAAGACATCCGCCGCCCCGACGAAGGACCCGCACTCGCTGCAGGAGAAGACCACGCCGTGGCTCACCCTCCGGGTCACCAGTGGCCCCGACTGGTAGACGAAACCGCATTTCACGCACATCTTGCCGCCGGGAAACCTGCGGTAGCGGTGCCAGCACCTGTCCATCCGTCCCGCGTTCCGCGACCATCTCCTGATGAGGGGGATGTTGGGCTCGCCGCATGATGTGCAGGCGAGCTGGTCGTGGGGCACCTCGCGCGAGCAGGACGGGCACTCGATGCTGGATGGCTCGGGCCAGGACATGGGCGATCAGTCCGGCGGATACGCCAGCAGCTCGTCGAAACCCAGCTCCTCCAGCGTCTCGCGGTAGTAGGCGAAACCGGGCTTGAGGATCGGCACCAGCTTCATGGCCACCCTTATCGACCCTTTGACCTTTATGAGCCCGCGGGTCACCGCGGTCATGAAGTTGAGCTTCCCCATCCAGTAGATGTGAGCCGTGGCCCTCGATTCCTCTATGACGAGGTCTGCGGGCAGGTCGTTGGGCTCGGTCATGACCACGATCTCGCCGTGCGAGCAGTCTACCGTCAGCTCGACGGTCACCCCCGGCCCCCAGAGCTCCTCGTCCCAGTAGACAAACCTGGCGATGACCTTCGAGTCGAGGAGCTTCTTTGTGACGTCGGGGTTCCCGAACAGCTTCTTGCAGAAGGCGAGGCCTAACTCCTTGTGTTGTTCCGGGGTGGTCGGAGGTACCTTTTTGGGGTCGTATTGAACCACGTGAACTCCTTGTCCGTGTTACCGCCTTCTCCGCGTCAGCGACGGCGCGGCGGGCAACGCCAATTCTAGCAGTAAGAGCAAGGGAGAATCTAAAGGTGTCGGACGTTTGAATCACACCATCATCAATAATGCTCAATAGTATATAACTAATAAAAGTAACGTCTGGGAGGCCGGAATCCGGCAACATAGAGGGATCTGCTGTTAATAATGGTGCTTATATTGATTACTGTTGTATGGTTATAGTTCTGGGATTCAAACGTCCGACACCGGCGCGAGAGCCTACTTGCTCTGGAGGAACTTTATTACTCCGTTGCGCAGGCCCTGGGCCACCTTCCAGCGGTAGGCGTCGTCGTCCAGTGAGAGGTCGTCGGCGGGGCTGGTGAGGTAGCCGACCTCCGATTCTACCACCGGCACGTGCGACCAGTTGAACGCGACGTGATCGTGGCGGTCCTCCACCCCGTAGTCGGTGGCTCCCGTGGCCTTCACCAGCTCCTGCTGGATCAGCAGCGCCGCCGCCTTGCTCTTCTCGTAGAAGTCCTTGGTGTACTTGGTCTTGGCCGGGTATAGCGTAACGACCCCGCTCATCATGGGGTCCTTCGAGCCCGCCATGTGTATCCTGATGAACAGGTTGGCCTTCGAGTCGTTGGCCATCTCGGCCCGCGTGGTCTCGGGGAGGTCGATGTCGCCCTTGTCCCGTGTCATCACGACCGTCACGCCGTCCTTCCCCAGGAGCGTGTTCAGCTTGGTGGCGATATCCAGGGCGACGCGGTCCTCCAGGTTCCCGGTGCTGATGCCCCGCAGGCTCGGCTCCCCCGGGACCCGCCTCGTCATATCGGGGTCCGACCATTCGTTCTCGGCCGGCAGTGACTGGTGACCGGGATCTATGAGCACGACCTTCGCCGCGAACGGATTGACCGGGGGCGTGCTGCCGTTCGCCGCGCCCGTGTCCACCGTGACAGTAGGCTCGGCTTCGGGCCGGGCGCCCTTACTGACGACGAGAGCGACCTGGGTGCCCGGCGCCACGCCCTTCCCCGGGGCCGGGCTCTGCTCGAGGACCACCCCGTCCGAGTGCTTGTGGGAGTACTCCCAGCGCGAGACCTCCGGGTGGTAGCCGAGGCCGCGCGCGGATTCCATGGCCTCGGTGACCGTCTTGCCGACGTAATCGGGAAGCCCCCCGCCGGGCGACGGCCACAGCAGGACGACCAGCGCCGCGACCAGCCCCAGGGCTGCGAGAATGCCGACCACCTTGGCGATCGGTTTCCAGGGGATCCTGCGCCTCGGAACCATCAGGGTCGCGGGCGCGTGGTAGCCGGCCACCTCGTCGGGCGCCAGGTCGAAGAACCCGCGGCCCGGATGCGCCGGCGCCGGTGCCGCGGCCGCTTCCTCGTCGTCCGGCTCAGGCTCGGCGCCCTCCGGCCCGGCCGCGCCGGCGACCGTGGGCTCTTCCTCCACCGGAGTATCTGAATCGACCGAGGAGCCCTGCCCCTCGAACAGCTCCTCTCCCTCTTTCTTTTTCTTGAACAGTCTCATGCCTTCACCTCTCGCGGAGCGCTCGTTGAAGTATTTAGCGCCGCGACAACGGCCTTCCTTTACGACGAGCGCGAGAGCGGGCCCGTTCCCATCTGCGTCGCGGGCGGCCGCCGCCGGGGTCCCTACCCGTTTGTGCTAGAATTACCGCGGTCTGCTGGCGGTTATCTCTGAAAGGAGCGGCTATGGCTAAGTACAACAGGGAGGACCGTCCCGAGGTAACCCCCGAGGAGATGTACGAGGTAGCCAGGCGTGTCGTCGACAAGACCCTGACCGACCCGGAGCTGGCGAAGAAGCTGGGGGCTTCGAACATCATCCTCGTCTTCAAGTACCACGACGTCGAGCGCTGGGGCCCCGACGTCATCCCCGAGCTGACCGTGGACTGCACCGTGGACCCGATAGAGGTTACCGTGGGTCCGTGCGACAAGACCCCTACCATCACCATGACCATGGAGGCGTTCACCGCCCACCTGTTCTGGATGCAGAAGCTCCAACTGATGAGCGCGATCACCCGCGGCCAGATCAAGGCCAAGGGGCCCATCCCCAAGGCCATGAGGCTTCTCCCGCTGCTCAAGCCGTTCTACGCGAACTACAGGCTGGTGCTGGAGGAGATGGGGCGGCAGGACCTGCTCAACTTCCCACCCGACTGACTGAGAAACAACCTCAACCGTTATTTCTCATTTCTCCATCTCGGTGCCTTCCAGCCCCTTGAGGTGCACGGGATGCAGCCGGAAGTCGACACGTTCGCCGTTCTCCGCGTTAAAGGAGAGAAAGGACACCTGCGAAGGGTCTTGGGGGTCGTAGACGACCCTGAACGCCCTGCCCAGCTCGAAGTTCGGGACCATGGCCGCCGGGATTATCCTCCTGAACCGGGTTTCGAACGGGTCACCACCCTCCGGGCGGACCTCCATCGTGAACTCGTACTGCGGGTCCCAGCCCGCGCGGTGGCCGAGGTCCGTGACCTGCTCGAGGACCGCGTCCGCTTCGACCCCGTTCTGGATGCTGGTGATGTAGGATATCCATCCGACCTTCTTCGCCCGCTCGAACTTGCTCTTCTTCATCTTCTCCACACCCTTCCCCTCCGTATCACGCCTGTTCGAGGACGGGCACGACCTCGAAGCGGCCCACGTCCACCAGGCCCAGGTCGGTCACCTTCAGCTCCGGGATCACCGGCAGGGCGAGAAAGCTCATCGTCATGCAGGGGTCGGAGAGCACGCACCCCAGGCCCGTCGCCGCCCGGTTGAGTGACTCCACAGCGGAGGCAACCTCTCCGAGAGGCATCGGGGACATCAGTCCCGCTATCGGCAGGGCGACCTCCGCCAGCGTGGAACCCGCCGAGACCGCCACCTGGCCCCCTCCGAGCGCGACCACCCTCTCCACCGCCGCCGCCATGTCCGCGTCCGAGCAGCCGACCACCACGATGTTGTGCGAGTCGTGAGCCACGCTGGAGGCCAGCGCACCTTTCTTCAGCCCGAAGCCGGACACGAACCCCACACCCACGTTGCCGGTGCCTTTGTGGCGCTCCACCACGGCTATCTTCAGCAGGTCGGAGCCCGGGTCGGCCACGGCCTCCCCGTCGCGGACCGGGACCCGCGCGCTCAGCGCCCGTGTGACTATCTGTTCCGGGACCACGCCGATAACGCGTGCGGACACCGCATCCGCGCCCCCGGCCGCTATCCTGAGGCGGTCCGCCCCGAACCCCTTGACGTCGAACGACCCCGGTATCTCGGGACCCTCACCGGGCTCCTCGGCCAGCCGGCCGTCGGAGGCGACCAGGCGGCCGTCCTTGAACACCATCGCCGCGTTGAAACCCTCCAGGTCGTCGAAGGCGACCATGTCCGCGCGGTAGCCGGGCGCCACCGCGCCCCGGTCCCGGAGCCCGAGCCTCCCCGTGATGCTGATCGTCGCCATCTGGACGGCCGTGAGCGGAGACACCCCGGCCCCGACCGCCATCCTCAGCAGCGAGTCGATATGACCTCGCTCCAGAAGGTCGGCCGGGTGCCTGTCGTCGGTGCACAGGCAGCAGCGAGCGCTGTTGTTGGCGTTCATCACCGGGAGCAGGTCGAGCAGGTTCCTGGCGCCCGTCCCCTCCCTCATGAAGATGCGCATACCCTTCTGAAGCTTCTCCTCGGCCTCGGCCGCGCTCACGCACTCGTGCTCGGAGTCCGGGCCGGCGGCGACGTAGGCGGCCAGGTCCTTCCCCGAGAGGCCCGGGGCGTGGCCTTCGACCGGCCTCCCGGCGAAGAGCGCCAGCTTCTCCATGACGTCGGGGGCTCCGGCTATGGTCCCCGGGAAGTTCATGAGCTCCCCCATGCCCCTGACCCGGGGGTGGTCCGCGAGCTTTGCGAGGTCGGCGGCGCCCAGCACCGCCCCGGCGTTCTCAAGCGGCGTGGCCGGCACGCACGGGGGCAGCATCACCCAGACATCCAGCGGAAGGCCCCCGGCCGAATCGATCATGTACCGGATTCCGTCGAGCCCGTGCACGTTGGCTATCTCGTGGCAGTCCGTGACAACGGCGGTCGTGCCCCTGGGTACCACGGCCCGTGCGAACTGCGGCACGGTGACCATGGAGCTCTCCAGGTGGACGTGGGCGTCGATGAGCCCGGGCGCCAGGTACCTGCCACCCAGGTCGATGGTCCGCTCGGCCTCATACCCCGAGTCGATCCCGACCACCATCCCGTCCGCCACTGCCACCTCGGCGGGATGAGCGCGCCCCGACAGGACGTCGACGAGAATGCAGTTGGTTATCAGGAGGTCGACCTTCTCCCCCCCGCGAGCCAGCTTGATCATGCGAGTCAGTTCCATGGGTCCTCCTGTTATACAGGTTCTTGAGCACGGCCTCTCAGGCCAACGAGCGGGGCTGAGAGCCCCGCCTCAAAGCTATACATCGGTGAATAGAATGGTGCCTGGCACCATTCTATTCATTCCTTTACAGCTCCAGGCACGCCGCGCACAGCCCGAACGACGCCAGCGCAGCCGGGACGTCCTCGAAGCTCAGGCGCCTCAGTGACACCTCCGCCGTTTCGGCCACCAGCGGCGCGGCCGTGCCGATGCGCACCCTTATTATCCTTCCCTCCGAGCCAAGGAACACCCGGTACACTATCGAGCCTTCCGGCCCCTCCACCGCGCCCATCCCGTTTCCCGCCCTGAGCGGGGCGGCGACCCGGTGCCCGGGGGATAGGTTCTCGTAGGCCATCGCCTTCTCGATGAGCTCGATGGAGGCCCGCACCTCCCCCATCAGCACCCTCACCCTGTCCAGGGCGCCCCCACCCTCCGAGAAGACGGGCCTGTAGGGCAGGCGCGAGTACATGCCGTAGGCTGTCTCGCCCGCGCGCAGGTCCCTCCTCAGGCCCGCGGCTCGCAACGCCGGCGAGGCTACCGGCTCGTCCTCGGAGACCGCGACGGTCCTTGAGTGCCCGCCCAGCCGCGCGCGAGAGAGCGCCAGCTTCCGCTCGACGAAGCGGCTGTCGCGACGCAGCGGGCCGAGGAGGCGGTTGAGCGAGTCCATCTGCGGCTCCGCCTCCACCCGCAGGCCCCCCGGCTCGAGCAGCCCGAAGCCGAACGGGTTTCCGGCCAGCGCGGTGAATAAATCGCGAAGCCGTGGCAGGTAGCGGCGGGGCAGTCGGTAGGCCACCTCGTCCTCGATGGCGAGGCCGACGTCGGATACCGTCTCCAGGTGGGATGCGATCCTCTCGCACTCGGCCAGCACCAGCCTCAGCGCCTCGGCCCCGGGCTCGATCTCCAGGCCGCAGGCGTCCTCAACGGCCATGCAGAACGCCGTCGCATGCGCGACGCTGGAGCGGGCGCATATCCTCTCGGTCAGCGCCACGGCGTCGGTCGGCGAGGCGGCCTCGAATCGCAGCTCGACACCCCTGGCGCCCGGGCTGTACCTGACGGTCGCCTCGCGAACTTGATCGTCCTCCAGCACCGTCTCCACCAGCAGCGGCGTGCGCAGCACCGAGTCGTATGGACCGATTGAAAGCCTGGTGGTCACCGGTTCCACCTCCGGGCGAGCCGCTGCAACGCGCGCGGGAGGGGGAACCATGAGCCGGCGGGCTCCTGAGCGCGGACTTCAGTCCGGGGCTGCACCGGGTATTCAACTGTTGCTCCGCCCACGAAAGGCGCGAATCGCGCCGGATCCCCCGCGGACGGCCGGGCGGCCCTGTTCGCCAGGTACAACGCCATGACCAGCACGGCCGGCACCAGCAGGAAAGCGGCGCCCGCCTGCCCCCAGGTCTTGTAGAGGCCCTGCACCGCTTCGACCAGCGGGCCGCTGCCCTTGATCACGACCACCGGCCCAGCGAAGCCGCGCTCGAAGAGCAGGAAGGACGCCCCCTCGGCGAAGTTAGTAGCCAGGAGCCCGGGGAAGAGCCCCAGAAGCAGCGAGGCGAGGCAGAGCCCCATCATCACCAGCGACTCTACGGCCTCGGGCCTGCGCGATCCCTTTGATGGCGCGTCGGAACCGTCGAAGAGCCCTGTCGCCAGCCTGATGGACGCCGCCGTGGCGAGCACGACGCCGGCGAGGACCGCCAGCACCGCAAGGGCATACGCCTGCTGGACGGACGCGCGTTCCAGCCCGGCGGCCACCAGCGTGGCGCCCGGGGGGAACCCGGCCAGCGGCGGCGCCCCCGACAGCGACAGGCCGGCCAGCAGCGTCGAGACGAGGGCTGCGGGGGCCAGCCTGGCGGAGAGCCCGTGGCCCTCCAGCACTGCGCTCCCGCGGCAGTCCGAGGCCGTGCCGGAAGCCATGAACGCGGCGGCCAGGGCGACGGGGCAGGCCATCAGGATAAAAAGGGTCGAACCCAGGCCCCCCCTCGAGAAGAGGGCCAGCCCCATCAACAGCAGGCCCCCCTGCATTGAGTAGATGCCCGCCAGGAACCCCCCCGCCGAGCCGGCCCGCAGCGCCGTCCATGCCCCGACCACCACGGTGACGGCGGCCCAGGCGACGAGCCCCGGCCCCCAGTTCCCGGCGACCAGTCGCGCGAGCAGGACCGCGGCCACGACCAGCCGGAAGCCCGACAGGACGAAGTTCAAGACCCCGAGGAAGAGGGCGCTCCAGGCGGTGTCGGCCCCGTCCGCGACCTCCCGCAACCAGAAGGCGAACGGGAAGGCGCCAAGCCTCAACGCGGCCGCGGCCAGGAACAGGGCGACCACCGTCACCACCTGCGCCTCGGTCCCCCTGGTGAGCGGCGGCTGGATGAGGACCGCCTTCTCGGCCAGCAGGGACCTGCAGAGGACCGCCCCGAGCACGAAGAGAGCGTCGGAGGCGAGCCAGGCCAGCATTCCCCTGAAGGTGCGCCTCGTCGCGCCGGAGGCGGCCAGGCCGGCAAAGGCCAGCACCGTGACCGCTTCGGTGAAGATGACAAGTGAAGGCAGAGTCCGCGACAGCACCGCCAGCCCCGCGAACCCGATAGCCCCGGACATGCATGCATGCAGCAATCCCGGGCGCTTTCCCTCGTCGCGCCGGAACCCGGCGTAGAGCACCACCGCGGCGCCGAGCAGGTTCACCATCAGGAACAGCGGGAAGGTGAAGCGGTCGAGCCGTATCGGCCCCCAGCGCACAGTTCGCTCGACGGTGAGGAACCCCGCCAGGAGCGCGAACCCGAACCCCGCCGTCGCTCCCGCGTACAAAGACGCGAAGAGCCGTCGCATGCGCCGAACACCACCCATCAGGAGGGCGGGTACGGCCAGGGCGAACGGCAGCACTATCGCGATCCCCAGCAGCAGGTCGGCGTTACGGGGCGTCACGTCGCAACTCCTCCATCAGGCGCTCCGGTGTGACCGGGCAACCGGGCACCCGGGCGTCGGGCTTCAGCCAACCGGGCGGACCCGCTCCGCGTCGGGGTTCTGCGAACGGACCGTCTCCCAGCGCGCAGTCCCCCACCGCGATCAGCCTCGCCTCCCCCGGCGCTCCCGCCACGACCGCGAAGGCCTCCTCATCTGTGCCTCCGCAGGCGCACCCCGTGACCAGGACTACTCGCGCCTGGCGAGGCGAGCCGCACTCCACGGCCGGCGTTCGCTTCCCGGCGCCGTCACGCAGGAGGGAGTCCACGAGCAGGGCGCAGCCGCCGCACCCCCCGAGCCTGAGGTGGAACGCCGGTGGCTGCACGCGCCAGGGCAGGGGCAGGCTCATATCCGCACCCCCACCCAGATCAGTACCAGACCGGCAAGGGAGAGCACGCCCCCCGCTCCCAGCGCCCGGAATGCCGCGCGCCTGGAGGCGGAGCGTGCGAAAAGGAGGTCGAGAACCCCCGCGAGCAGGACCAGTCCGGCCACCTTGAGCGCCCAGAACACCAGTCCGTACCAGGTGGACGCCGAGCCGGCGAGGAACAGGGCGACCGGCAGGAGCGCCGAGAGGAACAGCGTGGCCCCCTCGCCCAGGCGGACAAGTGCCAGCGGGGCTCCGCTGACGTCCGAGATCGCACCCGAAGGCGGGTCGGACAGGAGCCCGCGCCCGAACGGCCTGAACCTGGCCAGCGTCACCATGCAGACGCAGACGGCCGCGAACGAGAGCGCGCCACCCGTCGCCACGAGCGCTCCCCCGCCCTGCGCCGAGCCCAGCAGCGTCCCGTTGGCGACCTGCCAGTCCACCAGTGCCTGCACGGTCCACGCCCCGGTCCTCAGGTACAGGGCGGCGAGTACTATCCCCAGCGGAAGCGCCCACCCGAGAAGCGCCCACGCCTCGGCGGGGGCGTTCCGCCTCACCCGCGGGTTGGTGCTGGCGGCGAAGAGCAACAGGTCGGCGATACCGGCGAGCACCAGGAGCGAGAACAGCAGGGTCAGGTCCCCACGCACCATGCCGAACAGCACGCAGGAGGCCCATGACAACGCGGCGAGCTTCAGAACAGGCGCCAGCCACATGACGGCGTGCAGCGAGCCCCCCGCCGCGACGGTCTCTCCACGCATCGTCCGGGCCAGGTCCGGCACGGTCAGCGACGGCCCGCGCGCCGACCCGCCCAGCACGATCCCGGGCACCGAGCCGGCCAGTGACCTCGAAGCCACACCCGCGAAGGCGAGGAAGAGCATCCCGGGAAACAGCGCGAGGTAAGCGAGCTTTGCTACGAATGTCATCCGCCACCGTTCCTTCCAGACATAAAAGGTGCCCCCAAGGGATTCAGGGTCCGTTCCGGACGAGCCGACCCGTTTTCCTTAAAACCTCTTGAGGGCTAGTAGAATCTATAAAAATAAGTCGCGCCAGTCAAGGCATGCCGTGCGTTTTCGCCGCATTATCACGCGGTTTCTTTATTCAGCCGGGATTTCATTGCGATCCCCCTGCGATTGGGCTCGGACTCCCCGCGGTCGGGCCGGGACTACAGTCCCGGACTCACCGAGCTCCTCCAACAACGCGTTCGAATATAATTGCGTCACCATATCGCATCGAGGAGCAGCATGCACGAGAGTGTCGTAGCAATTGTCAACCGGCCCGGACCAGCGGACCTCGAACTGCTGGAGAGGCTTGCCACGCGCCTGAACCTGCTCTACGTGGCCGTCCTCTCGCCCGGTGACCGCGAGACTGCCGACTGGTTCTCCGAGCGTGGGGTCCGGCAGCACGGTGAACTCGCCGCCGTCCCGGAGCCCTCCCCCGGCGCCCTGCTGCTTCACCTGGCAGACGCGGGGCCAGGGGAAGAGGTATACCGGGAAGCCGCCTCGCGCGGCATGTCCGTGATGACCCGCGAGGCGGTCCTGGCGCTCGCGGGCGACCAGCCCGGCGCGCTCTCCCGCACGGCGATGGTGGAGCGGTTCCGGCGCCTGCTCGACGACTACTTCCCAACATCGAAGAGCACCTCGACCACGGTCAAGCTCGCGGCCTGCCTGGCGGAGGTGGCCACCCTCTGGGGAGCCACGGGTGTCGCCCTGTTCGCGCGCGAGGGGGACCCGGGCGTGCTCAGGTTGCTGGAGCAGCGGGGCCTCGGCCTTCCCCGCGACTTCGAGTTCGCCCCCGACGAAGGCACCGCGATGGGCCGCGCCTGCGCCTCCGGCGGAGCGGAGGTCATAGGGGACCTCTCCTCCGATGAGGGAGAGCAGCTCCCGGGCGTCCTCGGTGGAAGCGCCGCCTGCGTCCCGGTAGGGTCCGGCCCCGGCGGCACGGGGGTCCTGCTGGTGTTCTCCGACAAGCCGGACATGTTCGCGGCCTCGGACCTCTCGGCACTGACGGTCTTCGCCTACTACGCGGCGCTGCTGCTGGCCTACGACGAGCTGGGCGAGAGGCTGGGTGACAACCTGCTCACCGACGCGCTCACGGGACTGCTCAATCGCAGGCAGTTCGCGACCAGGCTCGAGCAGGAGGTCTTGAGGGCGCAGCGCTACGCGCTCACGGTGACGCTGGTGCTGTTCTCGGTGGATAACTTCCGCGAGTACGTCGCGGCCTGCGGGGACATGCTGGGGAACCTGGCGCTCTCGGACATCGCGGCTATCTTGAGCCGGGGCACCCGCGAGGTGGACCTGGCCGCCCGCGTCGCCGACGACCGCTTCGCGGCGATCCTCCCGGAGACCAACCGGCTCGGCGCCCTGCAGCTGGCCTACAGGCTCCGCTCGGACGTCGCCTCCTACCCGTTCCCCACCGCCGAGGACGGCCCCGCGGTGCCCCTCGGCCTGAGCGCCGGCCTCGCGAGCTTCCCGTCCAGCGCCGCCGACACGAAGGAACTGCTCGCGCGGGCCGAAGAAGCCCTCCAGTCAGCCATCAAGCGCGGCCCCAACACGATCAAGCTGTACGACGAGTAGTCCTGGACTCGGTACCACGGGATAAGCGTGTGGACTCAGATATCGGCCGAGTGGGCTACTTCCACCAGGAGGGGCGCCTGGTGACGTCCCAGCCGGGGTTGCCGCTGGCCTTGATGACGTAGACCGGGGTGCCGACCTCCACCATCTCGAAGAGCGCTTCGGCGTCCTTGATGTACATGCGGATGCAGCCGTGGGACGCGGCCGTTCCGATGGACCCGGAGCTGGGGGTCCCGTGGATGAACTCGCCGTTCACGTTCAGGCCCATCGCCCGCGTGCCCAGCGGGTTGCCGGGTCCCGGCGGTATGTAGGCCGGCATGCCGCCCGACCACCACGAGTTCGGGTTGTACCAGCCCGGGTTCTTGCTCTTGCTGACTATCTTCCAGAGACCCACCTGGGTCGGGAACGTCGGCGAGCCGTGGGCCACGGGGAACTGGGCGATCGGCTTCTCGCGGTCGTAGACAGTCAATGTAAAGCTCCCGAGGTTGATGATCAGGAACCTGCCGAACACCGAGTCCTGGAGCCCCGCGGGAACCCTGCCCACCTTTACGTTGACCGTCCGGTTCGTGGTCTTGAGCGCGGCGTCGGTGTCCTTGACGAGCTGGTCCATGGGGCAGTTGCGCCCGGTCTTGGCCGCCACGATCACGGGCGTCCCGCTGGTGACGTCGACGTAGGCGTCCTGCGGGTGCCGATTTATCGAGTTGATGGTGGTGTCGAGCCAGGACTGGACCGCCGAGCGGTCTCCACTGGTCAGCAGACCTATATTGATCTCCTTGGGTCGGCTGACGAACCGCCTCCCCATCCGCTCCCAGAGCGGCACGCTCCAGGCCTTGCTGTAGGCCTCGTCTACCATCTTGTCGTACTCGAGCATGAGGCCTATCTGCTCGGGCGGTATCTGGTACTTCTCGTCGTCTATGGCCAGCGTAAGGGGCTTGCTCGCCACGTCGGCCAGCTCCTCCTCACACTTGGCGATGGCCTCGGTCTTGCTCAGGCCCGAGACGTCAACCCCCACCACGCTGACTCCCGCGGGGAAGGACCCGAACGCGAAGACGTCCTGGAACAGCAGGAAGAGTGATATCCCGAGGACGAGGGCCGCCAGGATCACCGCGCCGAGGATGAGCATCAAGCGGGAGAGCCTCTTGCCCTCGAGCCACCCCGCCGAGCGCGCGGGAACGCTTATCGCCTTCAACGGTAGATCCCTTCAGTCAGCCTCGTGCAACATCTGCCGTATTATACAGATGGTACGGCTCACCAACAATGTTAAACGCAGGTCCGTCTCTATCTTTTGCCCCGGTCCGGCATTATCCTTCAGCCGGGGCATTCATGCAGGCCTCTGTGGCCCCCAGTATTTTACGCGCGCGCTCCCGTTTTAGCCCCGTCAGGGACCCGATTTCTTCGCGCAGGGCCGAATCCAGCTCCCGGTTGGCGGCCGTCGCCTCGCTCCCGCCGATGCTCCCCAGGGCCCTGACCCCCGCGTAGACCTTCCCCCAGGTTTCGGACCCGGTGGCATCTCCGGCGGTGACACGGTCGTGGAGATAGCCCGCCAGGAGCCCGACGGCGGTGGGCTCGCGGCGCTCGCCGTAGGTCCGGATCGCGTTGTGGTCCAGGCAGCCTCGCGAGACCAGGCGGGCGGCGTACCCCCCGGGATCGAGGGAATCGAGTATCTTACGTGCGGCCGAGACGACCTTCCTGTTCTCCGCGCAGATGAACTCCTCGAGGGTGTTCGCGTAGCGTTCGGGGGACTGGACACTCCGGAGGGCGCGCAAGGCGGCAATCCTGACCTCGGGCCGCTCTCCCCAGCGGTCGCGGGCTAGCGTGAGCAGCGCGAGGCCCGCCTTGTCCCCCCCGACCTCGCCGAGCCGCTCGGCGGCCAGGATCCTCACCTGCACCTCCGGGCTACCCAGCGCGTCCAGCAGGTAGGCAGTGTCGCCCCTCCGCGCCGCGTCCTCCAGGTCGGCGGACAGCGCGCCGCCCTCCTGTTCGCCCTTCTCGCTCATGCCCGGCATTATCGCACGAATCACCGCCAGATCCCCTACTCCCATCCACCCAACGTGTAGCCCGCCACATCCCCTACTCCCATCCACCCAACGTCTAGCCCGCCACATCCCTACTCCCATCCACCCAACGTATAACCCGCCACATCCCCGACTCCCGGCCACCCAACGTCTATGACCGTGGGGTCGGAGGTTTGCAGTGCCGTTGGATTACGCCGATTTTCCACCAGGACATTACGCAATGAAAACCTCCGACGCCACTCCATATTACCAACCGCCACCCCGTGATATGGCGTTAAATCAGCATTTATCGTGATTGATATGCTTATAATCCGCTTTAAACCGGGTATATTGCGACGTGCCGATCAACGAATCCTTTGCTGGAGCGCGCCGGCGCTTGAATCGGCACAAGGGTTCGCCTATACTTTTAGCGTATCCCCTTTGGGGGAGGTTGTTTGAAGAGAACCACCGGACACAGGAAGAATAGCGATCGAAACGCCCCGCCGACCGGCGGGTTTGCTTTCACGCGCTCATTCGCGCTCATGCTGGTCGTAATCCTTGCCGCCGCGCTGCCCGCCGTCGCTCCCCGGGCCGTATCCGTGGGGTCCGCGCTCGCCCAGACCGCCCCGGGCTCACAGGACACGGACTCGCTGGTACGGGAGCTGGTCACGCTCGACTCGGAGATCGGCGACCTCGACTCGCGCACGGCTGAGCTGGAGGCGCGCTCCGAGGAGCTGGGCGCACTCATCGAGCAGACGGACGCCGACGTCGAGGCCAACCGGGAGCGGCTGGCCTCCAGGCGGGCGGTCCTCACCGCGCGGGCCCGCAGCATCTACATCAACGGACGCAGCAACGGCCTGCTGCTCCTTTTCACCAGCGACGACTTCTCCGATTTCCTGGAGGGGCAGGAGCTGCTCAAGAAGGTCAGCCGCAGCGACGCGGCGCTGGTAAAGCAGACCAAGGAGCAGGCCCGGGAGCTTGCCGGCTCCCTCTCCGAGCTGAAGGCTCAGAAGAAGGAGGTCGACGAGGTGGCCTCCGACATCAAGTCCAGGCGCGAGAGGCTCGCCGACCGTAAGGCCGACCGCCAGCAGGTCCTGGCGCGGGCAGGCGAGCGGCAGGAGCAGGTCCAGCAGCAGTCGGCCGGCGTCGAGCAGAAGATGCAGGATCTCAACCCGCCGGAGGTGACCGGCCGTCCGACCGGCAAGGTCTTCACAATGGTGGCCACGGCGTACTCACCCGAGGAGCCGGGCCTGAGCGACAGCACCGCCACGGGGCTCAAGGCCCAGAGGGGCGTGGTCGCGGTCGATCCGCGCGTCATCCCGCTCGGTACGCGCGTGAACGTGGAAGGCTACGGCAACGCCATTGCGGCCGACACCGGCGGCGCCATCAAGGGGATGCGCATCGATCTCTGCTTTGATACCCTCGCCGAGTGCAACGCCTACGGCAGGCGCACGGTAAGGGTGGAGATCCTGGACTGAACAATGATCGGGCCGGGACTTCAGTCCCGCTCTTCTCGTCCGCGGACTGAAGTCCGCGCCCAAGCTCCTAACGCATTCAAGGGTGTTCCTGGAAGTCGCGGACCACGTGCGCTATCTCGGATGTCGGCACCCTCCGGCGCAGCCCCTCGGGGAGCGACCGCAGCAGCACCTGGCCGTACTTCTTGGTGTGGATGCGGCTGTCCAGCAGCAGCACCTGCCCGCGGTCCTGCCTGGTGCGGATGAGGCGCCCGACCCCCTGCTTGAGCTTGAGCGCGGCAAGGGGCAGGCTCAGCTCCATGAAGTCACTGCCCCCCTCGAGCCTCACCTGCTCGCTGCGCGCCTCGAAGACGGGCCGGCCGGGGCTCTCGAACGGGATGCGGGTGACCACCAGCAGCCTGAGGGTCCTTCCCCGCGCGTCGACCCCTTCCCAGAACGAGGCCGTGCCGAAGAGGCTGGCGCTCTCGTCCTCGACGAACTCCTCGGCCAGCCGCCTCCGGGAGAAGCCGGGCTGCTGGCAGAGCAGGGTCAGCCCCTGGCGCCGGAGGTCGTCCACCAGCAGCTCGTACGTCTTGAGCATCAGGCGCCTGTTCGTGAACAGCACCAGCGCGCCGCCTCCCGAGGCCTTGATCGCCTCCCGCAGTACGCCGGCCAGCTCGCGGGCGTAGCCCTCGCTGTTGGGATCGGGCATGTCGTGAAGCATCAGGATCTGCATCTGGCGCCTGAAGTCGAACGAGGAGTCCAGCACCAGCGTCTCGGGGAACATGCCCGACGCCACGTCGAGCCCGACCCGCGAGCGGAAGAAATCGAAGGAGCCCTTGACCGTCAGGGTAGCGGAGGTCATGACCACGGCCTCCAACGGCTCGTACAGCGCGGTCTTGAGGTACTCGCCCACGTATATGGGTGAAGCGCGCAGTGACTGGTACTCCATCCGGTCGGGGTGCGCCACCTGCGCCCAGCGGACCTTGTCGTCCCCTCCCCCGTGCAGGAGCACCTGGAGCGAGCCCTTTATCTCGCCGGCACGGATGCCCTTGCCGTCCAGGTCGGCGAGCCGGTACTCGGCGTCCTCCGAGTCCACGGCCTCCTCGGCTGCCTCCCTGACCCTGGCCAGGCGCGTCATGAGGCGGTCCAGCGACGCCTCGAGCTGCTCGCCTTCTCCCTCCAGCCTCGTGTACTCGAGCGTCTCCATCTGCCCCACGCTGAACCGCACGTCCTGGGTGCCCGGCTCCGGACGCCCGTAAAACGCGCTGAGCGCGATGAACAGCTTCTCGAGGTCCTCGATGCAGACCTCCAACGCCTCCTGGGCCTCCTCGACCTCATGCATCAGCCTGTGTCGCTCGTCGTCGCCGAGGTGCTTCTCCAGGGCCTCCACGAGGTCGGCCAGGAACCCGGAGCCGTCCAGCGGGTGGTAGAGCGACTCCAGGAAGCGCCTGGTGTCGGAGTACTCGACCTCCTCGGTGAACTGCTCGGTCGCCACGTCCTCCAGGGTGTGAGCCTCATCAATCACCGCATGGGTCACGGGCACCCCTATCCCGGCGAGCAGCAGCGAGTGGTTGACCACCACCACGTGGGAGCGCTTCGCCCTGAAAAGCGCCCTGCGGTAGAAGCAGCAGCCCTGCCTGGCGTAGCGGCAGCGGTTCCCGGGACATTCGCGGTGGTTCGCCAGCACCAGCTCGTCGAGGCGGCGCAGGTGCGCCACGTTCAGCAGCGAGACGTCGCCCGTCTCGTTCTCGGTGACCCAGTTGAGGAGCATGGCGAAAATCCCCAGCTGCCCCTCGGCCAGCCGCCTGCGGCCGCTCACCAGGTTCTGAAGCTTGCGCAGGCACAGGTAGTTGCCGTAACCCTTCAGCACGCAGTAACGGAACGAGCGCTCGCCCAGGGCGCGCTCCAGCATCGGCAGGTCCTTGGTGTTGAGCTGGTCCTGCAGGTTGAGGGTGCGCGTGGACACGGCTACGGGGAGCTCTATGGCCTTCGAGGTCATCACCCCCGGGGCCAGGTACGCCAGCGACTTGCCGGTGCCGGTCCCCGCCTCAACCAGCAGGACCTCTCCCGCCTCGAACGCCGCGCGCGCCGCCTCGGCCATGTGAAGCTGCTCGTCGCGCTCCTCGTAGTCATCGAAGAGGCTCGCCAGCGCCCCCCCCGGCTCGAACACCGCCTTTACCTCGGCCGGGAACACCACCCCGGGGCTCTCCGTGCCCTCCAGCGGCACGATGGACTCCCAGAACCCGTCGGCGCTGACCGACTCGGACAGCTTGAGGAGGTCCACCTGCCGACCCCCGGTCCTCTCCTGCAGCACCCTGCTGAACAGCAGTGAGAATCCGCCCGGGTGGGCGGGGGCGTGGTCCGTGATCGCCCTGAGCATCGGGAGCGGCGCGTTGTAGAGGCCGTTCAGCAGTATGTTGAATACCGCGAAGAGCGTCTCGACGTCGTCGCCGGCCCGGTGACAGGCGCCCGTGTCGACTCCCCATATGCCGGCCAGGTCGACGAGGCGGTGGCTCTTGGACGAGGGCAACATCGTGATCGCGAGGTCGAGCGTATCGATATACGGGTTGCTGAACCGGCCGTAACCCTGGTCCTGGAACAGATGGCCGAGCCACTCCTCCTCGAGCCTGGAGTGCGCCACCACGACCCGGTCGCCGAGGAACTCGGCGAGCCTCGCGAAGAACTCGTCTATGGTGGGCTTGCCCGCGACCATGGCGTCGTCTATCCCGGTGAGCCCCGTGATGTGCAAGGGGATGTCGCACCCCGGATCGATCAGAGTCGAGAGGCGCTCGACCGCATTGGGGCCCTCCGCCCTCAGCGCCGCGACCTCGATGATACGGTCGCGCTCGGGATCGAACCCCGTGGTCTCGAGGTCGATCACGACGTACTCCATGTCCCCGCCGAGCGTGGTCTGGTACTCGCGCTTCAGGTCGGGGTAGGACAGGTACTTCTGTTTCGTCTCTTCGCTGCAGCGAAGGAATATGTCTTCAGCCAAGTGGCCGTCCCCCGTCTAGAACTTCTTGGAAAGCGCCCCCCGGCCGCATATCTCGGCGCAGCAGAAGCAGCGTATGCAGGCGTCCCGGTCACAGACCAGGGCGTCCTCCCAAATCAGCGCGTCCACAGGGCAGCCGGCGATACACAGCCTGCAGCCGTCGCACGTCTCGGCGTCTATCACCAGCTCGCCCAGCACGGCCCCGCGCTTGACCGTCTCACCGCCCGTAAGACGCATCAACGGCACTCGCAGCGCGTTCCACAGCCTCATGGACACGTCGGTTATCAGGAACTTGTTCAGCCCCGGCATTCGGGGAAGGTCTCGCTTCACGGTGACCGAGCCGATATCGTCACCGAGCAGATCGAACCCGTCCATCGATCCCAGGCCCCTCTCCGAGGCCATCCTTATGTGCTCTACTTCGCGGGGGTCACCTCCCATTATCCTGGTGGCGGTTGCGTCCGTCTCTACTACATTATCCCCCGCCACTATGACATCCATGCGGCACGCCCGTCCGTTGGTGGGCCCGCCCATGCCCTCCATGCCTATGATGCCGTCGATTATGATCAGGTCGCTCCGTATGACCGTGTTCAGGTCCACTATTCCCGCGTCGAGACCCTCCAGGTGGATGATGTGCTTCTGCTTGCCGACCACCACGCCCTTGAGGTTCTTCAGGCCCAGGGTGACCACGGTCTGCAGGTGGGTCTTCATCACCGGCATGTTTATCAGGCGGTCGCAGGTGAGCACCTCCCTGCCGACCACGCTGTTGGTGATGGCCCTTCCCGCCGGGATCTTTATCTCGACGTTCTCCGCGGAGTCCAGATCGACGTAGAGGAAGCCGTACTTCTTCTCGAAGTCGGCGTAGCCCGACCTCTCCAGCACCCGGCCGGACCTGAACGGATAGATGGGACTCTCGGCGACCACCGGCTGCGCGCCGCACTCTGCCACCATCCGGCACACCTCGGCCACCATAACGGGGTCGGTCACGGTTCCCGTGCTGCTGTCCTTGCCCGCGCAGACGTTGGGCTTGATCACCACTCGCTCGCCCTCGGAGACGAACCGCTTCATCCCCCCCAGGAGATCGACCGCCCGGCGCACGTCCGCGGAATCGGCGGTCTCGATAATCGCGACTGACATGGGCTGACCTCCAACTCTGCCTCGTCCTTCCCGGGCTCAAGAGTGTAGCAGAAGGGTCAGGCCCTTTTGCTACACTCAATCCGTTTCGGGGGGCTGGACCACGAACTTCTCGGGCGGGTGCCGGACACCCGACCTCTCGCGCTCGACGGGCCATCCCAGCGCGACCAGCGCCACGAACTCGAACGAGTCCGGCACCTCCAGCAAGGCCTGGACGTCCTCACGCTTGGCAAGGATCTCTCCCAGCCAGCAGGCGCCCATCCCCGTCTCGTGCGCGGCCAGCAGCAGGTTCTGGATGGCGGCGCCGGCGCTCATCAGGTCCCTGGTGCGGTCGTACATCTCGTCGGCGTCGATGAAGATCGCCATCAGGGCGGGCGCTCCCGCGACCACTCCCCGGTACTTCGTCATGTGGGAGAGATCCTCGATGAGCGACCGGTCGGTCACCTTCATGAAGCGCCAGGGCTGGTTGTTCAGCCCGGAGGGCGCCCATCTCGCGGCCTCGATGAGCCGGTCCAGCTCGCGGTCGGTGACCTCGCGATCGGTGAACTCACGCACGCTCCGCCTGGTGGTTATCGCCTCGAACGCATCCATGCGACCTCGCCTTCCGGTCCCGCCGGACTCGCCCGCTTACTTCCGGGCCGGTTCCATCACCGGCAGCGTCATGCTCGACTGGTAGGTCGGGTTGTGGAAGACCCGGTAGAACGACGGGACGAGGGAGGGGAAAACGTAGAGCGGGTCGGCCGCGCAGAGCACCAGGCGCACCCGGTGACCGGGCTTGAACCGGTGCGCGCAGGCGATGAGCTCGACGTTCAAGGCCTCCACCCGTCCGGGCACCATGTCGGTCCGCATCGCCGCGCAGTGGGTCACCAGCCGGCAGAACCCCCTCGGGCCGACGTCGTACAGGAGCGCGTTCACCTGGCACTCCTTCGTAGAGCTCGTTACGTGGAGGTTCACGTTCGGCGCGCCGACTATCTCCAGCGGCGCGTCGAGGACGGGACTCGTGAACGCCATGCTGTCGCCAGGGACGCTGAACGGGACCCCGGGGATAGGCAGGTTGTCCAGCACGTTCAATCGTAGCATCGACGGCCCGGATGTGTGCAGGTTGCTGACGGTATTGTTGATGAGCGTCTGTGCCGGCTCGGGCTTGTCCGCGGGCTCCGGGAGCAGCATGCCCGCGTTGATGGTGGCAGGGTGCTCCCCCCGCAGGTACCAGGTCACGTCCTCGACCCCGGGAGGCGGCCAGTCCTCGGCCTCGGCCATCTCCTTGTTCCAGGGGGTGTAGTACTTGACCGGCGGCTCGGTGCCTATGCCGTTGTCCTTCTCGTCCTTGAGCCAGTAGTCGAAGAACCGGCGCGCGTCGTCCCAGATCCGGTTGGGCACGAGCAGGTCGCCCCTGCCGGCGTCGTACCCGTGCAGGCCGTTGGCCATGTACAGCCTCTTGGGCGTCTTCAGCCTCTCGTAGAAGCGCAGTATCTGGTTCGGCTCGAACAGGTCGTCGTTCCAGGAGTGGACTATGAACATCGGGCACTGTACGTCATCGACGTTGTATATGGCGCTCCGTTCCTCCAGCTCTCCCTTGACCGCTGTCAGGTTGCGCTCGAGCACCACCGCCTTGAGCCAGCGCACCAGGTCGTTCTTGAGGTTGAACTTGAGCGCCCACAGCGAGCCGATGAACAGCGCTATGCTCCAGACCGCCTTCCAGCACCCGTTGGGTACCAGTGAGGCGTACAGGTCGGTCCACCCGTTCATGGGCGCGGCGGCCTTGATGCGAGGGTCGCGGGTGGCGGCGAGGAATGAGTGCCCTCCGCCGTAGGATACGCCCGTGATGCCTATGCGCTCGGGGTCGGCCGGGATCCCGGACTCAGGGCTTGTCATCCAGGTGATCATATCCTCCAGGTCGCACAGCTCGCGGTCGGGGGCGGCGCAGGAGACCTCTCCCCCGCTGGTCCCCCATCCCCGGCAGTCGTAGGTGAGGACCACGTAGCCCCGCCGGGCGAAGCTGGGAGCGTAGAGCCAGTCGCACTGCAGGCGCCAGAACATCCACGAGTGGACCATGATCATGGCGGGGAAGGGACCCTCCCCGCTGGGGACGAAGACGGTCGCGGTCAGTGGAACGCCGCCGCCGATCTGCACCACCCTGCGCTGCCTGTGGTACGGCGCGGTGGTCGGCAGCTCCCGCTCGGCCTCCAGCAGCTTCTTGTCGCGATCCCGCAGCGCCTTCCAGGTGGAGTAGACCGCCTTCCCGATGAGGCCCAGCGGCAGGAAGATGGTGAACAGCCAGCGCTTCAGGTGGCGCTTCTTCCGGGGATCGTCGTTATTGTTGCTGTCGTGGTTAATGTTGCTTTTCTCAGCCAAGAAGCACCTCCGTCCGGCAGGCAGGGTCATCCCGTGAGCCTTCTCCCAACGGTGAAAAAGTCTATAACAAGGCGGGCTAAAAGAGAAATTCCCGATCGTTGCCGTCAGCCCCGACGATATGTTATCATGCTTACACAAGCGATAACATGGTGGTATGAAAATGGTCAGAACCCAGATCCAGTTGACGGAGGAGCAGTACGAGGGACTGAAGAAGATGGCCGCCCGCGAGAAGATCTCGATGGCGGAGTACGTCAGGCGAGCGCTCGACCGCTCTCTACGGCGGGAAGCACCGCTGAGTGACGAGGTCCGCCGTCGTATGGCGCTTCAAGCGATGGGAACGGGGCACTCAGGAAGGTCGGACATCTCGGAACGTCACGACGATTACTTCGTCGAGGCGATTGAGGACTCCATGAAGTGATGACCGTCTTCGTGGATACCTCAGCAATCTTCTCCTCTCTCGATGCTGATGACAAGTTCCACTCACAGTCCCTCAGCGCATGGCAGAACCTGACGGGGTCCGGTCAGGTACTGATCACCAGCAACTACGTTGTACTGGAGGCGATTTCAATACTGCATAGGAGGTTGGGGCTCGAGTTTGTCCGGAAGCTCAACGACCTCATCACGCCTTTGCTCTCGGTCGAATGGATTGACGAAGAACTCCACCGCCTGGCCGTCTCGGCGATGCTTCATTACTCGCGTTCGAAGGTCAACCTCGTAGACTATTCGAGTTTTCTACTGATGTGGCGCCTGAATATTCAAGAAGTCTTTACATTCGACAAGCACTTCAAGGACCAGGGTTTCGACGTCATCCCCTAGATCTGGGCGGACTAATAATCTCCCACTAACGTGCCTGGCACCATTATTAGTGTTCAGCAGATGCGGGGGAGCTGCTCCCCCGAGGGCATGCGCAGCAGGCGGTGCGAGCCGAGCGCGGTGATGAGCTCCACGCGGCCCTTCTTTCCCTCGATGACGCGGCCGATCGCGGTGGAATCCGCGCCCAGCGGGTGTGAGCGCATAGCCTCGAGGACCGCTTCCACGTCCCTCTGCGGCACAACGGCCACGAGCTTGCCCTCGTTGGCGACGTACAGCGGGTCCAGGCCCAGCAGCTCGCATACACCCCTGACCTGCTCGCGGACAGGGACGCTCTCCTCCTCCACCTCCAGCGCCCACCCGGAGGCGGCCGACATCTCCTTGAGCGCCGCGGCCAGCCCTCCCCTGGTGGGGTCGCGCATCGAGTGGACCTCGCCGGCGGACAGCATGTCGGCTACCAGGCCCGCGAGCGGGGCGCAGTCGGAGGAGAGGTCTACCGAGAACGAGTACTCCTCCCTTTCGGCCAGCACGGCGACGCCGTGGTCGCCGATGAAGCCGTTAAGCAGGAGCACGTCCCCCGGGCGCGCCCCCGATATCGATACGTCGACCCCCTCCGGGATGACACCGACCCCGGAAGTGTTGACATAAAGCCCGTCGGCCTTGCCCCGCTCCACGACCTTTGTGTCCCCTGCCACCACACGGACCCCGGCCTCCGCGGCGGTCGCCGCGACGGAGGCGAGCACCCGCTCCAGCGTCCGTATCTCCAGCCCCTCCTCGATGATGAGCCCCAGGGTGAGGTACAAGGGCCTCGCGCCCACCATCGCCAGGTCGTTGACCGTCCCGCAGACTGCGAGCTTGCCGATATCGCCGCCGGAGAAGAACAGGGGGCGCACCACGAAGGAGTCCGTTGTGACGGCGAGCCTTCCCTCCGGGGCCGGCAGGACGGCGGCGTCCTCGGCGCCCAGGAGGACCTCTTCGCCCAGTGCCGGGAACACCGTCCGCTCCAGCAGATCCAGCATCCGCGTGCCGCCGCCGCCGTGCGCCATGGTGATTACCTCGCCGGGCATCAGGGCTCCTCACGCTCGTAGAGGTAGTACGCCGCGCAGGTCCCTTCGGTCGAGACCATGCACGGGCCCACCGGGCTGTCGGGGGTGCATGAGACGCCGAACAGCGGGCACTCGACCGGCCTGATACGCCCGCACAGGATGTCTCCACACCTGCAGCCCCCGAGGCCGCCGGGCTCCGGCCGGCTGACCTCCCAGGACCCGGCGTCCAGGTCGCGGTATCTTTCCTTGAGCGCCAGGCCGCTCCCCGGGATGCTCCCCAGCCCCCGCCACTCCGCGTCGGCGGGCTCGAACACCTCCCACATGACCGAGAGCGCCCTGGGATTGCCCTCCGGTCGGACCGCGCGCGAGTACTCGTTCTCCAGCGCCGGTCCGGACTTCTTCATCGACTTCAGGCGGTAGATCGCCTGGAGCACGTCGGCGGCCTCGAAGCCGGTGATGACGCACGGTATGGAGAACTCGTCGACCAGGAACCGGTACGCCTCGCCTCCGATCACCACGCTCACGTGGCCGGGGAGGATAAAGCCGTCCACGTGAAAACCGGGAAGGCCCGCCAGCGCCCGCAACGCGGGGGGGACAAGCTTGTGGAGCGAAAGAGCGTAGAAGTTGCACAGACCCTCGGCGTACGCCTTCCGGACGGTGGCCGCGACCGCCGGGGCGGTGGTCTCGAAGCCGACCCCCAGGAGGACGACGTCAAGGCCGGGATTTTCGCGCGCCAGCACCAGCGCTTCCAGCGGCGAGTACACGACCCTGACCTGCGCGCCCCTGGCCGCGGCCCCCGCGAGTGACCCGGAGGTGCCGGGCACCTTCATCATGTCCCCGAACGTCGCGAGCATCACGCCCGGCATATGCGCGAGCGCCACCGCGCGGTCGATGTCCGCGACGGCCGTCACGCACACCGGGCAACCCGGCCCGCTGACTAGCTCGACCCCAGGGGACAGGACCTGCCGAAGGCCCGCCTTGCTGATCGCCATGGTGTGGGTGCCGCAGACCTCCATGAGCGTGACCGACCCGGGAAGCCCTGCTATCTTCGCGACGAGGGCCCTGAGGGTCCCGGGGTCGCGGAACTCGTCAAGGTATTTCATTGTTCATGCTGCTCATGGACACCGAGGCGTCAGACAATTTACTGCGTCTGCAACCATAGGTCCGGCTGAGTGAACCGACGCAGTCAAGTGTCTGACCCCAATCGCTCTGCAGGTACTTGCTCACGACTCCTGTTCACCTTCATGATCGAAAACCGTCGGCATAATTCACCTGCTCTTGGTCAACAATCTGTGCTTCCCATGCTTGCTCAAGATGTTGTCTCCCGTTTTCTCAAGGGATTTCTCCGGGCTCCTCCAGCCGGGCAAGCTCCTCGAACAGCTCGAGCGTGCGCCTGGCCTCGTACTCATCCACCTTGTCTATGGCGTAGCCCGCGTGGACCAGGACGAAATCACCCACGGCCACGTCGTCGCAGAGCGAGAGGTCCACGCGCTGCCGCGCGCCGCCCAGGACCACCAAGGCGATCTCGTCCTCCAGCTCAACGACCTCGGCGGGGACCGCTAAACACATGCTTGCTCCCTGGATAAACCTGCTCGTGGTTATCGAGGCGTCAGACAATTTACTTCGTCTATCACCACAGGTCCAGGGGTACTGAACCGACGAAGTCAAGTGTCTGACCCCATTTGAGCAGCAGGTACTTGGCTACGGTCTTATCTCTCCTTGTTTCAAGAAACCCTGTCCTTTGCCGCTGCTACGACGGCCTGCCCCAGTGACACCCCGCCGTCGTTGCAGGGGACCCTCCGGTGAACGAACGGCCTGAGCCGCGCCGAGGCCAGGCCGTCCACAACCCAGCCGCCGAACAGCTCGTTCTGGAAGACGCCGCCCGAGAGGACCACCCGGTCCAGGCCGGTTGCCTCGGCAAGCGCCTCGCACGTCTCGACGACGGCCAGGGCCATCGCCGCGTGGAACTTCGCGGAGATCTCGGGGGCGCCGGTCCCGGCAGCCAGGTCCACCAGCACCTCCCTGAACAGGGGCCTGGTGTCCACGACCCACGGCTCGGCGGACGTGTCGAGGAGGAAGTCGTAGTACTCCCCGCTCCCGTCGGCGATCGCCTCGAGCTCGCAGGCGGCCTGGCCGTCGTAGAGCGCGACGTCCCGCACGCCTGCCAGCGCCGCCACCGCGTCGAACATCCTCCCCGCGCTCGAGGTCATGGGGGTGTTGACCCTTTCCCGGAGCTGGAAGAGCAGGGATTCGGCCTCGGCGTCGTCTATCTCGATCCGCTCGCGCAGCCGCTCCAGGGCGTCGGTGGGGTCGGCGAAAAGCCCGCTCATGACCCCGGCCGCCATCCGGTGGAGGTTGTGGACGCAGGCGTCCGCCCCGGGCATGGGGTACCGGTACAGGTGGGCGCCGCGCCTGAAGCCGGTCTCGTCCGCGACCAGGAACTCCCCGCCCCAGACCGTTCCGTCCTGTCCGTAACCGGTTCCGTCCCAGGCGACACCGATCACCTCGCCGGTGAGGTCCCGGTCCGCCATGCAGGAGACGACGTGCGCGTGGTGGTGCTGGACCCCGATGACGGGAAGCCCGAACTCCGGGGCCATCTGCGTGGTCGCGTACTCGGGGTGAAGGTCGTGCGCGACTACCTCGGGCGACAGCGAGAAAAGGCGCCGCATCGCGGAGAGCGCCTCCTCGAAGTGTCTCACCTCGTCGGCGGTCTCCATGTCCCCGATGTGCTGGCTTACGAACGCCAGGTCCCCCCTGAGGGCGCAGAAGGTGTTCTTGAGCTCGGGGCCCAGGGCGAGCACGGTCCGGCCGGCGCGCCGCCTGACGCGCAGCGGGTACGGCGCGTAGCCCCTGGCCCTGCGGACCGGGTACTCCGCGCCCTTGAAGATCCGGCTCACGGAGTCGTCGTAGCGCACCAGGATGTCCCTGTCGTGGAGCAGGAAATAATCGGCGATATCCCCGAGGCGTTCAAGCGCCTCGTCGTTGGCAATCGCGATGGGCTCGTTGCTGACGTTGCCGGACGTCATGACCAGGGGGATGCCCGCCTCGCGGACCAGCAGGTGGTGCAGCGGGGTGTAGGGCAGGAATATGCCCTGGTGGGCCAGCCCGCCCGCCACCTGCGGCGATATCGGCGAGCCCTCCTTCTCGCGGAGCAGCACTATTGGCCGCCTGGCCCCGGAGAGCAGGTCCGCCTCACGTTCGTCTATCTCGCAGAGCCGCCACGCGTCCTCCAGGGTCGCGGTCATCACGGCAAACGGCCGGCTGTAGCGCTGCTTCCTTTCACGCAGGGCGGCGACCGCGTCGTCGCCGGTGGCGTCGCAGGCGAGCTGGAAGCCGCCCAGGCCCTTTACCGCGACTATCTTCCCCTCGCGGAGGAGCGCGGCGGCGCGGGTTACCGGATCGCCACCCGGTGTGTTTCCTGCGCGGTCGGCGAGCCGCACGGCCGGGCCGCATGCGGGGCAGGCGTTGGGCTGCGCGTGAAAGCGCCTGTCGGATGGGTCATCGTACTCGCGGGCGCAGTCGGGGCACATGGTGAACTTCGCCATGGAGGTGTTCGGGCGGTCGTAGGGCGTTTCGGCGATTATGGTGAAGCGGGGCCCGCAGTTTGTGCAGTTGATGAACGGGTAGAGGTAGCGTCGGTCGCCGGGGTCGAACAGCTCGGCGATGCACTCCCGGCAGGTGGCGATGTCCGGGGAGACGAGCACCTCGCGACCGCCGTCGGCGGAGGACGGGGCGATCTCGAAGGACGGGTAGCGGGACGGTCTCCCCTCGGTGAAGACGTTGACCTCCTCCACCACCGCGGCGGGCGGGGCCTCGTTCTTGATGGCGTTCAGGAAGAGGTAGAGCTGCTCGCCCTCGCCCGAGGCATGGATGGTGACCCCACGGGAGTCGTTGGAGACGCTTCCGGTTATCCCGTACTCTCTCGCCACGCGGTACACAAACGGCCGGAAGCCCACGCCCTGGACGATTCCCCTTACCTCTATCTTGAGGCCGCGCATCTAAACCCCGAGCTCTTCGATTACCAGGCCGCAGACCTTCTCCACCGCCGCCGTGACCTCCGGGCTCAACTCCGTCCCCGTCTCGACGTCCTTCACCTGGACGGCGTAGATCGTTATCTCCCCGGGGCAACGGTCCATCAGCCGCGCGGTCCGGATGAGGTCGTACAGCCCGAAGTCGTGGACGGACATGGAAGCGCCGCCGGTCTTCGCCGGCATGTCCTCCGGGGTGAAGCGTAACACGGCTCCGGGTTCTTCCCCGGCGTCGATCCCGTCGATGAATATAGCCTTGCGGCGGTTCTCGATGCATCCGTGCATATCGGCGCAGTACACGCTGCCCTCGACGAGGTCCACGCCGGGCGGGACCCTTCCCTCCAGTGCCCGCACGACGTACACGCCGACCCCGTCGTCCCTCTTTATGATGTTCCCGATACCCACAACCACGGTGCCAGGCACTTCAGCCTTTCCTTAATAGCCCACAGGCAATTTATACCAGAATTGCATACTGCCACATCCCCGATTCTCAGCAACCAAACGTCTATAACCGTGGGGTCGGAGGTTTGTCGTTGTCGTTCGATCGCTCAAAACAGCTTGACGGCCATCACACAATGCAAACCTACGACACCACTCCATATTACAGAGCGTTTGCAGGTCCAGTCAGTTGGCGGGTACGGGCTTGTCGGGCTCGGCCTTCCCGGGCTTCGGGTACGGCGGAAGCCTGTTCAACCACGATCTCCCGACCTCGCCGAACCTCGGCTCGGCCACGTAGCGGTCGATGAGCAGGGTCAGCACGTTCCACTGCAGGATCGCTATCGCCACGCCCTCGGGCAGGGGGCTCCACAACCTGATCAGGGCGATGGTGAGCCCGATACCGACACCGTAGATCCATTTGCCCCGCCTGGTCATCGGACTGGTGACCCAGTCGGTGGCCATGAAGAACGCTCCCAGCCAGAGGCCGCCTCCGAGCAGGCTGAAGACCGGGTAGTTCCAGGTGACCAGCGTCACCAGGAGGAACGCCCCGAATATCCCCGCGGGGATCCTCCAGTCGATGGTCCGGCGGTACAGCAGCCAGCAGGCGCCGATTGCCAGGGCCAGCACTGAGACCTCACCCAGGGAGCCCGAGTGGACCCCCAGGAACTGCGCCCAGAAGGTGGGCCTGCCCGCAACCGTGACCCAGGTGGAGCCCACAGGGGTGGGACCGCTGATGGTGGTGGCCAGCATCTTGCCGCTCTTGAGCAGCGAGAGCGGCGTGGCGGCGGTCACGACGTCGGGGTAGACGGAGCCGAAAAGGCCCCGGTAGACCACGCGCCCGGCGACCTCGTTGTTGATGGCGACGCTCACCGGTGTGAAGAACCCCACGGTCCTGTAGAAGAACGGCCTGGGGAACTTCGTTATGTAGAGCCAGAGCGGCGAGACCATCAAGGCCACCCTGGCAAAAAGGGCAGGGTTGAATATGTTCCTGCCAAGGCCGCCGAAAAGCTCCTTGGCGACCCCGACCGCCAGGAACGCTCCGACGGCCACGACCCACAGCGGTGTGGTCGCCGGCAGCAGGAACGCGAAGAGCACCCCGGTGAGCACCGCCGAGAGGTCCCTCAGCGTATGCTTCCTGCCCAGGACCCAGCGCATGACCACCTCGGTCAGGCAGGCCGTGAGGACGCTCACCAGCATCACGTAGAAGGCGTTCATCCCGAAGACGATCATCGCGACTATCCCGGCGGGGGTCAGCGCGATAAGGACGTCGGTCATGCCGCGCTCTATCGTCTGGCCTTTCTGGTGCAGGTGGGGGGAGACCGCGAGCGTGAACCTCCCGGCAGCCACTTTGAGTCGCCTCCCTATCGCTTCTTCAAGGCCGCAAGCTGGGCCTTGGCTTTTCTTGCATAGCTGACGTGCGGGATGTAGGCCGGGCAGGTGTAGGAGCAGCAGCCGCACTCGAAGCAGTCGAGCGCTCCGTACATCTCGGCCTTCGCCCAGTCCTCCCTGATGGCCGCCTCCGCGATGTAGTTGGGCATCAGGAACATCGGGCACGCCTCGACGCACTTTCCGCAGCGCACGCAGGCATGCTCGTCGCGCGCGTCCACCAGCTCCGGCGTCAGGACCAGCACGCCGGAGGTACCCTTGACCACGCTGGCGACCGGCTCCTCCTGGGCCCAGCCCGTCATCGGGCCTCCCATGATCAGCCTGGCCGGTTCGCCGGCCCATCCGCCCGCCGCCTCGATGAGCATGGAGATCCGGGTCCCGATCTTCGCCAGGAAGTTGCCCGGCGACCTGAGGCCCGGGCCGGTCACCGTGACCACCCTCTCGTAGAGCGGCTTTCCAATCGAGGCCATCTCGTAGAGCGCGACCGAGGTCCCGACGTTCTGCACGAGGCAGCCTACCTCGCCGGGCAGCATTCCCGGGGGCACCTTCCGCCCCGTCACCACCGAGATGAGCTGCTTCTCCGAGCCCTCGGGGTACTTCACGTCGAGGACAGCCACGTCCAGTCCGGGCTCCGACGAAACGGCCGCGCGCAGCCCGTCCACCGCGTCCATCTTGTTGGCCTCTATCCCGATAATGCCCCTCTCGGCGCCCACCGCGCGGACCAGGAGCTTGAGGCCCTCGACAATGTGGGCGGGGCGCTCGAGCATCAGCCGATGGTCGCAGGTGAGGAAGGGCTCGCACTCGCAGGCGTTTAACAGCACGGTGTCCACCGGCTTGTCCCTGGGAGGGGTCAGCTTCACGTGGGTCGGGAACGCCGCGCCTCCCATCCCCACCAGGCCGCCTTCCCTGGCAAGCCGCCTGATCTCGTCGGCGGTCAGCTCACCGACCGGCTTCATCCGCGCGGCCGCAAAGGCGGGCTGCTCGGCGTCGGCCGTTATGACCACCGCCCTTACGATCGCCCCTGTGAAGTTCCGGACGTCCTCGACGGCCCTGACCGTGCCCGCGACCGACGAGTGCACGGGAGCCGAGACGAAGGCTTCGGTCTCACCGATCTTCTGTCCGACATCCACCCTGTCCCCGGGCGAGACCAGGGGGACGTTCGGGGCGCCTATGTGCTGGTTCAGCGGTATGACCACCTCGGCCGGAACGGGCGCCTGGGTGACGGCCTTCGACGAGGAGAGCTCCTTGTGGGTGGGAGGATGCACGCCCCCCCTGAAGGTCCTGTAGCCCCTTCCGCTCAATCAGACCACCTCTTGCTCCTTACTCGGACTTCTTTACGGCGAACAGCCTCGGAAACCTCTCGGAGCTCGCCCAGCGCGCGTAGACGTAAATGACGTTCAGGAGGAGCATGAACCAGAGCGCGAGCTCGTAGGTCTTGAACAGGCGGATCGGCCCGCCGAGCAGGTTCACCAGCCCGTTCAGCCACCCCCGGGGCCGGCAGGTGGCGAACAGCACCAGGAAGAACGGAACCGTCAGCGCGGCGATGGCTATCCGGAAGACGCCCAGGGGCTCCTTCCATTCGACCGGCCTGACCACCAGCGCGTAGTAGAGATATACCACCGCCGTGAGGACCAGGACCCAGCCCATCACGAAGTTGAACAGGTTCATCAGCTCCATGCTCCAGGGGTACCTCCATCCGGAGACGAAAGGGTGGAAGCGGCAGAACCCGGAGTAGAGCACCAGCGCGAGCGCGCCGAGGTACACCGCGTACATCGACCTCACCGGGCCGGGGACCCTGTTCTTCTCTTCCATTCGGTCACCCCCCTATATAATGCGAAATTCCTTCACCCCGTTATGCTCCGGGTGGATGACGTGCACGGCGCAGGCGATGCAGGGGTCGAACGATCGCACGCACCGCGCCACGTTGATGGGGTTGTCCACGTCCGGGACGGGAAGTCCGACCAGCGAGCTCTCGATGGGGCCCCTGTTCCCGGACTTGTCCCTCGGCGAGGCGTTCCAGGTCGTCGGCACCACGCACTGGTAGTTGCCGATGGTCTTGCCCTGGATGTGTATCCAGTGCCCGAGCGCCCCGCGCGGGCCGTCCACCATGCCCTTCCCGTAGCTCTCGTCCGGGATTTCGGCGCCCTTCGGGTCCCAGATGTCCCCTCCGATTCCGGCCTGCAGCTCGTCGGTCCACTCGGGCAGCTTCGCCGCGAGCAGGACCGCCTCGTAGGCGCGCGCGGCGTGGCGCGGAAGGATGCCGAACTCGAGCGGCTCGGTCAGCAACCCCAGCCGGTCAACGAGGCTCATGAAGCCGGGTTCCTGCATCACCAGCTGCCGGGCAAGCGGGCCGACCTCCATGGGCCTGCCTCCAAGGCGCGGCGCCTTGAGGAAGGAGTAGGCGTCCTTCTTGCCCAGTTCCGGCTCGGTCTTGCCCTCCCTCGGGTTCAGGCCCTCGCATTCCGGCGTGTACCAGGAGTGCTGGACCGACTCGGTTATCTGCTTTGCGATCTCGTCTCTGCCGGGCTTCCGGGTGTTCAGCACGTCGCCCCCGATTATCAGGCCGGTGGGGAAGAACTTGTCCTTGCCCGCTGCGTCGAGGTCGAAGGCGCCGTATGCCAGGTAGTTGCCCCCCGAGTCCCCGGCCCTGAGCAACTCCTGGTACTCGGGGACCTGCGCCACCGTCAGGATATCCTGCCAGTAGACGTCGTTCACCCACTGCTGCAGCTCCTGCATGCGGGCCTTGAACGCCGTGGTGTTCGATATGGTCGGCTTCGTGGTGACGCCGCCCGGGACGGTCCCCACGAACGACGGCATCCGGCCGTAGAAGATGGTGAGTGCTTCCTGGGCCTTCTTGCGCATCTCCAGCGCCTGCACGTAATGGCTCACCAGCTCGCATGCCAGGTCGGGGTCCCCCGGGCCGCCCGGCTGCCCTATGTAGTCGGGCGACTCGTAGCGGGGCAGGAAGAAGTAGGGGTCTTTCTCGGCCGCCAGCCGGCGGAACTTGTCGCGCAGGGTGATGAGAGGCAGGCTCGAGCCGGTGTAGTCCGCCACCGCCAGCGGGTCCACGTAGTCGAGCGCCGCCAGGTGGTAGAAGTGCAGGACGTGGGACTGGATGAAGTTCGCGCCCAGGGTCAGGTTGCGGATCAGTCTCGCGTTGTCCGGCAGCTTTACGCCCGTCGCGTCATCGAGAGCGTAGGAGGACGCGGTACCGTGCACGAGCGGGCATACCCCGCAGATGCGTTCCGTCACCTGCTGGGCGTCCCAGGGGTGCTTGTCCTGGAGCAGCATCTCGATGCCCCTGAACATGGTCCCCGACGACCAGGCGTCCACCACCCGGCCGCCTTCGACCTCGACGTCGATCCTCAGGTGACCCTCGATCCTGGTCAGGGGGTCAATGCTTATTATCTCGGCCACTAACGCTCACCACCTTCGGACGACTCCTTCGGTTCCTTCTCGCCCAGTTGCTTGTACAGGTAATGCGCCCCGATCCCGACGGCCGTCGCCCCCGCGGCGACCCAGCCGGCGATGTCCGCCGAAGTCGATACGCCCGGCAGGCTGACGTTGGCCAGGGGCTCGTACAGGGGTGCGAGCTCCTGGTAGAAGGTGGGCTCGGCGCAGCCGTGGCAGGGGGCGCCCGCCCCCACGCACCAGCTCACCTTCGAGTTCCACCGCCTCACGCAGCAGTCCGCGTAGGTCACGGGGCCCTTGCACCCCTTCTTGAACATGCAGAGCTTCATGTCGGGGTCCTGCTGGTTCCAGTCCTGGAGGAACAGCCCCGCGTCGAATGCGGGCCTGCGCTCGCAGTTCTCGTGGATGAGCTGGCCGAAGAAGGTCCTGGAGCGGCCGTACTTATCCAGGGACAGCCTGCCCTTGCCGCCCGGAAGGAGGCCAAGGGAGATGAGCGCTTCCATGACCGTGCCCACGAACCAGTCCGGATGCGACGGGCAGCCTCCCACGTTGATCACCGTCTTCTTCGCGTCCACCTTCTTGACGTACTCGGAGATGGCGGTGGCGCCCGTGGTCTTCGCGTTGGCCCCGGGAATACCGCCGAACGCCGCGCAGTTGCCGTTGGCGATGACCGCCGCCGCGGCGGGCGCCAGCTCATCCAGCCACTGTGCGTAAGTCTTGTCGTTCGGGACCGTCTTGTCCATGACCGTTTTGGTGCCGTCTCCCAGGCCGAACGTACAGTAATGCCCGTCCTCCGCGGTGGGCACCGGACCTTCGGCGACCAGCACGAACGGCTGGCCCTCCCCGGCCCCGGCCACTGTGTCCTCGATGGCCTGTACGGCCGTTCGGCCGGTGCCGGCCATCAACGTGGGGTGATATCGCACCGAGAGCTTGTTGATCACCAGGTCCGCAACGCTCGGGTAGTTGGAGTTCAGGAACGAGACAGAGCACCCGGTACAGCTCTGTCCCTGTATCCAGATCACGGCCGGCTTCCCGCTGGTGGCCAACTGCTGCAGAGCGCCGGCAAGCTGCGGTATCAGCGCCTCCGACAGACCCAGCATGGCCGCCGTGGCGCCGGCGTGCCTCAGGAACTGGCGCCTGGTCACCGATTTACCCGTCAAAGCCTTCACCCCCTGATTCCTCCGTCCCGCCGGCAGCGGCTGACGCCACGACGGCGGTGTCCACCCGAACACCTCGTAATACGATACAGCGGCCTGAGTTTTATTAAAACCGGGTGCTCCAGCATAATAGTGGCCAGTACCGAACAGTACGAAGTGACGCCGTGGAGATGGGAGTGACGTTGGACCGGGTCGGATTGCTGGTATTCGAATCGACGAACATCGCGCTGAAGACCGAACGCGTGCTGAAGGACGCCGGGGTCACCGTCTCGGTGATCCCCACCCCTGTGGAGATCAGCTCAGGTTGCGGCATCTCCCTGCTCATAAAGGAAGCTTATATCCAGAGCGCGCGGGCCGTCCTGGAAGGTTGCGCCGGTTACCGCTTGCTGTATCCTTATCAGCGCGGGTAGGTAGCCCGCGAGGTGATCTCAAACGGCGGGAGCATGGACGAGATAATCAAGCTGACCGGATACTCCAGGCGGGCGGGGTGAGCTGCCAAGATGGGTCCGGGTGACCTGGAGCAAATCCTGCAGGGGCTGCCATACGACGATGTCCCCGAGCTGCTGACCTCGGTCAGGGACGGCGAGGACGCGGGCGTCTACCTGCTGTCCGAGCGGCTGGCGATAGTCCAGACAGTGGACTTTTTCCCTCCCATCGTGGACGACCCCGCCACGTTCGGGCGGATCGCCGCGGCCAACGCCCTGTCTGACATCTACGCAATGGGGGGCCGCCCGCTCACGGCGATGAACCTGGTGGCCTGGCCTTGCGGGCTGGACCTGGGGGTGCTGGAAGAGATCCTGCGGGGCGGCAGGGAGAAGGTGCGCGAGGCCGGCGCGGTGATCGTCGGCGGGCACAGCATCGAGGACGACGAGATCAAGTATGGGATGTCCGTGACCGGGGTCGTGGACCCCGAGCGGATGACCGCCATCAGCGGGGCACGTCCGGGGGACATGCTGGTACTCACCAAGCCGCTCGGCACGGGCATCCTGGCCACGGCGCTGAAGGCCGGGCTCGTCGGTGAAGCCGATATGAACGAGGCGATAGACTCGATGTGCGCGCTCAACGGCCCCGCGGCCGACGCGCTCTCACGGGTGGGCGTCAGCGCCTGTACCGACGTCACGGGCTTCGGCCTGGTGGGCCACCTCTACTCGATGGTGCGGGCCGGCGCGGTCGCGACCGACATCTGGGCATCCGAGGTGCCGCTCTTCGAGCGCACCATAGACATGGCAGCCCTGGGGATGGTCCCAGAGCTCCGCTTCAAGGAGAGCGAGGGGTTCGGGAGCGTGGAGGTGGCTGCTCCGCGGACCGATCCCCTGGTGGTGGACACCCTGTTCGACCCGCAGACCTCCGGGGGGTTGCTCGCCGCCGTCGCCCCGGGGGATGCCGAAGCGCTGATCGGAGAGCTGCGGGCAGGGCCCTGCCCGCGCGCGGCAGTCATCGGAAAGATCACGGACGGGCTCGAAGTGCGGGTCCGCATTCTGGACAGGAGGCGGGATTGAACGGTGCCGACGTCGACGCCCGGGGCTTGAGGTGCCCGGAGCCGGTCTTGAGGACGCGCAAGAGGCTCGCGGAGACCCCCGGGGCGTTCACGGTGCTGGTGGACAACCCCGCTGCACGCGACAATGTGCGACGGTTCGCGCAGACCTCGGGGTGCTCGGTCGAGGTGGTGGAGCGCGACGGAGAGTTCCTCGTCTCGATAACGCCGGGCGAAGGTGCCGGGCCCGTGGCCGCGGAAAAGCCCTGCCCGGCCTCGGCCGGCGCAGCCTGTACACCGGCTGTGCTCCTCATAACCTCCGACGAGCTGGGTACGGGCTCTCATGAGCTGGGAGCCACGCTCATCAAGTCGTTCCTGTACGCGTGCGCCCAGGGCGATGACGTCCCCGGCACCGTCATCCTGATGAACGGGGGTGTGAAGCTCGCCACCGAGAACGACGAGACCGTGGAGCACCTGCTCGCTCTGTGCGAGCGCGGCTGCGAGGTGCTGGCGTGCGGCACCTGCCTGGACTACTTCGGGCTCGCCGACCGGCTTCGCGCCGGGCGCGTCAGCAACATGTACGAGATACAGTCGAAGCTCGTTGGCGCCCCCCGCATGCTTTCCCTATAATCAGTCCTATGAACCCCCCTGACGAGAAAACGAGGGAGCTCCTCCGGTCGATCCCGCAGGTGAACGACCTGCTGGAGTTCATCGAGGGCCAGGGCCTTGGGAGCGACCTGCCGCGAAAGGTGCTGCTGGACTCGGCGCAATCGCTCCTCGAGGAGCTTCGCGAGTCCATCCTGGCCGGCACGCTGGACGAGGTGTGCCGCGAGGACATCACGCTCGAGCTCGCGGCCAGCATGGTGGTGCAACGCGGCTGGCAGTCGTTCCGCACCAACCTGCGGAAGGTAATCAACGCCACGGGCGTGGTGCTGCACACCAACCTGGGCCGTGCCCCGCTGGCCGCCGCGGCCTTCGAGGCGATGGGCGAGGCCGGTGAGGGCTACTGCAACCTCGAGTACGTCCTGGAGAGCGGCGAGCGGGGTTCCCGCCAGCAGCACCTGGAGCAGTGGCTAAGGGAGCTGACGGGGGCCGAGGCCGCCCTGGTCGTCAACAACAACGCGGCTGCGGTGCTCCTGGCCGTGGCCGCGGTGGCGCGCGGCAGGGAGGTCGTCGTCTCACGCGGCGAGCTGGTCGAGATCGGAGACTCGTTCAGGCTGCCGGAGATAATGGCGCAGGGTGGTGCCCGCCTGGTGGATGTGGGGACCACCAACCGCACCGTGCTCGACGACTACCGCAACGCCATAGGGCCCGAGACCGGCGCCCTCATGAAAATACACCAGAGCAATTTCCGCATTGTCGGCTACACCGACGAGGTGTCGCTGGAAGAGCTCACCCGGCTGGGGCGGCAACAGTTCGTGCCGGTGATCTGCGACCTGGGCAGCGGGTGCCTGGTCGACCTGCGGCGCCTGGGCCTGCCGGCCGAGCCGATGCTGAAAACGGCCGTCGAGTCGGGTGCCGACATCGTCACCGCCAGCGGGGACAAGCTCCTGGGCGGGCCCCAGGCCGGCATAGTGGTCGGGTCGAGAGAGTACGTCGAGGCACTGCGGAAGCACCCCCTGGCCAGGGCCGTGCGGGTGGACAAGATGACCATCGCGGCCCTGGAGGCGACACTCCGCATCTACATGGACCCCTGGCGCGCACCCCTGGACATCCCCGCCCTGCGTATGCTCTCCGAGGACGCAACGGTGGTCAGGGACAGGGCCCGGCGGCTCAAGAGGCTGGTGAAAGTGGAAGGCTTGACCTGCGAAGTGGTGGACGAGGTCTCCCGGGCCGGCGGCGGCACCCTCCCGATGGCGGAGGTGCCTACCTACTGCCTGGCGCTCAGCGCTCCCGGGCGGGGAGCATCCGAGCTGGAGCGGCTGCTGCGCACCGCCGACGTGTCGGTGCTGGGGCGGGTGAAGGACGACAGGCTGCTGCTCGACCTCCGGACCGTCGCGGACGGCGAGGTGCCCACAGTCGCACTGGTGATCAACGAGAACATCCAGGCTGGACCTCCTTGCGACGACGCAACCTGATAATAGGCACCGCCGGCCACATCGACCACGGCAAGACCGTGCTCGTGAAAGCCCTCACCGGGCGGGATACCGACCGCCTGGCCGAGGAGAAACGCCGGGGCATCTCCATCGATCTCGGGTTCGCCCCGCTCACGCTTCCCGGCGGCACCGCCGCGGGGCTGGTCGACGTGCCGGGCCACGAGAACTTCGTGCGGAACATGATGGCGGGCGCCACGGGCGTGGACCTGGCCCTGCTGGTGGTCGCAGCGGACGACGGGGTGATGCCCCAGACGCGCGAGCACCTCGCCATCCTGGACCTGCTGGGTGTCAGGCGGGGGGTCATCGCTATCACCAAGGTCGATACCGTGGACGAGGAGATGGTCGAGCTCGTCCGCGACGAGGTCTCCGAGCTGCTGGAGGGGACCGCCCTGGTGGGCTCGCCGATGGTGGCCGTATCCGGGGTGACCGGGCAGGGAGTAGACGAGCTCATGGAGGCCCTGGACCGGGTCGCCTCCGAGGTGATCCTGAAGGACGAGGCCCTGCCCGCGAGGATGCCCATCGACCGCGTATTCACGCTCAGGGGCATAGGGACTGTTGTGACAGGCACCCTGTGGAGCGGTGTGCTCGACGACGAGGAGCGCATGGACCTCCTACCGCGCGGGGGTTCGGTGCGGGTCAGGGGGCTGCAGGTGCACGACGCCGGCCGGGAGCGCGCCTACGCGGGCGAGCGGGTCGCCGCCAACCTCGCGGGGGTCCCGAGGGAACGCGTGCTCCGGGGAGACGTGCTGATCGAGCCCGGCTACCTCAGGCCCACCTACATGCTGGACGCGCGGGTAAAGATCCTCAAAGCGTGGACCAGGCCCGTGAAGAGGGGGGCTCGAATCCGGTTCCACCACGGCACCCGCGAGATACTGGGTCGCATCTACCCGATGGGCGCCGAGCAGGTCTCCCCGGGGGAGAGCGTCCCCTGCCAGCTCAGGCTGGAGGCGCAGGCGGTATGCGCTCCGGGGGACCGGTTCGTGATCAGGAGCTACTCTCCGGTGACCACCATCGGGGGCGGAGTCGTAGTCGACCCCTACCCGCCGAAGCACAGGATATCCGACGAGCGCGCCCTGGTTGAGTTCGCGGCGCTGGAGGAGGGCGATCCGGCGGAAAGCACCGCGGTCTATCTCGGCCGCTCGAGCGCGCCGGTCACCGCGGACGGGCTGGTCCTGGCCTCCGGCATGTCGCGCGAGGACGTGGAGGCCGGCCTGAAAGCACTGGTCTCCGACGGGCACGCTTTCATGCTGGGGAGAGGGCCCGCGGCCGCATATCTGAGTAGCGGGCTGGACGGCGGGACCGCCGAATCGGTGGTGGGATTCATCGACGAGTTCCACCGCTCCCGGCCGCTCGAGGAGGGTATCGCGCGCGACGCGCTGAAGAAGAAGCTGCTCGCGTCGTGGGAGCCGCGCGCCGCCGACCTGTTCCTCGACAGGATGGCCGCCGCGGGCCTGATCGAGATCGAGGGCAAGTCCGTCAGGCTTCCGGGCGCGGGCGTCAGCGTATCGGGCGAGGATGGGCGGCTCATGGACGATATCCTTGCCAGGATCGAGAGCGCCGGGTACGCCCCGCCGTCCCTGGGAGAGTTGGCCGAGGCGCTCGGTAAAGAAAAGCGGGGGCTGGTGGACCTGCTGTCGCTGGCCCAGAAGGAAGGAAGGCTGGTCCGGGTGTCCCCCGACCTCTACTACACGCCGAAGGCGATGTCCGAGATCGAGAAGAGGCTCAGGCAGGCGACGGGGTCGGGCACGATCAGCGTGAGCGACTTCCGGGGTGTGATCGGCGCCAGCCGGAAGTACGCCCTGCCGCTGCTCGAGTACTTCGACCGCAACCGCGTCACGGTCCGGGTCGGGGACGTGCGCAAGTTGAGATAGGCGGGTTGGGATGGCGGAAAGGAAGAAGCGCTCCACAATGAAGAAGACGGTGGTGCTGGTCGTAGTCGCGGCGATGCTGGTCAGCTTCGTGGCGGCGGGCCTGGTCCTGCTTTTCAGCGGCAAGCCGGACGTCGTCGGTACCTACCAGGCCGGTGGGGACAGAACCCTGGTACTGGACAAGTCGGGGACCGCGACCCTGACCGTGGAGGGAAATCCCCCGCAGACGGCCCCCTACGAGGTGACCAGTGACGCGGTCGAGATACAGACCACGGACGAGTCCGGCAAGCCGTTGACCATCCCCTTCGAGCTGGTGGGCAGGGACCTGCGCTCCCCCGACGGCGTGATGTGGATATTCAAGAAATGAGAATTCACCTCAACCATCTTTTCTCAGCGGTAGCGAGATAGGCAGTTGAGTGAGTCCTGACACGTGGCGGGAATAAATGGTTGAGGTGAATTCTCACGTATAATTTACGCGGAGGTGGATCCGTCCTGGTGGGCGGCGCGGTCTTCAAAACCGTTGTGGCGTCTTGATCGGCGCTGGGTAAGTTCGATTCTTACGCACCTCCGCCATCTTTGTCGGCCGTACATCGACGCCCCCGAGGAGACCCGTTGAAGAAGCCCGGAGCGGAGCCGGACCCCAGAAAGGGCATATCAGTCGTGGCGGTGGGCGCGTCGTCCAAGAAGGCCGGCAAGAGCACGCTGGCCGCCCGCCTGGTGCGCGGACTGGGTGCCGAGTACGGGTTGAAGGTAAGCTCCGGCGGCACCCACACAGACGGCCCGCTGGTAACCGAGCCGGCGACTATTTCCAGCCCGGGCACCGACACCGGGGCGCTGGTGGAGGCCGGCGCGCTGCGGGTGGCCTGGGTCAACGCGGCCGGGGAAGACCTCCCTGCGGTTCTGCGCCAGGCACTATCCTACTTCTCGCCGGGCGGGGTCCTGGTAGCCGAGGGCAACGGCGCCTTCGCGCTGGACCCGGATTTCGCCGTCTTCCTGGTCTCAGCCCCCTTCGAGCGGTTCAAGCCCTCCGCCCACGAGGCCCTGGCGCACGCCGACCTGGTGCTGGTGGACACCGGCGGGCCTGCCGGAGCGGACCGGGAGAACCTCGAGCGTGTGCTCGAAAGGGAAGCGCCGGGGGCGAAGAAGGTCTTCTACCGGGGGGATGAAGAAGGGTCCCGGGCGTTCGACCTCGCCCTGGAGATGGCCCGCGAGGCTGTCGGGCAGCAGGAACAGAGACGGTCACCCCCACCCCGACCCTCCCCCCCTCGAGGAGGAGGGAGTAATAGAGAAAAAGACGGAAATAAAAGAACCGGGCCCTCTTGATGAGGGCCCGGACTCTTCTTTCAGACGGTGATTCGGACTACTCAGACTCGGTCACAGGAACGGTCTTTACCGCACCGAAGCGCTTGCGCACCACTACCTTGTTCAGCAGCGGTGTCAGCGCGTTACCGATGAGTATCGAGTACGCCACGGCCCCGGTGGGCGCGGCATAGACCCGTATCACCACTATGAGTATTCCTATGATCACCCCGTAGATGATCTGTGCCAGCCTGTTGTCCGGGCTGGTGACCCAGTCGGTCGCCATGAAGAACGAGCCGAACGCCAGGCCCCCGGCCATCACGAAGTACAGCGGGTTCTGGCCCAGAATCGCGCTCAGGATGAACGCGGTTCCGATGATGGAGACCGGGATGTGCCAGGTGATGTGGCCCCGGTACATCAGGTAAGCTGCTCCGATCAGCACGGCTATCAGCGAGACCTCGGCCATGGCTCCGCCGGCGTGCGCCAGGAAGAGCCCCCAGTAACCGGGCCTCAGGCCGTTCAGCACCCCCTCCTTGATGAAGGTGAGAGGCGTGGCCGAGGTCACCCCGTCCAGGCTGCCCAGGTTCAGCGTAACGTTCTCCAGCGCCCAGAGGCGCGAGATGATCAGCATCGACACGAAACCGAACAGCGCCGGGTTGAAGATGTTGTAACCCAGGCCGCCCATGAGCTCCTTCACCAGGGCCACCGCGATGATGGTCCCTATCATGGCGTACCAGAACGGCACGGCCGGAGGCATGAGGAGCGCCACGAACAGGCCGGTCACTATGGCGCTGAAGTCGCCTATGTTGGGCTCGCGACCCATTATCTTGCGCATCACCCATTCCGATGCCACCGCGGCGATTACGCATGCGACCAGGTTCACCAGCGCGTAGAGACGGAAGAAGACCAACGCCATCACGATCACAGGTATGAGGGCGATAGCCACGTCTCTCATCGCCGTGGAGATCCGGTCCTCGCGCTTGATGTGCGGTGGCGCTGTCAGCAAGTACTCGTTAGCGGACATGTATTAAGCGCCCCCTTTCACTTCTGAAGCCGCGGCGAGTTCCGCCTTGGACTTACGTACGTACGCGACGTGCGGGATCTTGGACGGGCAGACGTAGGAGCAGGCACCGCACTCGAAGCAGTCCCGGGCCCCGTACTTGTCCGCTTCCTCCCACTTCCCGAGCCTCGCGCTCTTGACTATCAGGTTGGGTGTCAGGAACATCGGGCAGGCGTCCAGGCACTGGTCGCACCCCACGCACCGCTGCTCGGCGTTCATGTCCACGGTCGCGGCGTCCAGCGCGAGTATGCCGCTGGTGCCCTTTACCACCGACGCGGTGAGGTCCTTCTGAGCCCAGCCGGTCATTGGGCCGCCCATGATGATCTTCACGGGTGTCCCGACCAGCCCGCCGCACTGCTCTATCACGTGGGAGATCGGCGTCCCCACCTTGACCACCAGGTTCTTGGGCTCCTTGATGCAGGGGCCGGTCACGGTGAGCACCCTCTCCACCACGGGCTTGCCGAGGGCGGCCGCCTCGTACAGGGCGATCGCGGTGCCGACGTTCTGCACCAGGACCGATACCTCGCTGGGCAGCTTCTGCGGCGGGACCCGGCGCCCGGTGACCGCCTCGATGAGCATCTTCTCGGCACCCTCGGGGTACTTGACCTCCAGGGCCACTACCTCTATTCCCGGCTCCCCGGATACCTTCGAGGTGAGCAGGTCGATCGCGTCCATCTTGTTCGCCTCGACCCCTATGATGCCCCTCTGGGCTCCGACCACCTTCATCATCAGCTTGAGGCCGGCGATGAGGTCGTCGGGTCGCTCCATCATCAGGCGGTGGTCGCAGGTCAGGAACGGCTCGCACTCGCAGCCGTTGATGATGACCGTGTCGATGGGCTTGTCCTTCGGAGGCGTGAGCTTCACGAAGGTCGGGAACGCTGCCCCGCCCAGTCCGACCAGTCCGGCTTCCTTGGCCACCTCGCGTATCTGCTCGGGGCTCAGGCCGGAGACGTCCTTCTTCTCCGCCCACTTATCAGGCTGAGAGGCGTCGGCCGTTATCACGATGGAGTTGGTCGGCGCGCCCGTGAAGTTCGGGCGCTCCTCTATGGCCTTCACCGTCCCACTGACACTCGAGTGCACCGGCGCGCTTATGAAAGCCTCGCTGGAGCCTATCTTCTGCCCCGCCTCGACACGGTCCCCCACCTTCACGGTGGGCGTGTTGGGGGCGCCCACGTGCTGCTGCACGGGGATGACCACCTCGCCGGGGACCGACGACTTCACCGTCGCCTTACCGGCCGTGGCCTCTTTCTTGTAGGGGGGATGTATGCCGCCCCTGAATGTCTTGAGCTCCATTTCCATCCCTCCTTTCTATTGCTCCAGCTTGAATTTCTCTTCGAGCCCGCGGTTTCTGGCGTTGATTATCCCGTTGAGTATCAGGGCCAGCAGGACGCCGCCCGCCGCGAAAGCGCCGTACGGCTTGGTCAGGGTCTTCCAGACCTTGACCGAGGCCGGTATGGACGGGTTGTCGGGCAGTTGGTACGCCGACGGCTCGTCGGTCAGGATGTACATGTAACGCAGTCCCTCGAGCTCCTTGACCCCGAAGAGCCTTGCCTTGGTGTAACCCGCGGCCTTCAGCTGGGCCACGCGGGCCTCCGCCTTCGCGATGAGCTCTGTCCGGTTCCCGTACGAGAGCGTACCCGGGGCGCACACCTTGACGCAGGCGGGGACGGTGAAGCCCGGCTTGTCGCCGGTCTGCCGGTCCACGCACAGCGTGCAGCGGTAGATGCCCTTCTTCTTCTGGTTGTACCCGGGTACGTCGAACGGGCATGCCACCCTGCAGTAGTTGCACCCGATGCAGAGCTTGGGGTCGGTCGCCACGCTCTTGACCACGGTCCCGTCCGCGAGCTTGGCCTCGCGGTGGGTCGTAGCGTTTGGCGGGCACACCTCCACGCAGGCCGCGTCGGTGCAGTGCATGCACTGGTGCTTGGTGAACAGCCAGCTCATCTTGTTGTCTTTGTAGTACTCGTTGAACAGGATCCTCATCCAGGTGTAGGAGCCAAGAGTCGGCGGGTTCTCGTAAGAGCCCCGGTTCTTGGTCTTCTCAGCCGGGTTCTGGTTCCACTCCTTGCAGGCGACCTGGCAGGCGCGGCAAGCCGTGCACTTGGTCGTATCGACGAGTATTGCCTTTTCCTCAGCCATGCCACATCACCTCCTAGGCTTTCTCGATGTCGACTATGAACGCCTTCGACTCCGGAATCGTGGTGTTGGCGTCACCCACGTTCGGTGTCAGCTGATTCGCCGCGTAGCTTATGTCGTTGGGACCACCCGTGCAGTAGCCCATGTAGCCGAAATGGTACGGCATGTTGACCACGTCAGTCTTCTGGCCGCTGACCTCCAGGACCTGGATGCGGTCCGTTACGACCGCCACGGCCTCTGTCTCGCCCCTTATGCTGGTGACCTTCACCCAGTCGCCGTTGGAAATGCCCTTCCTGTCGGCCAGGTCCTTGGACATCTCGACGAACATGTTGGGCTGCATCTCGACCAGCCACGGCATGTTCCGGGTCATGGTACCCGACTGGAAATGCTCGGTCACGCGAGAGGTGCCCGCGATTATCGGGTACTTCTTGTCGCCCAGGGGTGCCAGCTTGTCGTTGGGCGAATCGCTGAAGATCTTTGCCATCGGGTCATTCTGCATGCCGTTCATCTCGTTCTTGAACAGCGACTCGATCGGCTCGTAGTGCTCGGGGAACGGGCCGTCCGCCACGGAAGCCAGGCTGAACAGCTGCCCCATCCCGAAGTTGAGCATGATGAACGGGTTTGCGGCCGAGACCGCGGGAGCGACCGGGGGGTTGCCCGGAAGGGCCGGGTCCGTGGCCTTGAAGTCGGGCACGTCAACCGACACCCACTTTGTCCCGTTCCACTGCTCGATGTTCTTCTTGGGGTTCCACGGCTGGCCCGCGGGATCCGCCGAGCCCCGGTTGTAGATGATCCGCCGGTTCACCGGCCAGCACCAGCACCACTTGGGGTAGATGGCCACGTTGCCCGTATCCTCGTTGTTGTGGCGCTTGGCCAGGTTGCCCTTGGTCTTGGCGAAGCTGGCCTTGGCGGCCGCCGCCTTGGCGGGGTCCGGGTCGGTGATACCGGGGTAGTCAGGCTCCTCGGGGTAAACACCGCTCATTATCCAGTTCCCGCACGCCGTGGAGCCGTCCGCCGCGAGCACCGTGAAATTCTTCAGGCGCTTCTTGGTGGCCCAGTTGAACCCGTTGATCTCGGCAAGCACGGCTTCCATGTTCACGTCGTCACCGTACGGCCAGTACAGGTTGACGACCGACTCGCGGTTGGGGGCCTTGGCGTCGGCCTTGTAGAGCTCGACCAGTTTCTGCTGGAGCAGGCTGAAGAAGTCGACGTCCTTCTTGGCCTCTCCCTTGGGCTCCGCCGACTTGTAGAACCACTGGACGACCCGCCCCGTGTTCGAGAACGTTCCCTCGTACTCGCCGCATGCCGCCGCGGGCAGCAGGAAGACCTCGGTCTTTATCTTTCCGGGGTCCGCGCCCGGGCGACGCCAGAAGTTTGGTGTCTCGTGGTTGAAGATCTCCGAGACCACCATCCAGTCCAGCTTGTCCATGGCGGCCGTTTCCTGGTTGGAGTTGGGGCCGCCGACCGCCGGGTTCTGCCCGACCACGAAGAGGCCCTTCACGTCGCCCTTTTCCATGGCCTCGAACAGCGCGATGTGCGAGTAGTTGACCCCGTCCTTGATCCTGGGGACCCAGACGTAGCCGAACTGGTTCTCCGCGGTGGCGCTGTCGCCGTACTGGGCCTTGAGGTAACTCGCCATGAACTTCGGGGTGTTGCTCCAGTAGGCGCTTCCCACCGCCTTGAGCCTGGCGGCGTTGTACGCGTCGAGAGTGGGGTTCTTGGCGCTGTTGGGTGTGGGGTTGTACCCCGGCCAGATGTGGAAGAGCAACGCGAAGTCCGTCGACCCCTGGACGTTCGCGCACCCGCGCAGGGCGTCGATGCCGCCGCCGGGCATCCCTATGTTGCCCAGGATAAGCTGGAGCATGGCGAAGGTGCGGATGTTCTGGGTCCCGTAGGTGTGCTGTGTGAGCCCCATGGCATACATCAGGACGCCGCTCTTACCGTTCTCGTAGGTGGAGCAGTAGGCCTTGGCGATCTCCTCGAACTTGGCCTTGGGGATCCCGCATATCTGCTCGACCTTCTCGGGGGTGTAGCGGCTGTAGTGATTCACCATCTGGTTCCATACGCACTGCGGGTTGGTCAGTGTGGGGTCTTTGAGGGGCTTGCCGTCCGCGCCCATCTGGAACGACCACGTGGCCGTATCGTACTTCTTCTTCTTCTTCCCGGTCTTGGGATCCGTCGTCTCAGAGAAGCCGGAGTACACGCCGGTCTTCGGGTCGAAGCCGAAGCCCGGGTTCGCCAGGAACGAGGCGTTCGTATAGGTCTTCAGGTAGTCCCAGTTCACCATGTTGTTGTCGATCGCGTACTTGATCAGTGCCCCGAAGAAAGCGATGTCGGTCCCGGGCCTGGTCTGCGCGAAGATGTCGGCCTTGGAGGCCGTCCTGGTGAAGCGGGGGTCCACCACGATCAGCTTCGCCGGGTCCTCGGCCCTGTTCATGGCCTGCTCGACCCACTTGAAGGTAATCGGGTGGTTCTCGGCGGCGTTGGAGCCGCAGATCATGATGCAGTCGCTCATCTTGACGTCCTGCACCTGGTTGGTCATGGCGCCCCGGCCGTACGTTGCCGCCAAACTGGCGACAGTTGGAGAGTGTCACAACCGGGCGTGGTGCTCTATGTACACCACGCCGAGGGAGCGCATCAGCTTCTGGTACAGGTAGGCGCCCTCGTTGGAGAGTTCGGCGCTTCCCACCGCGCCGATGGCCTCGGTCCGGAGTGCCGGGACCTTCTGGCCGGTCGGGTTGCCGTCGGCTCCCAGAATGTCGTCCTCCGCGATCCAGTTGGCGTCGCGAGTCTCCTTGACCTTCTTGGCTATCTTGTCGATGGCCTCGCTCCAGGAGATCTCCTGCCAGGACGAGGACCCCGGAGCGCGATACATCGGCTTGGTGACCCTCTCCGGGTTCAGCTTGCCGTCGATGTAGGACTTCTGGATGGTAGCAACGCCCTTGCTGCAGAGCGTGCCGAAGTTTATCGCAGAGTCCGGGTTCCCCTCGATATTGACGACCTTCGGGTGGCCGCCTTCCTCGAGTACGGAAACGATGGTGCTGCAGCCCACTGCACAGAAAGAGCATACGCCGGTAGTCTCGATCGCCTTGGCGATGCGCAGTCCGTCCGTGGACGCGAGCGCGGGCAGTTTGATGCCCAGGGTCGTTAAAGCACCGACGCCCAGTCCGGCGCCGGACAACTTTAAGAAGTCCCTGCGTGTAAGTTCCATGCCCTCCTCCCTTTCATAGTTGGGCCGTACACATGCCCGGGCAGAAGGGCCTGAACCGGCGGATCGACACCACCGGCGGCCACCCCCGGGCTGATCCTGTCACGCCACGATGGCGGCCATGGAAAGGTCATCCGGTCGCTGTCCGGACCGCATCCGCATAAAGGTATCCCCTCGAATACCTGGCGGATTCCAAGGGTGGGACTACCGCTCAGTGTAACCCCGGGCTCTTTCCAAGCCCTCCTCTTCTGCGGCCCGGTCCAGCATGGCCGTAACGACGTCCTCCATGGGTAACAGCGTCGTACGGTCTTCCTCTCGCAGGTCGACCGTCTTCACGTAGGTCCCACAGGACCCACAGTAGTAGGCCCGCTGACCCTTGTCCTGCTCGAGGTAGAGGAACTTCAGCGAGCCCTCGGACTCATCGCAGAACGGGCAGCTGGCCCGCGGGACGTTCCACCAGCTGTGGCACAACGAGCACTCCAGGAGCCATAGCCCGTCGTCCCGGCGGAACAATCCCATCAACGGAGCACCCCCGCAGAATGGGCAGAAACCCCTCTGCCACATGGACTGCTCCATACTGAACGTCAGGATACTACCACACTTCCGATAGAAAGGCGCAAGGGCCTCCCAGAAAATACCAGAAACAACATTCCTGTCCTCGGCGCTCCACTCGTTGTCCCCGGAGAGCTCAGCTCCCTCGAGAACTGCTCGCCTCGTCTGTTCGAAGCGCTCCTCCCCGAGTCCCGGCCAGGCCAGGACCGACTCCACTGTGAGCTCCGAGTCTCGCCCCTCGAGGACCGCGCCGGTGAGCCGCTCGAACAACTCGAGGAAGGCCCCTCGCTCCACGGGCACGTCCATGGGGTCCACAAGAGGCTCTCCCATGAGCAGGCTGCGCTGCCGCTCCTCCTCGTCGAGCGAAAGCTGGCACTCGAGACCCTCGAGCGCCTCCTGCTGGGCCTTCATCACTTCGCCGTAGAGCGCTATTGCGCCGGAGTAATCCGGGTATCTCAGCAGGTACTCCTCCGCCACCCGCTCGACCTCTTCCGTGCCGGGATCAACCGTTTCAACGATCAATGTCGGTTCCTTTCGGGACTCAGGAGGCTTCCGCCACCGGTAGGACCGTCTCCTCCTCTTCCCGCCGGTGCACGGTCAGCCGTGCCAGGAGGATGGAGAGCTCGTACAGAATCACCATGGGAACCGCGACCAGGAACATTGTGACCGGGTTCCAGTCGGGGGTGATGACGGCCGCGAAGACGAGTATCAGCACGTAGGCGTAGCGCCACTGCTTGCGCAGCTGCTGCGGGGTGATCACGCCCAGCGCCACCAGCATCCAGATGAACATGGGCGTCTCGAAAGAGACACCGAACGCAACCATGAACCACCCCGCGAACGTCACGTAGCTGCTCGCCGAGATTATCGCGGTCATCTGGTCGCCGGCGACCCCGAGCAGCCAGCGTATTCCGATGGGCATGACGTAGAAGTACCCGAAGGTGACACCAAGGGCGAAGAACGCGAGTATCATGGCCAGGATCAGCAGCGTGTACTTGCGCTCCCGGCTCTTCAGCGCCGGTGACAGGAACGCCAGTATCTCGAACAGGATGACCGGCAGCGCGAGCAGCACCGCCCCGAACAGCGCAAGCTTGAAGCGGACCAGGAACGGCTCCATCGGAGTCATGTAGTGGAGTGCTATGCTGCCCGCGGGCTTCTTCAATATGTAGAGGATGTCCCACGCGAACGCCCAGGAGAACGCGAAGCCCACTACCAGGGCTACCACGACCACTATGATGCGACGCCTCAACTCCTCCAGGTGCTGGAGGTAGGTCATCCGGATTGAAGCCAACTGCCATAACCCCCCGCGGGGGCTACTCCTTCTTCTCGGAATCGGAGGCCGGAGAGGTCACGGCCTCCACGCTCTTGTTGACTTCCTCGTGGACCTTGTCGGTCGAGTCGCGGAACGCCCTCAGCGCCTGGCCGACGGACTGTCCCACCTTGGGGAGGCGGGACGGCCCGAAGATGACGAGCGCGATGACGAGGATGACGATGAGCTCTGTCGGTCCCAGTCCAAACATCTCAACAACCCCTTCTCAGGTCTTGGGTTCTACTTCGGAAGCACTCCGAATGTTAGCCCTGGATAGGATAACTGTCAACGCGCGGGGTCAAACCCCGCTTTTGCCGTTCGAGAAGTCCAAGCAGCGATAGCACCACAATGCAAAAGCAAGGGGTCTGACCCCGGGTGTCCAAAATGGGGTCAGACGCGTATCGTTGCGTTCGTTGAGGCCGAAGCACAATCGGAAACAATGCAACTAGACGGGTCTGACCCCCGTTCGAATCGCGGAGACGTGAGACAAGACTACGTCCCCCGGTAGACGAACTCCGCGAGCTGCTTCAGGTTCCTGCACTCGGTCACCGAGTCGCAGTGCGGCTCGTACTCGCTTATGACGCTGTCCCCGCTGTTCCACTTCTCGAGGGGCTCGGGGTTCAGCCAGTAGACCCGCCTGACGCGGTCGCAGATCCGGCCCAGGACGTCGGCCCTGGGATCGCGCATGTTGTTGCGCGCATCCGAGAGGATCAGGACCGTCGAGCGGGGCGTGAGGTCGCCGGAGAACCCCTTCTCGAAGAGGGCCAGGGCGCGCCCCACGTCGCTGTGCCCGTCCCCGTCGACGACGTCGGCCTTCCTGTAGACCTGCTCGACGGCCTCGCCCACGCCCTCAGGGCCGAAGTAGCCCGTGGCCTCGTCCACCCTGTCTATGAACACGAAGCTGCGGACGGCCTTGAACTGCTGGTGAAGGCTGTAGACCAGCTGCAGGGTGAAGGTGCTGAACGTCCTGACGGACCCCGACACGTCGCACAGGATGAACAGCTCGGGCTTCGACGGGGCCCTCTTCCGGTACTTCAGGTCCATCGGCACGCCCCCGTAGGAGATGCTGTGGCGCAGGGTGTTGCGGATGTCGACCTTGCCCTTTCTGCCGGCGCTCTGCCTGCGGGCGATACGGGCGGCGAGTTTGCGCGCCAGGACCGGAAGGACACGGCGCATCTCCTCCACCTGCCTGAGCGAGGCGTTCAGGAAGTCCACCTCCTCGGGACGGGGCGGCGGCTTCCTCCGCAGGTCCGCCGGGTCCAGGCCGCGAGAGGCGGCCACCCGGCGCCGGATCTCCCGCTCCAGCTCGGACCGGAAGCGCTCGATGTTCTCGCGCAGGACCTCCGAGGCCAGGGCGGGCGGCATGTCCCCCACGCCCGCCCCGGCATCCAGCAGCCCCGCCAGCTCGCCGGTCATCTGGCTGTAGTCCAGCATCTCCATCGCCCGGAACATGTAGAAGCCCGGCCCCGCGCTCATCGAAAGCGGCCGGGAGCCGCCTCCGAATCCGCCCTCCTGCGCACCGACCATGGCCGCGGCTATGCGCGCGAGGGCGGCAAGACGGTCGACGTCCGAGGTCAGCAGCGCCTCGGCGAGGAGGCTCTTGAGGTCCTCGGGGGACATCGGCTCCGGCGCCTCCCGGTCCTCCTCCTCCCCGGCCTCTACGTTGGGTACCTCGACTCCCAGGAAGAACTCGTTGAAGGCGGCGTCGAAGACGGGGTAATCGCGCTCGCTCTTCACAAGCGTGGCGCGCAGGGCGGCGTGCAGGAGCCGGGGGCTCGAGAGTGGCGCCACCTCCAGCGCGCGGCAGGCGTCGATGCTCTCCGCTACGGAGACCTGCATCCCCGCCCCGCGGATGTAATCGACGAACTCGAGGACCCTGTCATCTACGGGCATGATCGTTCCTCAGAGGAGGGCCTGGCGGGCTACCGCCGGCAGGTTGGCGGCCACCTTCTCCAGGTCCTTCTGCTCCTTGACCAGGAGGCTGAGCGTCTCGGACATCAGCCGCTGGTCTATCACGTCCCTGCCGAGCACGGATACCGCGGTCGCCCAGTCGAGCGTCTCGGAGATGCTGGGAGCCTTCTTGAGGTCCATCTGCCTGATGTAGCGCACCACGGCCAGCACCTTCTCGGCCAGTCCCTCTGCCAGGCCCGGCACCCTCAGGCGGATTATCTCCAGCTCGCGAGAGGCCTCGGGGAAGTCTATGTAGAGGTACAGGCACCGGCGCCTCAGCGCCTCGGAGAGGTCGCGCGTCCGGTTCGAGGTGAGGACCACGAAGGGGTGCCTGCGCGCCTCGACAGTCCCGAGTTCGGGTATCGAGACCTGGAAGTCGGAGAGGACCTCCAGCAGGAACGCCTCGAACTCTACGTCCGACTTGTCCACCTCGTCCACCAGCAGAACAACCCGCTGGTCGTTGGTGATCGCCTTGAGGAGCGGGCGGGGCAGCAGGAAGTCCTCGCTGAAGAGGTCGCCCTCCAGGTCCTCCCAGGAGCACTCGCCCGCGGTATCTGCCTGGATGCGCAGTAACTGCTTCTTGTAGTTCCACTCGTAGAGCGCCTTGGCCTCGTCGAGGCCCTCGTAGCACTGCAGTCTGATGAGAGGCATGCCGGTAGAGGTGGCATACGCCTTGGCCAGGTCGGTCTTGCCCACCCCCGCCGGACCCTCGGCCAGTATCGGCTTGCCCAGCTCGTCGGCAAGAAAGAGGGCGGTCGCTATGGCGTCGTCGCAGAGGTAGTCGGCGGACCGCATGGCCCCCTTTATCTCCTCGACCCGCTCATCCCTGTCATTACTCTCCATCATTCCTCCATCTGTGCAAAAGGGTCAGGCACTTTTGCACTTCTGCTGCAGCCCCGGCCTGAGAGGCCGGGCTCAAGCATGTCTTCCGGTTTCGAGGAGGGCGGCGATCTCGCCCACACGGTAGGCCAGCGACCGCGCTGAGGCCATCCCGAGGGTATCCTGGCGAACCAGGTGCCGGTCTTCCTTGACGGCCTTTCCCGAGCCGTCGATGCTCGAGAACGCCGCGGCGCCCATCAGCCCCAGGTCCGGGGTGACCACCACCATGTTCAGGGCCCAGAGCGCGGTGTTCAGGGTCATCAGCGTCATCTCGGTGCCGGCGTTGCGGAACCAGGCGACGGCCAGTGCCCCACCCACCTTGTTCCTCATAACCCCACGGGTGATGTTCCCGTGCACGAACACGCGCAGCCTGTCCAGGAAGTCGGCTGTCGTCCCGGAGAGCCTTCCCAGGTGGACCGGCGAGGCCACGATGACCCCGGAGGCCTCCATCAGCGCGGGGTAGACGGCCGTCATGAAGTCATCCTGGGAGCAGTACCGTCCTGGCTCCTGTTTGCCCAGGCACCAGTTGCAGTGCCGGCAGGGATTCACCTCCATGTCGGCCAGCCCGAAGCGCGAGACATCGAACTCCGCTTTGCCCGCGTACTCCTCCAGCGCGTGGTCGAGCAGCGTGTCCACGTTGCCGCCCCTGATGAGGCTTCCACTGACCGCGACTATCTTCAAGCGCTCTCCATGTTGTACTGCGGAGGGGGGTTCCTAGTAGCCGAGCTCCCTGAGCCTGGCGTCGGAGATACCGAAGTGGTGTGCTATCTCGTGCAGGACGACCTCCCTGATCATGTCGGGTACAGGCCTGCCGGTCTGGGTGCAGAACCCCAGGATCGGCTCCCTGTATATGGTAATAGTATCAGGAAGGACGAGCGAGTAGTGATATCCCCGTTTGGCCGGTGGAACGCCGTGGTAGAGCCCGAGCAGGGTCGTCCCCTTGCGGGCGCCGAGCGCCTGCAGGTCCGCGGGTGTCGGACTGGCGCGCACCACGACCCCGACGTTGCCCTCCTCCAGCTTCTCGGCGAAATCGGGGGGCAGGCCGTCCAGTACCGCGGACACGACCTGCTCGAACTCACTCGCGTTCAACGACTCATCTCCCCAGGTGTGCTCATCCGCCGGGGAGCATCCTGGAGAGACGCGCGGACAGCCTGAGGAGAGGCGAGAAACGCATCGGGAACGGCAGGCCCAGGTAGCGCGGCTGGATATACTCTATGATGACGCCGCCGGTCTCGACTGTATCGAGGTAGGCATACTCGATAGAGAGCCCCAGTCTTTTCAACAGCCCGTGCTGCAGCACGTCGATACCGGCCCGGCGCGCGGCGGCAAGGCGCTCGTCCAGGTTGTTCACGAAGAACCCCACGTGGTGGATGCCCTCACCGTGCCTCTCCAGGAACTCGGTGTGGGTGGTTTTCTCATCCCCGAGTATCTGTATCAGCTCGACCTGGACTCCTCCGGCCTGCGCCATCGCCATCCTGCCGGTGAAGGTGACCTCGCGTCCGCGGTCGGTGCACCTCTCGGGAGTCCCCTCGAAGACCGCCCAGGGTCCGAGCCCGAACACGTCGCTGAAGTACGCCACCGCGGCATCGACGTTCCTCACCACGATGCCGACCTGGCCCAGCCTGGGGACCTTCAGCGCTCCCGCCTTGCTCTTCATGTTACAACCCGACCAGGAACGGGTTGGTCTTCTTTTCCCAGCCCACCGTGGTGCTGCCCATGTGCCCCGGGTATATCTTCGTCTCGGGGTCGAGGGTGAACACCTTCTCCCTGACGGACGCCATCAGCGCCTCGAAGTCCCCCCCGGGGAAGTCGGTCCTGCCGATGGAGCCCCGGAAGACCAGGTCCCCGTCGAACAGGGCTTCCCCGATGAGGAAGCTCACGCTGCCGGGTGAGTGACCGGGCGTGTGCAGGACCTCAATGCGCAGGCCCGCGAGCTCGAGCACCTGCCCGTCCTCCAGCGGCTCGATCTCCGGGGGGAGCCGCAGCTCCTCGATGCCCAGCATCGCCAGCAGCATGGGAGGCAGGTTCTTCACGGCCTCTATCTCGACCGAGTGCAGGTACACGTCCGCCCCCGTGGCCTCGGCCACCTCGGCGGCGCCCGCGATGTGGTCCGGGTGCGCGTGGGTCAGCAGCACGGCGTCCAGCGTCAACCCTTTACTCCCGAGGTACTCCAGGACGTTGCGCTCGGAGAGCCCCGGGTCGATGAGCACGGCATGATCGGATGAGTTCTCCCACACCAGGTAGGTGTTGGTACCGAACGAGAAATCGGTGAACGTCTCGACCTTCAATCCTCTACCTCCGTATCATCAGCGCGCGGCCGCTCAGCGACGGCCGTGCAGCGGAGAGCCGCAGAACTGGCAGCACTCGAAGGCGCTGGGGACCGACTGTCCGCACCGCGGGCACTGGATTATCTCCGGCAGATCGGACTTGCCCCCCACCCCGTAGCGCATCCTGCGGTGGCGCTCGCCGGTCAGCCGGAAGTACGCCCAGGCGAATGCCAGACCGAACGGCCCGGTCAGGAACCCGATGGTGACCCAGAGCCCGTAGCTCTGGCCGTTGCTGCGGGCGAGCTCGGCGCATGTGTACATGCAGAACAGCCACACCACTATCCCGACGGATATGATCGCGATGATCTTCACATCGACGGCGGCGGGAGCCATTCTACCTCCTCTTCTTGGCGCCCTCGAAGCTCGCTCCCCTGATGCGCACCCGGCACCCCTCGAACGAACCCAGGCCGGGGATCTCGGTGTCTGTGAGCAGGACGACGCCCTCGAGCGCCCCACCGTCGCACGCGGCCTGGATGACCTCGGAGAGCACCTTGCGGTCCGTGTGCTTCATCATACCCAGGTAGAACTCGGGGTACTCGTTGAACATCCCGGCGAACACGGCCGGATCCAGCGCCCGCAGGAGGTCCAGCGTCCAGTCCGCGTTCCTCTCGAATATCTCGGCGATCGCCTTCGGGTCGAAGCGGCTCATGAACTCGGCCACCCACTCCGGGTGCTTGTTGACCAGCAGTGCGGCCACGTCGGGGTCGGTGTGCTGCATGAGCTCGGCGATCCATTCCATGGTCTCGTTGGCGACCCCCGCGAACGACTCGGGGTCGAGGCGCCTCGTCACCTCCATCATGAACTCCGGCGTGGCGTTCATGACCCGGGCGATCGTCACGGGGTCCATGTTCTGCATGAAGGTCACCATGAAGTCGGGGTTCTTGCTGGACGCCCTGGCCATTATCGCCGGGTCGAGCTGCTCCATGATCTGCTCGATGAACTGCGGGTTCTTGTTTATCGTGTTGGAGATGACGTCGCTGGACAGCTCCCCCAGCAGCCTGGCGTAGAACTCCGGGTTCTCGTTGAACGCCTCGGCGAGGACCTTGGGGTCCAGCGTGGACAGCGTGCCCGAGATCATCTCCTCGCTGGACATCATGCGCCCCGCCGCCGCGCCCATCGCGCGCAGCACCTTGGCGCCGGGCGTATGGACGGGCTGCGCCGGCTCCTGCTTCACCGGCTGCGGTTTCGCGGCCTGCTTCGCCGCCGGTTTGTTCGCCGGTTTGGCCGGCTTCCCGGCCGCCTGCTTCTTCTGCCCGTCGTTACTCGCCTTGGGACTCATCAAACCCCACCTTCCGCCTTGTACTCCGCTTTCCCCGGTTTTTCGGCAATGAGCTTCTTGATATCGAGCGGCCCGCTCCGCCTCGGGTCCGGTTCCAGGCGGATGAGCCCGTCCGGGCAGGCCCCCTCGCAGACCCCGCATCCCATGCATACCGCCTCGTCGACAACGGCCGTCTCCTCGACGGTGACGGCCCCGAACGGGCAGATCTCCGCGCAATCCCCGCAGGCCGTGCAGTCGGCCGAGACCCGTGCGACGTAGCCGCTCGAGCAGATGATCGGTATCTTCAGCCTGTTCCACGCCTGCATCCCCAGGCAGCAGCAGGTGCAGCAGTTGCAGATGGCGTAGAACCGCCCGGCGGCCACGTCCTTGAAGTACGCCGCGTGGACGTGCCCGCGCCGGTCCTCCTCACGGAGTATCTCCACGGCCTGTTCGCTGGTAATGCGCCGTGCGTTCATGACCCCGTGCTCGACCACGAAGCTCGCGAACGGCTCCCCCACCGCCATGCACACTCCGAGCGGCTCGCAGGGGTTCTCCTGCAGGGTGCGGCAGGGGCAGTCCATGAGCGCGATGCTCTGCGGGCTCTCGAGCACTATGTCGCGGGCGACCCTGTAGGGGATGACCGTCTCCAGGTCGCGCAGCTCGATGTCCTCCTCGATGGTGACCAGCGCCTCGGCGTGCTCGAGCGGGACTATCTTGCCGTGGTAGGTGGACGTCTCGGTGGAGAACGCCTCGGTGGCGACCTTGCGGGTGAGGATGTCCAGCATGTCCTGTATCTCTTCGGGGATGGGGGTCTCAGGGGGCTTGGACACCACGCCGACCGGCTTGCCCATCGCGTATATGTAGTGGTCGACGTACCTGTAGTAGATGTAGGCGTGCGCCGCGGTCTCGGCGCTCTGCGTGCCCAGCATCTTCGACATCTTCTTGGCTGAGTCTTTCATAACATCCGTTCCACGGGTGATCCGGCCGGAGGGTCGCTCAGCAGATGACGCCGTCGGCCCTCAGCCTTTCTATATCGTCCGGGGAGCAGCCCAGCATGAGCAGGATCTCGTCGGTGTGCTCACCCAGCGAGGGCGCGGACCTCTCGATGCTCCACTCCCCGAGAGAGAACTTCACCGGCGCGCCGATGGTGCGCACCGTGCCGAGCTTGGGGTCCTCGACCATGGGCAGCATGCGGCGGTGTACCATCTGTGGGTCGGCGGCCGCCTCCTCCAGCGTGAGTACAGGGCTCACGCAGGTGTCCTCGCCCCCGAACACCTCCATCCACTCGGCCCTGGTCCTGCTCTTGAACGTCTCGCGCATCCGGTCGAATATCTCGTCGTACATCTCGATGCTGAACTGCCGGTCGGCGTACTCCGGGACGCCCAGAAGCTCGCAGGTCCGCCGCCAGAACTTCTCCTCGATGGCGCCAACGGCCATGTAGCCGTCGGCCGCCTCGTAGATGCTGTAGAAGGGCGCGGCGCCGTGAAGCATCTGTTCCCCCCGCCCCGGGGACGGGCCGCCGAGGAGGAAATCGCCCGTGTTTATGGTCAGCCAGGAGGCGCTACCGTCCAGCATGGAGACGTCAACGTGCTGGCCCTCGCCGGTCCGCTTCGCGTACGTATAGGCGGCGAGGATGGAGAGCGCCCCGAACATGCCGCCGGCGCCCAGGTCGGCTATCTGTACCCCGCAGATCATGGGCGGGCCGCCCTTCGGCCCGTTTATGCCCAGGACCCCGGCGTAGCCGAGGTAGTTCGCGTCGTGCCCGGCGACGTCCCGGTAGGGGCCGTCCTGCCCGTACCCGGTGATGGAGCAGTAGACGATGGCGGGGTTCACCTCGCGGATGGTGTCGAAGTCCAGGCCCAGGCGCTCCATGACCCCGGGGCGGAACTGCTCCACCAACACCTCGGCCCAGCCCGCCAGCTCGAGCAGCAGCTCGCGGCCCTCCTTGTTCTTGAGGTCGATTGCGATGGAGCGCTTGTTCCGGTTGAGCACGTGGTGGTGGATGCTCATCCCGGAATCGGTGATGGGTGGGTTCCAGCGGACGTAGTCTCCCCCCTGGGTGTCCTCGACCTTGATGACTTGAGCGCCCATGTCTGAGAGAAGCAGCGTGCAGAACGGCCCGGGCAGCAGCCGTGTCAGGTCCAGGATCCTCATTCCCTCGAGCGGAAGCGGCACCGGTTCTACCTCCTTGAGGAGCGGCCAACGCGACGGGATACAGTATTTCAGAAGTGCATGGGGCGTTCAATCAGTGCCGGAAGCGTGTCCGTCACGCCACGCATGGCCCCGGCCCTGTGCTACTCTGACAGTATTCCACGACGGGGGGTGCCGGCGGATGGATGCAATACCACTCATAGAGGACTACGAGTTCGAGCTCGGGGATCCCGAGTGCCTGCCGAGTGCTATGGGTCAGTTGTACAGGGCGACCGCCCGGTTCGAAGCGGACGCGTCCGGCGTCATGCCGTACCTCAACGCCGTGCTCGATCGCGCGGACTACAGCCGGGACAACTCCTACATAAGGTGGAAGGAGTCCGTGCGGGTCTACATCCTGCGGAAGCACGAGCTGGCCCTTTCGCCCGCGAAGGATCGCGAACACGCGGTCGAGCTGATGGAGCAGACGGTCCGCATGATAAACGACGTGTGGGCGAAGAGGGATGAGATCGAGCCGGACTACCACGAGCTCAGAATAGTGCCGGCACTCACCATCTTCCAGCTCCTGCCCCGCACGAACTGCCGGGAGTGCGGGCTCGCCTCCTGCATGGCGTTCGCGGCCGAGGTGTCCAAAGGCGAGATGCACGCCTCGGAGTGCCCTCCTCTTGCTTCGGAAGAGCACTCGGGTGAGAGGGAGCGCCTGGAAGAGCTCTGCGGCTGACGCGGCGGTTCACTAAATAATGATTGAGGCGGGGCTCTCAGCCCCACATTGCATCCCGGCCTGAGAGGCCGGCCAAGATCGGGGTACCGGATCGATCGGGCGGGGGTGTCACATCAGGGTCCGATAATCTATCTTATGCCTATGGCACTGCGCATCGAGGTCGCGCCCGTCTCCTCGTTCTGCCCGGGGGTCGCGCGCGCGGTGAAGACAACCGAGAAAGAGCTGGAGAAGGGCGGCAGGCCCATCTACTCCTGCGGACCCCTAATCCACAACCCCGCCGTGGTCGAAGTGCTGAGCGAGCATGGGCTGGAGATCCTGGACGAGTCGCACGAGGGTGAGCTCTCCGGCGCCACGGTGATAATCCGCTCGCACGGAATAGACTCGGCGACCGAAGAGAGGCTGTCGCGGCTCGGGGCGAGGCTCGTCGACGCCACCTGCCCGACTGTCAAGCGCGCCCAGGACGCCGCGCGCCGGTTGCTCGAGGAAAACCGGGCGGTCGTGGTAGTCGGTTCGTCAGACCACCCGGAGGTCAGGGCGATCGCAGGCAGGGCCGGCGGGCCCGTGGCCGTCGTGGCGGACGCGGCCGCGGCGCGAGAGTGGGCAGGGACCCTTGGCAAGCCCGCGCCTCCCGTCGGAGTCATCGCGCAGACCACGGTCGCGCGCGACGCCTTCCGGTCGGTGGTGGAGGCCCTGGGCGAAGCGGTCGGCGACGTGAAGGCGGTCGACACCCTGTGCACGGCCGTCGAGCAGAGGCAGGAGGAAGCGGTCGACCTGGCAGGGCGGGTGGACCTGCTGCTGGTGGTGGGGGGGCGCAACTCCAGCAACACTCGGACGCTGGCGCACTGCTGCGAGAGCGCGGGCGCGGAGACACACCTCATCGAGGACCCCGGCGAGATAGAGCTCTCCTGGCTTGCGGGTGTCGGCTCGGTCGGTGTCACGGGAGGAGCCTCCACTCCGGACTGGCTCATCGAACGCACCGTGGAACGCCTGGTCGAACTGAGCGCGGAAACAGCGGGCTGATGCGGTCCGGACCCCCTGTGTGCCTCCTCGCCGATGGCGGGAGAGCCCCGTGAAGAACCGATACGCCTACATCACCGTCTTCGTGACCATGGCCCTGTGGGGCTCCTACGGCGTCTTCCAGCGATGGGTCGGCCTGATCGGTAGCGAGCAGCACATCATCCTTCTGAGAAACCTGATGGGGCTGTCCGTCATCCTCACGGTGGCGCTCCTCTCGCGCCGCATGGGACAGCTCGCGGTGAGGAAGCACTGGCCGCTGATGATAGGCAGCGGTGTTGCGGCGTCGCTGAGCATGCTTTTCAGCGCCAAGGCGATAAGCCTGCTCCCCTTGAGCCACGCGATCTTCCTGGCCTACATGTCCACGGTCATCGCCGCGTTCCTGGCGCCTCTGATACTCAAGGAGAAGCTCGAGCCGGTCACCTACGTGGCGCTGGTCATCGCGGTGGGAGGGCTGGCCCTCATCTCCTTCTCGCAGAAGGGCGCCTCGGGGAAGGAGTTCAACTTCAACGGGGTGGTATACGGTGTGCTGGCGGCGTGCTGCTACGCGGCCCTGATAATCACCCTGAAGGCCATGCGCGAGCGGCTTCCCACTATCGCCGCGTCGTTCTACCCGGGGGTAGTCAGCGTGCTGATCATGCTGCCGCTGACCGGTTTCGGCCTGCCGAAGCTCGACGGCAGGGGCTGGGCGTCGATGATGGTCATCGGGTTCCTGTTCAGCGGCGTGTTCGTGCTCATCTACGTCTGGGCCGCGAAGTACGTGAAGGCGCAGCACCTGGGCATCGTCTCCTACACCGACCCGCTCTCCGCGACCCTATGCGCCTACCTCTTCCTGGGGGAGTCGCCCTCCTGGCAGGGTCTCGTCGGCGGAGCGCTCATCGTCACGGCCGGATTGCTGGTGATAATGAAGGCCGGGGCGGGCCCCGCGGGGGACGAGCCCGCGCCACCCTGAGGACAGAGGTTGGGGTCGAGGTGATGAATAGAATGGTGCCAGGCACCATTCGATTCACAACGGTGCGGAACTGAAGTCCCGCCCCAAGCGGGGGGGTCAGCCGCCGTAGGACTCCAGGCGGGCGCGGTTGGCCAGCGCGTGGGCCGCGCGGATCGGCTCGGGAAGGCGATACCCGCGGCAGCAGGCCAGCACAAGCGCGCAGGAAGACTCCGGGTCGGCGAGGTGCCCGGGGGACACGAACACCGGCTTGACCCCGTCGCGGGTCCGCAGGGCGTACCCCACCTTCTCCTCGTTGAAGATCAGCGGCCGCTTCGCCCCCTTGCGGCGCCCGGGCTCGCGGTACTCCCCCACCAGCACCGATTTGGCTACCCCGACCGACGGAACGCTGAAGAGGAGCCCCAGGTGGCTCGCGATCCCGATCCGGCGCGGATGTGCTATGCCCTGCCCGTCCACCAGGACCGCGTCCGGGGCGTGCTTCACGCGCTCGAATAGCGGGATCAGCGCGGGAAGCTCGCGGAAGGAGAGCAGCCCCGGAACGTAGGAAAAGGCAACGGGTGCCACGCCCGATAGCTCCTCGAGGACCTCCATGTCTGGGAAGCTCATCACGACCAGCGAGGCGAATGTGAGCTCGTCCCCCCTGCGGTAGCTGACGTCTGCCGCAGCCACTCGTCGGATCTGCCCGAGGTCCAACGGCATATCCGCGACGACGCTGGAGGCCAGCCTCTCCTGGAGCGCGGCGGCCTCGCGGGGGGTCAGATCGCCCGGCAGCATTCTCTTCTGCTTCACAGCGCTGATAACCTCATCGTGAGAAATAACCTCAACCATCTTTTCTCAGTGAATGAGAAAAGATGGTTGAGGTGGATTCTCAGGGCGACAGGGCCGAGACGAGGTCGTCGAGGGTGGCGCCTTCCATCCCGCGTACGACATCTACCGCCTTCGCGGCCTTCTTCTTGCCCAGGAGCCCGCCGGCCTCCCGTACGAACTTTTCGGAGCACACGTCGAAGCGGCCCGGGTCGCCGGGCGCGCCCCGCGGGATCGACCTCTCGGCGCCCAGCACCTCCCCATCGCTCAGGAGTACCTCCATCCGCGCCCCGAACGGCATGCGCAGCCGGTCGAAGCGGGCCTCGCCAAGGTCGTACTCGCAACCTCGCTCCCTGATCGCCCGCAGCGCGAGCCCCTTGAGGAACTCACGATCCCTGGAGTCCAGGCTCCGCCAGGCGTCGAGGGCCTCCCGTCCGCCGAGGGTGCCGACGTGAGAGAGGTGCCGGCGCATCCTCTGCCGCGACCTCATGAGCGCGCGAACGTCCACCGACCCCAGCATCGAGGCCATGTCGGCCTCCTCGTCCATGCAGCGGATGAACTCCACCGTCAGCGGCCCGCTGTGCTCCAGCCTGACCCGCGCGGCCAGCGCCAGGATGTCCTCGCGGTTCTCCGTGAGATATTCCTCGGTGAGCTCGGCCCCGGTGAGCCGCCCGGCAAGCAGTCCTATGGCGATGCTGATCGACAGCGAGAAGTTGATGTTTGTAGGTGAGAGGTGCTCGCGGTCCAGGTACTCGCGCGATATGGCGTCCATGGCGCAGGTGAGAAGGCTGGCCTTGACCCTGACCTCCCGGACCTCGCCGGGCTCCAGCGCCCGCCCGTTGTCCTTGGCGAAGTCGCCCGTGATCTCGAAGAGCGCGTCCATGGAGGTGTCTATGTACGCGCACCCGGGGTAAGGCTTGAACGCGATGGTGTCGGTCACCCACGAGCGTCCCAGCCCGCCCATCATGAACGGCAGGGGCACGAATGCGAAGTGCGCCCAGAACCCTTGAGGGTCCTCGAGGATGCTCCTCGAGCCGGTCATGCCTTTCTCGGCGAGTAGTGCAGCGTTCGCCCCGGTCAGCGACGGGGTCGCGGCCGTGAGAAGCTTGGACTGCGGCCCCATGAACCCCGGGAACAGGGCGTAGACCGGCTCCGCCAGGGCGATGCCCAGGGCGTTGGCGGTCGCCTCCTCGTCCAGCCCCAGGACACGGGCCGCACCCGAAGCGGCGCCCAGCAGGTGGATGTGCGCCCACATCTGCCCGTTGTGCGGGCCAAGCACCACCGAGGCCCCCAGTCTGCCCGCGACCTCGTTGGCGGCGACCTGCGCCGCCAGCACGTCCGCGGTATCGGCGCCCCGAAGCTGCCCGACGGCCAGCGGGACGCACACCGCGCTGTGCCCGGTGTGCCCGAGGAACCCGTAGTCGTCGTAGTCGAGGGCCATGGAGAGCGAGCAGTTCTGAAGGAGCGCGGAGGACAGCGAGGCGCGAGCCCCCCCGGGGAACGTCGAGCACGGCCCCGCCTCGCCGAGCCCGCTCACCGTCTCGACCACCGCCCTGCCACCCGCGCACCCGGCGCTCGCATGAACGGCGCCCATCACCGAGAGCACCTGGTTGCGTGCCACCTCCCGGACCCTCTCGGGGATGTCGTCCAGCGTGAGCCCGGAAGTCCAGCGGGCTATCTCTTCGATGACGGTCATTCATGCCCCCTCACCCCGACCCTCTCCCCCGGAGGGGAGAGGGGGGATCGCGTTACTTGTACTGCTTTTCCAGGGACTGTATCTCTGCGACCGCCTGGCCTATGAGCCCCTCGATCTCCGCGATCTTCGCGTTCAGGCCGATCACGCCTCGGACCGTGTCCAGCATCGAGTTCATCTGACCGTTGAAGCGCGCCCAGTCGTCCGGGATGTCCTCGAGCAGCGGCTCGATGGCGCGGTTCTGCTCCTCGGTCCGGGCGTCGGGCGCCGTCCCCTCCTCCTCGTCCTCCGGTGTCGTATTCTCCTCGTCGGTATCGACGGGCTGCTGCTTCTCTTCGCCCAGGACCTTCTTCGCGTCATACAGGGTGGAGACCAGCTCGGACATGTACCCGACGACCTCCTGGTGGAAACCGTTGAAGACCGAAGGCGGGACCACCGCCTTGGCCTCGCGCTCTATCTTCTCGGCGGTCGTGACCAGGCCGGCCAGCCCGCTCGGTATGTCGTTGGCCTCCGACAGCGTCTGCAGAGTGGCCACCAGGGCGTCCATCTGGGTCGCGAAGGAGGACATGTCACCCACGTAGTCCGAGTACCCCGTCGCGATGTCCGCCATGACCCGCCCCTGGTCGACTATGTCCCTCAGGGTGTTGTCGAGCTTCCGGCAGACCTGCGGCGGGTCGGTGGCGTCGAGCTTTTCCTGTGCGCTCCCCAGCTCCTTGCGGAAGGCAGCGACCGCCTCGGGCGCATTCCCCTGCTGAACGAGTGGAAGCCCCCAGGGCTTCTTGATCTCGCCCTCGGCGTTGTTCAGGGCGAAGATGGTGCTGCCGACCTGGGTGGTGTACTGCTGGACCCCGGAGTTGCCGCAACCGGCGAGCCCGACAAGCGAGGCCATCCCCGCCAGGAGCGCTACGATAACCGCGTTGTGCAGAAGTGCCTGACCCTTTTGCACAGTCGCGCCGTTGCATGGCTCGGTTCCTGCGTGCAATCAGCCTCCTACCCTCGTTCGTCCAAAGGTCGGATATTATTATACAGTCGGGTACCCGGCCGCGCCCGAAACCGAAGAGGACGTGGATGTACAACTGGAAGCTGTTCTTACTGCTGTTGCTGGTGGTGGTGCTCGTGCTCGGCATCGTCGGAGCGGCTTCATACATCTACCTGGAACGCCGGTCCCCGGTCGCTGAAGCCGAGACCGATTTCTCATTCAAGCCCTTCACCCCCGAGCAGTTCCTCCGGCACGAGGTCGAGGTGGACCTCAAGACCAGCGGCAAGATAGTGGAGACAGCCGAGCTGAAGACCCTGGAGAAGAACGTAAGCGAGATCAGGGGACTACCGGTCAAGGAGCCCATCCGGTTCCGGGAGTGCTCCGAGGAGCTTATAAGGTTCACCATGATGAAGGAGATGGAGGAAGAATCCCCCGAGGGCGACATCGAGGCCGACGAGAAGCTGCTCGTGGCACTGGGCCTCTTCCCGAAGAGCAAGAGCCTCGAGAAGACGGTAACCGACGTGTACACCGAGCAGATAGCCGGATTCTACGACCCCGAGACCAAGGACATCACCCTGGTCAAGGGCAAGGACACCGGCGACGTGATGGACGAGCTGACGCTCGCGCACGAGACCTGCCACGCCCTGCAGGACCAGAACTTCGGCCTGGAGCAGCCACCCTTGGACGTCGACACCTACAACGGCGACAACGACCTCGCTGTCACGTCGCTCATCGAGGGCGACGCCACCATGACCATGGTGCTCTACGCCAGGCAGTACATCGACCCGAGCAGGCTCACCCCGGAGGCGTTCAGCGCCGCCGAGGAGTCGTCCAAGGAGCTGGACGCCGCGCCCCCCTACATCCGCAAGGCTCTGCTCTTCCCCTACGAGGAGGGCTTCACCTTCGCCGAGAAGGTGTACGGCGACGGGGAGTTTGGACAGATGGACGCCTCGTTGCGCGACCCGCCGCTCTCCAGCGAGCAGATAATCCACCCCGACACCTACCTGGGGCCGGACAGGCAGAACCCGGTCACCTTGCCGCTGGTCGACATCTCCGGCTCGCTGGGCGCGGACTGGAAGAAGATCAACGAGGATTGCCTGGGCGAGTTCGATTACGAGGCGTGGTTCGAGCAGTACAGCGGGGCGCTGGCCGCAGAGGATGCCTCGCAAGGATGGGCGGGCAACACCATCCAGTACTTCCAGGGACCCGGCAAGCGATACTCGCTGGTCAGCCTGACGCAATGGGACACGAGCAAGGACGCCCTGGACTTCTTCGACCTGTACGAGGAGCTGCTCGCCGACCGCTTCAAGGGCAAGCAGAAGAAGGCCGGCTCGGGACAGGACTGGTACCTGTACGAGGCGGACGGCCAGCTCTTCTACTGCTCGATGTCGGGGGAATCGACGCTAGCCCTGCAGGCCACTAGCAAGGACGACCTCGTCAACACGCTGAAGAACTACCCCACCTGGCCGCAACTGCCATAGCGGCAGACCGGTCAGAGCCGGCGCCTCGTGAGAAAAGATGGTTGAGGTGGATTCCCACCCAGGGGTCAGACCCTGTATGCCCTGTCGCGCGGCTTCACCGCGAGGATATGGACCTCGCGATTCTCGTCGTCGACGTCGTAGCGGACCCTGTAGGCGCCAGCACGGAGCCGGTACTCGCCGAGGTCCTGGACCTTCAACTTCACGGAGCCGGGAGGGCGCGGGTTCTCCGACAACCTGGAGATCGCCTGGAAGACAGACTTGCGCCCCTCGATGCGGAACTTCTTGATCTCTTTAGCCACCGAAGGCGGAACCAGAACACGGTACGGCTCACTCAATCTCCAGGAACCCCTTGAGCTCCTCGAGGCTCATGGCTTCGCCGCTCTCTATCTCGCGACGTGACCTGGCCACCTGTAGCAGGACGTTGCGGTCGTGGACGTCGTCCAGGTACTCCATCAGGGCCTCGTACTCCTCGATGGGCATGCAGACGGCGTCGGGCCGCCCGCGGTCGGTGATGATTATCTTGGCCTTCTTCTGGTGAGCCTTCTTGATCAGGGCGGTCATCCCCTCACGGAACTTCCGGCGGCCCACGAACATGTCAGAGGAACTGATCGAGTATCCCATGACCTCACCTCCGGCCACAGGATAACACAAATGATAAACATTTGATAATCAAATGTTGACTTCAGCCCGAGCCGGCGCCGGCCCTGCGCTGCCTGAGCGGCAGGACCTCGGCCATCCTCTCGTAGTGCCTGTCCACATGACGTAGCTCGAGCCGGTTGCTCATGGCAACCGTGGCGATAAGGATGTCGATGCCGGGCGGGTGGACACCGCGCCGCGCCAGGGCGAACGCATTCTGATTGGCCGCCTGCCAGGTCTGCGGGGCGACGCGGGCTTCTGGTAAATCATTGAGCAATAGTTGAATACGTTCGTGATCCTTCACGGAGCGAGCTCCCCCCGATAGCTCCAGCAGCACAGGTTCGGTTATCACTACCCTGCGCGCCGAGATCAAGTTCTTCATCTCCTGGACGACAGATGGGGCTCCATTTCGCCTCAGGGACTCGATCCAGACGGAAGTATCGACCAGTACGAGTCGGGACCGCGGCTCGGAACGCGCATCCCCAGGGACCTCATTCATGCTCCAGATCCGTTTCTCTCCAGGAGAGTAGTTCCTCGAGTGTCATGTCGATTATCCCGGAGCCCATCAGGGACAGAATTTCCTCGATCCTGGCCCGCCGAATGACCTCACGGAGCCCCTCTTCCAGAACACCCCTGGTAGTCTTGATGCCGCTGACCTTCTTGGCCTCGGCAAGCAGATCATTATCAATCACGACTGTCGTCCTCGGCATGGCCTCGCTCCTTGATATGCCATTCTGCGATTAATGAGGCATATCAATTATAGCGAAAAGGCATACTCCTCGCCAGGGTCAGTCCACACCGTAGCCGCAGGCGTCGTGGCCGCCGGTGATGGTCTCCCGGTAGTTGAAGTACATCGGCCGCTCGATGACTATGGGGAACCCGGCGCTGATGGAACCGGAGACGTCCGCGTTGCGGTTGATGGCGCTGCGGACGTTGATGGTTATCCGCGAGTGGGGCTCTATCCAGTACTCTGCGGTCTGCGTGGTGCCGTCGGCGAACATGTAATCGACGTCCACCTTGCAGGTCTTCGAGCCGTCAGGGTTCATGAGCGTGTAGTAGGTGTCGAACTCGCTGATGGTGGTGCCCTCGGCGATGAAGTACTCGGTGGATGGCCCCGGGTTGCCGACGGCGGACTCGCCGCCGTTCCAGTACTTGCCCGAGTCCATGCCGTAGATGAAGTACATGGGCCTCTCGGCGATGACCGGCACGTCCGAGCTCAGGCTCGCCGCGACGTCCTGGTTCCCACCGACGTCGCCGAGCACGTCCACCGTGTAGCGGGACATCGGGGCCACGGTCTTCTTCACCAGGTGAGTCTCTCCCTCGCCGGTCATGTAGTTGATAGTGCACTCGGCGGGGACCTGGTTCGGGTTCTGGATGGTTATCCACTCCTGGTAGCCCGGCTGGGTGCAGCCTTCGGCGAAGTCCCAGGAGGTGGAGGCGCCGGTAGCCCCGACCACGTTGGAGCCGTCGACCGCGAACCCGTGGTAGTTGAAGTACATGGCGCGCTCGGCCATTATCGCAACGTCCGAGGATACCGCGGCGCTGACGTCCTGGTTGATGCCCACGTCGCCGGCTACCTCGACCGTGCGCCTGCTGTGCGGGGCCACCTGGTAGGAACGCAGGACGTTCTGGCCGCTACCCAGCATGTAGGTGATGGCGACGTTGGCGGTCTGCGTGTCACTCGGGTTCTGTAGCAACAGCCACTCCTCGAAGGCGTTGCCGTCCGCGTCCCCGAGACGGGTCGTGCCCTCGGCGAAGTACCACTGCTTCTGGGGAACGTTGACGCCCACCACGTCGTGGCCGCCCTTCCAGTTGTAGCCGGCAACGCCGTACTTGTAGACGAAGTACATGGGCCGCTCGGCAACGATGGCCTGCGAGTCGGAGTGCAGCTTGATTGACACCCCTGTGTGACCTTCCTCGATGTAGTCCTTGACCCGCACCGTATCGCGCTGGTGGGGGTTCATCAGGCGCTCGAACACCCGCGTCTCGCCGTTCTCGAGCATGAAGGTGATCTGGTACCTGCACGGCTGGTCGCCGGGGTTCAGGACGGAGAGCCACTCGTCGAACTCGGGCAGGGTGTTACCCTCGGCGAAGTACCAGTCCTTCGCCACGTTCCCGACGAAGACGGTCTTGGACGTGGAGCCGTTGTTGCCTGCGCTGTCCCTGGCCTTCACCTGTATGGTGTGGTTTCCCTCGGGTACGCCCTCCAGGTCCCAGGTCCAGGACATGTTGAACGCGCTGGCAGTCTCGTACTTCTTCGCGCCATCCACGTATATGGCGGACCATGACAGGCCGTTGGGGTCGGTGCCCGTACCGGTGATCCGGAAGGTATCGTCGGAGTAGTACCCGGTCTGTATGGTGTCCTTGCTGGGGCGGGTGACCGAGCAGACCGGTCCGGTCTTGTCGACGGTGATCGCGCCGAACTTGGTTGCCTCCACGTTGCCGGCCTTGTCGGCGGAGCGGTAGTGGACTTTCCAGTGTCCTTCGGTGAGGGGGAAAGGGCCTACCTGGCGCGTCCAGTTGGAATCCACCTGCCCGGTGTCCAGGTTCTCCAGCTTGTACTCGGAGTAGTCGGGCGTGTAGTCGTCGCTGATGATCGTGACCTGGACGTTGGAGCGGTAGATGCCGTTGTCGCCGAGGGTCCCGGCCACGTCGAGGGAGCTCTGAGGCGCCTGCTTGTCTATGTAGGTGTAGGCCGGGGCATCGTAGGTGAAGTTGTTGCCGGCGGAGTCGGTGGCAGTAGCACGCAAGAGCATGCGCACTTGGTCGAAACCCGTAGTATCTATCGTCCTAGCCCAGGGAGGATCAACCGCCATGTTGCTTCCTTCAACGCACGGAAGGTCGAACCAGTCCGCGCCGTTGATGGTGAAGAGGTAGGTCGTCTTCTCTAGCCCGTTGTCGTACTGAGTAGGACCGACCAAGTCGGTACCCGTAACGTTGAAATCGTCGGATGCCCCGGCACACTCTACGAGGAAGTTTGCGTTGCGGTACGTGTTCCCATCTGAGTAGTCGGGTGCCGTGATGTTCAAGGTGTCGGGGGCCCGGGTGTCAGTTCGTCTTGCGTACACCTTTCCCCCGCTGGTGACCGCGGCGCAGTAGTCGATTCCCTCGTTGCTATGAGCGGCGGCTATGCAGTTGGCCCCGTTGTAGATGGTCTCTGCGCCAAGGAAGTTGCTCGCCACCCCGTCGAGGTGGAGAAAGCCCGAGCTATTGCGGCAGAAGACGTCCGTGGTCTCGCTTCCGCACGCCGCGCTGTAGGGCATGTATGCGCCGGTGTTTTCCCTGTTGCTCCCGGCTGTGTTGTCAGGGTCCCATCCGCCGGTACCTATGCGGTATCGTCCGGCAAAGTAAGTGCCGGGAGCCCCTGAGTTTTCACAGGAGTAGACAACGCCGGGAACGCCGCCCGGGTTCGTATCCCAGAAAGCGACAGGTTGACGCTGGATGTATGCGGCCTCGTCGTCGTTGTCGGGTATGTGGCCGGAGTAGGTGGCCCCCCACGTCTGCCCACGGTCGGTGGACATGTTGCAGCGTAGATGCGTATGGGTGTGCCCGCCACCCTGAGCCTCCTGCCAGGCGACGAGTATATTGAAAGTCCCCTCCGCAGCAACCGTCGGGTAGGTACCGGCTATGCCGTCCGCATCGGGCCAGGTAGCATCGTTGGCCTGGGGAGAAACGGTGCCATTCACAGTGATTATGCCCCAGTGGACTTCATAGACCCCGTCAATATCGTCTGAGTAGACGTAGATGATCTCGTTCGTGCCCGGCATGCGGCAGGCGTCGAGATACCTGCGGTTTGAGGTCCCGTTCGACTCGTAGATCTGGGAGAAGCTCTGACCGTTGTTCTCAGACTTGTAGATATAGGTCCTGTATGTGGACGAGGATGGCTTCCTGGTGCAGAGGACGTAGACGAACCCGGCCGAGGCCCCCCGGATGACAACCGGGCCCTCATTCTCTACCGTGTTGGGAGCGACCACCAGCGGGGCGTCCCAGGTGACGCCGTAGTCGGTCGAGCGGCGGAAGTAGATGTTGTTGCTGGAGGCTCTCCACACGACGTAGACGTAATTGTCGAAAGAATCGACGTCGCACTCCGTCGCCCCCGAACCGCACACTTCCTGCTGAAGGGTCCAGCCGGCCGGATAGGCATGCACCCTCGGAAGCCACGGTCCCAGGAAAGCGGCCGAAACGGCCGCGGCTACTACCAGTAGCAGTACCAGCGTCTTCCTCATCGTTCCCCTTTCAGATGACCCTTACGCTCTTGGATGTGGATGAGACGGCCCCACGGCTGTCCGTGACGGTGACGCTCACCGAGTAGAGCCCCGGCGACGACCAGCACAGGGTCCTGGAAGTCCAGCTCAGACTGACGGAATCGCCGTCGGGATCGCTTCCCGAGGCGCAGAATGTACCCGACTCGCCTCTCATTAGCTGGTCGGGCCCGGATATGGAGGCCGACGGGGTGCTGTTCGCAGTTGGGGCTGGAACCTCATTTGAAGGTGTAGTCGCTGCGGCCGGCTCGGCCCCATCGCTGTCCATCACGGTAGTCGCAGGCGCGGGTGCCGCTGCAGACGGAGGCGGAGCGACCGCCGGCGGGGAGGTGGTGTAGGGCATCCCCGACCCGCTGTCCTCCGGCCGGGAGCCGCCGGGCTTGTCATATGAGCCGGCCTTCACGCCCTCGGACTTATCCGCTTTCGCATCCTCCCGCCCGGCCTGGCTCCCGAGGGGGCCCAGTGTGAACGCCCAGACGGCGAGAGCGCCGACCAGGACCAGGGCGGCGGCGACCTTGAACGGTCCCCTGACGGATCGACTCCCGCTGAAGTCGGTCTGCAGCGAGACCGTCGTCCCGGGGGCCTCGGCCACCGGGACGCTCTCGGCGCTTACCGCTTCGGCGGCATCTGCATCGCCAAACGATGTCTCCTGGTCCAGCAATCTCGAGACTCTCGCCGGTCGGGTAGAGGTCCGTGACGGCCGCGCGGTAGCACGCTCCGACCTCTCGGAGACACGGTCCCTCCTATCGGCTGCCGGCGCCGGTCCGATACGGATAACGTTCTCGGGCTCCTCTTCCCTGCCCCTGAGGTGAGAGAAGACATACGGGACATCCTGTGCGAACCGCTCGCGGGTGATGAAGGTGTCGACACGCCAGGCTTCGCAGTCCTCTTCACGGTTGTCCGTCAGAAGGACGATCCCATGCGGCGGTGCCAGCTGCGGGTCGTGGCGGATATGGTGGATGAACGGCCTTGCCTCGCGGATATCAGCGTCGATGAAGTAGTAGTCGAAGTCGCGCTCCGCCATCAGATAGAGCGCCTCGGTAATATCGCCCGCCTGGAATACGTCGCCGTGCTTCGCCAGCGGCTTCTTGACACTCCGCGTTGCCGATCCGTCCAGGTACAGTATCTCCGCCATTCTCCGCCCTTACCTTCCAAGCCCCCAGCCATAAGCAGAGCAAATGAGCAAAAGGAGCATAATTTCTATCAAAACAAGGTACTCGTTGTCAATAGTCATTGCGACCGGAGCTCTCGGGAGGCTTGGACCCCTGTCAGTTGATCTGCTTATTCCGGATGTCGCAATCATCTGAGTTATCCTATTATGGACATGATTACTGTACCTTTGGAATGTTAATGCCGGGATAACAATGTTGTCAAGCACTTTCTTTGCAGTTATCCCCCGGTCAAGGCGCACGCCTGCCGCTGCGCCGCCCCCGGGTGTGCTTGCCGTCGGCCGGTGCGTTACTATGTACCCCAAACAGCGGGGAGGTCTCAGATGGGATTCGACTGGTCCGACCGGGCGGAGCGCAGGAAGATGCTGGGCAGGATCCTCATGCTCGAGGGGGTCGCGGTCTCCGCTTACGCCGCGGCGCACGTGCACGGGCTCAAGCAGGGCTTCACCCTGCAGAGGAAGGGCTGCGAGTGGAGGCCGGGGCGGGGGCGCTCGGTCCTGCTCAGGGGAGCGAACGTGGTGGACGTCAAGCGCGGGCAGGTGCTCAAGGAGCGCGGCGTGCTGTTCGCCGACGGGCAGCTCGGGGAGATCGTCTCCACCCGGGACCTGGACAAGGCGGCCGCCGATCACGTCTTCGACTGCTCCGGGCTCTACCTCATGCCCGGGCTCATCAACTGCCACGTGCACGCGCTGATGCCGTGCGCGGCCGCCTTCGGGCCGGACGTCCTGATGAGCGTGAAGCGCCAGGCGATACGGAACATGGAGGAGTGCGCGCTGCGCGGGGTCACGACCCTGCGGGACACGACCTCTTTCTCCGGCCTGCTGGGCGAGGTTTCCGCCGCCATCGAGCGCTTCGAGATGCTCGGGCCGCGGGTCGTCTCCTGCGGGCCGTCGCTCGTCGCGAAGGGCGGCTACCCCGACTTCTCCATGCAGGTCCCGCCGTGGCTCGCCTCCCGGTGGGGCGACCTGTCACTATACGTGGACTCGCCGGAGTCGGGGCGGCAAGGCGTGCGCAAGGCTGTCGAGCAGGGGGCCCGCTTCATCAAGCTGTTCTTCGACGACCGCTCGCTGTTCTTCGGGAACAAGCCGCTCAACGTTATCGATGACGAATCGGTGAAGGCGATCGTGGACGAGGCGCACAGGCTGGGGCGAAGGGTCGGGGTGCACCAGACCCAGATGAACGGCTACCGCCGGGCGCTGCGTCTGGGGGTGGACGACCTGGAGCACCTGCCCATCGACGGGACGCTCACCGACCAGGACGTGGCCGACTTCATGGCCGGCGACCACCACGTGACGCCCACGGCCGCGGTGAGCATGGCCCTGGGGATGGCCCCGCCGGGGCACCCGGCGCGGGGCAACGAGCTGGTCGAGGCCATGCAGGCCGGGCGCGAGCACCTCATGGAGCGAGTCGCCCCAGGGATGTGCGAGGAGGCCGTGCAGAGGGCGAACCGCAAGGTCACCGACCTGTACATGAGCGGCAGGGCGAAGCCCAGCGGTCCGGCGGCGCGCTTCCTCTTCGACAACGAGCTGATGATAGAGGCGATAGTGGGGTCGGCCGGCAACGTGACCAGGATATACGAGGCCGGCGGGCGTGTCTGCTGCGGGAACGACGGCGGGACGCCTATCTCTTTCCCCGGCTACCTGGTCGCCGAGATGCAGATACTGCGGTACATGGGCCTGAGCAACGCCGACATCCTGCGCTCCGCGACCATCACAGCCGCTGGGCTGCTGGACATGGAGAGCGAGCTGGGCAGCATCGAGCCCGGGAAGCTGGCCGACCTGGTGCTGCTGTCGGCGAACCCCATGGAGGATGTGAGGGCGCTGGACCGGGTGGAGGCTGTGTTCCGCGCCGGGGCGCTGCTGTCCCGGGGGGTGAGGTTTCCCGCAACACCGATGGTTTGATCGCCACGCTTGGGCGCGGACTCCGCGATCGAATAGCGTGCAATAGAGGCAAGGAGGTCGCCGTGAACTGCCAGTGCGCGGAGTGCAAGGAGTACATGGGCCCCAACCCCAGGGTGATGATGTTCCGCTTCCTGGTCATCTTCGCCCAGGTGATAGTGGGCTTCGTCGGCCTGGTGAAAGAGCGCTCGTGGAAGGCGCTCGTGGCCTGGCTTGGCGGGTTCGCGCTGTTCTGGACCGTGCCTCGCTACCTCATCTGCGCGCGCTGTGCCGGGTACGGCAACAAGTGCTACAGCCTCTACCTGGGCGAGATAACGTCCAGGTACATGCCGAAGGTCGAGGGCCACGACCGCCCGTCGAACCTCGGCATTGTGCTGGAGCTCCTGGCGCTCTCGACCATCAGCAACGCGCCCGCCGTGGGGATGCGGCACAACCGCAGGCTGCTGGCGCTCTATATGCTGCTGGCCGGCCTCACCTTCTGGGGGCAGTTCCTGCACGCGTGCCGGCACTGCGCGGAGTACGGCACGGACTGGAAGAAGGAGTGCCCCTCGGCGAAGGCCTACCGCCTCTTCTTCGGTGGCGGCCGCGAGGTCGCCCTCTAATACTGGTGCCAGGCACATTAGCCGCGAATTATTAGCGGGGGCGGTGCAAGTGGCGACCCTGAGAGACTCCATCGAGATCCGCGCCCCTCAAGAGCGCATCGAGGCATGGCTACTCGAGATCGACAGGCACTATGCCGCCTGGCACCCCGACCACGTCAAGTGGGTGAACCTGGAGGGAGAGCTCGCCGAGGGCAAGACCTTCTACTACGAGGAGCGCCTCAAGGGCAGGCTCTACCGGTCCCGGTGCCGCATCACAAGACTGGAGCGAAACGGCAGGACCTACATCGAGTTCGTGGGCCTGTCCGTCCCCGACAAGATCCTTGGGGTGAGCGGGTCGTTCGAGATCGTCCCCCGCGGAGGCTCCTGCACCGTCACCGCCGTCATCAACATGCGGTTCGGATGGTTCCTGGCGCGGCTCGGGATAAGCGGGGCCATCCTCGCGCATATGGAGGAAGAGGGAAAGAGCCTGAAGGCGATAATGGAGACCGGGCTCAGGACCTGAACAGGTCAAATAAGGGTCGAGGTTACTAATCCTGGATTCGATTCGAAATTGAAGTGGATTGAAATCACTGCTGGCAAATTAAAGCTTTAGACCGTTTTCTTTAATTTGCAGCTGGCTGACGGGGCGTTTAGCCAAGTATGTTGTCCCGCAGATTAAAGAATCAGACGGGTGTCTTTAGAAGTCCCCAAAGAACCTGTGGGTAGCATTCAGGGAATGATGGTGTCAGACATTTGACTCACAGTATCAACAATAGTTGACTGACGAATCAGCAACCACACGAATCGCTCCAGACGGCCAGTGCAAGCCCGATAAGGTGTTACTGGAGTTGCTTGTGTTACTTATTTGATGAAGATGATTGTATTGTTAGTCAAATGTCTGACACCAGGTGGTGGGGCGATTGCGGTTTTCCGAGGCGGGTCCGCCTATCGTGTGAGCAGTCTTCCGGCCAGGGCGTCGCCGTGGTAGGTGCCCTGCTCGACGACCATCCGGCCGTTCACCATCACGTAGTCTATGCCGTCGGGGTAGTGTTCCGGGTCGTCCCAGGTCGAGTTGTCGTGGATGCTCTCCAGGTCGAAGCACGCCAGGTCGGCGGCGGCTCCCTCCCTGACCGCTCCCCTGTCGTCCAGCCCGTAGCGGGACGCCGCAAGGCCCGTGGTCCGGTGCATCGCATCCTCCAGTGTGTAGAAGCCCAGCTCCTTCACGTAGTGCTCGATGACGCGCACGAAGCAGCCGTAGGCGGACAGCGGCGGGGCTCCCTTCTCCGGGAACAGGCTGTCGGCTCCCACGGAGAGCTGCGGGTGCTTCTGGATGCGGGTGAACACCTTCTCCGTCCATGGGCGGGGGGGCAGACCCATCAGGAACATCACGGCGCCGTCCTCCTCGACGGTGAGGTCCGCCAGGAAGTCGAACGGGTCCTTGCCCGCCTCGCGCGCGAGCTCGACCACGCGCCGGCCCTCCATGCGGTTGTTCTTCTCGCTTCCGACCGAAAGGATGCGGAACATCTTCCAGCCCAGCGAGCGCAGGTAGTTGTCGGACCAGGCGCCTTCCACCCAGTTGGGCCAGGTCGGCTTGATGGTGCGCACGTCGTTCCTGATGCGCTCGCGGGTCGCCGGGTCGCGGAGCCGCTCCAGCAGAGCGTCGGTGCCGCCCATGTTCGCCCACGGCGGATAGAGCTGGGTCACCGTCGTGTTGCCGAGCACGTAGGGGATGAAGTCCATCCCGATATCGATACCCTCCTCCAGGGCGCGGTCGACGTGGCCGACGGCCTTCTCCAGGGCGGCGTTGGGGATGCCGGGAAGCGGGATGGCGCGGTTCACGGCCTCCAGTGCCCCGACCGCGTAGTAGATGAGGTCGGAGGTCCAGCCCAGCTCCGGGGCCGCCATGAAGTGCGATATCTGCAGGGCCGAGTCGCTCCTGCGGGCGACCTCCACCGCCTCGGCGACCGCGCGGTCGAAGTTCTGGGACAGGCCGCGGGTGTGGGTGGCGTACCGGCCCCCCGCCTCGCGGGAAACCGTCGCGAGCTCGACCAGTTCGTCGGTGTGCGCGTACATGCCGGGGAAGTAGGTGAGCCCGGTGGAGAACCCGCGGCAGCCGGCTTCCATCGCGTCTGCGACCAGGCCCTTCATGGCCTCCAGCTCCTCGGGGGTGCTGAAGCGCGCCTCCTGTCCCATCACCCGCATGCGGATGGGGCCGTGGGCCGCCTGTGGGACCATGTTCATGGGGAGGCCGCGCTTGACGAGCCAGTCGTGGAAGTCGGCCTGGGTCTCCCACTGCGGCTCGAGGTCCCTCGCGACCCCCATGCTTCGGAGGGTGGAGCACATCAGGGCCGAATGCTCGACGGGCCATGGTGCGACCGACCAGCCGCAGTTGTTGGCCACGCAGGTGGTGATGCCCTGGCGGAGGTAAGGCTCGAAGACGTCCACGTAGTCGTCCCTGATAACGTAGAGGTCGTTGTGGGTGTGGATATCGATGAAGCCGGGGCAGACGACCTTGCCCGCCGCGTCGATCGTCTCGTGGGCTTCCGCGTCGCCGAGGCGTCCCACGCCCGCTATCCGGCCGTTCTCGACGCCGACGTCAGCCTGGCGGGAGGCGCCGCCGGTGCCGTCCACGACTCTCGCTCCGCGGAACAGGTAATCGAGCATTTTGAACCCCCATAGCCGGTAATCGCGACCGGCTTCAATATATCACGCCGGGTAGGGGGCCGATCGCAGCGGTGACTTGAATCTCGCCTGGCACCGATCTATTCTGGCACCGATCTATTCTTGAATCTCGCCTGGCACCGATCTATTCACAACTGACTTGAATCGTGCCTGACCCCTATCTGAGTCAGTTGTCCTATAATTGACGTCACTCGAGCCGGATTCTTGTGGGAGTGGTATCGATGGACGTGAACCAGATGCTCCTGTACGAGTCGATGCGCGTCACGATCGGCCCGCTGCTGAACCTGCGGCTGCGCCTCAAGATCGAGGGCCAGGAGAACGTGCCCGATGACGGCGCGGCGCTCATCGTGTGCAACCACCGCTCGTCGTTCGACCCCCTGCTTCTGGCGTACGCGGTGCGCAACCGCTATATCAACTTCGGGGCCGCGTCCTGGTCGTGGAAGGTTCCCGGCTACGCGCAGTTCCACAAGTGGCTGGGCGCCTTCCCGGTCACACTCTCCGGAGGGAATACCGAGAAGGAGTTGAACCCGGCGCTCGACCTGCTGAAAAACGGCGAGGTTGTAGGCTTCTTCCCCGAGGGTGGTACGACCATACTGGACCCGGGCAAGGTCGAGCGCATCAAGAGGTTCAAGACCGGGTTCGCCCGGCTCGCGCTGCAGGCGCGGGTCCCCGTAATCCCCTGCGCGGTCATCGGGCTGGTGGAGCGCCGCCTCCCGTCGGTCCCGGCCCCGGTAGTCGAGAAGTTCATGGGCGAGAAGGCGGACAAGGAGTACTCCTCGGTCGTCTACAAGCGCGCGAAGGTGCGTATCGGGTTGCCCCTCGACCTGGGTGACCTCTACGACAAGCCCGTGAACAAGACCCTGCTCGAGCTCATCTCGACCAAGACCCGCCAGATAGTCATGAAGCTGTACAACGGGGAGGACCTGGAGCGGTTCCTGACAGGCGAGATCCCCTTCGACTTCGCATACGAGCGGGTGGGCGGGCCCACCAAGAAGCTACTCTGACTCCTCAGGCTTCTTCTTGACCATCACGTGGGGCTTCATGTCGCCCTTGCTGTACCAGGCCTCGATCTTCCTGATCTCGCCGAGGTCGAAGTCCGAGAAGGAGTAGTAGGCGGTCCCCGTGCCGCCCGACCCGACAGGCACCATCTGGGTCAGCTCGGGCATCAGGGCCTCGGCGCGCCGGGCGAGCACCTGGTCCTCCCCGCGCTTCGCCTGGTCGCGCCAGCCCGCCACCAGCGTGTCGGCCGGGTTGGAGTGCAGCCTGGTGCCGTCGTTCAGTACCACGTCGAAGGAGACGAACCCCAGGTTCGTGCTCTCGCCGGAGTGGTTGGCGAGCAGACACGTCCCAAGCAGGAAGGGCTCGACCTTCTCCTTTGTGGAGGACTTCACCGCCGAGTAGAGGGAGTCGATCTTCTCCGTCTTCAGGTCGTCAAGGGACGGAAGGGTCAGGGCGATGTCCACTCCCGAGATGTTGACTTCGTAGGTGCCCGGTCCCGAGCCGCTGTTCGCCGGGTTGGTAGCCTGGGGATTGGGGTTGCTGGAGCCGGGCCCGCCCCCGGAGCCGCAACCTGCAGACACCATGACGACCAGCGCTGCGGCCAAGGCCGCCAGACTGGCCTCTAACTTACTTCTTGTCCTGCTCTTGTTTCTCATTATTATCCGTTTAGACGCATGCAAGTGTACCTCAGACCAGGACTTTCACTGAAGGCGGCTTTGCCGTGGTAACGCAGTTTTGAATAACTATGGTTAACTTCAGTTAACAATAAAATAATCTATCATCACCAGCAACGATATCTGGTCCATTTCCGGGCAATAGACTGTGACTACTGATTGTAATATATGTTATTGATTTGTTTTGATAACTATCGTGATTCAAATCTGCGGGACCCCGTCTATTGAGCGTAGTATGAGGTGGTCCTACTGCAAAAACGGTGATTCTGCGTGAGAAATAATGGTTGAGGTTAATTCTCAGCGCAAAAGACGGGAGAACCGCCCCGCGCTGATGCCCCCCACGAGAACCGGAGCACGTCGCAACGGTCCCCCCGCCTTTTTACTGAGCCCCGACTAGTCGAGGCCGACTATCGCTATGCTGCAGACGTTCTGGTTGGGAACGCCGCCCAGGTTGTGGGTCAGCCCGTACTTCGGGTCCTTGACCGCGCGGTCTTCCGGCCAGCGCCCCAGCAGCTGGTTGTACATCTCGAACAGCATTCTCAGGCCCGAGGCCGCGATCGGGTGCCCGAAGCACTTCAGGCCTCCATCGGGCTGGCAGGGGATCTGGCCGTCCAGGTCGTAGAACCCGGCCAGTATGTCGTCGGCCGCGGTCCCGGGCGCGCTGATGCCCAGGTCCTCCATGGTGGCGAACTCCGTGATGGAGAAGCAGTCGTGCACCTCCATCATGCTGATCTCCTCGCGCGGGTTCTTGATGCCGGCCTCGGCGTAGGCGCGCTTCGCGGCCTCGCGGGTGGTTATCATGCCCGCCCCGTCCCACTTCGTGTAGAGCGCCTCCTCACCGGAGGAGACAGCCACCTGCAGCGCCTTGACCTTGACCTGCGGGTCGTTGGGCTTGATCTTCGAGGCGATCTCCGGGGTGGTCACTATGGCGCACGACGACCCGTCGGAGACCCCGCAGCAGTCGAACAGCCCCAGCGGGTAGGCTATCATCGGCGCGCCCATTATCTGCTCGATGGGGATGGGCTTGCGCAGGTGCGCCCGCGGGTTCTTGGCGCCGTTCTGGTGGCTCTTCCAGGAGATGTGGGCCATGGCCTCCTTGATGCGGTCCATGGGCACGTTGTACTTGGCCGAGTACGCCGTGGCGATCTGGGCGAACATGCCCGGGGCCGTGGCGTTGGGCCCTATCATCGCCTGCACCTGCCCGAAGGCCGGCGAGTCGGGCAGCCCGCCGTATCCCGTGTCCTTGAGCTTCTCGACGCCGAAGGCGAGCGCGATGTCGTAAGCGCCGGACGCGACGCCGTAGCATGCGCCGCGAAACGCCTCGGTGCCCGATGCGCAGAAGTTCTCGGTGCGGGTCACCGGGATAAGGGGGAGCTTCAGGGTCAGGCCCAGGAAGTTTCCTCCCTTGCCGATGTTTATCTCGTCGATATGGCTTCCCAGCCACGACGCCTGGATGTCCTTCTTCTCTATCTGCGCGTCGGCGAGGCACTCGGTGAACGCCTCCACGGCCAGGTCCTCCGGACCGGCCTCCCACCGCTCGCCGAACTTCGTGCAGCCCATGCCCAGGACTACTACTTTGTCCCTGATTCCCTCAGCCATTACTCGACCCCCTCTGCAACTGGAACCGCTTTCCAGAAGTAGTTGGTTATGTCTCTTACTGCATCGTGCATCTTGACGCGGAAGCTGAACTCGACCTCCCTGCCGACCGCGAGCTCGTCGATTGTGCAGTCGGTGAAGTCGAAGACGTAGCGGCCTCCGCCGTTGATGTTTACCGACCCGTACATGGCCGGCGGGTTGGTGCTGGCCGCCAGCATATCGGAGGTGAAGCTGGCCACCTTGCCGCCCTTGTCGGAAACGATCACGGGCTCCATCTGGTCGATGGCTCCGCAGTCCGGGTTCACGCAGACCCTCTGGGGCGGGTACTGCTGCGTTCCGCAGGCCAGGCAGCGGGAGCCGATGAGCCCCAGCATCGCCTTGTGCCAGCGCCAGTGCAGGGACCAGCGGGTCCACTTCTGCTCCTCGCCGCGCAGGCCCATTTCCGGGTCGCACATGCGGCGCCAGACCATGTACTTGGTGTAGGAGTCCAGCTCGGCCCTGCGGGCCAGGCAGCCCGAGATGCCTCTGCGCTTCGGCAGGTCCTTGATGGCGTCGGTCACCTCGAAGGCGAGCGCGTCGCATCCACTCCCGTAGCTCAAGACCAGCAGCTTGTCGCCGGGGGCGGCGTCCTCGAGAGCCTTCGCCAGCATCATCAGCGATTGGGCCGTGCCGGCGTCACCGATGATGGCCTGCATGTTGTCCTGGACCACCTCGCCCTCGAAGCCTATCTTCTTGTTGATCGCCTTGCGCGCCCCTCCGTAGTAGCAGGGATAGATGACCTTCGTGAAATCGGTCGGCGCCATCCCCAGCTTCTCGCACAGGCCGGTGATGGCCTCGGGAAGGAACTGGCCGAAGCCGATGTCGCGTATCCAGCGCTCCTCCCACTGGCGGTCGTACTTCGACTCGGCCCCTCTCATGTGGTCGACGAAGTCGTGGCCGGTGGAGTAGGCGCCCTTGAACTCGGCGATGACGTCGGTGTCGCCCACCAGCATCGCGGCCGCGCCGTCACCGAACATGAGCTCCTGGACGCTGCCCATCTTGCCCAGGCGGCAGTCGCCGGCGCCTACCACGACGTTGTTCGCACTCCCGGCGGCTACGGCGTCCAGTGCCGCGATGAGGGCCGTGGTGCCGGCCTTCAGCCCGTTGGCGAAGTCGGCGGTGCGCACCGCCTCGGAGGTCGCCAGGGAGCCGGAGATGAGGTTCGCGCAGAGCCTCTCCTTGTAGGAGGCGGTGGTGGAGGCGAAGTAGACGCCCCCGATGGATTCGCGGTCGAACCCGGCGATGCAGTCTGTCGCGGCGGCCGAGGCCATGGTGACCGCGTCCTCGTCGAAGTTCGCCACCGCCTTCTCGCCCTGGGCGTTCATGATGTTGGCAGGATTGAGCCAGCCCATGGACCCGAACACGACCATGCGGTTCATTCGGTAGCGGGGGACGTACCCTCCGTAGGATCGGATCCCAACCATTTAATCACTCCCTTTCGATGAACCTGCTCGCCGTCGGTTTCCCGGCGGCGTGAAGAGCCTTTCGCGGGCCGGCGGGCGCGCGGCCCCGTATAGTCTCGTCCGCGTGCTAGTCGAAGTCAATAACGTTGACGTAGGGGTACTTCTGCTTCAGTAGGGCCTCGAGGCGCGCGCGGGGATCGCGGTCGACGATCTTCTTGACCTCGGTGACCGGGAACCCGTCCTCGTTCGTCGAGGACTTCCAGCCCGTGACGTAGCCGGCCACCGAGATGTAGCCCACCCCTCCCGAACCGCAGCACGACGTGTCCACGTGAGCGCCCTTCAGGGCGTAGAGGACCTTCCTGCCGTCGAAGTCCAGGATGCCCTCCTCGAGCACCTTGTAGTAGCCGCCCACGCTCCTGATCTCCTCGTTGAGCGGGAAATGGACGTACCTGCCGGCCATGCCACCCTCCTTGTACGGTAAGGGTAATTATATACGCTAGGGTGCCGGCTAATAGTGGTGCCAGGCACATTAGCCCGAGAGTATTAGGCCTGTTGTGCTCGAGCTAATATCTGGGGGCTAATGTGCCTGGCACCGGGTATTAGTCGAGTTCGAGCAGGGAGACCGGCGCGTGGGGGTCTACGCCCTCCATCCCCTCCAGCTCGACCAGGGATACCGGCTCGGCCAGGGGGACGTCGGCGATGGCCGGGCTCTTTCGCCTGAGCCTGCGGCGCGGCACTACTTCGATGTAGGGTGGTTGTATCTCGGGCAGCTTGTCCCAGAGCGGGGATATCATCTCGGTGTTGCAGTAGGGGCAGGTCCTGGCCCTTGCCGGCACCTGACGGCCGCAATCCGGGCAGGGGATATCGTCTACGACCCTGATGGTACGCTCGCGCGACGCCGTGTCGACCACGGTGTCTCCCGGCACCGGCGTCAGCATGGCAAGCAATGCCAGTGGACCCACGAGCAATCCGGCGAAAAAGTAGAAGTAGCGGTCACGGTCCCGCTCCTTCGCCACCTCCTCGGACAGCACCGATGAGGACAGCATAACGACGGCCAACGCGGACCACATGGTGTTCATCGCAATCATCTCAAGTCTCCTCCTCGCTCCACTTGTGGAATCGGCCGGAAGTGAACGGCTGAGGAGACGAAATCAACGCGGCGGATGGGTGATTTTTACCTCACTCGGATTGGGGACCGGTAGGAGGGGGCGGATCCGGGGCTACTGCGTCAGCGTCACGCGCAGCCTGCCCGGCGCGTCCTCCTGCCAGGAAACACCGACCTGGGTCCCGGTCCACGCCTCGTACAGGCCGGCGACCCTCCCGGCGACCACGCCCGCGTGGAACGGGTTCTCGATCACCACCTGCAAACCACCCTGCACCGGCCCGGCTGCAACGGGGTTGCCGATGCCGCGCCAGGGGAAGTCGGAAAGGATGGTCATCATGCTCTCCGGGCCCCGCGTTCCCGCCAGGTAGCGCACCGCCGAGTTCTCGCGCGCGTACTCCTGCTCCAGGTCCTCCATGGTGGCAGGGAGGTCCGCGCCGAACTCGCGCGTGAACTCGCGGAATACCGCGTCGAAGCTGGGCACCGGGAGTGCCACTTCCCTGAGGCCGGTCACCCTGTTGACCAGGATGCCCTTCTCCAGGTCGAGGTAGATGTTTCGGGTCACATCGAGCGGCACGCCGCACTTGCACGCGTCGAACTCGACCTTGCCCGGAAGGTAGCCCTTCTCCTCCAGCCCGAGCCGCTCGATGGCCGGGGTGGCCTGGGCGCCCTCTTCCTTCTCGATGTACAGGTAGTACTCCTCGGTCTTTATGCGCTCCCACCGCGCCTCTACGGGTACGCGCTCCAGGTTGCCGAACACGCCGGCCGCGTCGCCCGCTATCAGTGCCATGACGTGCGGGTTGACGATGCGGACCCGCGAGGACCGGCCGCTCTGGTAGTCGAACACCTCGGCGTGGCCCATTCCCAGGCCCGACATGTAGTTGAGTACGTACCCGGCCGTGGCCTTGACGCCCCACTCCGGTCGGAAGTGGCCGCGGGGCATCCTGGAGATGATCGCGGGGAGCAGGGTCTCGATGAAGCGCCGGCCGACCTCCTTCTCCGCCCTGTAGATGATGCGGTCGATGGGCACCCCGATCCAGCTGGAGACGCCGGCGTAGAGGTGCCGCATCTCGTCGACCTCCAGGTACACCAGGCGGGTCCTGCCCTTGTCCTTGCCCAGGATGGTCCCATCCGACGTCCACTGCAGAAAGCGGCCGTACGGGACGGGGAAGCCGCACCCGCGACAGTATCTCACTCGTTTTCCTTTCGCCGGGGAACAAGTGAATGATAAATCAACCGCCCATACCGTTTCCAGCGAAAGATACGGATCGCCGACTGATCTGGGGGTCAGGCGGGAGTCTATTCACGTGGCCCGCGGCTCGGTAAGATTCATTCCAGGCGTCCCGGCCTCAGGTCGGGGACTGCGCAGACTTCCACGGCGGTGCCCGGGCCGGATCCGGACCCGGGCGGAATGGGGGGATGTCCAATGGCGATGCCCGAGCAGAAGCTGTCAAAGGTCCGGCTGGGGACCTCGTTCGGTGTGATGCTGGCCTCGACCGTGCTCCTGATCTGGGGAGAGGCGGCCAACAGTCTGTGGGTGTTCATCGACGGAGTTGTCGTCTTCCTGCTGGGGCTGCTGGTCTACTACCGGGCCGGTGACTCGCGACTGGCGCTCGAGAAGCGCTACCGGGGCCTGCCTCGATGGGTGAAGTTCATCCTCCTGGTGGTAAGCTGCCTGCCGTGGCTCGTGCTCTACTTCTTCATCTCCCCGCTCTGGGACGCGATCGCGACCGCGGCGGTCATGGTCGCCGGGTGCGCCGCCTACGCCTACTGGAAGAAGGATAAGCCTAATCCACCTGAAACCTCCCCGGCCGAAGCTGAGGGCTGATGGGTTTTGCATTGGCGCCAGACACCGATGCGAAAACCACACCCCCGCCCGATGATGTATAACTATCGTTGAGACCTCGCCTCCGGGCTGCCGCCCCGTACCGGAACGGGAGTCCTTACTGTAGTCCGTCGAAAGGGGTTCGAAGTGGGGCTTGCAGACGAGACCGCGTACATGGATGCCACCGGGCAGTCGGAACTGGTGAGGGCCCGCGAGGTCAAGCCGATAGAGCTCGTCGAGGCCGCGATCGGGCGCGCCGGGAAGGTCAACGACGAGCTGAACTGCGTCGTGACCCCCATGTACGACCTGGCGCGGGAGGCGGCCGCCGGCGCGCTTCCCGAGGGCCCCTTCGAGGGGGTCCCATTCCTGCTCAAGGACCTGATGGCCGCCTACGCCGGTGTCCCGATGACGTTCGCCTCCAGGTTCCTGGCCGACTTCGTCCCCGACCACGACTCTGAGCTGGTGGTGCGCTACAAGCGCGCCGGGCTCCTGACCATCGGCAAGACCAACGCGTCGGAGTTCGGGTTGCTGCCCACCAGCGAGCCGGTGCTGTTCGGAGCCTGCCATAACCCCTGGGACGTGAGGCTCAGCACGGGAGGCTCCAGCGGAGGCTCGGCGGCGGCGGTGGCCTCGGGGATAGTGCCGATGGCGCACGCGAACGACGCCGGCGGCTCTATCCGCATCCCGGCCTCGTGCTGCGGGTTGTTCGGCATGAGGCCGACCCGAGCCCGCATCTCGATGGGACCGGACATCGGTGACGTGATGAGCGGGCTGGTCGTCGAGCACGCCGTCACCCGCTCCGTGCGCGACAGCGCGACGCTGCTGGACGCCACCTGCGGGCCCGCGATAGGTGACCCGTACTTCGCGCCACCCCCCGACCGGCCGTTCATCGAGGAGATCGGGGCCGATCCGGGGCGCCTGCGCATCGGCTTCACCGTGACGTCTCCGACGGAAGGAGACGTGCATCCCGACTGCGTCAAGGCAGTCCGGCAGGCGGCCGCGCTCTGCGAGGAGTTCGGGCACGACGTCGAGGAGATGGCGATCGAGCTCGACACCACCATGGTCACCCAGGCGTTCACCGCCGTGTACTGCGCCGGGGCGGCCTGGAGCATCGAGGCGACCGCGATGATGTCGGGAAAGGTCTTGGAGCCGCACCTGTTCGAGCCCCTCACGTGGGCAATGCACGAGATCGGCAAGGCGCTGCCCGCGCCGGACTACCTGCTCGCCGTGAGCGCCCTTCAGATGATGGGCCGGGTGATCATGCGCCTGTTCTCTGTCTACGACGCTGTGCTCAGCCCGACCATCACCGAGCCGCCTTACGAGCTCGGACGCTTCGACGCACCGGAGGACAACCCGCTGGTCGGCCTCCTGCGCGCGGCCAACCTGGTGCCGTTCACAGCCATAGCGAACTTCACGGGGTTGCCGGCGATGTCGATGCCGCTCTACTGGAACGAAGCCGGGCTCCCGCTGGGGATACAGTTCACGGGACGCTACGCGGACGAGGCCGGGATGTTCCGGCTCGCGGCTCAGCTCGAGGAAGCGCGCCCCTGGGCGGACCGGCGGCCGGCAGTCTCGGCCGGTTGGAGAGCACCCGCGGACTGAAGTCCGCGCTCAATCTTCCTTGTCTTGAGCGGCCGCGATGTGACTAAACCAGGGGTCAGGCACAAGTCAAGTCACACCATACAGGTTGTCCAGCATTCAAGCTGACATTGACTTGAGCCTGACCCCGTCGGTCAGTCCGTCCAGGCGCCGATGGTGTCGGTGCCGCACCCCCGGTCGAAGCGGTACATCGCCCGCTCGGCTATGATGTCCAGCCCGTTGGTGCAGGTCACAACCGTGGCGCACCTGTAGGTCGTGCCGTATGCGCCCACGTCATACGTCCGGCGCGAGTTCGCGGGCACGGTGTCGGTCGCAACCGTCTCCTGGCCCTCGGGGCCCAGCCACCTGAGCTCGATCTGCGCGTCCTGACCGTTCGGATTCTGGACCAGGACCCAGGTTTCCCACCCGTCGGTCCGCTGGCCGTCCGGCAGGAAGAACGAGGCGTGGGGGGCGGTCACCCCGATAGAGCCGTGGGCAGCCGGACCCGAGCCGCTCTCCCAGTACATGGCCCGCTCTGCTACGACCGGCCGGTCAGCCCCAATCATGGTCGAGAAGTCCGTGCCCGGGAGCGCGTCGTTGACCCGGACGGTCTTCCTGGACTGCGCCGGCATGGTGAAGGGGGCCTGCGCCACCGGGCCCTCCGGTGTCATGTAGGTGAGGCGGACCTCCGCCTCGGCCGCGTTCGGGTTCTGCACCAGCACGTATGTCGTGAACCCCCAGGCCGTGGTGCCCTCAGCGAGGTAGGACGCGGTGGCCGGCGTCACCTCCCCCACCGACTCGGTCCCCTCGCGCCTGCCCGGCAGGTACAGCGCCCGCTCTGCGATGACAGGCATGTTCGCGCTCACCTTGATGGAGGCGTCCTTACTGCCAATGTCGGTCGCCATCGAGAAGGAAGCCCTGGAAAGCGCCGGCACCTTCTTGGTGAAGTTCACCGGCCCCTCACCCTCGATCATATAGAGCAGGTTGACGGTCGCCTCCGCCTGGTTTGGGTTCTGGACCAGTACCCAGGTCTCGAAGCCCCAGGCCGACGACCCCTCGGCCAGGTACCAGGTCGAGGTCGGCCCGGCGACCCCGATGGAAGAATGCGCCCCGGGGCAGGCCGCGCCCGGTCCCGTCCAGGACATGGTGCGGTCCACCGCTATCATCTTGCCCTGCAGGCACTCCACCTTCGTGGAGAAATCGCTGTTGGTCACGTCCCAGCCCGGGTCGATGGTGGTCTGGCTGGAGGCCGGGAGCGTGACGTCACGAGTGACGTTGCCTCCCCCTGCACCCGACGCCGCCGTCATGTAGGTGACCCTGGCCGTGACCTCCTCCGGGTTGGGGTTCTCCACCGTGATGTAGGTGGAAAAGCCCCACGCGCTGGACCCTTCGGCCAGGTACCAGGTGGACCCGGCCCCGGCGTCCAGGTAGATGGAGCATGAATATGTGTCGCTGGTGTTGCCCACCCCGTCCCGGAAGTGCGCGTAGACCGTCTTCTGCCCGGTGCCCGCGAGCAGCGTCCAGTCCAGGCTGGACCTGAAGCCCTGCCAGGAGACCCCGGCGAAGTCCGGGTGGTTCGACACCTGCATGATGCATTGCGATGGCTGGTAATGGTTGTCCGTGACGGTCAGGGTGAGTTGCACGTCCCGGGTCTCCGTCGCCTGTGCCCCGCCCTTCACAGCGACGCTCCCCGTGGGCCGTTCCTGGTCGAGAAAGATGCTGTCCGTCCGGTTGGTGCTGGTGTTCAAGAGCGGGTCGCGGAAACGCACATAGACGGTCCTGTTGCCGGTGCCGCCCAGCAGGGTCCAGGACACCTGGCCGTCGAAGGCCTGCCACGAGGCGTCGTGCAGGTCGCTGTAGTTGGATATGGCCATCTCGAGGTCGGACTCGTCGTAGAAGGTGTCGCTCGCCGTGAGCTTCAGCGTCACGTTTGGCGAGGCGGTCGCGGCCGCGCCGTTGTTGATCTTCACGGTCCCGGTGGGGGGCTCGGTCTTGTAGTAGATGGTGTCCTCGGCATTCCCCACCCTCATCTCGGGGTTGCGCTCGCGGATGTAGACGGTCCTGTAGCCGTCGGCTCCGGGGAGGAGGCCCCAGCCCTGGGTCCAGATCGGCCCGGGCACCTGCGTCCAGTCCACCACGTCGTGGAAGTCGGCGTAGTTGGACACCTGGTACTGGAGCTGGTCCGGTGGGTACTCGTCGTCGTTCGCCGCCAGGGTGAGCGTGACCGGGAGGTCGGCGGTCGCCTCGGCCCCTGCGTCGATGGCGATGCCCGGGGTGGGCGGCATCTCGTTCTCCACGACGCGGTTCTGGCAGAACTCGCTCGTGTTGCCCGCGCCGTCCATGGCGGTGGCGGTCAGGTACTCCCCCGCGGTGAGCGGCGTGCCAAGAAGCTGCCAGTCGCCCGTGCCGTCGGCGGTGGTCCATCCGAGGAAGGTCTCCCCCTCCCCGTAGCCGGCGCCGTCATCCGAGTAGTAGAAGACGACAGTGGAGCCTGGCACCGCCGTCCCGGTGGCCGAGATCTCGTTGGGGGTCGCGGCAGCGTAGTCGATGTTCGGGTAAGGCATGTAAAGATTGGGTGCACCGGGAGTGCCGTAGATGTAGGTCGCCGGGTCGTTGGGCTGGTCGGCGAGCGGGCTGATATCGATGCCCAGCCTGGGCTCCGCGCCCCCGTTGCCGGTGGTGCGGTTTACCAGTACCGAGTTGCCCGGCGAGTCACCCGCCACCTGTGTCCCGTTTCCCCCGTTGTTGCCTATGTAGTTCGCCTCGTCTATGTCCGGCTGGCCGATATCGCTGCCGACCACCGTGCCCCCGGAGTTCGTTATCGCGATGCCCTGTCCTCCGTTGCCCCTGTCCAGCGCGAGGGTGTCGTCGGTCCCGATGCCGTTGCCGATGATGACAGTCACGTCGGAGGAGTCTATGGCTATGCCGTCGCCCCCGTTGCTGCCGATGAGGTTCGCCACACCCCCGGCCATGGACTGGCCGATGGTGGTGCCCCCGGCCTCGCCCGAGATGGTGATGCCGTGACCGCCGTTGCCCGCGGCGCCGTTGAACTGGTTCACCCCGATGTTGTTAGCGATGACCTGGTTGAACTTGCTCTCGTCCCCCGCGATCCGGACTCCGTTAGCGTCGTTGTCCATGATGATGTTGCGCTCGCCGTTGCCCAGGGAGTTGTACTGGGCGCCGTCGGCGATGGTGACGCCGTCGGCCGCGTTCCCCTCCCCGATAAAGCCGTTGGAGGAGCCGATCATGGTGCCGTCCATGTGGTTGTCGTCGGAGGCGAATACCCCGATGCCGCCGCCGAAGTGGTTGGTGAAATCCCCGCAGTCATAGACCCAGGAGCCGTCCACGGCGTTGTGGGCGCAGGAGCCGCCGGACTCGATTATCTTGACGCCGTAGAAGTCGGCCGACGAGCCCGCCGGCCCGGGGGCCGCCAGCGCGCACTGCTGGATCTCGCTGTCAACGAGCAGGTTCAGCTCCGATGTACCCGTATCGCTGTCTATGAGTACCCCGTTGCCGTCTATGTTGTAGCAGCGGATGTTGGCGAGCGCGTTGCCCGAGCCGTTGCCGACGTGAACGCCCGAGGAGTCGAAGTTCTCGAAGACAACGTTCTGGACGGTGCAGTTGTCGGTGTTCACGGTCAGGCCCGTGGCGCCGACCGCGGCTCCCTGAAAGACGGTGGCGCGAGCGCCCCCGCCACGGTCGCCGTCGATGGTGATGTTGGGGTCGTCGCCGTTGTCCCGGGTGAGAGCCGGCAGTTCGGCCTGGAGCAGTACGAAGTCCACGCTGAAGGTGATAGTGACGGTGTCACCGGCGGGAGTGTTATTCGCCTGGTCGATGGCCCAGCGTAGCTGGCCCGGGGTGTACGGCGGGACGGTGTTGTCCCCCATGTCGTTCACATCCAGGTTGACCTGGGCCCGCGCCGGCCGGCTGACGGCAAGCACTCCCAGTACGACCGCGGACGAGGCGAGGAGCAGGACCAGGAGAAGGGCGAGAGTCGTTCTCTTCAATACCGGCATGAATGCCTCCCTGAGACGAGGAACAACCACTATTCTTTCACAGGAGGTAGTGAGAAAAAACCTCAGAGGTTAATTCTCATCGGGTGGGGGCGGCGTTCCCGTCAGTCGCGGGGCGGCGCGCCTCGCGCGGTAGTCCTTGAGGAAGCGGCGGCCGCGGGGGTCGCGGGCTGCCATGACGTCGGCGGCCAGGACGGCCTGCACCACGCCCTCCTCCATCGGGTTCAGGATTGCGGCGGTCAGGCCCGCCTCCACGGCCGTCGCCAGGAAAGCCGAGTTCAGGATGTTGCGGGTCGGCATGCCGAAGCTGATGTTCGAGGCGCCCAGCACCGTGCCCGTGCCAAGCTCGGGACCCGCGCGCCGGATGCACTCGAGGGCGAGCACGGCCGAGCCGGGGTCCGTGGCCACGGGGAGCGTCAGGAAGTCTATAAGTATGCGCTCCGGCGGGATGCCGTGGCCGCCGGCGGCCTCCACTATGCGGCGAGCCACCTCGATACGACCTTCTGCCGTCTCCGGGATGCCCGACATGTCCTTTGCCATGCCGATGAGCATCGCGCCGGTCGAGGCCACCGGGGGCAGCAGGACCTCGAGGGCCTCCTCATCCCCGGTCACCGAGTTGACGAAGGTCCCTTCCGGGAGCTTGGAAAGCACGGCGGCGAGCGCTGCCGGGTCGGAGGAGTCTATGCAGACGGGCAAGCCCGTGGCGTCCGCAACCTCCAGGGCAGCCTGCTTCAGCAGCGGGACCTCGTCCACACCCGGCACCCCTACGTTGACGTCTATGACGTCCGCCCCGGCCTCCTTTTGCGCCAGCGCGTCAGCCAGGGCCGTCTCGAGGTCGCCTTTCGCGAGTTGTTCCGCCAGGCGAGGACGCCCTGTGGGATTTATTCGCTCGCCGATGATGAGAGTGTGCGTGGCCATGGGCATGCGTCCCTACGCGTACTGCTCGGCGAGCCTCACAGCTTCAGCGGGATCCCTGCCCCACCCGTCGGCCCCGGTGTACTTCACCACGGTCTCGTTGACCGGGCCGCCGCCGATCACTATCTTGACCGAGTCGCGGAGGCCCTCCGCTTCGAACGCCTCGATTGTCTCCTTCATCGAGTCGAAGGCCACCGTGAGCAGCCCGGAGAGGCCCACCAGCTTTGCTCCACTCTCGCGCGCTTTATCCACGAAGGCGGCGGCCGGCTGATCCACCCCCACGTCCAGCACGTCGAAGCCGTTGCAGCGGAGCATGGTGGCGACGATGTTCTTGCCGATGTCGTGTATGTCGCCCTTGACCGTGCCGATGACCACGGTCCCCCGGGACGAGGAGCAGTCGGCTGTCATTCTGGGCTCGATGAGCGCTACCGCTTCCTTGAAGATCTCCGCGGACATGATGAGGTCGGGAAGGAAGTACTCCTTGGCCTCGAAGCGCTCGCCCACGACGCCCATGCCACCCCGGAGCTGCTCGAGCAGCTCAACAGGCTCGGTGCCCGCCTCGAGCGCCTCCCGCACGGCGTCGAGCACCTCCTGCTCCTGGATCTCCGCGATAAGTGTTGCGATGTCTGCCATTTGAACCTGCCCTCCTGCCGCCCCGCTGGTGGACATATCACCCGGCGCCGCGGTGGCCGCCCGCCGGTTGGAAAGATGATATAACACCGGGCCGGCGAGTGCGCCACCCGGGTCCGACCCCAATGGAAAGTCCCCGCCGGAGCGGGGACCGTTGGATCGCTGCGTCGAGGCCCGGACCTACCAGGTGTGGCCGCAGTTGTTGCAGGCCCACGACGGCTTGTCGCTTCCTACCGCGTAGCCGCCGATGCGGATCTCCTGCTTGCCCGCCCTCTCGGCCATCTCGGGGGTCGTGGTCCCGTACATTATCGGAACCACCTTGTCGTCCTTGCCACAGTTCGGGCACGCCAGGTTCGCCATTCTCTCCTCCTTGTCCAGGGGATCCCGTGCGGTCCCCTCCGTTGTCCTCGGTACAACCGGCAAACATGATATCAACAAACGTGAAATCAAAAAAACGCAGGGTGGCCTGCAGTGCTATGATTGCGCAAAACGAGCCGGGAGGTGGACATGGCGCGGAAGGTCGGTTTGCCGGTCATCGTGGCGCTGCTGGCCGGGGCGATGCTCGCCGGGTGCGGAAACCAGGACGTCGCGGATAGGGCCAGGCAGCAGATCGCCACGGCCCGGAACGAGCTCGAGAACGCCGGGTCACTGGGCGTAAGCGTGCCGGAGGACGAGCGGCAGCTCATCGCCGAGGCGCAAGGCAGGCTCGGATCCGACCCCGTGGAGGCGCTGGTGATGGCGACCGAGGCCAAGGCCGATATCCAGAACGATGTGGAGGACCAGTTCGCCCTGGCCGAGCAGACCTACGATGTCTCCAGGGGCAATGCCGAGGGTGTCATAGCAGCCGCGCCGGCCGGCACCGACGTAGCAGGTGCGAACCAGTCCCTGCAGACCGCGGCGGCACGGAAGTCGGCGGCCAAGACCATCCCGGACTGGTACAACCCTACGAGCGGGCCCATCTACTGGGCGAACAGGGCCGCCCAGCAGGCGGCCGCCGCCGTAACCGCCAGGGTGTCCTCCCAGCAGACGGCCGCGGCACTGTTCAAGGCCGTCGAGCAGGCTTCCGGCCAGCTGAACAGCCTGATGAGGTCCTATTTGTCCAGCCACGGCCAGAACCCGGCGGACTACAAGCTGGGAATCCAGAAGTTCAGCACCTCGGATATCAACTGGGCCACCGGGGCGGCTACGCCGCTGACGCCGGTCCCGGGGAGCCAGCCGATATCGTTCCTGTTCCACTACGAGAACGGCGCCTGGGTGCTCAAGGCCGCGCCGACCTGGACGGCGGGTCAGTTCGGGGCGCCGGCCGATATGGTGCCCTGAAATGAAAGAAATGGTCTGAGGTAATCTTGCATCGATATGCGTGAAAGTGTTTGAGGTAATACTGCGTTAATCGAGGGAGGGCGAGGATGGACAAGCAGGTCGAACTCATGACAAAGCCGTTCTACATGCGGCTGCGGGGCGCCGGGGCCGCCGTGGCGGTGATAATCGCGGTCGTGGCGGCGGTGAAGGACAGGAAGATAGCGGGGCTCGACGCTACGATGTGGATGCTGCTGTCCCTGTTCTCCGCGAGCGGCGTGGTCATGGGCCTGCTCAGCCGCATCCTCGACAGGCTGGAGCAGATACAGTCCGTCTGAGGGTTCCGTATTTGTGGCGGGGTCTGAACTGGTGTTAAATCACCGCGGAGGGCTCCTGACGATGGACCGGGAGAGCGAATGGAGATAGGCAGGTTCAACAGGGACTTCGAGGGGCTGTTCAACCCCCGTTCCATAGCCCTGGTCGGCGCCTCCAACGTCTCGGGCAAGTGGGGGTTCATCATGCCGATGAACATCCTGGGGGGCGGGTTCCGCGGAAGGCTCTACCTGGTGAACCCCAACGAGCAGACGGTGCTGGGGATGCCGTGCTACGACTCGCTGTCGGCCATCGGGAAGCCCGTTGACCTCGCGATACTCACCATCCCCGCCAGGAAGGTCATCGCGGTCGTGGAGGAGGCGGCCGCGTGCGGTATCCGCAACGTCCTGGTGGTCGCCTCCAACTTCAGCGAGGCGGGGCCGGAAGGCGCGAAGCTCGAGCGCGAGCTCGCCTCCACCGCCAACCGGCTGGAGGTGACCATAATCGGCCCCAACACGATGGGCCTTTACTCCGCCGAGTCGTCGCTTTGCGCACTGGGCGCTCCCGTCCTGCCCCGGAAGGGGCGCATCGGGTTCGTCTCACAGAGCGGCAACCTCGGGGTCCAGCTCCTGAGCTGGGGTAAGAAGCGCGGGGTCGGCTTCAGCCGCTTCGTGGGCAGCGGGAACGAGGCCAACACCGAGACCACGGACTACCTGGAGTTCTTCGGGCGGGACGATAAGACAAACGCGATCGCCCTCTATATAGAGGGCCTGGAGGACGGCCGGAGGTTCCTGGAGGTCGCCTCCCGGATAACCCCGCACAAGCCGGTCCTGGTCCTCAAAGGGGGCAAGGGCGAGCAGGGAAGCCGCGCCGCCCTCTCGCACTCCGGGGCCCTGGCGGGAGCGCTGGAGCTGTTCGAGGGGATGTTCGACCAGTCCGGCATCGTCACCGCCGAGACCTCCGAGGAGTTCCTCGACCTGGTCTCCGCGTTCTCCTCGCTTCCGCTCCCTGCCGGGGACGGCGTCGCCGTCGTGACCATGGGCGGGGGCTGGGGCGTGGTCGCGGCCGACGCCTGCGACCGGGAGGGTATCGACCTGGCGAAGCTTCCCGGGGCTGTCGTCGGCAAGCTGGACGAGTTCCTGCCCAGCTACTGGAGCAGGGCCAACCCGGTCGACCTGGTGGGCAACCTCAGGCGCGTGAACCACTTCAAGGTCATCGAGGCGCTGATGGAGTGCGACGATGTGGACATACTCGTGATAATGGGCCCGACCCTGGGCCGGGAGTTCGTCCTTAACAACATGCTCTTCACCTTCCTGCGCCCCCTCTACCGGCTTGCCCTGAGCCGCCCGCTGCGGATACCGGGGTTCCTCATGTCGATGATGGAGGGCTTCAACCAGTCCGTCGCCAAGAAGGACGTGCGCAACCCCGAGGGCTCGGTGGGCATTGACCCGACCGAGCTGCGGCTCTGGACGAACCGGGCCTTGATCGACCACCTGCAGGGGCTCATGAAGAGGTTCGAGAAACCGATAATACTGGTCTCGATCAGCGAGACGGCCATGGCTGACTTCAAGAGGCTGGAGAGCCACGGCATATTCACCACCTCGACCCCGGAGGAAGCCGTGCACATCGCGGCCAAGCTCGCCCGCTACGCGCGATTCGTCGCGGGAAGCGGGGCGGCGGCAGGCCGCGGTGAGGCCCGCCGGGCGAGGCAGAGGAAGGAGGCCCCATGAGCGACAGCGATGAATTCGAGAAGGGCGTGTCACTCCAGAAGGAGGGCCGTCACCAGGAGGCGGTCGAGGCGTTCAGCAGCGTTATCGAGCAGGACCCGGGCAATACGGACGCCTGGTACCGCAAGGCGATATGCCTCTACGAGATGGCGGTGTACGGGGAGTCGATGGAGTGCGTCAGCAAGGTCCTGGAGCTCAAGCCGGGCGATTTGGACGCCATGAAGCTGAAGTTCGCGCTGGCCGGAAAGGCTTAGGGCTAATACTTTCGAGCTAATGTGCCAGGCACCGGTATTAGCTGGCCATGTATCCCTCCGGTCGGTTGTCAGAACTATGGCGTACGAGGCTTCGGAGACTGTGTCGGCTACTGCTCAGGCGGGTCTCCCCGCCGCCTCCCGCCCGGCGCCGGGCTCCTCCACCCCGAGGGAAGAGCATGCCCCTTCGATCAGGCCCCCGAAAGCGAACAGCAGGGCGGCAAGCGCGACGCAGGTAGCCCCGCCCAGGGCGAACATCGCGGTCACGCTCCAGGCGTCGGCCAGCAGGCCGATGAGCTGGCCTCCGAGGCCGAACAGCCCCAGCCACATCATGGAGTACAGGCTGACCATTCTGCCGCGCAGGTCCTTCCGGGAGCGGGCCTGCAGTACGGTGTTGACCGAGGCTCCCAGCATAAGGTATGAGCAGCCGATGAAGGCCGCCAGCACGGCGGAGAGCCAGACCCACCTGGAGAGCGAGAGGCATACCAGAAGAACCCCCAGGGCCAGGATGGCGGCCTTGATGACCGCCCGCTCGGCAAGGCGTCTCTGCAGGTAGGTGACAAGCGGCGCCCCTACCGCGGCACCCAGGCCGAGCATGCTCATGAGAAGCCCAAAGGTCCCGGCACGGCCCCCCAGCACGTCCTTCGCGAGCGAGGGGAACAGGACCGTGCACGAGAAGCCGAAGAACGTGGCCGCGCCAAGGGCGAGCAGGGTGTATGCCCTCCACGGGAACTCGATCGCATACTCGAGCGCATGGGCGACCTTCCGGAGCGTTGCGCCCCTCGACGCCCTCTCCTGAGGCCGCAGCGGCCTGACCAGTATGAACGCTCCGATGATGAACGCGAAGCTGACCGCGTTTATGTAGAAGGCCGCCGTGGCCGACCACGCGCTCAGTATGACGGCGCCGACGGCCGGGCCGACCACCCTGCCGATGTTGAACTGGGCGGAGCTCAGGGAGAGAGCGCTCATCATGTCCTCCTCCCGCACCAGCTCGGGCAGGAACGACACCCCGGCGGGGGCGCTGAACGTGTAGGCGACCCCCGCGACGAACACCGTCGTAATAATCACCGGCAGCGTTGCCGAACCGAGCGAGCTGCTCACCCCCAGCGCCAGGGCGCAAAGGAGCTGCACGCCCATGGTGATGAGGACGATACGCTTCTTGTCGTAGACGTCGGCGGCCACGCCCGCCAGCAGGGCGAAGAGGAACACCGGCAGGTACGCGGCCAGGTTGACCGCGGCGACCCAGGAGTTCGAGCCGGTGGACTCTCTTACGATCCAGAGAAGCGCCGTGGTCTGGATCCAGTTCCCGATGTTGGAGAGCAGCGCTCCCGACCAGAAGAGCGCGTAGTTACGCTGACCGAGTGCGGCCAGGAGCCCTTTGAAGCCCATCGGCTCGCGGGTTCGAGGAGGCGTGACCCGGTGCCGGCACTCCTCCTCAGTCTCCATGCCACCCGCCGGGTGTTTGATCAGAATCGTTAGGCGCATTCGGGTCGGGGAAGGGCAGGTCACCGTCCCTGATATATGGGGTCTGCCACAGCAGCGGCGAGCCGGCAAGCGAGCGGCGGTTCTTTGCAGCCCTTGCGTGCAGCAACGCGGCCAGCGCTATCATCCCCGGACCCACGGCGAGGAGTACCGCCGAGACCACGATCGTGCGGCTGGTGGAATGAGCCTGCTCGGTCACGGGCCGGTCCAGCTTGTCCTCCTCGGCGGTGAGCATGAAGATCGCCAGCACCAGCATGACCACGCCCGCGGCCAGGCACACCGCTGCGGCTACCTCGCGGGTGATGCGGTACCTCCTGCCGGCGGCCCGGGACTCCTCCCTGACCAGCCTGTAGGAGGACCTTCCCGATCCGCTCACCGTCACTCCTCGACCGTGTTCCCGGACGCTGCCAGCCAGGCCCTCGCAAAGAGCCAGGCCGTAAACGCCTGCAGGGCCAGCGTCGGGGCGAGTCTGCCGGCGCGTATCACGCCCTTTCTCATCGCATAGATCTCCACCAGCACCAGCCCGACCACTACCTGGAGGGTAAGAGGCGCGACGAAACGCCGCTCCAGCGGCTTCCTAGCCGCCCATGCCAGCAGCCCGGTCCACCCGGCCATCAGCGGTGCCCCGTACCCCATGGCATACGAGTACCTCTCGTCGGTGTCCCCGATCCCCCACATGATTCGCTCGACACGGCGCGAGAGCATCGGTGCCAGCGCGAGCGCGTCCAGCACCGCCCCGTAGATGAACGCAACCCTCAAACGACGTTTCGCCTCGTTCACATTCGCTCCCTGGTCCCATGGTGGACGCTTTGCGACATCATACACCGCTGACCGGGACTGCGACCGCCCGGAGGAGACGGCAACGGCCGCGAGAATACAAACATTAGATGGGACCGGAGGAGGAGGGACCTTTGGAGCACGAACACATGGGAGCGGGCGGGACAGCAGGCGACGGCCACATGGAACCGCATCGCGGTGGCCATGACGGCCACGAAGGCCACGCGGTCGCAGGTGTTGCAGAAGTGCCTGACCCTTTTGCAACACCTGAGGGTCATCACGGCCACGAGGAGCACCAGGGCGGCCACGAGGCTCCCCCTGCCGCCCACGCGGGGCACGAGGGTCACGGGGACATGGTCGCCGAGTTCCGCAGGCGTTTCTGGGTGTGCCTTGCCTTGACGGTGCCGGTGCTCCTGCTCTCTCCCGGGTTCCGCGGGCTTTTCGGCCTCGAGGACGCGCTTGCCTTCACCGGCGATAAGTACGTTGTGTTCGCCCTGTGCACCTTCATCTACCTGTACGGCGGCTGGCCGTTCTTCAAGGGGTTCGCGGCAGAGATACGGAAGCGCGCGCCCGGCATGATGACGCTGGTCAGCGTCGCCATCAGCGTCGCGTACGTCTACAGCGGCGCGGTGACGTTCGGGCTCGGGGGGATGCCGCTCTTCTGGGAGCTCGCGACCCTCACCGACATCATGCTCCTCGGACACTGGCTGGAGATGCGCTCCGTCCTGGGCGCCTCCCGGGCGCTCGAGGGCCTGGCGCGCCTGCTGCCCGGCGACGCGCACCTGCTGGGAGCCGACGGGTCAATCACGGACGTCCCGCTCGAACAGGTGAAGCCCGGCGACCTGGTCCTGGTGCGCCCGGGCGAGAAGGTTCCCGTGGACGGCAGGATCCAGAAGGGAGAGACCAGCCTGGACGAGTCGATGCTGACGGGAGAATCCAGGCCCGTGACCCGTGGGCCGGGCCAGGAGGTGATCGGGGGCGCGGTCAACGGGGAGGGCGCGATCGAGGTCGTCATCGAGAAGACCGGGGACGACACATACCTGTCGCAGGTGATCGAGCTGGTGCGCACGGCCCAGCAGAGCCGCTCCCACACCCAGGACCTGGCCGACAGGGCCGCGTTCTGGCTCACGGTCGTCGCGCTCGTCTCGGGATCGATCACGCTCGCGGTCTGGCTGCTGATCGGCAAGACCTTCGCCTTCTCGGTAGAACGCTCGGTCTCCGTCATGGTCATCGCCTGTCCGCACGCCCTCGGGCTCGCGATACCCCTCGTTGTTGCGGTCTCGACCGCCCTCGCCGCGGGAGGTGGCCTGCTGGTTCGCGACCGCTCCGCCTTCGAGAGGTCGCGCCTGCTCCAGGTCGTGGTCTTCGACAAGACCGGCACTCTCACCGAGGGACGCTTCGGGGTCACGGACGTGGTGGTTCTTTCACCCGACGCGACCGAGGACCTCGTGCTCGCCTCGGCCGCGGGCGTAGAATCACGCTCCGAGCACCCTATCGCCAGGGCGGTGGCGGGGGAGGCCGGGAGGCGCGGTCTGCGGGTCGAGGCCCCGGAGTCCTTCGCGGCACTGCCGGGCAAGGGCGCGAAGGCCGTGGTGGAAGGGCGGGAGGTCACCGTGGCCGGGCCGGGGTACCTGACGGAGGCCGGTCTGTCCGTGACCGATCCACGGGTCGGGGAGCTGTCGGGCCAGGGTAAGACCGTCGCCTTCGTGCTGTGGGACGGGCAACCGGTCGGAGCCATCGCGATGTCCGACATCGTGCGCCAGGAGTCGCGTGAGGCGGTGGCGCGCCTCAAGGGGATGGGGATCGAGTGCATGATGCTGACAGGCGACAACGCGCGCGTGGCGGAGTGGGTGGCGCGCGAGCTCGGGCTGGACGATTACTTCGCCGAGGTCCTCCCCCACCAGAAGGCGGACAGGATACGCGAGATCAGGGAGTCCGGCAAGGTCGTGGCGATGGTGGGGGACGGAGTCAACGACGCGCCCGCCCTGACCGCGGCCGACGTGGGCATAGCCATCGGCGCGGGAACGGACGTGGCGGTCGAGTCGGCCGACATCGTCCTGGTCCGCAACGACCCCCGGGACATCGCATCCATCGCCGCCCTGTCCAGGGCTACCTACCGGAAGATGGCGCAGAACCTGGGCTGGGCGACCGGGTACAACGCCTTCGCCATCCCGGCGGCGGCGGGCGTCCTGTACCCGCTGGGGATCCTGCTGACCCCCGCCCTGGGCGCCGTGTTCATGTCGCTTTCGACCATCATCGTGGCGATAAACGCCAGGAGGCTGCGGGCCCCGGGCTGACCGGGCCCTGTGGCCGCGAAGCCCGGTTGCGCATTCCGGCAGGACGCAAAGAGGAACCCGCGGGCCGGCGGAGAAAACGCACTATTTAGAGGAGTGATAGCGGTGAAGATGCCGGACACGTATGGACAACCTGCTGAAATCGGACCATGCGCTGGAGGGCCTGCTGGAGGTCCAGTCCAGCGGCGAGGGGTTTCGCGCCTACGCGTTCACTTTCTCCGGCTGCCTGGTGGAAGCGTGACAGCACCCCGGTCGCCGGGACCGGCCACAATCGTGCAGGGACAGATGTATGAGATGAGCGAGCTTGACTGACGCGACCGATACGCGCCCCGTAAAAGGGGACAGCCCTCTCATCCTCGTGGTGGAAGACGAGGAGTCCGTCGCGGCGTCCATAAAGAAATACCTCGAGAAGCGTGTTGGTGCCAGTGTGGTGACGGCGCCTGACTGCTCCACCGCCCGGGAGATCCTCGCTTCGAACCTGTTCGACCTGGTGACGCTCGACTACGTGCTGCCCGACTGCGACGGCCTCGAACTGCTGGAGGAGATCACGGGTATGGAGAGCGCCCCTCCCGTGGTCATGGTCACCGGTCACGGAGACGAGAAGGCCGCGAGCGAGGCGTTCCGCCTGGGTGCCGCGGGGTACGTGGTCAAGGACTTCAGGCTGGCTTCCATGCTTATCGCGGCGGCGGAGCGGGCCCTCGAGCTCTCCCACATACAGCGGCGGTTGCGCGAGAGCGAGGAGAGGTTCAGGAGCATCGTCGAGTCGTCGAGGGACGCGATCTTTATCATCGACTTCAATGGCGACATCACTTACTGGAACCCGGCGGCCGAGCGCGTTTTCGGCCATGGGGCCGGGGAGGCCGCCGGCCGCAACGTCATCGAACTCCTGGCGCCCCCGGATGCGGCCGGCCGGTACCTGCCGATACTCGAGGAGTTCCAGGCCAGCGGCGGTGGTATCGCGTTCGAGGAAACGGCCCTCTACGACGTGGTGCGCAGGGACGGAGCCAGGATACAGGTAGAGGTCACTGCTTCCTTGCTGGGGTCCGGCGGGGAACGCGCTGCGCTGGTGACGGCCCACGATGTCTCGGAGCGCGAGCGTAGCCGGAAAGCCCTCGAGGAGAGCGAGCGGAAAGTCCGCGGGAAGCTGGAGGCGCTGCTGGAGCCGTCGGTGGATGTCGGCGCACTCGAGCTCCCCGACATCATCGACGTGGAAGCTGTCCAGTCCCTGATGGACGACTTCAACAGGGTCACGTCGTTCAGCGTGGGTGTCACGGATGTCTCCGGCGAGGTCATGGTCGCCAGTGGCTGGCAGGAGATCTGCACCCGCTTCCACCGGGCGCATCCCGAGACCTCACGCTACTGCCTGGAGAGCGACGCCGAGCTGGCGACGGGAGCGGAGCCCGGTTCCTTCAAGCTGTACCGGTGCAAGAACAACATGTGGGACATGGCCACCCCGATCATGGTGGGCGACCATCATGTCGGCAACCTCCACCTCGGGCAGTTCTTCTTCGAGGACGAGATCCCGGACTACGAGGTGTTCCGCCGGCAGGCCTGGAGGTCCGGCTTCGACGAGCGGGAGTACATGGCCGCGCTGGAACGCGTGCCCCGGTGGAGCAGGGAGACGGTCGAGACGGTCATGGCCTTCTGCACCCGGATGGCCGGGGTGGTATCCGCGCTCGGCTACAGCCAGGTGAGGCTGGCAAGGGCGCTGGCGCGGAAGGATGCTGACTCGGGGGCTTCAGGCCCCGCCGCCGGGGGCGGTTCCGGGAACCCGTGACCCGGGCCTGATCCCCAGGAACACCAGGGCGGTCGCGCTGAACTGCCTGAGCACCAGCAGCGAAAGTGCGAGTGGCAGGAACACGCCGCTCAGGAACGAGATCGACACCGCGATCCAGCCCGCCCCAAGCGTCAGCTCCACGAACAGGCCGTGCGAGACGTAGATGTCCATCGTCACCAGCCCGAGCCACGCGAACGCCCGGCGGACGGTCCCCGTGCCCATGAGCCTCACCAGGCCGATCGCGAAGACGATCCCCAGCACGGCCATCGCGTACCTCGTCAGGTAGACGGCCGGGGTCTCGAACAGGTCGTAGAGCGAGAACGGGAAAGTGTAAGGCGCGTTCCTGTGGACATACTGCAGGAGGCTGAAGAGCGCGAGGAACAGCGCGGCGGCCCCCAGCAACGCCGCGTTAACCCGCTTCCGATCGAGCCGGTCAAGCGCGGGCCTGTACCTTGCCGCCAGGTACCCCAGCGCGAAGTAGAAGAAGAAGTACTTGACCTGCATGAGGCCGAGCTGCTCCCAGGGCAGCAGGTTCACGGCGACGAACGCCACCACCAGGTAGGCGATGCCCAGCCACCGGCCTCTCTTCTCGATATGCCGCACCGGTATGAGCAGCAGAGAGCAGAGGAACAGCGTGGGCAGGAACCACAGACCGAAGCCGGGCTCCAGGATGGTCTGCTTGAGCGTGTGGAGAAACTGTGCCGGCCAGTGGAGGATGTAGCGGTTCACCAGGAAGTAGATCGGAATCCAGGCGAAGAACGGCACAAGCAGGCGGATGGCCCGGTCGCGCACCCTGAAACGCCTTCCGTACAGCACGTACCCCCCCACGAACATGAAGAGCGGCATGTGGAAGGTGTACAGGAAGCTGTGCAGGTAGTACCTGGGGTCCGTGGCGGGGGTCACCAGCAGGTTCTGAGCCGCGCTCAGCGCGTGGCCGAGGACGACCAGCAGGATCGCCAGGCCTCTCAGGGCGTCGACCCCGATGTCCCGGCCCGGCGGGACGCCCACCCGGGGGACGTTCATGAGCGTCGCCAGCCGGTCCAGCCGCTGACGCGTGCCCACGGCCTTCACGCGGCCGCTCTCCGGCTTATCCGCTGATTCGTCATCGCCTACGTATCGTAATACATAGGGCGCCGGAGGGTGCCGGGCAACCGAGGGGTCTGGTGAATCAAGGAGTCGAGCCGGACCGAGGTCCCGGTTCGACGCCGGCCGCGTCCCGTTACAGGTTCAGTAACGACGACGCCAGCGCCACGACGACGGCGCCCGTGTATATGCCGAGGGTCGCAAGGACCAGCTTCCGCGCGGTCGGGCCCCGGTCCTGTATCACAGCCTTGACGGTCAGGGTCCCAAGGCCGATCAGCACCGCGGAGACAACCACCATCATCGTCGGAAAGAACATGATCCCTCCCCGGTCTAGTATCCGCCTTCCATGAAGTTCGCGATGTCCGCCGCGCAGGAGTTCGTGGATCCCATCGCGCCCGCCATGCTGCTCAGGGCGGCCACCGTTCGGTTTATGAGCACGAGCGTCCTGGAAGTCTTCTCGCCGACCGCCGTCAGTGGCGCGCTGGCCGCCCCGACCGCGGTGCACAGCCCCCCGATCACCCCGTTGCTCGCGTCCAGCAGACCGGCGGTCTTTCCCTGAAGGTCTGTCGCCTTACCAACCAGCCCGTTCATGTCACGGACGACCCCTGCCAGTTGCCTCAGGTCGGCGAGCATGGAGCGCGTCTTGCCCACCATCTCCTCGGTGGGCTTGAAGGCGCCGCAGATCTCCACGATGGACCCGTTCTGGCGCTCCAGCCCTTTGAGCAGCCCGGCCTGCTTCGCCCCGATCTCACGCTGGACCCCGATCACCTTTACCAGGGTGACCCCGGTGACGGCCGTGCTCCCCAGGATCACCAAAAGGAAGAAAGCCTTCGCGAACTTCATAGCCGCCACCTCACTTCAGTATGTCGAGCACGGGGTCGACGATCTCGTGGACGATCGGTACCTGTTCGGTCACCTCTTCAACGATCTCGAGGGTCTCCTCTACCAGGTCAACGGGGGCCTCCGCCACCTGCTGCTGCGCGGCGGGGGCCTGCGCGGTCGACGGAAGGGGGGACCTGACTATCCCGCTGGTCGTAGGGACCGGCCCGGTGAGCCTGGCGGTCTTCGGCAGGAACTGGTCCAGCCTGGCGAGGATGTCTCCGTTCATGTAGGCCTTCGCCTTGGCGCTCAGGGGCTGTATCCTGGCGAGGCAGGACAGGGTCCCGTCGAACAGCGAGGAGATGGTCGAAGCCAGGCCGACCATCCGCGCGGTTCCCTCCACCACCTGGGAGGTCACCTGGAGCGAGCCGTCCATGGCGGCCAGCAGCTCGGCCATTATCGGTTCAAGGCTGGTCACCCCCGACAGGGTCACCAGCAACTTCCCCTTCAGGGTGGAGATGGAGCCGTTGGCCGCCGTGAGCAGGGGCTTCTGCGAGGTCATCAGCCCGTTCAGCTCGTCGACCACGCCCAGCTGCTGCTCCAGCAGGCCGTTTGTCTCGCCCAGCAGGTCGAGCTTCCTGTTGAGCACCTGGACGTTCGATCCCACCTCGTCCATGGTATCGTTCATCTCCTGCATGGTGCCCAGGCTGTCGTCCACCATGTTGAAAATGTTGTACTTCCTGTTGACGGAGCCGAGCACGCCGCCCTTCACCATCGCATACGCCGCGATCGACATCCCGGCCAGGACCGTCACCATGACCAGCGCAAGCAACGCTTTCTTCTTCATCACGATCACTCCCCCATCAAGGCAACACCGGCATGGCGTACTTGAACAGCACCATGTAAGTCGTCGAGCCGGCCAGCTTGTTCCGCATCTGCGCCATCTGGCCGGCGATCTGCGAGTTCAGGCTGTTTATCTGGTCCAGCACAGCCAGGGAGGCCTCCGAGGCCATGTTGCTCGTGTCCACCGCGTCGGCCAGCTGGTTAATGTAGGGGATGAGCTGGTTGAGCGAGGCGATAAGCTTCTCCGTGTGCTCCCTGACACCCGCCAGGACCCCGTTGGTCTTCTCCACGGTGTTGACCATCGCCACCAGACCGTTCCTCATCCCGGTCATCGCCCGCAGGATGTCCTTGATATACCCCTGCACGACACCGGCCTTCTCGTTGAGCCCGATGGTCGGGCCGAGGGCGCTTTTCATGGACTCGTTCAGGTCGCACGAGGTGTCGATCTGCCGGCTCGCCCGCTCGATCCTGCCGTTCACGTTGGCCGCGACCCCCAGCGTTGCGACGGTCCCGAGTGCTGTGACCACCGCCACGATGGCGGCTATCATCCACGCTCCCACTCCCGCGATCTTAGGCGGCATCTTCTTCATCGTTCCTCCTCAGGGAAGGGCAGGCAGCCCGGCGTTGTTGGCGCAGGCCAGGCTGTACATCCTGGCCACCTTGCTGAGCTGACCTCCGGCCGACACTCCGATCCGGGTGAGTAGCCCGCCCGCCTTGCCCATGATCCCGACCACGTCGACCATCCGTCCGGCGATGAGCGTGGCTATCTGGTCGTTCTCCTGGATTATCCCGTCTATGGACCTGTTCACCGCCAGCAACTGGTCGTTCATCTGCCTGATGTCCTCGGCAGTGGCGGCTATGCCCGTCGCCAGGTCCCTGGCCTTCTTCATCTTCGCGGTTATGCTGTCGAACTCGGTGGCCATCGCGTCGATCTGCCTGCTCTTGACACCCATGGCCTCCTCGCACTCGATCGCCGTCGCGAGAAGCTTGTTGTTCTCTGACAGCCGGGAGTCCAGGCCCTTGAGCTGCCCCAGCATGAGCAGCGTGTTGAGCATGAACCCGATCAGTCCGACCAGCCCGGCCACGAGCGCGAACTTCTTCACTTTCGCTTTCATAACCCTCTCCTACATGTCGCTCATTATGTCGAGCACCCGGTCCATCTTCCGGTTTATCCCCTCGTTTATCGCCCGGAAGGAGTCCAGGTTCCCGTACAGGGCATTGATGAGTTCAAGGGTGGTGTCGGCCATTCCGAGCTGCTTCTCGGTGCCCGCCTTCAGGCCGCATTCCTTGTCCAGGACCTGCTGAGCGACCGACAGCACCCCTGCGACGTTGCTGCGCTGGCCGCCTACGATGCCGGAGAGCACCGTGATGGTAGAGATCTGAGACTGCGTTCCGGCTTTGACGGACTTGAGCAGAGACACGGAGGTGGCCATCTGCGATTCCTTCTCGTCGAGAGCGCGTATCACCCCGACGAGGTCCACGGTCTTGTCGTTGAGCCCGCCGACCTCCTTGTTGAGCTTCTTCAACTGGCCGATGAGGTCGAACTTCTCCGCGTTCTCCTTGAGCGCGTCCACCCGCTCGCGGCTCAACCCGCCGCTGAACACCGCGATGGAGATGATCAGCGCGAACAGGACGGTCACTACCGCCAGTCTCTTCAAAGCACGTTTCATGTCCGCGACTCCCTCCGACTCGTCCCGTTGCGGGCCTGCCGTCTTTCCACCAGAGATACGGGCCTTGCGGCTTTTTCATTCGAGGTCACATTCATCCGATCAGGGCAAGGCTGTGCGAAGGAAAGAGCTTACATGCCCGTATGAACCCATGATCCGGACATGGTCTGACGTGTATAGGCTCGAGGACACCGTTCCCGGGCCGCGAAGAGAGGAGGCGGTCGCATTGAAGTGGAGACGATTGAAGGTCCTGCCGGCGTGCCTGGTGGTGTCGGTACTGCTGGCCGCGATGCTTGCCTGCGTCGCGCCTGCGCAGACGCTCCCGGGGACCAACGTCGAGGTCCCTCCCCTGCCGGTGGACATCCCGACCCCTGACGCGGTCGAGGATGTCACAGAGGTAGTGGGCGATGTGGTGGACGCGGTCGGCGCCGTGGTCCCGGCCGCGGACGTCCCGGTGTCACCCGAAGCGGTGGTGGAGGCCGCAACGCAGACCGTCGAGCAACTCGCCGCCCCGGCCACCCGGACGGCCGGCCAGGTGGCGGGAAACGCCAGCCTGCCTGCACTCCCGACGGGCGGCGTAAGTCAACTCGAGGCGCTGGTCGGCGGACTTCCGGTCGGAACAGTCACGGGCCTGCTGCCGCAGTCGCCTCCGCCTTCCCTGGGCCTTCTTCCGGCGCACCCGAGGAACCTCATCCCCATACCGCGCGTGATCAGGGACCTGCCCATCCTGAAGCCGATCTTCGACCTTCTGGACCTGCTGCTGGGAATCCTCTTTCCACCCGTAGTGACACCGGCCGCTCCGTCTTCTCCCAACCCGGTGGCAGATCCGTCATCGAGTTCCGTGACCCCGGTACCGGCCTCACCGGCCGTCGTCGCCGGCCTCGATCCTACGTCCGGCGGACCCTACGACCACCTGCCCAGCGCGGGCGGTCGTCCTGGTCCCGGCGGAAAGCCCCTGGACATAGTCCTGGCAGCGATCGGCGGCCTGCTCGGTGCCGTGCTGGTGCTGAGCGCGCTGGAGCACAGGCTTGTACGCAGAAGCCGCTGACCGAACGTCGGTGCGAGAGGGGCGGTATCCACCGGGTGCCGCCCCTCTTCTTTCCGGATTTGAATCCCGGAGCATACCACATAGCCTCTCACGGTTTGGGCGAAGGACCGTATTCCTGGACGACTTCAACAGGGTTTGATTCCTGAGGTTGATAGGAAGCGTAGTCTACCGACTCCTTAGAATCCCGCAATTGTGCAATGGGCCGGGGTCGCCTGGTCTTCGAGTATACGCTGGTGTCAAAGACTTGAATCACATCTTCAACAGCAGTTAATAGGTGAATCAGAAACAACGGAAAACGCGCGGAAACCGCTTGGAAACCGGTTCTGCCCCCACTTGGCTGTTACTATAGTTAAAAAGATATAACAATATGATAATACAGTTATTTACTGATTCAAGTCTTTGACACCGTCGGGCCGTCAGTGCCCGGGGCGCGGTCGAGGATCCACAGGGAGTCGGCAATTACCGTCTTGTTAGTATCCAGCCTCGCGCTGTCTGGAGCGCTGGAATGCGGTGACTCGCTGGCTTCGATATGACACCGCAGATATGAATGGGGCACCAAGGCGGACGGTCCCCCTCGCACCGGCCTGTCAAGGGGGAGGGGGGACAGTGGCCCCCCCGTCGTGGTCAGAGCAGGCCGTCGGTGACGTCGGTGATGGTGTCCACGACCTCCTGGACGACCTCGCTGACCGGATCCGTGTTCGCCGCTGGAGCAGCGGCCTGACCCTCGGGCGGCTCGTCCCCGCCCTGTTCCGGTCCCGTACTCGCGGGGGGCTCGCCGGCGGGCTGCGCGGGAGCGGCAGGCGTGTCTGTGCTCACGGTCGGGGACTGGGCCTTGGAGGTGTCGGTCCCTTCACTCGGCCCGGCGGGAGTGCCGGCCACCGAGGCCGGAGGAGCGACGAGGTTCTCGACCATGTAGGATGACCCTACACCCCCGGCGACCAGCAGGTCGGTCACACGGCCGGCTATCCCGAGCTCGCATGCGCCGCGCAGGCCGCCGAGGACCGAAGCCGGTACGCCCAGGGCGCCCACGGCCGTCAACACGGGGTCGATCGCCGCGGTCAGTATGACGGCTACCCGGCCGGTGAGGTCCTTCACCAGCGCTCCGGCATCGACGAGCAGGCCCCGCGTCGTTCCCATGGCAAACCCGAGCAGGTCGCCGGGCCGTACGTCGTCCGCGACCGCCGATGATGATGATGCCGCTACGCCTTCGTCCCCGACCGCTTCCGCTTCGACATCCGGAGCCGCGTTCTGTCCCGGCCCGCCGGTCTCCGTGCCCGGGAAGCCCATGGGCCGCCCGCTCACCGCCGACCTGGTCCCGGGGGAGTCCGTGGTACCGCCACCGGGCCCCGCGAGCACCGCCGCCCCCGCGATGGCACCGATCATCAACACGATCAGCGCCAGCGTCAGGGCCGCGTGCCCCAGGCCCGCCGTGGCGCCGCCTCCGGCGAGACCTGCCGCCTTCCCCAGCACCAGCCTTCCCGTCGAGGCGGCCTTCCGCCAGACCGCTTTCCCCATCGCGGCGGCCCCGACAATGACCCCTGACCACCATCCGCCCCTGCGGTCGCCGGCCTCGGCCAGGGAGTCCTTCAGCTGGACCCTGGCGCGATGAAGGAGGCTCTCGGCGGCCTTCTCGGAGATACCGAGCCGGGACGCCATCTCGCGGTAGGACAAACCCTGGATCTCCCTCAACACGATGGCCTCGGCGCTCCGGGAGGGAAGCCCCGAGAGAACGGACTGGACGTCGTCGCTGGTCTCCGACGAGATGAGGATGTCCTCGGGGGAGATGTGGGAGACGAGGTACGGGTTCTCGCCGTTCGAGACGTCGTCCTCGGTGCCCGGCAACTCCATGACCGAGCCGTAGTTCTTCCTGAAGTAGTCTATCGCCAGGTTCTGCGCTATGCGGAAAACAAGGTTGTGCGTGTACGCCTCGTCCACCAGGGGCTTCCTGCTGCGCAGGAGCCGGAAGAATACCTCCTGGGAAAGGTCCTCCGCCGCGTCGGGCTTCAGGCCCTTCGACAGGAAGAAACGGATGACCTGTGAGTTATAGCGCGCGTACACCGACTCGATCGACGCCGCGGACTGCCCCGAACCCGGGTTACCCGAACCGTTCATGGCACGCCTTCACCGTTTCTCCAGCCTGTCAGTGATCATTCCTCATTCATTGTAACGTTCCTGCGAACTCCTGGTTACTCCGTTGCGGCACCCTGTACCACCAGCCTCTGCCTCGTTGAAAAAACGGGGTGACAGGATATCAGTGTCACCGTCGGTTCCGGGGTCGGGGCCAGCACCGAGACGTCATCGGGCCCCGTTATCAGCACCCCGGTGACCGCGTAGCGGACCCGCAGGCCGGCCGAGTCCACGAGGACGATCTCGTCTGGCGGGGCCAGCGAGTCGAGCCCGTAGAACGGGCGGCCGTGCGTGGCCCGGTGCCCGGCTATGACGCAGTTCCCCTCCCGCCCCGGGAGCGCGGTTCCCCTGATGTGTGCCGGACCCCTGTCGAGGTTCTCTATGTCGTCCACGTCAGCCATCTCGACCACGGCGGAATCGAGCCCGACCCGCGGGATGATGATGCCACCCACCACCTCACCGGGCGCGAACTCGGTGACCGGCACGGCCTGGGCAGTACCGCTCGGCGATGCGCTTCGCACCCGGACCGCGGAACCGTCCTCGATCGCGGGCGCCGCGTACCAGGCGCCCAGGCCTGCTATCGCCGCGATGAGGCACAGGGACAGAAAGCGCCGCACCACGCGTACGGACGCGGTGATCGTGGCGACGATGAAGTCTTCGTCATCCCCGGGCATTCCTGCGTCTCCACCGGTCACCGGCATCTGCGTCGCCTTTTCTCCTTGAGCCCCAGCGAGAGCACCGTCAGGTAATCCCTTACACCCTCCGAGCCTCCGCTCTGCCAGCCTCGCTTGAGCTCGGGTATGTACTCGACGATGAGTTGAAGGCTCTCGGCGGAGTGGATCGGACCGTCGCCGTCGATATCCATCAGGGTGGTGCCCGGCGCCGACAGGTCGATCCCGTGCCCCGCCTTCAGCCACCCCGTCACCTTGTTCCATTCCCTCCTGATGGCGAAGTACTCTCCCTCGTCCGATGACAGCAGCAGGGCAACCGACAACCCGGTGAGCACCGAGACCAGGTGTTCCATCCGGGGGAGCCGGTCGTAGGAGGAGATGTCATTTCGTGACAGGGTCTCGAGGAGCGACCAGCGCTCCAGCTCGGCTCCCAGCTCATCCTCGTCCAGCGTCTCGCTCGCGCAGCCGGCAAGCTCCCGTTCCCGGGACCTCGTCCAGCTCCCGATCAGGAAAGCGGCCTTCGTGGATTCGAGGACTATCTCCTTGTTGATGATGGGGCCCATCGGCTCTTCCAGCGGGCTTGCGCGGCTTTCCATACGGCGGACGTCCCTTCCGGACCTCGGTCTTTACCCGCAGATACGCGCCGCGGGAGAAAACCATTCGGGTGGCCGGCCGGATCCCCGTGGTAGGGGCATTAAATAAGACGGCAGGCAGTCTTTTCGCATCGGCGTCTGGCACCGTTGCGAAATCAGCGTGTTACGATTCCCCCTATCCTGCCGGTCGCACAAGGATAGGAGTCCCGGTCGGCGAATTCAGGACGGGAAAGAGAAAGGGTGGGAATGGTTAGTACAGGCGGTGGCCGGAAGGCAAGCGCAAGCGTCCCGTCCGTGGAGCTGTGCGAAACGCTCATGGGTGTCATCGAAAGCGCCGGCGTCCCCATATTCTCGGTCGATGCGGACTACCGTTACACCAGCTTCAACGCGGCCCATGCCGCCGTCATGAAGGCCCTCTATGGAGCCGAGATCGAGCTCGGGCGGAGTGTGTTGGAGTACCAGACCGTGGAGGAGGACCGCCAGGAGGCGAGGCGCAATCTCGACCGCGCCCTCGCCGGGGAGCGCGTCGTCGAGGAGGCGTACTCGGGGGAAGAAGACCTCTCACGCCTCTACTTCGAGGTACTGCACAACCCGATCGAGGACGGGTCGGAAAAGGTGATCGGCGTGGCGGTCTTCGCGATGGACATCACGGACCGCAAGCGTGCGCGGATCGCGCTGGAGCGGTCCGAGGTGAAGTACCGCGCGCTCTTCGAGAACATGCTTGAGGGGTTCGCCCTGTGCCGGATGTACTATGACGATGACGGCCGTCCCCTGGACTGGGAGTACCTGGAGACAAACAAGGCCTTCGAGTCCCTCACGGGCCTGAAGGACGTGGTCGGAAAGAGGGTCACCGAGGTCATCCCGGGAATCAAGGAGACAAACCCGGAGTTGTTCGAGACATACGGGGCGGTCGCCTCGACGGGTGAGCCCCGCTGGTTCGAGGTCCGGGTCGAGCAGCTGTCCGTAGACCTCTACATCAAGGTGTTCAGCCCGGCCAGGGACCACTTCGTCGCCGAATTCGAGAACATCACCGAGCGAAAGCGGGCCGAGCGGGACCTGCACCAGATCAATACAGAGCTAGACGCCTTCGCTCACACCGTTTCACACGACCTGAGAAGCCCGCTGAGCAGCATAGACCTCGCCGGCGGCCTCCTGGCGGGAATGCTCGAGGGAGCGTCCCTGCCACCGGAGCTGCGCATGGACGTGGACAACGCGGTCGCCATCATCGATCGGAACGTCAAGAGGTCGGAGAAGCTGGTGAACGACCTGCTGGCGCTGGCCGAAGCCGGGCAGGTCCCGCCCGAGACCCAGGTCGTGGACGTGGGCTCCACGGTCGCGCAGGTCGTAGAAGAGAAGCAGGAGCTGATCGGGCAAAAAGGCATCTCGGTCTCGATCGGGGCCGGGCTGGGCGAGGTGGTCGCCTACCCCACGCACGTGTACCAGGTATTCGCCAACCTGATAGACAACGCGATCCGCTACAACGACAACCCGGAGCCGGTGGTGGAGGTGTCCGCCCTTCCCGCGGAGAGACCCGGCGAGCACCGCTTCCTGGTCAGGGACAACGGCCCGGGGATACCCGCGGAAGCGCTGGACAAGGTGTTCATCCCGTTCTTCAAGGGCAAGCAGGGCGACACCGGCCTGGGCCTGTCCACCGTCGAGAAGATAGTCAAGGTCTACGGCGGGGAGATCGGCGCCTACAACGACGGCGGCGCCTGCTTCGAGTTCACGCTGAAGGACCTGCCCTCCGGGCAGGCAAGTGGGGTCCTTCCGGACTAATCCATCATCGCGGCAAGCCTGTATCCTACTCCCGGCTCGGTGAGGATGTACCCCAGGATAGCCTTGATCTCGCTCCCTTCGGTGGCGCTCAAACCGCGACACCTTCGATGCGGGCGTTTATCAGGAAAGGGGAATCGTAGTCTCTGTACATGTCCTCGGGGACCGCGATCAGAGAGATCAGTTCGCCGTGCTCAAGGAGGATTTCGAACAGCAGGTCGCCGATGCTTGTCTCCACCTCTGAAGGATTCGAGTTCGCATCGATAATGACCGCCATATCGATGTCCGAATCGTCAGTGGCGTTCCCGCGTGCAAACGACCCGTATACAAGGACCCCCTTTATGACATCTCCGTGAAGATTGACAAGACCCTTCTTCACGCGCTCAACAAGACCCCTGATGTCCTCGATGTCACGCATTCATGCCCCTCGCCTCGGTGACGGTGTTGTGGCCAGTGGGCCCAGCAGGACTCGAACCTGCGACACGAGGATTATGAGTTCGTTTGCCGCACTTTTACCTGGTTTCACTTACCTTCTGCGCATGTCCGTTTCTTCCCATTCTTAAAGCAAATACAGCTTCTTCTAGTTTCATCTGGTTTCCCATAGTGGAGCTCAGTTGTGTGGAGAATATGTGGACCGGGATGCTTGTATTGATAGCGTTACTGCAACTGAATTCGGTTAGGAGGAGCAGATGGTATTTGCCTTTGAGAATGCCCAGGCAGCCAACCTCTCCCGCACAGCGATCAGTGCTTTCCGGAACAATGCCATAGAATTTTTCTATAGGTTCGTTCCTGCATGGTTCGTATTCATACTCCTGTCCCTTGCGATATTGTTTGTTCTGCTAAGCTGGTCGCGAATTCGCTGGCGCTACAGGTATGCCTCGAGAACAATTACTTACAGGGTCTACTTCGCCCATCACAGCGAGGACCTACCCCTTCGTTCAGAACAACTGGGCAACGTCCTCCATGACCTCAAGCTTCCCCTCCCCATTCGTTTGATCACTGGACAACCTCACCTCACTGTCACCTTCAAATCCTGCGAGGACAAATCACTGCTGGTCTCGGTACCTGATGTCAGGCACTTCACCACGCTTGTGAAGACCGCTCTTCTAGACAAACTGCGCGGCTGCTCGCTGGAGATCGTCGATTTCTCGATTCCACAGCGCACAACCAGGCGCCGATTCGTAAGGATGTCTTTGGTTCGCAAATCCAGCGCGTACTCTCTTCGCACCCTCAAAGGATTTGAGACCGACGACCCTCTGGAGGTGCTGCTGAACTCGATGGACTTCGGTCCGAATGCCACATCGTACGTCCAGATTCTATTGAGGCCCAGTGCCGGCTCATGGAAACGTGGAGCTCGTCGTCTCCGCGAGAAGATCCGGACAGAAGACAACGCCGACCTGGGCAAGGCTATCGGCCGTGGGGGTCTTGTTCACCTCATTTGGAGAATGCTCAGCGTGGTTATTAATACCTTAGTTGAGGGCTTGAACCTGCTCCTCTTCAGCCAATCCTCATTTAGTCCCAATGGCACTCATGACAACTGCAGAGACCACCGGCGAGAACTTAGCGAAGAGACCAAGGAGATAGTCAAGTCAATAGATGACAAGCTGAACTGCCAGAGCTCCTTCGCATTCGAGATCCGTGTCATCGTAGAAAAACAAGATGCCAGACACTACGACGTCAACCGACTCACTGCGTCCTTCCGCCAGTACGATAAGCATCAGGGTCTTATAGGAAGGCACATCTACTGGCCCGCATCCCGACTAGTGGACTATCTCGTAAGGAATAGCTTCTGGCCCCTGTATAAGTGCGCCGGCTTCCTGTCATCTGACGAGCTAGCCGGTTTCCTTCACAACCCCTACAAAAACACCGTCCTAGTGAAAGTCGATACGAATAACAGTAGAAGCGCCCCAGCAGCCCTTCAGTTCACTAAAACGGAAGGGGCAAGGGTCTGCCTAGGGACCAACGACCACCGGGGCGAGAGCGACCGTGTGAGCATCCCCTGGCATGATTTTTACCACCACACCCTGGTAGTCGGTACCACCGGCTCGGGAAAGAGCACACTTCTCAAGAGCATGGTCCTGCAATGGATAGATAGCGGCTCAACCGAACGACCCCGCGGAGCGATGTTTATTGAACCACACGGAGACGCTTGCCAGGAGTTGCTAAGCAGCATCCCCGAGAAGCACCTGAACAGGGTTTACTACATGGATCCATCCTTCACTGACTCTCCACTCGCTTTCAACCCGCTTGCCTATTCGGAGATCTATGGCCCCGAGAGGACGAAGGACGCGATCATAGCTGCCTTCCACGCTATCTGGGAACTGGACCCCAGCATGGCGAATTTGATGTTGTACCTGCCCCGGGTGACGGACATCCTCTCCAGGGTTCCCGAAGCACATTTCGGTTGGATAAGGCCATTTATAACGGACAAGGATTTCCGTGAGCGCGTTCTAGCAGACCTAGACGACCCCGAAGCAACAAAGTTCTGGGCCCACTATTCGAGCAAGAAGCCGGCACAGCGAGAGGATGAAACACGCAGCCTTCTAAACCGAGTAGATCAATTCATCCTCGACCGTCGGCTACGCTACGTCTTCTGCCAACCCCAGGCGAAGATCGATTTCACACGGATCATCGACGAGGGCAAGATTCTGATCTGCCACTTCGGAGATCGCAATGCGGGTCCAATCGGAAAACGCCTTCTCGGCAACCTATTTTGCTCCTATATCCACCAGGCAGCCCAAAGCAGGTCGGAAGAGCGCAGGCCCTTCTTCGTATGTATGGACGAGTGCTCCGAGTACCTCACACCGACCATCGCGTCAATCCTGGCTCAGGACCGCAAGTTCAACATAGTCTTTCTCGCAGCATTCCAGTACCTGGCACAGACTGAGGACCTCCTGGCTGGGCTTAAGGGCAACACAAACACTAGGATCTGCTTCAACGTCGGGGAAGAAGACGCCCTGGCTCTGGCGCCCCTCTTCGCGAGCTCAAGCGACCCCGAAGAGCTGAGGCGGCGAGCCGACGACTTGATGAATCTGGAGCGCTATCAGTGCTTCCTCAAATCCACGGTCCAAGGCAAACCGTTGCCACCAACCACGTTCAACCTGGAAAAGCCCCTGACGCTCATGCACCCTGAAAACGCGGACACCGTGTTACGCAGCACTAGAGACGCCCTGTGCCGCTCTCTAGATGACGTCATTAATGAGCAAGCCGAATTCCTGGACAATGCCAATGAGAACACCGCCGGCAGAGCCGATTGCAGCTTGTTCCAACCATCGAAAAGGAGGGCATAGGATGACCAATCTCGTGCTGACAGATCGCGATGTTGAAATCCTGAAGATGGTTTCCCGAGTCGGCTTCCTAACTGAGAAGCAGATCTGCACCCTCTTCTACTCCAAGCACAAAGGATTCGAGCTCGACATGACCAGAGCTAGAGGATCGCTTTCGAAACGGATTTACCAACTAGTGGCGAAGGACCTCCTGGCGAAGTCAACGATACCCGCATCGGGCACTATCAACCGGGTCGCGTACTTGCTAGGTCGAGCGGGCGCTCAAGTACTCAAAGACAATAGGGAAATAGAATCAAGAAACAACAACAACTGGCTGAGCAAGAAATCAAACGACATTCTAATACGGTCTCGCCACGACCTTATTGCCACGAACTTCCTGGTGAATCTGATCATGCTGTCCAGACGACTTCCCGAATTCAACCTAGTAGATTGGCTCCCTGACAGGGACTGCCGCTTCTACATCCCTGGGGACAAGAAACGGGTGTCAAATCCTGACCTCTACCTGAGCACCTGGGACGGCGGCTCAAGCACGTCCACTCTCTTCATTGAAGTTGACAGAGGAACCCTCGATAGAAAGTCACTCAGGGTCAAGATACGTAGGTCGTTTGAGTACTATGTTTCTAGGAAGTACCAGTCGGACCTGGGAGAAACGCGCTTCCCAAGATTGTGCTTCCTAGCTCCCGAAAATGAGAGGCTGCAAATGATCATGCAGGCGATTCGAGATGCGAAAGTGTTTTTCTCAACCCCTGCAGCCAAAGACGTGATGGGGATGCCTTTTTGGCTCACCACATTTGACGAGGCTGACGTACATTCAATAGACAGAGGATTTATCAGTCATAATCCCCTGGAGGATCGTTGGACAAACGAGTTGGGCGAGCAGGCTGGTTCGCCCCTCTTGCCGTAGAACGCCTGCAGAATTACCAATACTTCTGTGTCATTCCGACACCACATGGCCATAGAATAACCGGGAGGAAGATGATGCGTTTGACAGTAGGCCCAGCATCAGAGTGGTCTGGAAATCATGTTGTTTGACGATGTCAATCGAGAATACATGGGACCCTCAAAGCGGTCAGAGACATGGTTCTCATTTCTGAATCGCTCCGGCCGACTGGAAGTAGCTAGGGTTCGCGAACTCCTGGAGAAATGGTTTGACATATTTCCTGAGTCGGAAGATGGCCTAAACAAGCGAGACCTTTTAAGTACTTTCAGGAATGAAGATGATGACAGAGCTGTCCTATCCGCTTTCTTTGAAATGTACTGCCACGCGCTCCTATATCACCAAGGTTTTGTCTGCGAAGCCAGACCCCACACAAAAGATAAAAACTTTGACTTGTTGGCAAAGCGCAACAACAAGCCCGAGTTTTGTCTTGAATGCACAACGGTTTCCGGCGTTTCAAATCAAGAGTTCAAGGCCAATAAGGTAGTTAACTACATCTATGATGAGCTTGATGAAAGGGTTCTTTCTCCCAACTTCTTCCTTTTTGTGAAAGTTGAGCAAGAAGGGAGCCAGATGCCCGCTGTGTCCCGCATTGCACCTAGGCTGAACTCCTGGATTCAGTCTCTAGACCTGGAAGAAGTGACACGGCAAGCAGCAGGCAATTCGAGTTGGCTCGTGAACCCTCCTAGTCTCTGTAAACTAGATTTAGTGGACCCACGGGGCTGGCACCTGACCTTCATAGTTATTCCGAAGAAAGAGAATGCGCGCGGGAAACCAGATGTGCGACCCATCGGAATGGAATCCGCGGGGGCCAAATGGGTTAAGTTTGATCGAGCTTTGCGGAAGAGGCTCGAAGAAAAAGCAAGGAGATATGGCCAACTATCTCTACCGTACATTATTGCCGTTGACGGACTGGACCTTTACGCGGACGAGGACGATTTCGAGACCGTGTTGACCGGAACCGAAGGGATTCACGAGCTTGACAATACTGGATGTGAACGACTTGAGGAGGTCAGATTACAGAACTTCTGGTACGGGCCAGCTGGCCCGCGTAATAGAAAGGTCAGCGGAGTTCTATCTGCCGTCTATCTGACACCCAACCAAGCTGCGTCGAAGGTGCCTCTTCTCTGGTTGAACCCATGGGCCGAACATGTGCTCAATTCAAATCTCTGGCAGGGACCCAAAAAGGTATTGCGACCGAAAGATTCAATAACTAAGCCCCTTGAAGTCCACGCAGTGCCGGGTAATGTTGGCTACGAGATACTTGATCTTGACCCGAACTGGCCCAATGATTAACACCGGTCTGAGACAATTGCTGTCTGCACAGTGTCTGCATAGGTGTCTGCATATGTGCAGACTGCATACCGCTTTATTCCGCGCCCCAATCAGGTTTTCGGGAGTCGCCCGCGCGTAGGTAACCCTCCCTCGACCATGGATAAAGGTCTGTGACCTCCATGTTGCTCTCGGTAGGGTTACCTACGCGCGGGCGTATCGTTCAAGAAAAGGGCGCGGAAAATATGTCATTGTCTGAGGCGGCCGGGTGCTTTCAGAGGAACAGGAATCCGACTTCTCAAGAGAGTTTGGGGGAAATCGATCGGCGTCGGATTCATAGATGAAGTAGTGATTGGCAAGTCGGCGAGTTTGATGTTAATGACATGAG
>JAHJCO010000032.1 GCA_018831265.1 Actinomycetota bacterium
AAGTCGTCCTGGAAGAACGACATGTGCAGGAAGTCGTGCTGCACCACGTAGGTGTCGGCCTCGTCGTAGAGCCACACCGCGGTGGTGACCCCCTGCTTGGAGGTGAAGGTCGAGAGGTCGGTGATGGGCATTGCTCCTCCTTTCCGCCACGTGGGCGGCGTCGCTCGTCCGGAACGGTTACCTGTCGATGGCCTGGAACTCGAGGGAAGGGCCGATCGCATGCGCCTTGATGCGGACTTTGCTCCTGGGCGCGCCTTCCGCGTCGTTCCAACGCTCGTACTTGAGCTGGCCCGCAACGATCGCGCGGTCACCGCGCTGGAGCGAGCGGTTCACGTTCTCGGCCTGACCGCCCCAGCACTCAACGTCGATGAACTCGGTGCGCTCCTTGACCTCCTCGCCCTCCGACTCGGAGGGGGGCTTCCTCCAGCGGTTGACCGCCAGCCTGAAGTTGACGACCTTGTTGTCGTTCTCCACGAGCTGTGGATCGGACGTCAGGTTGCCGACCAGGATCACGTTGTTCACGTACATCGCTTCTCCTTTCCCGGCCCATGTGGCCGCTTTCGCCAGGGTTTCCCTGGACATCGCTATTGACGAGGGATGTCTATTCTTGGTAACATCTATCAGGTTTATATGATGTTTTTTATTGGACAGTTATATTGTCTATCACGCAAAGCCTGGAGGTGTCAACAGCCTTGAGCGAAAAAGTTGAAAGAAAAATCGACATCACGGATGAAGAGGTACGCGAGTACGACAGGTCCCTGGCGAGGAGGATGCGTTCCCTAAGGGACGAGCGGGGACTCAAGCGCGACTGGGTGGCCAAGCAGCTGGGTGTCCACTACAACACGCTGAAGAACTGGGAGCTCGGCAAGGCTCACCCCGGCTCCCGCGAGTTGCTCGCCCTTTCGAAGCTCTACCACGTGGACCCGATCGACTTCTTCGGCGGGCTCTAGAGCGCCGGACATACCCCCCGTTCCCAGCCGAACATCTCCTGAGATCTCCGGGCCTGTCGGCCCTACTGAACGATTCGAGGTCACCTGAGGATTTGAGCAGACCTCCTGTCCCCATGACACAGCCTGATGGAGCCCGGCCCGTCCCAAATATTGTAATAACTGAAATTACACTTGACAGATATTTAATATAATCGAATAATGAGCCCATGAGGTTTAAATAATGGAAATCCCGACTCCTGATTCCTGCAGAATATGCGGTGGGAAGACAACCATCACGAAGCTCGAGTGCTCGGAGTGCGGGTGCTCCCTGGAGGGGGACTTCACATTGCCCAGGCTTGCCAGGCTGGAGCCGGAGGAGCAGAGGTTCGTCGAGCTGATGATCCTGATGTCGGGCAACATGAAGAACGTCGCGGCGGAGCTGGGCATCTCGTATCCCACGGTCCGCAACAAGCTCGACAGGGTGATCGAGGCTCTCGACGCCCTTGTCAAGGAAGACAAGGAGAAGCGCGAGCGGCTCATCGACGACGTCGAGAAGGGGAAGATCTCGGCATCGCTCGCCGCGCGTCTCTTGGAAGAACCGTAGAGCTTAGAGAGGTGAACGATGGCCGAGCTGCGCGAGGACCAGATCAAGCGGATGGTCTCTGAGAGCACGATATCCCCGGAGGAGGGGCAGAGGCTTCTCGACGCTCTGGCGAAGTCACGTTCGGGTGAGGCCGGCATCGAGATGGCCCGGCAGGTCGGGAAGAGGACACGCAAGCGCCGCTGGCCACTCGTCCTTCTGATCGTCGTTGCGGTCGCTGTCGTGGCCACGGGTATCACGCTCGGGCTGTATTTCATCCTCGAAAGCCCGCGGTCCGCATCCGAGCTGATGGAGGAAGGCCAGGCGGCGTTCGCGGCCGGCGATTACGACAGGGCGATAGAACTCTACACCGGCGCGACGGATAAGGAGCCCGGCTCGTCGGCGGCCTATAACCTGCTGGGTATGGCTTACCGGTTCAAGTACAACGAGACGGCCGACCGGAAGTACAAGCAGGAGGAGATAGACGCGTTCGAGAAAGCGATAGAGCTCGACCCGAGCAACTTCGTGCCCTACGTGAACCTCGGGGCCACGCTCTACTACCAGGGTCAGCTCCAGGAGGCCGCTGGATACCTCGAGAAAGCGCTGGAACTCTACCCGAACAACCCCGAGCGGGCGGCGATAGAGGATATGATTAGGCAGTCAGAACAGGCCGACTGAAAGGAAACCGCTTGCTCGTACTCGGCGTCACCGTCGCCGCCCTGCTGGTGTCGATGGTCTTCTCGATGGTCGGAGGCGGCGGCTCCCAGGTCCTGGTGCCGGTCCTCTTCTGGATGGGGCTCGACTTCAAGACGGGGGCCATCCCGCTCGGCCTGCTGGCCGCCGCGACAACGTGCTTCTCCGCGGCGGGGGTGTACTGGCGCCGGGGCCTCATCCTGAAGGAAGCGGCCTGGCCTTTCCTGGTGTCGGTGGCCGCCGGCGCTCCGCTCGGGGCCCTCATCCACTCCAGCGCTTCATCCAAGATGTTGATGATCGTCTTCGCGGTCTCGAACATCGTGGTCGGACTGGGGGTGCTCAGGGGTAAGAGCGTGGTCGGGCACAAGGTCTCCAGAAGGTCCGTGATCGTACTCGGACTCGTGTTCGGCCTGGCGGTGGGATTTTTCATCGGGCTGATAGGCAGGGACGGCGGCCCGTTCGTGATGGCGGCGCTGGTGCTGGCGGGATACGACGCGAAGGAGTCCGCCGCGACGGCGGTCCTGGTGGTCGCGGCCGGATGCCTGATAGCGTTCCTGGTCCACCTGCCACGGGCCACGGTCGGCTGGGAGCTCATGCTGGCCGCGTGCCTGGCATCGCTTGTCGGCTCGCAGATAGGCTCACGCCTGATGACCGAGCGGATGGACGCCAAGGCCGTAAGGATCCTGTTCGCCGCGGTGATGTCGGTGGTCGGGATCGTGATCCTGGTCCAGGCGCTCTAGCAGTGCAAAAGTGCCAGGCACTTTTGCACATTCCCCTCTCCCCCGAGGGGAGAGGGGGAACGTTCAGACCTTGAGGCGCGTCCTGCGGATTATCTCGTCCTTTGCACCTTCGGGCAGGTCGTCGAAGTACGCGCAGTAGCCCGCGACCCTCACCACCAGCTCCGGGTACCTGCCAGGGTGAGCCTTCGCATCCAGCAGCGTGTCGGGGTCCAGCACATTGAGCTGGACCTCCATACCACCCTTCTCGAAGAAGCCCCTGACCAGCCCCGACAGGACGTCGAGGCCTCTGTCACCGGAGATGTCGGCGGGGTCGAAGCGCAGGTTGAGCGCATTGCCGTTGGGCATGAGGCTGGAGTCCATGGCCGCCACCGAGTTGAGCAGGGCGGTCGGTCCTCCCCGGTCCGCGGCGCAGGCGGCCCCCACCCCGCTGGCGAACGCCTCGCCGGCACATCTGCCGCTGGGCAGGGCCCCGGTCACCTCGCCGAACGCCACGTGGCAGGTCACCGAGTAGAATCCGGGCACGTAGTCGCCTCCCCGCAAGCTGGTATGACGCGCCAGCGAGTCGTGGTACATGTGCACGACGAGGTCCGCGTACCCGTCCGGCAGCGCGAGGTCGTTACCGAACTTGTGAGCGCGCGCCAGGGCCGTTCTCAGGCTCTCATACCCCTCGAAATCCGAGCGCAGGGCTTGAACGACCTCCGCCATGCAGCATCGCTTGTCCTGGAAGACCACGGTGTCGAGCGCGGCCAGGGAGTCCGCGACGTCGGCGACGCCCACCCCCTGGATGCCGCTGGAGTTGTACGTCGCCCCGCCTTGGGTGAGGTCGCGCCCCGACTCCATGCAGCCTTCGACCAGCATCGACGACAGCGGCGTCGGGTTGAAGTCTATGTTGGCCTTCTCCACCATGTGGAAGTCATCGACCATCAGGTCCACCCGGTGGTCCAGCTGCGCCCGGAAAGCCTCTATCACGTCCCCGATCTCCCTGAAGCCGGCCGGGTCCGCCGTCCTGGCCCCGACCAGTGTACGCCTTCCCAGACGCCGGCCCCTGTTGAGCGCGAGCTCCAGGCAGATGGGCAAATTGAACAGCCCGGCGTCGGTGGAGAGGAAGCTCCTGCCGGGGATCGACGGCTCCACGCAGCCGACTATCCCGTAGTCGCGGGCCACCTGGAGAGGGTACCCATGCGCGACCAGCGAGGGTACCACGGCGTCGTCGTTGAAGAGCGCGGGGACGCCGTACCCCTGCCTTGCCACGTCCAGGGCCCTGCGCACGTAGGCATCCGGCGAGTCACCGTGCACCCTGGCCTGGTAGTTGGGGTCCCTCAAGCGGTGCTTCTCCATGACGTCCAGCATCAGGTAGGTGAACGGATTCGCCGCATCCCGGCCCTCGGTATCCGTCCCGCCGACGATCGCCGCCTGCACCACCAGGAAGCCTCCGTGATAACGGCTGATGACCTCCGAGAGCAGGAACACGTGCTCGGTGGCCTTGGCGCTGAACGCCAGCATCAGCTCTTGCGCACGCTCCTCGTCTAGCTTTCCGGCCTCGAGGTCCTCCCGGAAGAACGGGTAGAGGTACTGGTCGATGCGCCCGAAGGAGACGGCGCTGTTGATGCTCTCCAACATTATCGCGAGGTGAGTGAGCCACAGCGACTGGACGGCCTCTTGGAGCGTCTCCGCGGGGTGAGCCGGTACCTTGCGGCAGATCCGGGCGATCTCGCGGAGCTCGGCCGCCCTGGTCTCGTCTTTCTCCCGTGCGGCCAGCCTCTCCGCCTCGTCGGCGAACCGGCCCGCCCATGCCTCCAGAGCCCGGCAGGCGATGCGGGCAGCCTCGTGGATGGGCTCGTCTCCGCCCTCGATCTCCGCGGTGTAACCGCGCGTCCCCAGCCTGAGCATCTTCTCGTAGTCCGGCAGGAAATGCCCGATGCCTCCGGCTTCGTTGATGAGGTAGTAGGTCGGGCGCAGCTGGTCTTTCATGTATCGGGCCATGCGCGCCAGGTTCGGGAACATCCTGATAGGCATGCTGTGGCGCAGCCAGTACGGCAGCACCCGGGTGGCCAGGCGCAGGCGGTCCCGCATCGATATCCTGAAGGGGTTGGTCTTGCGGCGGTCGATCCAGAGCAGCTCGGTGCTCATGAAGGCGCTGGCCAGCTCCGGCTGCAGGATGCACGAGTTTCGCGCGGTCCCGGCGTTGCCGACGATCAGCTCGCCGGGGTAGATGGTGACGCTCTTGTTCTCCAGGATATAGGCAAGGGCTCTTGCCCTCTGCACTACCACGGGCTCGCCGCGGTCGACGTGCTCGCGGTAGAAGTCGGTTACCAGCATTGCCCGCTCGGGGCACAGGCAGAAGGGCTCGGCGGCCAGGTCCCGCTTGATGGTCTCGATCCGTTCCATACCCCGATTATATGACTCAAATCGGGGTCAGGCACCATTCAATTCACCTGCCGCGGTGAATTGAATGGTGCCTGACCCCTTTTTTATGCAGGAGGTGGGAGGGAGCCGGCGTATAGGAAACATGAAAGGCGATCCGGCGAGTCTGTTTTCGGAGGGGCGTCTGTATGAGGGAGGGACCTGGGTTGGACCGGAGACCTGAGATGGACCGAAGAGAGGTGGCCCTGGAACTGGTGAAGCTGGGCGCCACGACCGGTTTTATAGCGTTGGGGCCCAAGCCGGACTTCGAAGTCCTGCTGCGCGCATACACGCAGGCGTTCGAGGCGGTCATAGAGAGCGAGAGAAGTCCGATGCTCAAGAAGTAGGCGGGTTGCGGGGTCGCCTTGTGACCCAAGCGGCGCAACATACCTTGAGGTGCCGCGATCAAGTTGCGGCCCCGCGATTCGCTTACACGCAGACGGGTATCTAGAGGTCCGTCTGCGCGGCGATGCGAAAAGGGCACGCCTGAGCGTGCCCTTTTCCCTTCGCGGTAGCCTGCGACTACATGCTGAATCCCATGGAGTCGCTTCCGCCGGTGGTGCCGTTGTTGTTGAAGTAGATGGGCCTCTCGACCACTATCGGCTGCGTCGATTCGATGGCCAGCGAGACGTCCTGTCCCTCCGGCACGTTCGCGTTCACCGACACTGTAACCCTGCAGTGAGCTCCGACCGGTACCGTCTGCAGCATGGTGCCGCCGTCGGTGAACATGTAAGTGATGGTCACCGTGGCCGCCTCGTCACCCGGGTTGAACAGGCATACCCACTCCTCGAAGCCGGGCCGCGTGGTGCCCTCCGCGAAGTAGAAGGTGGTGCCGAGCTCGGAGGTGGCGATCACGTTGTGGCCCCCGACGATGATCCCGTGGTACACGAAGTACATGGGGCGCTCCACCACGATCGGCTGGTCGGAGATGATCTCGATGGCCACGTCCTTCTCATCGCCGACGTCATCCCTGACGTTTACAGTCTGCCGGGAGGTCGCCCCGACCGTCATATTCCGCTCGAGCTTGGTGCCGTCGGTGAACATGTAGCGGATGAGGACCTCGGCGTCCACCGCGCCCGGGTTGAGCAGGCACAGGTACTCGGTGAACCCCGCGCGGGTCGTCCCCTCGGCCAGGAAGAAGTGCGTATCCGGCTCGGTCGCGCCGACCACGACGTGACCGCCGGTTATCCGGCCCTGGTACTTGAAGTACATCGGGCGCTCGGCGATTATCGGCAGGTCGCTCTCGACCACGATCGAGACGTCCCGGTCCGGGCCGACGACCTCGTTGAGGTGGATGGTCTGACGGCTGTGCGGGCTCATGACCACCTGCTGTGGCTGTGTCGAACCATCCGGGTACATGTAGGTGACGTTGACGGTGGCGATCCCGTCGTTGGGGTTCTGCAGGCAGAGATAGGTCTCGAACCCTTCCCTGGTGGTCCCCTCGGCGAAGTAGAAGGTCGTGTCGGGGTCGGGCCTGCCCATGACCACGTTGCCTCCCAGCCACTTGTGCCCGTAGTGGAAGTACATCGGCCGCTCGACGATGACCGGCTCGTCGGACCACACCCTGGTGGCGAAGTCCCTGTCCGGGCCGACCTCCCGCTTCACGTCGATGGTGTAGCGGGAGTGTGCGATCACGGTGACCTGCTGGTCGTGTATCGAGGCGTCGGAGAACATGTACCGCACGTTCACCAGGGCGTCGTTGTCACCCGGGTTGCAGATAGTCAGGTACATGTTGTACTCGCTGCGCGTGGTGCCCTCCGCGAAGTACCAGACGTAGGGGCGCCACTTGACCCCGTAGGACATCCAGCCCTCGCCGTCCATCTTCGTTGCAACGATGCGGTCGTTGAACGTGTCGGCGACGTATGCGGTCGCGGTCGCGGGGTCCAGCGAGATGCCCCTGGGGAAGAAGAAGTTGCCGACCTCGCCGCCGAACTCTCCGTATGCGGTCCACCCGCTGCCGTCCATCTTCGTGGCTACTATGCGGTTGTTGCTCTGGTCGGCCACGTAGACCAGGTCGCTGTCGGCGTCGTAGTGCAGGCCACGAGGCTCCCCGAACTGGCCCTCACCTTTGCCGTGCGAACCCAGGGTGGTCCACTCGCTGCCGTCCCACCTGCAGCGCACTATGCGGTTGTTCAGTGTGTCCGCGACGTAGAGCAGCTCCGAGTCGGGGTCGTACTGGACACCGCGCGGCGTGATGAACTGGCCGGGACCCTGCCCCTCCTCGCCGAGTGTCTCCCAGCCGCTGCCGTCCATGTGGGTCCTGACGATCCTGTGATTGCTGGTGTCCGGCACGTACACCAGGTCGGAGGCCGCGTCGTACCAGAGGCCGCGCGGGTAGTAGAACTGGCCTTCACCCTGGCCTTTTGTTCCCACGGCCGACCAGTCGCTGCCGTCTATCCGGGTCCGGACGATTCGGTGGTTGCCGCAGTCGGTCACGTAGATATAACCCGACGTGCTATCGTAGTAGATGCCGCGGGGGTCCTTGAAGTGGCTCTCCCCCGAGCCCAGGGTACCGAGGGTGGTCCAGCCGCTCCCGTCCATCTTCGTCCTCACAATGCGGTTGTCCCGGGAGTCCGAGATGTATACGTCGCCCGTGGGCTCGTCGTAGAAGATGCCGAACTCCCTGTTGAAGCTGTGCTGGTCCGGCGGCGGCTGAGGCGGCCGGAACTCGGCCTCCGTGGCGAACGACACCGAGCCCAGCAGGCCCAGGGTGAGCGCCAGCAGCAGAATGACCGCCACCAGCGCGGATGTAGCCTTTCTCATGAGAACCATCTCCTCTCATCCGATTTCGTATCCTGCCTCTATTTACGGGCACGCGGATTGAGGAGTGATTACCGTGGTGTTAAAAAACGATTAAAGGGGTCAGACCCGTGAATGTGAACTACAGGTCACGGACTGAATAGCGATAGAGTATCCTGCCCGGTTGGACACCTCAGAGTCTCCGCTCCTTCAGAAAAACAGATATATGTGTCGGCCTGTAGCTATATACTTGACAACTTGAAATATATAACATATCCTCAAGCTATCGGATATACTTGGAGGAGGAACCCGTGTCAAAGACCTGTGTCGATATCGATGACGATCTGCTTGCAGCCGCCAAGAGATACACGGACGCGAAGACCACCAGGGCGGTGGTCGAGCAGGGGCTCGAGGCCCTCGTCAGGAAGGGCGTGCTGGCCGAGATTGCCTCCATGGAGGGCTCAGGCACTTCACTCACGCAGGAAGCACTCGAGAAGATGAGGGAAGATGAATAACCTCCTCATCGATACCTCCGCCTGGATTGAGTTCTTCAGGCCTTCCGGTGATACGCTTGTCAAAGCCGAGGTCCGCAAGGCTCTAGATGCGGATGCGGCGTGCATCACCGAGCCGGTATTCCTCGAGGGCGGACGCAACGCCACCGATGACGATGAGTTCTCGCGATGGAATAAGTTGCTCAACAACCTCCACTTCTTCCCGGTCACCCATGATACCTGGCTCGAGGCCGCCGCGAACGGCAGGGCTCTTGCGAAGACCGGGGTGACCGTTCCGAGCGTCGATCTCCTGATCGCCACCGTGGCCATGTCGAACGGACTCACCCTTTTCCATAAGGACAAGCACTTCCCGATGATGGCGGGAGTGTTGAGCCTGTCAGAACAACACGTGGGCGCTTCCTGAATACACCCTAGACGGTGTCGGACAGCGTGAAGCCCTTCTCGCGGAACAGCCTGAGGCAGGCGTCCGCCGTAGTTGTGTCGTAGCGCTTGCCGCTTCCCGCGGCGATCTCCTCCAGGGCGATCTCGACACCCAGGGCGGGGCGGTACGGCCGGTGGGAAGCCATAGCCTCCACAACGTCCGCGACCGCGAGCACGCGCGCCTCGAGGATGATGTCGTCGGCCTTGAGTCCCGCCGGGTAGCCCGTCCCGTCCATCCTCTCGTGGTGCTGCAGGACCGCGCGGGCCACGGGCCAGGGGAAGTCGATACCTTCCACTATCTCGGCGTCCACCCGCGGGTGGCTCTTGATTATCCCGTACTCGAACTCGCTGAGGTTGGTCGGTTTGCTAAGGATCTCGCCGGGGATCACGACCTTCCCCGTATCATGCAGGATCCCGGCCACCCGGATGCCCTCCACGACGCTGGCGCTCAGTCCCATCTCCTCGCCGATAGCGGTCGCCAGCACGGAGACCCGCTGCTGGTGCCCGGCGGTGTATGGGTCCCTCCGCTCGGCGACGGCGGCCAGCGCGCTCACCGTGGCCTGGGCCGCGCTCCTCATCAGTTCCGCCTGTCCGATCTCCGCCCCGCTCCTCGCAGAGACCTCCTTGAGCGTCTCCATCTCGTCGCGCACGCGCCTCAGTTCGTCCTCGATCTGAACCTGCAGGCTCCGGTCCCGGAGCACCGTGAGGAAACCCCCGGGCGAGCCGTCCGGGTCGCGCAGGAGGGTGATGGACGCCTCGGTGGGGAACACCTCGCCGCTCTTTCGGACGTTGAAGGACCTGTGACCGGTGACTATCCCTTCCTCGAACAGCACCGAGAGCATGGGCACCTCGCGGTCCATGAAGTCCTCGGGCAGTATCACCGCGCAGGTCTGCCCGATTATCTCCTCGGCGGTATAGCCCAGCATCCTCTCGGCTCCCTTGCTCCAGGAGGTGATGATGGTATCCGAGCCGGCGGAGTAGACGGCGTCCGCTGTTATCTCGGCGATGGTATGGACGCGGCCGGCGACGTGTCCCTTGAGCCAGGTCCGGACGGCCAGCCTGTGGATGATGACTGCTACGATGAGAGCGAACACGATGTATGAGGTGAGGTTGAGGGTGAACCGCCACCAGGTCGTCCGGCCCATCACGGCAAGGATCACGTTCACCCCGAGCACCGCGACGAGGCCGGCGAGGTACACGAAGATTATCGCCCGCGTGAAACCCCGGCGGGCGGCGTCGTAGTCGAGGCGCATCAACTCGCTGCCGACGGGCTCGTCGAGGTCCTCGACCCACCTTCCTCTGCGAAAGAGCGAAAGACCCGGCATCCTGCTTCGACCTTCTTCCTCACCGGGACCTTCCCGGCTCCCGGAGTCTAACAGAATACCGACCGAGCGTGGAATGCGGCGCCCGTCGGCTTGTTGCCCGTGCGGGCATTCGCTTAACATAGGGGCAGATCGGGAGCGTAGCTCAGTTGGGAGAGCGCCGCCCTTACAAGGCGGAGGTCGGAGGTTCAAGCCCTCTCGCTCCCACCACGCATTACTCAACAATCACTTCCAGTCTGTCGTGGTGGGCGTTCAGTTAACCTCCGACAGGGGGGCAGTCATAATACGCGGGGGGAAGGTCCCCCGGCGTTCTCTACGGGGGTGACAGCCCGCGGCCGGTCTTCAATCACGATACGTCCGTCGGGCGCCAGAGGGGGTGGAACCCCCTATGGGTCGTGAGCGATAGCGAGCGACGTCGGAGGTTCAAGCCCTCTCGCTCCCAGCCAAGTCCCTACGGCCTTCAATTGGGTCGCGTTACGTACGGATAAGTTGTTCGACCTATATTCACAGCTTGAGAACCATGGCGTCGCTAGTCGGCCGAGTCGCGTGGTGGGGCGTTCAGTTAACCTCCGACAGCGTGAAAGAAAACCTCAGACCAAAACTTTCACAAGCGCATCGATTGGCTCTACGAAGCAGCCGATGAAAGAAATGGTCTGAGGTATTCTTTCAAGTGAGAATTATTGATTGAGGTGAATTCTCACTTGAAGGAGTACTCGATCTTCGCCGTGCCGAATCCCAGGACCTTGGCGAAGTCCTTTCCCGACATGGTCTTCGAGCCGGACTCGCCGGTGATCTTGGCGGTCCGCACGCGGCCGCCCGGGGTGCGGTCGGAGAGATCGATCATCTTCAGCGTCCCCACGCCGAGCTTGCCGGAGAGGTCGCGCACCGAGATCTCCTTGGTCGTGCAGTACCTCGAGGACTTGGAGCAGTACTGGTCCGGCTTGCCGCGCAGGTACGGGATGGCGGTGCCACCCCATACATCCTCGTTGTTCTCGGTGTGCCCCCCGCACGATCCGCAGTAAGCGGCGGTGATCGGCTGGTCCGCGTAGTAGAGGACCTGGCCGGCCGTGGCGTCTACCGCGGCGCAGTTGTTGGGGCTCTTGGAGATGTCCTTGTTCTCGTCGAACGCCTGGCAGCACCCGCCGCTGCTGCACAGGTCGTAGCCCTGGTGCTTGCCCCTGGCCCTGCAGGAGAGCACGTAGGTCCGCGCCGCGATGTAGAGGACTTTGAGCCCCTCGGCCGGGTAGTCCTCGGGTTCCTCGGCAAGATGGTAGAGGTATTCCTTCATCGAAAGGGTGCGCACCGACCCGTCACGGCCCTTGACGGTCACGGGCTGGTTGTCGTCGATCTGCCGGACCGTCACCCCGGTGTAGTAGTAGTTGATAATGTCCATGCAGGACTGCCCCGCCGCCGCGCGGTACTTCACCCCGTCCATGCAGAGGCCGACCCCGTGCGCCCTGCCGTACTGCTTGAACATGAACACGGAGTCACCACCGGGTACAGGGGTTCCGGAGGACAGCGAAGCGGACGACTCGGTGGAGGCGGCTGCCGGCGCTGCTGCGGTGCCTCCCGCGGGGATCTGTATCACCGCCGATCCAGGCGCGCTCTGCTCCGGGGCCTCACCGCGGTACGACCCGCTCTCCGGCCGCTCGCGTGGAGTCTCGTTCCACTCGGGCTTCCACTCCATGGTCTTCAGGTCCCTGCCGTCGCCGCGCACGACGAGCAGCCCTATCGACAGCGCCAGGACACAGGCGATCGCCACCAGCCCCGGAAAGCCGAGGAAGGAGAACGTTTCCTTTGTTCTTCCCCAGAGATCGCGTATAAAGATCATCACTACTTAACAATTTTAACAGGAGTCTCGAATCAGGCAAGTCCCTGCGCGATCGAAGGGGTGCGCCCGCGGGCGCCGGCAGAGGACCGTGCCTTATAATCCGGTGAAGGACAGTGTCGATAAAACGATCGGAGTTCGCTATCAGGATCCTGCTCGTACATCCTCCCAGGACGGTCCCGGAGCGGCTCACGGAGCTGTTCTGGGGCCCGCCGCTCGGTCTCGCCTACCTCGCGGCCGTGGCCGCGCGCGACGGGCACGAGGTGAGCATCCTGGACGCGGTCGGGCTGTACCCGGTCCCCCTCGAGGAGGGGAGAGGTGCCTTCCGCTACGGTATGGAGCCCCACAGGATACTGGAAAGGGTGCGCGAGTTCGAGCCAGAACTGATGGGCATAAACTGCCCTTACGCAACGGTCCAGGGCGACGCCCTGGACCTGGCGCGGCTTGTGAAGGAGCGCTACTCGGCGGACGTCCCGGTGGTCATGGGTGGCGCCCACGCTTCGGTCGCGACCGCGGACCTCCTCGCCGATCCCCGGGTGGACATGGTCGTGGTAGGGGAGGGTGAGGTGACCTTCTCGGAGCTGTGCCGAGCCATAGAAAGTGGTGGGCCCATCCCTGACGTCGACGGCGTGCTGCGCATGCGTGACGGCGCGCCGGCCGGAAATGCCCGGCGCGATAGGATACTGGACCTGGACTCCCTCCCGGCGCCGAGGCGCGACCTGCTGCCCATGGATACCTACGATCGGATAGACAGCGCCGGCGCCAGGATCAACGACATGCGCCACCCCAAGACCAGCATGCTGACCTCGCGCGGCTGTCCCAACGACTGCATCTTTTGCTCCATCCGGTGCGTATGGGGCCCCCGCTGGGTCGCGCGTTCCCCGGAGGCGGTGGTAGACGAGATCGAGTCGCTGGTCGACGGGTACGGAATGCGCGAGCTCTACTTCCTGGACGACAGCATGACCTCCTCCCGCAAGCGGATGAAGCGCATCTGCGAGCTGATCATAGATAGGGGAGTCGATATCCGGTGGGTCCCATCGAGCGGGGTGACTATAAAGTCCCTCGACGAGGAGCTGCTGAGGCTCATGAAAAGGTCGGGGTGCTACCGGCTCTCGTTCGGCCTGGAGTCCGGCGACCCCGAGGTCCTCTCGTTCATACGCAAGGATTACACATACGAGCAGGCCAGGCGGGTGATCGACTACGCGAACAGGATCGGCCTCTGGACCGTTGCCACCTTCATAGTCGGCATGCCTTTCGAGACGCGCGAGCAGATGGAGAGGACGGCCCGGTATGCCATAGAAAGCGGGGTGGATTTCGCGTCCATCTTCTGTGCCGCGCCGTACCAGGGCACCGACCTGTACGACGTCTACGTGAGGGCCGGACTCGAGCCCCCGCCGGACGCTTCCCTGGTGAAGGGAGTCACATCCACGTGCATGAGCGCCGAGGAGATAAACGCGTTCCGGAACGCGGCCCTGAAGCGGTTCTTCCGCAACCGGATGCTGAGGCCGTGGAAGCCTCTGGCCAAGATCCGCAGCCTGGAAGACCTTCGCTACGTGGCAAGGGTCGCCGGTCTGATGATCCTGAAGGCGCTCTACGTCAAGCGGTCGAAGCCACCGGTCAAGCCGGCCGAGAGGTCCGCGACGCCCGGCTGAACCTCCTCAGGCGGCGTTCTTCCGCGCCCAGGCGAGGTCGACCAGGGCCTCCAGCCTCGTCTGGAGCCCCGCCCTCCCGGTCTGCTCGTCGATGGAGAGAGACAGTATCGGAATGTCCATGTCCTCCGCGGCCCGAACGAACAGGGTCCTGGCTATGACCTCCGGGAGGCAGGTGAACGGGAAGAAGTGGACCACGGCATCGAAGCCGCGTCTGGCGTACTCCAGCGCCGCCGCCACGTTTATCTGCCCGTGCCCGCCGACCTCGTGGCACAGGTACGGCAGCGCCATCCGTTCGATCTCGGCGTCATCCATGCCGGAGACGGGGTTGCGTCCCATGGGTGTGAAGATGTCCGACATGTAGAGAGAGCGTTCCAGGACGGCCCCGCGCTTCGCGAGCCACCGCTCGATATCCAGGTTGAAGTATGGCTCGATGGCCATCATCAGCTCGCCGGTGACGCCCACCCTGAGGTGTGGTCTGCCCGGGTCGACGGGAACGGCCCCGAACCTGTCGCCGATCGCCTCTCGCGCCTCATCGATCTCGCGGGCGCTCCAGGCTCCTGACAGCATCTCCAGGGAGTCGGCGACCGCCTCGTCGGTCGCGCCTTCCTCCGTCTCGATGCCGCGTAACGCGATGGCGCGCCTGTTCACCTCGTCGAAGGCGCGACCCTTGCGAAGCGACAGCTTCATGCTCCTCACTACGGAGATGATTCCCCCGTCGCTGGCCTTGAGGACGGCCTTGAGATTCCGGAGGAAGTCGGCCGGCGCGTCCCTCGGTGAATCGAAGACGACTATCTCGAACTCGTAACCTTCGCGCTCGAGGATGCGGCGCTGGAGCTCTCCGAAGTAGTTGAAGCGGCAGGCGCCGAAGCCCGCGACCGTGACGAGCGTGTCGGCTCCCGCCTCCAGGGCGTCTATCGAGCTGCCCAGAAGCACCTTCATGGGAAAGCAGAACAGCTCGGGGGATATCGCCACGCCCCTCATGACGGTCCTCTCGGTGTACTCCGGGGTCTGGACGTAGCCCAGCCCCAGCCGCGCACAGACGTCTTGGGCCATGTAGCCGATGCTTCCCACTCTCGGCACGGCGAGCTTCATCGAGCCACTCCTCCTCCTCCGCGGGTCCGAGGACGCTCGACGCCGACCCTCTTCAGCATGTCCATGAACGCCTCGACCCGGGTGATGAGCCCCCCCTCCGCCGAGTGCTCGTCCAGGGTGATGTTCATGAACGGGACCGAGTCCTCGCGACCCAGCTGGTCCTCCAGCAGGGCCCCTATCATGGAGCCGGGACCGCACGCGAACGAGGAGACGTAGATGATGCCGTCAACGCAGGCCGTCCTGTTCCAGTGCAGCACGCCGCCGACTATCCTGCCCTCGAAGTCCCAGTATATCTTGCGCTGGAGCGTCCTGAGCTGGCGGCGGACCTGGTGTCGGGAGACCTGTTCTATAGTGAGCACTCCCGCCCCGGTATCCCTGACCTTGTCGAGCAGCCCCAGCGACGCCCTGGAGTCGAACATGTTGTAGAGGTGTCCGGCGATCCCTACCCGCAGGCCGCCCTCGACCGGTCTGGAGGGTAGTGGCTCGATCTCACGCAGGGCCTCCTTCATGCGGTGGACGGCGAGAGCGGCGCCCCCGCGGCTCGCTCCCCACTCGAGTGCGAGAGCGTTCCAGTCCGAAGTCCACCTCGCCCTCCTATCAGCCAGGTCCATCCGGGGATCGAGCACGGGGGGCAGGTCGGGCTCCAGTGCCCGCGCGACGTCGGGGAGCCCCAGGTACTTGGGGCACGACTTCGTACGGTGGTACTGGCTCACCACCCTGGGGACCAGGACGGCGTCGCAGGAGTCCTTGAGCTGGATGAGGTGCCCCGCGAACACCTTCATCGGCAGGCAGGTCTCGTTGTCGGCGCGCTCGGTGCCGGCCAGCACTGTCTCACCGGACGTGGCCTGGGTCAGCAGGGTTTCGACACCGAGGCTGTCCAGGAACGCCGTCCAGGACCCCCCGTACTGGTGGTATAGAAGCGCCCGCGGCACCCCCACTATCATTGAAAGCCTCTCACAGGTTCCGTGCCTGACAGGACTAGATGATAGCATCACGGCGGGTGTCAGACATTTGAATCGCAATAATTAACTGTTCTATAATATAGATTAATCTAACAACTCAAATAACAGCCGGTGCGGTTCAGAGGCAGGCCGAAGGGGGATTCTTGTGGATTTTATATTCATATGTGAATTATTGTTGAATTTGTTATTCAAACGTCCGACACCGTGCTATGATTTTTGTTCGAGAGAGGAGCTCGCGTGAAACTCGATGAAGGCCAAAGGGAAGCGCTGATGCGCCTCATAAACGGCTCCCCCATGTATGAGCACATGGGAATGGAGGTCATCGACGCGGGAGAAGGACGCTCGAGCCTCAGGCTGCAGGCCGGGCCGGAACTCCAGAGCATCTACGGGATGCTCCACGGAGGCGTGGCCGCCACCATCATGGACTCGGCGTGCGGGATAGCCCTGGGCACGCTGCTGGAGGCTGGGGAGATCTGTGTGACCGTGGATCTACGGATCAACTACATCTGTAACCTGAAAGAGGGCACCCTCCTGGCGGAGGGCCGGGTGATCCACAGGGGTTCTCAGACCGGGGTCACCAGGGCTGAGGTGAGGGACGCCGCAGGCACCATGATCGCGGTCGGCATGTCCACACACTTCATCAGCGCTCCGGGCGGGGTGCGCATGGCGGAGGAGTGCAACACGGAATCCTGATGGATGCCCGGTCCCTGCAGCGGAAAGGCTAGGAGCCCTCGCCATCGACCCTCCACTGTATGCCTCTTATCAGGTCCACGCGCGTGACCACGCCAATGACAGAGTCGCCCTTTTCAACCACGACCAGAAATCTGGTCCCATCCACGAACATCTTCAGGGCCGCTCGCTGGATGGTCTCCTTCGGACCTATGACGAATGGCGGCACGTGCATTATGTCGCCGACGGTGCGGTACTCGCCGACGAACGGGTCCCTTCCGGCGAACATCGAGAGTATCTCCGAGTCCCTGACCACCCCCACCAGCTTGCCGTCGGCGTTCACCACCGGTACCCCGTGGTAGTGATGGGCCAGGAACAGGTTGACCAGCTCCTTGAGCGGCCGGTCGACCCGCACGATGACCGGGTTGATGGTCATGACGTTCTCAACCCTGCCGGCCAGGTACGGCTGTTCCTTCGACTCCGCCATGTTCGTCCTCCTCAGATATTCGCCTCTCCGGCCTTCAGGACCGCGAGCCTCGTGCAGGGAGGCCCTACGATCTGGAAGAAGAGCGAGGTCGCCGCGATCACGCTGACGGCCATGACCCCGAGGGCGGCTCCCGCTTCGCCGTACTTACCGGCACTGAAGGTTATCAGTGTCTGGATGGACAGCCCGATGGCCACGCCCGCCTGGGAGAACAGGCACAGCCCCAGATACTTGCGCACCCCCGTCGGGGCATCGGAGATCACTCCCCCCAGGTACGCTCCCGAGATCTTCCCGGTGGACCTGAAGACTATATACAGCAGGCCGACCATGCCCAGGCTGACAAGCTTGCCCGCCTGCAGTTGCGCCCCGACAAGGACGAAGAATACCACGAACAGCGGCGGCGTCGTGGATCGCATGAGCTCGAAGACGTCGTCGCGTTTCCAGCGGGTCAGGTTCACAACTGTCAGGCCCAGCGCCATGTTCGCAAGTATCAGAGACATGTTGAGCCAGTTGGCCAGCCCGGTGGTGGCGATGATTACGCCCCAGGTCAACACCAGCAGGCCCCTCTTGGCAGTGTAGTTGCGTATCAGGAACAGGAAGATGAGCCCTATCATGACGCCTATCCCGAGCGCTCCGAGTATCTCGCCGGCGGGCCGCAGGACGGCCTCGGCCACGTGGACGTCTTTCCTGGTGATGAGCATCTTGGCGAAGAACGCCGCGAAGGCGTAGATCATCACGGCGTAGGCGTCGTCGATGCCTACCACCGCGAAGGTTGTGGTGGTGAGCGGCCCCGACGCCTGGTACTCGCGGAGCACATCCACCGTCGCGGCCGGCGCCGTCGCCGAGGCGAGCGCGCCGAAGATCAGCGCGACATAGAGCTCCTTAGTGTAGAGGTAGACGGCAAGGGTCACCAGTACGGCTGCGCCGACGGTTTCCAGGAGTGATATCCAGATAATGGGCTTTCCGAGCTTGCGCATCTTGTGAAAAGCAAGCTCACCGCCGATGTCGAAACCTATGCACGCGAGGCCGAGGTAGGTGATGAAGTACAGGCCGCTCATGTTCTTCGCGTTGAACACGCCCAGCAGGGACTGGCCCAGGATTATCCCCACCACGATGTAGCCGACCACCATGGGCACCTTGATCTTCCTGCACACCAGCCCGGCCACCCAGCCCAGCAGCAGCGAGACCCCGATGGCCATCGCCAGGAAGTTGGGATCCCTGGGCAGGGAGTTCTGGAGCATGTTCCGGCTACCGGCCTTTCTTCAGCGCGATGTAGCTCTGGCTGAAGGCCTCGAGGGAATCCTGCAGCTGGGTTATCGTCTCAGGCTCCATGTTCTCGAGAACCTTCCTGAGGAGCGCGCGCCTGTGCGTGTTGACCCGTCGCACCATGTCTCTGCCGGTTTCCGTGAGTCGCAGGACGACCCTCCGGCGGTCCTTCGAGCTCGCGGTCCGCTCGAGCCACCCGTCCTGCTCGAGCCTGTCCAGCAGCCAGGAGATGGCGGAAGGAGATACCTCCAGCATCCTGGCGACGTCGGCCGGCTTGTCGGTGCCATTGTAGATGGTGTCCAGAACACGGAACTGGGGCGCGGAGATATTCTGGATCCCCTCGTATACAAGGGCCTCGGCCAGTATATTGACCATCACCTTCGAGGCGAAGAGTATCTCCTCGGCCAGTTCGAGGCTCGAGTTCGGCGCCATGCTTCTCCCTCGCTCTGTCCGTCGGGCCGCCCGGCGGTCAGCGGACGGGTGACCACCATGATATAATGTTAAAGACCTCAACAAATAAATACCTTAACAATCAATCTATCACACCTCGAATCTGCGGACAACGCGTTGGTGAGGAGAGCAACGATGGGAATGGAATCGCTGTACAACGAGGAGGACAGGCGCGTCGTCCGCGAGTTCGTCAACATGCTGAACGAATCTGCATACCTGGTCGAGACCGACGGAACCGTTGTCGTTGCGAACACCGTCCTGGCGGAGCGACTCGGTATTCCGATCGAGGAGATAGAAGGGGGCAACATCTTCGAACTCCTCCCGGACGATGCCGCGCGCGAGAGGAGGGGCAGCCTGTCGGAGGTTCTGCGATGCGGTATGCCACTGGTTTTTGCGGAGACAAGGGATGACTGCCACTATCTCAACTCCGTCAGACCCGTGAAGGACGAGAGGGGCGGGATCGCCTGTCTCGCGTTCATCGGCTTCGACATTACCGATTCGAAGAGGACGGAGGACGCGCTCAGGCGCGCAAACGCCGAGCTGGAGGGTTACGGCCACGCGGTGGCGCACGACATCAGGGGGCCGCTCGCGGCCGCGGCGATCGGTGCCGACCTCCTGGTGATGCTCGCGAAACAGAGCGACACGGCCACCGGCTGGACGGAGCTCGTGAAAACGGCCGGCCTGGTGCGCTCAAACGTGGAAAAAGCCGTGACGCTGGTGGAAGGTCTCCTCGAGCTGGCCCAGGCCGGAAACGCGCCCGTGCGAGCGGAACCTCTGGAAATCAGGGACCTGGTCCTGGATATCCTGGACGAGCACGCCCGGGAGATCAGGAAGAGAGAGGTCAAGGTGATCGTTCCCGATTCCCTCGGGACCGTGACCGCGGACAGGATACAGATCTACCAGGTCTTCTCGAACCTGATCGCCAACTCGCTGCGCTATAACAACAGCGCGCAACCGATGCTCGAATTCGGTTACCTCGGTGTGGACGCGTCCGGACGGCACAGGTTCATCGTGAGAGATAATGGTCCGGGGATCCCAAGTGAGCTGCAGGACACGATCTTCCTGCCTTTCGTCTCGGGCGGACACGACCGCCCGGGCATCGGCCTGTCCCTTGTCGAGAAGATCAGCGCGGCGTACGGGGGATATGCCAGGGTGAGAAACGACAACGGCGCCTGCTTCGAGATCGCTATAGCCGACAGGGCTGTCCAGACTCGGTAGTCCGTGGCCGGGCTATCCGAGCTCCCTGATGGATGTCATCATAACAATCGTCGTTGAAGTCGTGGATTCAGGAGGCGCCGATGGAGGTCCTGGTAGAGAAGAGCGGTCCGGTCTGCACGGTCATCATCAACCGGCCGGAGGTAAAGAACGCGGTTGACGGACCGACGGGAGAGGCGCTGTTCGAGGCGTTCAGGGAGTTCGACAGAGACGAATCCCTGCGCGCGGCGGTGCTGTGCGGCGCCGGCGGGACTTTCTGCGCGGGGGCCGACCTGAAGGCGGTGGCGAGCGGCGACATCACCCGCATGAACCGGTTGAACGAGGACATGGGCGAATGCGCCCCGATGGGGCCGACCCGGCTCCTGCTCTCGAAGCCGGTCATAGCCGCCGTGTCCGGTCACGCCGTCGCGGGGGGGCTCGAGCTCGCCATATGGTGCGACATGCGTGTGATGGAGGAGGACGCGGTATTCGGTGTCTTCGAGCGCCGGTTCGGGGTGCCGCTGATAGACGGCGGGACGCAGCGGCTGCCGCGCCTGATCGGGATGAGCCGCGCGCTCGACCTCATCCTTACCGGTCGGCCGGTGCACGCAGAGGAGGCCCTCGCGATGGGCCTGGCCTGCAGGGTGGTGCCGACGGGAAAGGCGCGTGAGGAGGCCGAGGCCATTGCGGGGCAGCTGGCCGAGTTCCCGCAAGCGTGCATGCTCGGTGACAGGCAGGCCCTGTACAGGGGGTTCGACCTGCCTTTCGACGAGGCGATGGAGCTGGAGTTCCGCATCGGCATGGATACGATAGCCAGTGGCGAGACCACCTCCGGGGCGGGAAGGTTTGCGGGCGGCGAGGGCAAGCACGGCAGGTTCTGACCGGAGCGCATAGAACCCTCTCCCCGGCGGGGAGAGGGCAGGGTGAGGGGGTAGACGCCAGGGTCAACACCCCCACCCCGACCCTCTCGAGGGGGAGGGAGTAATCGCTACTTGCGGAAGCGCCAGGTGCATCGGCCGTCGGGCCCGGTCGGGGGACTGACACCCAGCCGGTCGCTGCCCGAGCGGGCCAGCGCCGACAGGCAGAGCGCGCACATGGATGGCACGCCGCTCTTTCCCATGGTCCAGTAGTGGGCGCGCTCGAGCCTGGCGAGCCCGCGGGGCTTTCTAGTTTCGGTGATGTAATCGACGAGTGGGAAGACCGCGCGGTCCATGACGGCACGGGGCGGCCGCGCTCTCACTGCCATCCGGAGCACAGCGTCCTCTGACCTCTCCCTCCGGCCGGCGTACCTGCCCGGCTCGTCGTATGACCCGCGCATAAGCAGCTTGCCGGCGGCGGGGCACGGGTCGAGGACGATGGTCACGGCGCTGTCCCCCTCGACAACGCGAATCCGCGACCGGGGAATGCCCGAACCCCCGCAGGTCCCCGCCAGGAACAGCTCGCCGGTCAGGAACCGGACCGCCTCCGCGAGGTTTCCCGAGCGGGCGATCCCGACGATCTGTTTTTCGATGCACGACGTGTACACGTAGTCGAGTGCGGAGCCGAGCCCGTCTTCCCCCGACTTACGCGCGATAAGGTCCATGCAGCAGGCCAGGGCGTTGACGTACAGGTTGAACAGGAACAGGAACTCTCCACCCCTCCGCCGGCAGAGCCGGAGCGCCCCGGTGAGGTCGCCACGGTCGAGCGTACGCATGATACCGGAGGGTGTGGACTCGGCCATCCGTTCCAGTTGCTCTCGGGTGAAGTATCGTCCCCTGTCCTTGCCCGGCCGCCGAACGGGTGACGGCGCATCCAGGCCGAACCTCTCGTAGAACCTCGCCGGTACGCCGAGGCGATCCTTGTAGACGTACCACCGGCACGGTCCGGCGGCGTCGGCCGGCGGTTCCACCGGCCAGGTGAAGTATCCCAGGTGCCGGTAGGGGAGCAGCTCGTTCAGTACGGCGCAGTGGGTGCAGTACGCCGGGAAGCCCCGCCGGTTGTACGACCACGGATGTGCGCACTCCGTCAGTGCGAAACCTTCGGATCCCTCGTAGAGGCCTTTGCGCCACATCCGTCCTCCGCTGCCGCAGGGGTCCATGACGAAGGTGAACTTCTCGTCGTCCTCCAGGATCTCAAAGCAGCCGCCGTGCTCTCCGGCGCCGCTGCAGGAGTGCGCGACCCAGCAGTTCCTGGCCAGCATCGCCGCCTCGATGCCGCGATCCGCCCCCGTGGCGACCAGGCTGTACACCTGGCGTACCGCGCTCTGCTCGAAGACGAACACGAACGCCTCGTAGAGCGAATCCTCGCCCAGCTCGCGCGCCAGCCACGTCGCAAGCGCGGTGGCCGCCTCGGCCAGGAGGTCGTGCAGGATTATCCGCTCATCGGTGAGGTCCTCGCACAGCGCCAGCGCACCGTCGATGTCTCCGGATCGGATCCTCGATTCGATCCGCTCTATGACCGGGACCGTCATCGTCTCCAGATCGTGCTCCTCGAACCAGCGCATAAATACTCCCGATTTCTCCCGACGGGCTCTTGACAGCCGCTCCGACCTTAACTAATATTCATTAAAAGTTTAACAAATATTCGTTAATCTGCAAGAGGCAAGGGGAACGGTAGCCGGTGAGGAGGGAGGCGCGATGCTTGATTTCAGCTTCGAGGACGAGGATTACGAGTTCAGGGACCTGGTCCGAGAGTTCGCTCAGAAGGAGGTAAAGCCCCTGGGGATTGAGCTCGACCGCTCCTACGACCGCGACAGGTTCATGGCCGTCTGGCGAAAGGCCGCCGGGATGGGCATCCTGGGCGTGATGGTTCCCGAGGTGTACGGGGGAGTCGGCGGCTCGCTGATGTCCCTCCTGCTCCTGGTGGAGGAGCTAGCCGCCGCGGACGCCGGGTTCACCGGTTCGCTGGCGCTGAACTGGGCCGTGCAGACGATGCTGATCATGGTAGGCAACTCCGAGCAGATGGAAAGGTACCTGCCCATGATATCGTCGGCCGACGGTGTCCCGGCCGCCGGCTGTATCACCGAGGCGCAAGGTGGTTCTGACGTGGAGTCTGTCACACGCTGCGGGCCGGGGGCTCTGCGGACCACGTACAGGAAGACCGACGAGGGCTACATTATCAACGGCAACAAGTGCTTCATCACCAACGGGGGCAACGCCGGCCTCTACATCGTGATAGCCACCTCTGATCCCGACGCCGGCGCGTCGGCGTCCGCCTGCTTCGTCGTCCCGGGCGACCTGCCCGGGGTCTCGACCGGGCGCATCGAGGACAAGATGGGGTTCAGGAGCTCTCAGACCGCGGAGGTCAGCTTCGACGATGTACTGATCCCCCACGAGAACCTCCTCGGCGAGGAGGGGATGGGGATGGAGTACGTCGAGTTCGCCATGATCTTCACACGGTGGGCCGTCGGACTGCTGGCTATCGGCATAGCGCGGGCGGCCTTCGAGGAGGCTCTCGCCTATGCGAAAGAGCGCGTGCAGACCGGCAGGCCAATCATCGAGCACCAGGGCATCGGCTTCAAGCTCGCCGACATGGCGACCATGATCGAGGCCGGGAGGGCTCTAGCCTACAAGGCGGCCTGGACCTCGCTGCAGTTCGACCTGGAGCCCGAGGAACGCTTCCGCCTGTCGTGCATGGCCAAGTACCACTGCACCGATATGGCCATGAAGATCTGCACCGAGGCGGTGAGCATCTTCGGGGGTTACGGCTACATGAAGGACTATCCCGTGGAGAAGCTGATGCGCGACGTCAAGGTGACGCAGATATTCGAGGGCCCGAACGAGATACAGCGACAGGACGTCGTGGAGCGGCTCTAGCCGCCCCGGAAGGAGGGAGGACCATGCGCGACTACACGAAGGCGGAGGCCAAGGACTGGGCCCGGGAGAAGTTCCGGGGGCTCGAGAACGTGCTGATGCCGTCCCTCATGGAGGAGAGGTTCCCGGACGGCGGCTCCACCTGGAACCTCGACGAGGAGGGCATAAGACACGACGTGCGGATGTGCAAGAAACACGGCTTCTTCATGACCGGCGCGGCTGTGGAAGGCCTTCCCTGGATGATGATGGAGTACCTGGTGCGCGAGTTCTGGGAGATCGCCCTCGACGAGGCGGGCGACGAGATACTGATCGACGCCTACGTCAGCCAGAACACCTTCGACGATACGCTGGCAGCGGCGAAGCTGGCTGATGAGATGGGCTTCGACGTCATCATGCTCGCCTACCCGCCCTTCCAGCGCTTCAAGAGCGAGCAGGAGGTGGTCGAGTTCACCGAGGCGGTCTGCGAGCAGGTGGACCTCGCGGTCACCATATTCGCCACCCACAAGTACAACCTGGAGAGGTTCCACTCCAGCACCTTCTCGCCGCAGCTGATAGGACGCCTCGCCGACATAGAGAACGTGGTAGCTGTGAAGCTGGGCGTCATCAACGTCGCCCACTCCTCGGAGTGCTTCAAGCGCTACGGTGACAAGGTGCTGCTCAACGCCCCGTACCCCGAGTACTGGAACACCTACGTGCCGGAGTACGGGCAGCAGTGGGCGGGCAACGGTCCGTACGAGGTGCTGCAGGACCTGGACCACCTCTACATGGTCGACTACATGAACCTGCTGATCGAGGGGGAGTACGACAGGGCCATGGACATCTACTGGAAGGTGTTCGAGGGCTACGAGGACCTCATAAGGGGGTTCCTCGACTACACGGTGTACGAGGGCAACTACAACTTCATGCACTGGAAATACTGGTCGTGGCTCGGGGGCTTCAACGGCGGCCCGCTGCCGCTGCCCCTGGCGAAGCTGTACGAGCACCAGAAGGATAAGATGAAAGCGGCGCGCGTAAAGATGGGGCTCTCCGTCCCCACCGACGACGAGGAGTTCTACGTGGGCAAGAGCCGGTACGGGGTGAAAACCGGCGCTACCATGGCTGATTGAAGCGGGGCTCTTGGCCCCGCAGGGTCCCGGGCTGAGAGCCCGGGCTCAAGTTGCGCCTGAGAAAGGGGTGTTCGAGATGACTATACTATTCGGGACCGACGAGTGGCTGGACAGCTTCATGCAGAGGCTGAACGAAGACGAGAAGTACAGGCAACTGGCGGCGGATTACGAGGGCTCGCTGGTGTTCAGGTGCTTCGCCGACCCTTCGGTGCATGAGATACTGGCGAAGGACCGCGTGTTCTACTTCGACCCTTACAGGGGTAGTATTCGGGAGTGGCGCGTCTGTGAGCCGGGCGAGCAGGTGGATGCGGTCTACGAGCTGTCCGGGTCCTACCCCGCATGGAAGGAAGTCGCTACCGGGAAACTGGACATCAAGAAGGCGGTGCTCATGACCAGGCAGATCAAGGTCAAGGGCAAGATAAGCGACCTGGTCCGGAACATCACGGCCGCCGAGCGCATAATAGAGGTGCTCAAGGAGATGCAGGGCGAGTACGTTTTCCCCGACGAGATGGAATCCGGGGCCAGGGCTTCGTAGACGGACATGGAGGTGTTCAGATGGGTGGTCTTACCGGGCAGACGGTGCTGGTGACGGGAGCGGCCAGCGGCATGGGGCACTGCCTGGCGTTGGAGTTCGCGCGGCAGGGCTGCGACCTCGTGCTCGTGGACATCAACCCGGATGGGCTGGAGCGGACGGCGGGCGAGGTACGCGGGCTGGGAAGTGCCGCCGAATGCCACACGGTCGATATCACGGACTCTGAACAGGTCGGGGCCCTCGCCTCCGGGGTCAGCCCGGGGGTACTGGTGAATTGCGCGGGGCTGGGGTTCACCGCCGACCTCGAGCACACCACGATGGCCGATTGGCACCTTCTGTTCGACGTGAACATGTTCGGGACCATCAACATGGTGCAGGCGTTCCTCCCCGGCATGAAGGCCGCGGGGACGGGGCGGATCATGAACATCGCCTCGGGGTTCGGCCTGGTGTCTTTTCCCAGCATGGGAGCCTACTGCGCCTCCAAGCACGCCGTCGTCGCCTACACCGAGGCGCTCGCTGCCGAGGTGAAGCGATACGGCATCAGGGTGACCCTGGTGTGCCCGGGGATAACAAGGACCCCGTTCCTCGACGCGACGGATATGAAAGGCTACGACGACACCTCCAGGAGAAGGGAGTTCCTGCAGCGCGTGCTGCCACTGGTTTCCACGACCCCCGACAGCCTGGCACGCTTCGCGGTGAAGGCGCTCAGGCGGGACCGCAGGATGGTGGTCCACACCTGGGTGGCGAAGCTCGCTTACTACTCGAACAGGGTGTCGCGCCTGGTGACCGGGGCGTTCCTGGACCTCGTCTACAGGGTCGTGACCCGGATGCGCCCGGCCCAGCCGGGCCCGTGATTTCTCCCTCCCCCTCGAGGAGGGAGGGTCAGGGTGCCGATTCCTCCCTCTCCCCTGGCGGGAGAGGGTCGGGGTGAGGGGGACCGCCTCTCTTTATCTCCTGGAGGGAGAGCGTCGGGCACGACCAGCCCGTCCTTTCCGCGTGCACCCTTGGTGTGCTAACTTGTGGGCGTACACAGCCATGAATCCAGCGACTGGAACTGCCATGAGACCGGACTCCAAGCGCGAGCAGATCCTGAGGGCGGCGGAGGAGGTCTTCGCCGAGAAAGGGTTCAAGGGCGCGACCGTCCGCGAGATCGCAGAGCGGGTCGATATCCGGACCCCGGGGCTCTACTACCACTTCAGCAACAAGCAGGAGATCTACGACTCCATGATCCGGAACATCTACGAGGGTCTGGGGTCGAAGATACTGGAGCCCATGGCCGGCGCGGAGGGGATCGAGGCGAAGGTCAGCCTGATGGTGGATCTGCTGATGGAGTACTGGGCCGAGCACCCGATGGCGCCGCGAATAATCGCCCAGGAGACCCTGCTCTTCAAGGGCCTGCTCTACGACGAGCTGATACCGCAGGTCCTGGCACCGATGTTCGAGGGGATGCTGGGTCCGCTGGAGGACGAGGCGGGCCCCGCTATTCGCGACCTGGACCTGTCTCTCCTCGTATACAACGTGTTCGGACTGACCGTCTTCTACTTCTTCGCGGGTCACGTGCTGACGATGATCACGGGGGTGGACAGCTTCGCTCCCGAGCGGTTACGCACCGCGACCGGGGAGATAAAGGACCTGGTGTTCGAGGGCATAAGGGCCTGATCGTCCCTACCCGCCCTCCGGCTCGACCTCGAGTGCCGCTAACAGTGTGCGTTCGGCGAACGCCAGCAGTTCCTCCCTGCTGTACGCCCGGTATGGCCAGTCTTCCACGGTCTCCGCGACCAGGTTCGCGAAGAAGAGCGTGACAGCCTGGCCGAGGAAGCTGTAGGCGAACAGCGTGGTATCGATGTCGGCCAGCTCACCCTTCCGTCGGCCTTCCTCGAGTATGTCCTCGATGACCTTGAAGCGGTCTGCCATAACATGCATGAACGGTGTGTCCTCGTACTCCAGCACGCGCAGCAGGCCGCGGACGAGCATCATCGCAGGTTCCCGGTGCTGGATGATGAAATCCAGATACGCTTCAAGTATCCGCCGAAGGCGGTCCAGCGAGCTGCCTCCCGTGTCGTTCTCAGCCTCCATGACGGGCGCCATGTTGCTGATTGTCGCCTCGATCATCACGCTGCGGAAAAGGTCGTCCTTGTCGTCGAAATAGTAATAGACGGTGCTGATGCTCTCGCCCGCGAGCGAGGAGATGTCGCGGATGGACGTGGCCGCTACGCCCTTCTGCGCGAACAGCTGCAGGGCGGCGCTGACTATGTTCTGGCGCCTGGCACCCGGGTCCCTGACCCGTCCCTCGCCTTCCTTCATGCCCGCTCTCCGGGTCGGCATAACTCAGAATCCTCTCGAATCGCTGTTTTGAACGTTTGTTTAAATCTACTCCATGATCACTGGGCGGTCAAGCACGGGAAAACCTGAATGAAACTTGACATTTTCGTAAATGGATGCTATATAGAACGCTAGTATAGAACATACGTTCTATTAATTGGAGCGCGGCATGAGAGTGGTAGATCAAGAAGCGGTGAATGGCCAGCCGAGGGTCGCGGGAGACGTGGGTTCAAGACCGGAATATCCTCATCGAAACGCACTCCAGGTTCCCGGTTTTGTCAGCCATGCCACCGGTCCGCCCATCGAGCGTTGGATATGGGAGGTCGGACTGCACTCCCGCACGACCGGTGCCGGCTCGAGGCGTGGAGGCCCGCAGTGATCTTTGCGTCGCGGGGAATGCAGGGAGTAGTCAACATAGTGGTCATCATGCTCATGCTGGCCGCTATGATCCTGGGCGCCACCATGGTGCTCCCCATGAAGAGCCCGATGGGAACGCTGATGGGCAAGCTCGCCAGCCAGAAAGGTAT
>JAHJCO010000033.1 GCA_018831265.1 Actinomycetota bacterium
CGCCCGCTCCCCAGGCGGCCTGCCCGAACTGCGGAAGGCCGCTTGCTCCCGCCGCGAGGTTCTGCGGGGAGTGCGGCCAGCCGATAGACGCGCCGCCGGCCGCGGCGGCTCCACCCGCTCCCGCCGCGCCGCCGGCTCCCGGCCCACCACCCGCTCCCACCCCTCCACCCGCACCGGCTCCACCCCCGGCACCTGCTCCACCCCCGGCACCCGGGGCGAGCGCCCCGGAGCCGGCGCCGTCCGCCATTCCGGCGGCGAAAGCCTGCCCGTCCTGCGGGACCGCCTCCGAGGAGGAAGGGGCCGCGTTCTGCGGGGAGTGCGGTGCCGGCCTGTGAGCCTGCCCCCGGCCCGTTGATGCCGGCAGGGGAGGCTCGTTGAAAGTCCTGGTTACCGGCGCGGGGAGCGCGTTCGGATACCACCTGTGCCTGGCCCTGCTCGATGACGGGTTCTCGGTACGCGTCCCCGAGGCGGAAGCCGGCGGAGGTGACCTGGAGGGGCTTGGCATCGAGACCAGTCCCGGCGGATGCGATCCCGAATCCCTAATCGGCGCGCTGGCCGGTGTCAACGCCGTGTTCGACTACGGTTTCTGCCGGCAGGCGTGGCCCCCGGGCGAGGCCCGGGAGAGCCTGGAGACGACCGGTAACCTCCTGGTCGCGATGTCCCGCTGCGGCGTCGAGCGCCTGGTGCACGCGGGCACCGCTTTCTCGTTCGAGCCGGGAAGTCTCACCGAGCCCGGCGACGAGCAGGTGCCCCGGACCCGCCCGCTCTTCGGACTGGACTGCCTGAGATCCGCGAAGCAGGCGCAGGACAACGTGCTGCGCTTCTGCGACTCGGAGAAGGTCGCCGCGGTCGTGGTCAACCCGACCGTGGTCCTTGGGGACCACGACCCCGGTGGAACGCTCTGCTCGGCGCTGTTCGAGCGGGCCGCCACGGGCGGGGAAGCCCCGCCGGGGGGTGTCAACGTGGTGGGCGCCGCCGACGCGGCCCGCGCGACCTTGAAAGCCCTGGGGCGCGGCGTCGCGGGCCGGTGCTACATTCTGGGCGGCCGGAACGTCGCCTACCGGGAGTTGTTCGCGTTGATGACCCGGGGGGAAGCGCCCCGTCGGCCTGAGGGTCCTTCCCCGGCCGGCCGCGATCCGCGGCGCGGGAGGCTCTCCGGCCACCGCTCCGACAGGCTCGCCGGAGAGATCGCTTCGCGCGAGCTCTACTACAGCAGCGCCAAGGCATCAAGCGAGCTCGGCCTGGAGACCTCTCCCCTGGAGCAGGTGATCGCCGGAGCCCGTGACTGGTGGGAGCACGCCGCGGATTGACCATTGATATCGTTCGTTTTCAGCGCCAGCCGCCTGTGGTAGTCTAAATCGGTCGAAGAAGTCCGATGGCCCATGCAGGCCTTGTGACGGGGTTGCGCCTTGCACGCGGTCGATCCGTTCGACCGGCACACGCACCGCGACACTCCGGCGAGGCTCGAAAGGAGTCGCCATGAGCGGGAAGCTCAAGGTGTTGCTGGCGGTGCTGCTGTCCGTCCTCATGTTCGGCTCCGCGGTCATGTTCGTGATCGTCGTGACCAGCCCCGGCACGGCGTACAGTCCCTCGAAGGTCAAGCTGGACGTCGATCTCATCACCAGGAAAGAGATTCTCACCTGCGCCTACAAGGTGTATGGAGACGACAGCCAGAACATGTGGGTCGCCAAGACCATCATCAAGAACGTGGGCAAGATGCCGGCCTACGACTTCAAGATCTCCTACAAGCTGGGCGACCTGTCCGACTGGAACTCGGGCGAGGAGTACCCGGAGATAAGGCCGGGGCAGACCGTCCGCGACTACTGCTGGCCCCCCATGGACCCGGCCAAGGTACAGGCGATAACCACCAAGACCCCGGTCGAGCTCACCATGAAGTACTCCTACAGGGGGCTCAACCAGGCCCGGGAGGACAACCAGAAGGTCTACCTGCTGGGAAGGAACGACTTCATCTTCACGAGTCTGCCCGAGAAGGACATCGTCACTTTCTCGGACGCCTTCGACAACTACCGTTTCATCGCGGCGTTCATCACCCCCAATGAGGAGGTCACCAAGGCCTTCGCAAACGCCTCGGCCGGAGGCCTCGAGACCCAGACCAGCGACGACGACGCCTACGAGGCGTTCAAGCGCGCGTTCCTCTCTCTGCGCAACCAGGGGGTCAAATACATCCAGGAGCCCGATGCGTTCTGGGCGGGCTCGGCCGCGCAGTACGTCCAGTACCCGAAGGACACCATCGAGCGCAGGGCGGGCACCTGCCTGGACCTGGCCATCGCCGTGAGTGCGCTCATGGAGGCCGTCGGTGTCAAGTCGTATGTAGCGCTGATACCGGGACACGCAATCCCGGTTGTCGAGCTCGCGAACGGCGACATGTACGCCATAGAGTCCACCTTCCTCGACAAGGAGTACACGCTGAGCCACTTCCCCGGCGTGACCGGACCTGACGTGACGCCGGACGAGTGCATCACCGTCGCCAAGGATACGCTGGACCGTGCTCAGGAGGAAGGAACCATCATCTTCATCGACCCGGAGTACTGGTGGAAGCAGGGGGTGATGCCGTCATGGTAGACACCAGACGATCTCGGAGGGTCATCCGGACGCTGGCGGCGCTCACGCCAGTATGCCTTCTGCTGCTCGGACTCGTCGCGAGCGGCCTCGCGGCCGAGACGCCGACGATCACCGAGGACTACCGGATAACGGTGAACAGCGTCGGTGACGGGCACGTCGTGGACACGGTCAAGTACTCCAAGGATGACTTCAAAGCGATAAAGGACGTCCAGAAGGACAAGCGGGGCTTCCTCACCCGGCGGTACATGGCGGAGGACCTGACCGGCGAGGTCATGGACTTCAACGTCGACCTGGAGGACAAATCGAACTCCGTGGTCATAACCTACGACAAGCCGGGGCTCGCCTACTGCACCGAGGGCGAGTTCTGCCTGTACGGGTATGCGGACAAGCCCACCGAGGAGTCGGGCGGCAAGTTCGTGTTCGAGGAACAGTCGAACGTCAACAGCGAGTTCACGCTATTCACGGACCAGGAGATCAAAACCACGACCACCGTGCTGTTGCCCAAGGAGGCAACCAACGGCCGGTACGACTCCGGAGACAAGGCGATCAAGTACGAGATGCCGCCTGCGAGCACCACTTACGGGTTCGTCAGCCAGAACAAGCTCATGCTCTCGGCGGTCTTCGGTGTCCTCGCGGTGCTGTTCGCGGGGATGCTGGCCTTCGTGGTGACCCGGAAGCCCGTCGATGTGGCGGCCGGAACCGCCGCGGGGCCGTCCGCACCGAGCCCACCCGGGACTCCCGCGGTCGAGGCACCGTCGGCGCCTGCGGCGCAGGCCGCACCCTCGGGGCCCGGTGTGTGCAAGAAATGTGGTGGCGTGCTCAAGCCGGGCAAGCACTTCTGTACCCGCTGTGGAACGCCGGTCTGAGCGCGAAAGAAACCTGGACCCCTCCACCGATTGACCGTCGTCATTACGGTCACCGTGCAGCGGGTGTATGCTGACATAGTCGGAAGCCCTCCCTGATACCTCGCTTTTACCGGAAAAAGGGACAATTATCTTGACAGTTTTTGGCAATTGGAGTATAATAACCGAACCGTTTTTTACCCATCTGGCCGGGAGGAAAGGGAGACGACCTTGAGGAACACCGAGCCCCTGCAGATGAACGTGATGAAAAGGATCCGCGAAGACCTCAGCGAGCGTATCGGTGCGAAGGTCAAGGTACGCGCAAACAAAGGCCGCAAGGTCGTCATCGAGAACATGGCGGTCCTCGAGGAGACATACCCGCACCTGTTCGTGGTAAGGATCGAGACCAAGGCCTCACCGAGCCAGCGCGTCTCTTACAGCTATGCCGACATCATTACCAAGACGGTCGAGCTCTCGCACCCGGAGACAGACGAGGCGCTGTTTCCCTGGCTGAGCTGCTGACGACCGGGAGAACGTTGGCGCGGCGCCCTGCGAGGGCGCCGCGTTTTTGTTTTACCGGACTCCCGTCATTGCCCCCGCTTTCACCCGAAAGTTAAAATACACCGGATCGTCAAAGGACACGGGTGCCGGGAGTATCCCCGGCTTAGACAAGGAGGCTCAAGTGGAGAACGCCGTCATAGTCGCCGGGGCACGGACCGCCTTCGGCAGCTTCGGAGGCTCGCTGAAGACGGTCAGCCCGACAGACCTGGTAGCGCACGTCATCCCCGAGGTACTCACCAGGGCAGGTATCGGGGCGGATCAGCTCGACGCCGTGGTGATCGGACAGGTGCTCACCCGCACAGATGAGAACAACCTCGTCGCTCGCGGCGGTGCGCTGCAGGCGGGTGTGCCCGACACAGTCCCGTGCCACTGCACCATCCGCGGCTGCGGCTCGGGCATGGAGGCCATACACGCCGGCTGCCGGCAGATAATGCTGGGCGAGGACCAGATCATACTCGCCGGCGGCGTGGACAACATGAGCATGGCCCCCTACCTCACCAAGGACGCCCGCTTCGGATTGCGCATGCGTGACACGGTCCTGACCGACAGCCTCTGGGAGGTGCTCAAGGACCCCACCACGGACCTGATGATGGGCATGACCGCCGAGAACATCGCCTCGAAGTTCGGCATCTCGCGCGAGGACCAGGACGAGCACGCCCTGCTGTCCAACCAGCGGGCCCTGACGGCCATCAGGGACGGCAAGCTGAAGCAGCAGATCACGCCGATCGAGGTCAAGAGCCGAAAGGGCTCGTTCGTCTTCGACACCGACGAGCACCCCAAGGACACGACCCTCGAGCAGCTCGCCGGGCTGCCTCCCGCTTTCAAGAAGGACGGCGGCTCGGTTACGGCGGGAAACGCCTCCGGGATAAACGACGGCTGCGCGGCGGTGGTAGTGATGGCGGAGTCGAAGGCCCGCGAGATGGGCATAAAGCCCATCGCGAAGGTGCTCTCCTTCGCCACGGCCGCCGTCGACCCGGCCTACATGGGGATGGGCCCTGTGCCGGCGTCCCGCAAGGCTCTGGAGCGGGCTGGCATGAAGGTGGAGGACGTGGACGCCTGGGAGGTCAACGAGGCGTTCAGCGCCCAGTATATCTACTGCGAGCGTGAGCTCGGGGTCGACCGGGAGAACGCGAACGTGTGGGGAGGTGCGGTGGCGTACGGGCACCCTGTGGGGGCTTCAGGCGCGCGGGTGCTGATCAACGTCCTGGAGGTCCTGCGTGACAGGGACCGCTCCACCGGCCTGGCGACCCTCTGCATCGGAGGGGGCCAGGGCATAGCGACGGTGGTGGAGCGCCTCTAATATGGTGCCAGGCACATTAGCCCAAAAGTATTAGCCTGGATGACTTCTTGCCAGGGGGACAATGGGACTAATAATCCAGTGCTAATGTGCCTGGCACCAGCTATTAATCACTTCTTCTACTGCGGTCTCGAGGTCGGCCAACACCGCGTCCGTGGGGTCGGCCCCGAAGAACGCACGGTTGAACAGCGCGGCGGCGCTGCCCGCCATCGTCCCTCCCAGGGCGTGATCGACGAACAGGGCGTACTCCCTGGGTGTCTGCGCGGGAGCCCTCGCGAGCCCGGCGCCCGCGAGCGCGTCGGACATCCTGGAGAAGAGAGCGGCGGCCTTCATGCGCGGGTCCGCCGGCTCGCCCTCATCCGGGCCGGCGCGCGAGGACCTGTGCCTCTTCCTGCCCGCAAGGTAGTACCCGCCCGCCACCAGGAGCGCCGCCAGCAGCGCCAGCGGCCAGAACCGCAGGATCGCGGCGGCAGCGGCCCCCAGCGCATCGCCGACGCCCCGGAATCCGGCCTTCAGGGCGTTGCCCCAGCTGTCGGGGAAGACGCCGGCGATCGCGCGGCCGAGCCGCCTGAGCATGGTGAAGCCGGACCAGGTCGTATCCTGTGTCGGCAGGGCCTGCGGGCTGCTCCACCCCGGTGTGGGATCGAATGAGATCCAGCCGAAGATCGGGAAGTACACCTCAACCCAGGCATGGGCGTCCCTCATGCTGACCTCGTAGTACCCCGTAAGGGGGTTGAAGTCGCCCGAGTCAAAGCCGACCGCCAGCCGCGTGGGGATCCCCTGGGTCCGACACATCACGGCCAGCGCCGTTGCGAAGTGCTCGCAGTAGCCGCGCTTCTCGTCGAACAGGAAGAACTCCACCGTGTTCTCGCCGTCAGCCTGCTTGGGGGTATCGAGGTCGTAGGGGTAGGTCTTCTGCAGGTACTCGAGGAGCGCCTGCACCTTGTCGTAGTCGGTGACCTGGTCCTTGGTCACCTCGAGCGCAAGCTCGGCGACGCGGGGGGACATCTCCGGCAGCTGGGTATACTGCTCTTTCATGCCCTTAGGGTAGAAGCCGCGCCCGTGGGCGGACCGCAGCGCCTCCGGGGTGGCCGTGCTCACGTCCGATACCACCGTGTAGACCAGGCCGGGGTCGAGCGCCACGGGGGTCAGCACCGTGAACAGCCTGTCCACCTTCAGCACCCGCGTCGGGAAGAACACGTCCCGGGGCAGGTACGCAGCGAAGAGGGTGTTCGGCAGCAGGCGCTCGACGAAGAAGGTCTGCACCAGCTCGCGGTAGGCGTAGCGGGGGGGCTCCCCCGGGTAGCCGATGTTCAGCGGGAGCTGGTTGGAGTTTATCTCCTCGAGCGTCTTGTCCGTGTTCTCCCAGCCGTTGCCGATGTACCTGTCGAACGCCGTCGAACGCCAGTAGGACGGCTCGGAGGACCGGACCTTCATGACCGTTACGTCCCGGGGAACGCCTCGCACGCGCAGGTCCAGGTAGTTGTTGAACCCCCAGTACGCGTCCGGGTTGAACGGCAGGGGCCGCTCGGGGAACTTCTCCGGTATCTGACCGTAACCGGGATTGCGCACCACGTTCTCGTCGAACGACGCCGGCCTGTTCTCCGATCCGCTCACCGGCAGGTAGTTGGAGTTGAAGCCGGGGAGCCTCGGCAGCGCCATGAAGAACACCAGGGTCACGGGCACCATCACCAGCCCGGCTACGGTAAACCCGCGGACCGGCCAGCGCCGGCGGCCCGCCGGGATGTAGACGTCGGAGTTCCCCTTCAGGTCGGAGCGATGACCCAGGTACAGCGCGGTAAGGCCGGCTATGAAGAACGGCACCAGGAAGTAGAGGAAGTCGTTTGAAATGCTGAGCGACCCGGCGAATGCTATCAGGATCGCGGCACTCACTATGGAGAAGTCGAGGTCTCGCCGCGTCGGCAGGTCGAACGAGTGCAGCACCTGCAGCCACAGGAACAGCCGGACCAGCGGGTATCTCAGGTCGTGCACGGAGCCGCCCAGCTCGGTCCAGAAGAGCGCGAACACCACCAGCAGCAGCACGCTGAGGATGAACTTCATAAGGACGTTGGAGCGGTGACGGACCCGGTAGGAGTAGTAGAAGCCGATGACGATGCCCACGATGATGAACGCGCCCTGAGCGGCTCCCACGCCGCCGTAGGCCACAGCCGCCGCCACGCTTATGAGCACGGTGATCAGGACGGCCACCCGGAAGGGGACCGACTCCTCGGCTATGCCGGGCCTGTTTATCAGGCGATAACGCTCAACGGCTCGCTCAAACAACTGCTCAACTCCATACCCTGGACGACCGCCAGCAGGTTCAGGTTCGCGCCGGCCAGCATGCACACCTGTCGGCGGCGCGCCTCGGCCAGCCCGGCATCCCAGCCTGGCCCGTACGACTCGTCGAGGACCAGGACCGCGGTAAGGCCGGTGTTCCCATCGATTCCCTCCAGCAGGGGCAGCACGGGTTCGGCCGGCAGGTTGGTCACCAGCGCAAGGGACGACCCGGGCGAGGCCGCCACCCTCGCGAACTGCAGCGTCTGCCGCAGCACCTCCAGGTGGTCGCCCCCGTCCGGTGCCCGGTAGAGGGCCAGGGGCTCCAGGCTGTCGAACAGTGACCTTGGCTCGATGAAGCGCAGGGACCCACCGTCCGGGACCACCATCCACGGCGGTATCCCCGCGGCGTGCAGGTAGCCGGCGATCGAGGCTGCCGCCCTCAAACCGTCCTCCAGGCTGTTGACGTCCGGGTCTTGGGAACCGGGCGGGAACAGCGCCACCACCAGGCCCGCTGTGGGCCTGAACTCCTGCTGGTACTCCTTCACTATCAGCCGGCCCTGGCGGGCGCTGGACTTCCAGTGGATGTGGCGCAGCGAGTCCCCGCTCGCGTACTCCCGGACCCCGAAGTAATCCTGGCCGATGCCCTTGCGCGCCCACTCGAAGGAATCGGCGGTCGGTGCCGAGGTCCTGCGCTCGAGCGGGAACCACTCTATGGGCACGATCCTCGGGAAGACCAGCACGCTGTCCTCGACCCGGAGGCGGCGGCGCCATCTCGCGCTTCCGAACAGACCTCCCGCCTCCATGTCCATGGCGGACCGCGGGTACATCCCCCTGCGCGGCGCGGTGAGCTCGTATGCGGCCTCGACCTCTTCCCCGGGATCGAGCCTCTCCACGGCCACCGAACGGGTTCCCCGCTCGCGCGGTTTCCTTGCCTCGGGCTCCCCGGTCCGCACCGACTCCAGGTACCGCTCGCGGCGGGCCTGGATGCTCTCGGCCAAGCCCGGGTGCCTGCCCGCAAACTGCCTGTCCGTCACCTTGACCAGCGCTGAAGCCAGCCGGCCCCGGTTGGACAGCCTGAGCCGGGCGGTGAACGGCTCCCCCTCGAAGACCTCCCCTGGAGTGGTCCGCTCCAGCGCGATCCGGCGCACCGCGGCCCGGCCGCTCACGCCGCCCAGCACCACCAGGGCGAGCAGGGCGCTGGCGACGAGGTACAGCCATCCTGACCTGATCGTGGCGGCGATGAGAAGCAGGGCCACTGCGACAAGGACGGTTACCAGCGCGCGCCGCCTCACTTCAATCGCCCCGGCGGGGCGCCCCAACGGGAACGGGTACGCCCTCGAGTATCTCCCTCAGGATGGCGGCGGCCTCGGAGCTGGACGTACGGGATCGCTCCCGGGTGATGAAACGGTGGGGAAGGACCCACGGCGCCATGGCCTTCACGTCATCGGGGAGCACGTAGTCTCTCCCCTCCACGAGCGCGGCGGCCTGCGAGCCCCTGGCCAGCGCCAGGCTCCCCCGCGGGCTTGCTCCCAGCAGGAGACCCGCGTGGTTCCGCGTGGCGTGCACGATCGATACCGCGTAGTCGAGCACCTCCGGTTCGAGGTGCACCGTGCGCACCACCTGCTGCAGCTCGATGATCTCACCCAGCGATAGAACCGGGTCCAGGTTGCCGATGGGATGGCTGATCATCTGGTCGTTCGCTATCTCTTTCTCGGTGTCGAACGAGGGGTATCCCAGGCCGACCGATACCATGAACCGGTCCCGCTGGCCCTCGGGCAGGGGATACGTCCCGTAGAACTCGATCGGGTTCTGCGTGGCCATCACGAAGAAGGGGTCGGGCAGCCGGCGGGTCCGCCCATCCACCGTGACCTGGTGCTCCTCCATAGCCTCGAGAAGGCTCGACTGGGTACGCGGGGTTGTGCGGTTTATCTCGTCGATGAGCACGATGTTGGCGAAGATCGGGCCCGGCTGGAACTGGAACTCACCCGTCTTCTGGTTGTAGATGGAGACCCCCGTCACGTCGGACGGCAGGAGGTCCGGGGTGAACTGTATGCGCTGGAAACTGCCTGCGATGGAGCGGGCAAGCGCGCGCGCGAGCATCGTCTTGCCCACGCCGGGCACGTCCTCGATGAGAAGCTGGCCGCCGCTCAGCAGCGCGATGCTAGCCAGCTCCACAGTCCTGCGCTTACCCTTTATCACGCTCTCGATGTTATCCACCAGGAGCCTGGTCTTGTCGTGTGCCGCCGCGTGCTCCACCGGCGTTCCTCCGGACTCGTAAACATCGCTCCTATAGTACTTCGGATTCTAGCAGACGCGGCATGAGGGCACATTGGCATCCCTCAGGGGGGCTCAGGGGGTCAAACCTGGTTTTTTGCATTTCTTGCATTTTGGGTCAGACCTGAAACGCAAATTATGCAAAATCTCAGGTTTGACCCTCTTGATGTTGACCCTCTTGATGTTGACGCTTATATCGAATCGATATATACTTGCCAACGATATATCGATTTGATACATTAGGCGACCGCGCAGTATGAAAGGCGGCAGACGGTGCTGGAGCTGGCGATCCTGGGACTGCTGAAAGAGCGGCCCATGCACGGATACGAGCTGAAGAAGAGGCTCAGCTACATGCTTGGTCACTTCTGGACCGTGAGCTACGGCTCGCTGTACCCCGCCCTGAAGCGGCTGGAGAAGTCCGGCGCCATCGAGAGGGCGTACCTGGTCAAGGAGAAGACGCGCAACCGTAACGTGTACAGGATCACCGCGAGCGGCGAGGCCGAGTTCATGAGGCGGCTGGCCGACGACGCGGCGGCGGCCTCGGTCGTGGACACCGAGAGCTTCGACCTGCGGATGGCGTTCTTCCAGTACCTCGACCCGGAGACGCGACTTTCGCTGCTGCAGAAGAGGCGCGAGGTGCTGGAGGCGCAGGTGGCCGAGTTCAAGGCTTACCGCTCGGGCCACAAGGACGAGGATCGCTATCGCACGGGCCTGCTGAGGCACAAGGTCGACCAGGCGCGCAGCGACATAAGATGGCTGGACAGGCTGATGGCGCACGAGCGCGAAACCATCGAGAAGCGAGACGAGATATCCGCGAAGCGGAAGCGTGAGAAGAAGGCGGACACAGAGGGCGAGAAGGGGCGGATGAGCGCCGCCTCGAGCGCCTAGAAGGCCCCCGGGGCTGGATTAGGAGGCAATGGAGATGTCAGAGGTCAGGGTCGCCATAGTAGGGGTGGGCAACTGCGCTTCCTCCCTGGTTCAGGGGGTCGAGTACTACCGCAACGCGCGGGAGGGGGACATGATCCCCGGCATCATGCACGTGAACATCGGTCCCTACCACATCAGTGACATCAAGTTCGTGGCCGCGTTCGACGCGGACGCGAGCAAGGTGGGGACGGACCTCTCCGAGGCGATATTCTCCGAGCCCAACAACACCTTCCGGTTCTCCGAGGTGCCGGGCCTGGGGGTGGAGGTGAAGCGGGGCCCCACGCTGGACGGCATGGGCCGCTACTACAGGGAGACCGTGACCGAGAGCAGCGCCCCGGTGGTCGAAGTGGCATCGACGCTTGCCGACTGCGGCGCCGACGTGCTCATCAACTATCTGCCGGTCGGAAGCGAGGACGCGACGCGCTTCTACGTCAGGGAAGCCCTGGAGGCCGGCTGCGGCGTGGTCAACTGCATACCGGTCTTCATCGCCAACGAGGAGATCTGGCAGGGCAAGTTCCGCAAGGCCGGCGTTCCCATCGTGGGGGACGACATAAAGAGCCAGGTGGGCGCGACCATCGTGCACAGGGTGCTGGCCAAGCTGTTCAACGACCGCGGGGTGGTCCTCGAGCGCACCAGCCAGCTCAACATCGGCGGCAACATGGACTTCAAGAACATGCTCGAGCGCGACAGGCTCGAGTCCAAGAAGATCTCCAAGACCAACGCGGTGGTCTCCCAGCTCGACCATCATATAGAGAGCGGATGCGTGCACATCGGGCCCTCCGACTACGTGTCCTGGCTGACCGACCGCAAGTGGGCCTACATCCGCTGCGAGGGTCGCACCTTCGGAGACGTGCCCCTCAACCTCGAGTTCAAGCTGGAGGTCTGGGACTCACCCAACTCCGCGGGGATAGTCATCGACGCCCTGCGGTGCTGCAAGCTGGCGATGGACCGGGGCATGTCCGGGGCGCTAATGGGGCCCGCGGCCTACTTCATGAAGTCCCCTCCGGTCCAGTTCGCCGACGACGTTGCCCGCGACATGGTCGAGAAGTTCATCGCGGGGGATGAGGAAGGCCTCATGACCACCGCCGAGATGGGCAACGGCAAGGAGCTGGAGCAGATACAGGACACCGTGAACGACTGATCGGCGTCCCGGTCCCGAAGTGGCCGACATGGGACACCGCGTCATCGCATACAGCGGGTGCTCCTACGCCAACGAGCCACGAGAATTCTACTCAGGTGAACGGCATCACCTCGTCAAGCGTGTCCGCGCTACCTGGGTCGAGCAAACCGAAGGCCTCGAGGGGCTCACCCGGCAGGTCTGGCGCGTTACCGACGAGTTGGGCGATCCCTGGCGACTTACCTACTACTGGACCGGGGACTTCTGGGAGGTGGCCTCCGAGCAGGACAGGGGCCACGGACCGGACGCTTAACCCCCGGGCGGTTTTTCCCGACAACAATGACATGGGTGGGTATTTGAGGCCTGACACGCGGAGTCGCAGATGAACTGTCCCAGGTGCGGGGCGGAGAATCCCCGGAACGCAGCGTTCTGCAGCCTCTGCTCCCAGAGCTTCGCAGGAGCCCCGGGCGTCGTTGCTCCACCCGAGAACACGGCTGGGATGGCTGCCGGTCCTCCGGCAGCCGGAGGCATGCCTTCGTCCCAGTGGACCGTAGGGCCTCCTCCCTCGCAGTGGGGCGGAGGACCGCCGCCGCCCGCCGCACCCGCACGCAAGTCCGGCGTCGGCGGCGTCCCGGCCTCGGTCCAGGCGGTCGTGGTGCTGGTCGTCACCGCGCTGGGATTCCTGGGCGGCTACTGGCTGGTAGGGAGGGTCCTCAATTCGCCAGAGACCTACGACAGCGCGAAGACCGCACTGACGTTTAAATACCCCGGCGGGATGAAGAAAACCTCCATGAGCATCCCCATCAGCTACGAGGCGCTGGTCTCGGGCTCGCAGGCGCAGGTGAACGACGAGACAGCGCTGGAGGACTCCAAGAGCGTCCTGTGGGCGGGGAGCATCAGCGGGCTTACCCCCGAGCAATGGGTCCAGGGGATGAGCAACCTCAGGGCGTCCGCCGCGGAGATGGGGAGCGCGGTCGCGGCGCAGGGAGCTACCGTCACCGTGCCCGCCAGCGTCAAGGACGTGACTATCGGCGGAAAGTCCGGGCTGCAGCTCTCGCTGACGATGAGCAAGATGGGCGAGTCGGTCGAGCTGTACCTCGCCGCCTTCTACGACGGGACCACGGCTTACATCATCGCCTACGGAGGTCTGCCCGGTGGGGGCACCAAGGCCGGTTGGAAGAAGATCTCGGAGTCCGTCGAGCTCAGGTAGCGGGGCCCTCGGCGTCGGCCGCGGTGCCTGACGCGATTATCATGTAGGTAGCCAGCCCCTTGGCGATCAACCGCTCGCCCTCCGTGACCTCCACGTCGCTCACCGCAATGCGCTTCCCCTTCTGGACCACCCGCCCCCGGGCCTCTAGCGTCCCCTCGCGCACTGGCGCGCAGAAGTTCAGCTTGAGCTCGATGGTGACAGGGCGCTCGGTCCGGGCGTCGAGGACCGTAGCCAGCGCCACGCCCGCCGCCGCGTCGGCGATGGAGGTTATCGCCCCGCCGTGGACTATGCCGCCAACGTTCCACAGGTGCCGGCCGGCCGGCATCTCGAAGGTGGCCCGGCCCGGGCCCAGCCCGGTGACCCGCAGGCCCATGTGCTGATAGAAGGGCGAGTTCTCGACCCGGTCGCGGATTATCTCGCGGTAGCGGTCCTCCTCCTCGGGTCCTGCCGCCTCCCAGGCCACGGGTCCCCGCCCGCCGGTCACGGGGAGAGACCCCGCACGTACTCGATGACGTCGTCCAGGCCCTCCTCGATGCCCACCCGGGGGGCCCAGCCAAGAAGGGACATCGCCCTGGTGATGTCGGGGCGCCTCTGCCGGGGGTCGTCCTGGGGGAGAGGCTCGAACTCCAGCGGCGAGTCGCTGCCGGTCCTCTGCTTCACCAGGGCCGCCAGGTCTATGACCCGCATCTCGTTGGGGTTGCCTATGTTGATGATCTCGCCCGCCGCCTCGGGCGTCTCCATGGCCAGCAGAAGCCCCTTCACCATGTCGTCGACGTGGCAGAAGCTGCGGGTCTGGCCGCCGTCGCCGTAGACCGTGAGAGGCGCTCCGGCGAGCGCCTGGGACACGAAGTTCGGGATCACCCTGCCGTCGTCCGGCCTCATGCGGCGCCCGTAGGTGTTGAAGATGCGCACGATCACGACCTCGCTGTCGTGCTCGCGCCGGTAGGCCATGCACAGCGCCTCGGCGAACCGCTTCGACTCGTCGTAGCACGAGCGCGGACCCGTAGGGTTCACGTGCCCGAAGTAACCCTCGCCCTGGGGCGATACCTCCGGGTCCCCGTACACCTCGCTGGTCGAGGCCAGCACCATCCTGGCCTCCAGCGAGCGCGCCAGCTCCAGGCAGTTGAGGGTTCCCAGCGAGTTGGCGAGCATCGTACCGACCGGCATCTCCAGGTAGTCGACCGGGCTGGCCGGGCTGGCCAGGTGGTATATCACCGAGACGTCGTGATCCAGTGGTTCCACAACATCGGCCTCCTGGAACACGAACAGGGGGCTCTCACGCGCCGCCGACAGGTTGTCGGCCGCGCCGGTCAACAGGTTGTCCACGCCCGTGACCGCGTACCCCTTCGCAAGGAGCGCATCGCACAGGTGGGAGCCGATGAACCCGGCCGCCCCCGTAACCAGCACCCGTTTCGGCTTCTTCGCCAACTTTTACCGCCTCGATCTCGGCCTCACACAACGCGTCTAACTTATCTCATCGACCCCGCGCTTGTCACCTGAATGCGAAGTGGGTACTGCACAAGCGGCGCACGGCCGGCTCGGAGGATGAATCAGGACATGCTGATACAGATATCCCGACTGAGGATAACCAGAGCGCCGAGAAGGGGTCTTTTTCGAAGGCCTCCGCAGGCCGCAGAGATGTTCAGGCCTTCCGACTTGTGTCGCGGCCGAGGACAGACGAGAAAAACGGCCCCTTCTCGGCGCCGGTCGCGCGGAGCGGCGCTCGTCATGTGGTACTCCGGCCCTGTGATAGAATAGCCGCGATATGGACAGGACCTCTCTTAAGGAAGCCCCTCGGGTCGGCAGGACGGTAGCGGCATCGATGCTGCTCTGCGCGTGTGCGCCGCTGCTGGCTTGCCTGGCGGTCGTCGCCTACGTAAAGGCCCGGTTCCGCGGGCCCGGCGTGCGCCCGATCGAGGTCCCGGAGTGCCTGGGCGACACCCCGGGAGTAAAGACGATGTCCGAGGTGATGGAGACGCTGCGCCGAGTGGAGTTCCACGCGAGGATGCCCCGCGCGCTGGCGGGCGCCCTGATCGGCCTTCTCGACCTCATCCCCATGGCGCTGAACACCAACCGGATCACCGCCGGTCTCGTCTACCCTTACCCATCCGCCTTCGAGCCGCTCATGCTGGAGTCGCGGGACGGCACTCCCGTGTGCGGCATGCTCGCGCTCCAGGAAGACGCCGGGGCCAGGCCCGCGCTGATCCTGGTTCACGGCCTGTACTCCTGCAAGAACACCATCGGGATTCTCGACCTGGCCGTGCGCGCGTTCTACCGGTGGGGCTTCCACGTCCTGGCTCTCGACCTGCGCAACTTCGGGGACTCCGGCCGCTTCAGCGAAGCGCCCACGTCCTGGGGCTACCGGGAGTCCGACGACATCCTCGCCGCCGCGGAGTACCTGGCATCGCTCGACCAGGTGACGACCGTCGGCGTCTGTGGCGTGAGCCTGGGGGCGGCGTCCACTCTGCTGGCCGCGGGGCGCGCACCCGCGGAGGGGCCGCTCTCCGGTGGCGTCGTGGCGTTGAACGGCTTCTCGGACTGCGCGAGGATAATGGACCACGTCATGACCATGGGCCGTCCGGCGGTGGAGCGCACCGGGATCGCCTTCTTCTTCCACTTGCTCCTCGCGGCCAAGACGCTGCTGTCGGGCCCGAGGGTGTTCTTCGACCTGAGGACCTATACGCGGGAGGTCTCCTGCCAGTACTACGAGATATCGAGCGAGGAGCTGGACCGCAAGGCCAGCCCCGTGAACGCCGTGCGGGAGATCGAGGTCCCATGCCTGATAGTGCACGCCGAGGACGACTTCATCGTGCCCGTGCGCGACGCTGAGGAGCTACTGGAGGCGGCCCTGGACAACCCGATGGTTGAGGGGCTCGTAGTGCCCACGGGGAGCCACAGCCTCTACCCGTTCGTCAGCCGACGCTGGTTCTTCGAGGTCCTGCACACCTTCTTCGCGTACTGGGGCGACTTCTCACTGGTCTCCGATTCGAGGTCGTGGGCCGTCGGCGCGGACATGGACATATTCGGGAACCCCAACAACTGACAACCGACTGACCTGGAGGGATGATGGGCCGCAAGAGCGAGAGCACGGCGGGGTCGTTGCAGACGATGAGCATACCTCCCGGCCTGGAGGTCATGGAGGACGGCAAGCCCTTCTTCTTCGAGGGCGGAAAGGTCGGCTGCCTGCTGATACACGGGTTCACCGGTACGACGTCCAGCCTGAAGCCGATGGGCGAGCACCTGGCCTCGAAGGGTCTTACCGTTCTCGGGCCCAGGCTCCCCGGGCATGGCACTAACGTCAAGGATATGGGCCGGTACGGATGGCGAGACTGGGTCGACACCGTCGAGACCGCGCTGGACGAGATCTCCTCGATGTGTGATACGGTCTTCGCCTCCGGGCTCTCCATGGGGGGTACCCTCACCCTCTACCTTGGGGAGAACCACGGTGACCGTTTGGCGGGCATCGCCCCGATCAGCGCTCCCGCGCTCACCATCGCCTCGGGCGCCAACAAGGTGCTGCTGAAGCTCGTCCCGGTTCTCAAGCACGTCCTGAAGACCTTCCCCGGACCGGGAAACGACCTCAAGGACCCCGACTGCACGGAGGTCGCATACGACAAGCTGAACACCGCGGCGCTCTCCGAGTTCCTGGTGCTCCTGGACGACGTGCGCGAGAACCTGGGACGCATCACCATCCCCATCCGGATATTCCACGCCCACGAGGACCACGTGGTGCCGCCGGAAAACGCCCCGTACATCCTGGACAGGGTCTCCTCCACCGACAAGGACCTCATCTGGCTCGACAACTGCTATCACGTGGCGACGCTCGACCTGCAGAAGGGCAAGGTGTTCAGCGACACCTATGACTTCATCAGCAAGATCGCCGGGCCGGAGGTCTAGTGCCATGACGATGCGCTACTGTCCGAGGTGCGGGGTGCCGCGGATGCTCAGCAACGAGCACCGCTGGGACCCGAGCGGGACCATCTCGCTCGCGCGTGACGCGTCACACAGGATGGTGATCCTCGACAACGACGCGCTCGACCACGTGCTCGACTCGATCTCCGAGCGCATCGGGATGCCGCTCGACCAGATCATCGTCGAGGCCAAGCGTAAGAGCGCGAGGCACTTCATGGAGGCGCTGCTGTCCGGCGTCAAGGGCGTGGTGGTGCGCAAATTCGCCGGTAAGAAGGTCTACGAGCAGCTGGCCAAGCAGGTGAACATGCTGGGCAGCGGCAACGCCGTCATGACGGAGTACCGTCGGCACCAGTTCCTGGATGGCGCGGTCACCGACGCCTTCAACGGCCCCTGCATAGCCGGTGACATCTGCGGCGCGTTCGAGAGCGTCGAGGGCTGCACCGCCGGCGCGGAGTTCCACTACGACCCGGACGGGATCCTTCGCATCCGGGTATCGCAGACCGAGGGCCTGCGCCCCGAGTACGAGGACCGCTTCTCCTACGTCCCCAGGCCGGCGCTGTCCGGGCGCAACATCTATGAGCTGTGCCCGGTCTGCCATGCCCCCCTCGCGCTGGGCGACCAGTACTCCTTCGACATGGACCGCGGCGTCATCCGTGAGGACAAGACCGGCCACCGGGTGATACTCATCGGCGTCATGACCCTGAACAACATCTTCGGCGAGCTGGCCGGCGAGCTGGGGGAGGAGATCCCCCACATGATAATGGAGATCGAGAGGGACCGGGTGGCGCAGGTGATCCGCGAGAAGGGGAAGGACCTTGACTCCTCCGAGCAGGGATACCTGCGCTACGCCAGGACACTCCAGCTGAGGGGGATGGGCAACGGCTCCGAGGTGCGGACGGACGGCGAAAGCATCACGGTGAGGATCGACAACCCCTACTTCGAGCCGCTCATCGCCGGCTTCATAGCCGGCTTCTACGAGGCGACCAGTGGCAAGGCCGCCGACGCCTCATGGACGGAAGCGACACCCGGCTACTCCGAGATCACCGTTAAGCCGGCCTGAGGCCGGGCACCCGCTTGACACCGGTTGTAGGCGCGCCCATCATTACGCCCAGGATGAAATCGTATTTCATGAAGATGAGCCGCCTGCGCAGGACCACCCTCCTGGCCGCGTTCTCCATGGGGGTGGCCCTGCTGCTGCTGTTCGTATGCATCTACGGGGTCTCCAACGCCACGGCCCTGGTCATTCTCGCCAGCGCGGCCGCACTGGGGTTCTTCTCCATGGCCACCAGCAGCCGCTGGACCTTCCTCATCCTGGTGCCGCTGACCGCCGGGCTGGCCCTGGAGCTTGTCGTCCGCGAGAACGCCAGCGGGTTGATGATATTCTCCGTGCTGTCACGGTTCGTGCTGACGGGCGTGCTGATCGTGTATATCGCAACTCTGCTCACCAGGGAGAGCCACCGCCTCTACCTCGACATGGAGCGGCTGGCCAGGGAGCGCGAGGACGCCCTGGCGGACTCCAGGCGCTGGATAAGCCGCCTGAACGCGCTGGTGGTGGTCACCAGCACCATCAGCACCAAGAACCACCTCCAGGAGATCTTCACCGAGGGCCTCGCGGAGGCGCGAAAGGTCTTCAACGCGGACTCCGGGCTCATATACAGTGTCGGCCAGGACGCCGGTGACATGTCGGTGGTGGGCTCCTTCGGCTACAGCGACGAGCTGCTTGAGAAGATGCAGCGCAGGTGGGAAGGCCACGTCACCTCCTGCGACGCCTGCACCCGGATGAAAGCCATCACCGTGGACAACCTCGCCACCGATGACAAGTGCCCGAACCTGGCCCGCGTCGAGACCGGCTCGGCGATCTGCGTACCCATAACCAGCGGGGGCAGCCTGTGGGGCGTGCTGCACCTCAGGCGTCGCTTCCCCGACGCCTTCACCCCGGAGGACGTAATGCTGGCGCAGGCGATGACCTACCAGTTCGCGCTGGCCATGCAGAGGGCCTCCCTGTTCGAGCAGGTGAACCGGCTGGCGATAACCGACCCGCTCACGGGCCTGTACAACTACCGTAAGATGGTTCGCGACATCAAGAGGGAGATAGTCCGCTCAAGGCGCTACAAGCACTCCTTCTCGTTCATCATGGCCGACCTCGACTACTTCAAGAGGACCAACGACGAGCACGGCCACACCGCGGGGGACGCCGTGCTGCGGGAGGTCGCGCGCACCCTGAACACCGGGCGGCGTGAGGTTGACCGTGTCTACCGCTACGGAGGCGAGGAGTTCGCCGTTCTGCTCCCGGAGACCGACTGGCCGGAGGCGCTTGAGGTGGCCGAGAAGCTGCGCAGCCGAGTGGAGTCGTTGCGCGTCGAGGTCGAGGGCGTGGAGGGATACCTTGGGATCACCATCAGCATGGGGGTCGCCGCCTTCTCGCAGGACAGCCTCGAGCTCAACGAGCTGGTGGAAGCCGCTGACGAGGCGCTCTACAGGGCCAAGGACGAGGGGCGGAACCGCGTGGTCACCCACGCGACGATGTTGAGGGGGCTGCCCAACCGTGAGGCCGGCTAGTTACGCGGCATTTTCCGCTCTCGCAGACGTAGTACTTCGACGATTGGACTAATAATATCGGGCTAATGTGCCTGGCACCGGTATTAGTTGCGACTGTTAGCGGATGGCCAGGGTCTCCTCCACCGGAAGGCCCATCTGCTTGGCCATCAGGATGAAGTCGTGGGGCTGGTTGGTCGCCTTCATGGCGGTCTGGAAATCGACCAGCCCGTCCGCGTACAGCGAGACCAGCGACTGGTTGAAGGTCTGCATCCCGTAGAACTCGCCGTCGGCAATTATCTCTCGCATCACCGAGGTGGGCTCCTCGTTCAGCAGGCACTCCGCCAGCCGGCCGTTCATGACCATGATCTCCACCGCGGGCACGCGGCCCCGCCCGTCCATGCGCGCCAGCAGCCTCTGGCTGACGACCCCGGCCAGGGTGCTGGTCAGGGTGATGCGCACCTGCTTCTGCTGCGTGGGCGGGAAGAAGTCGATCATCCGGTTCACCGTCTCGGTGGTGTCCTGGGTGTGGAACGTCGACATCACCAGGTGGCCGGTCATGGCGATGTTCATGGCGCTGGTGACCGTCTCGACGTCACGCATCTCGCCTATCAGGATGACGTCCGGGTCCTGCCGGGTCACGTGCCGCAGGGCCTCCCTGTAGGAGTCGGTGTCGCTGCCTATCTCGCGCTGGTGCACGATGCACTTCTTGTCGATGTGCAGGATCTCGATGGGATCCTCAATGGTGATGATGTTGAGGCGCTTGTTCTCGTTCAGCCAGTCGATGGTGGCGGCCAGTGTGGTGGTCTTGCCGCAGCCGGTGGGGCCCGTTACCAGCACCAGCCCGCGCGCCTCGTCGGCGATGCGCTTGATCACGGGGGGCAGGCCCAGCTCCTCGAAGCTGGGTATCTTCTTGGTGAGCACCCGCCTGATGGCGATGCCGATGGTCCCCCTCTGCTTGAAGATGTTGGCGCGGAACCGGCCCAGCCCCGCCACGCTGTAGGCGAAGTCCGACTCGCTGGTCTCGTGGAAGTCCCGAGCCTGCTTCTCGTCCATCAGGGAGAAGGCGACCTCGACAACATCTGTCGGGGACAGCCTGGGGAAATCGGCCTCGAAGAGGGTACCATCGACGCGCAGGTAGGGGACACTGCCCGCCTTGATGTGTATGTCCGACGCCTTCTGCTCCACCGCCATGGCGAGCAACTCTTGGATGTCCAACGCCACCACCTTTCAGTGCCGGGCTGATACCACTCACCGATTCCGCCCCCGGCGCGGCCGGCCGCGGCCTCTATAGGCCCGCCAGCCTGGCGGCCTCATCTATCACCTGGGAGGCTTTGTCTCCATAGCTCGTCGGCGGAGGCTCCCCGTCACGCGCGGGCACCTCCACCCCGACCATTCGAGCCACCGTCTGGACTATGGAATCGGCCTGAGCCTTGAGGTTGTAGCCGCCTTCCAGGGTTACCAAGAGTCTACCACTTGCATGCTCCGCGGCGAAATCCATGAGCGCGTCAGTCATGCGCCCGTAAGAACCGTCGACGAGCCTCATGGAGCACAGCAGGTCGCCGTCGTGGCTGTCGTACCCGGCCGAGATCATGATGAAGTCCGGGCCGAACCGGCGGCCGGCGGGGAGGATCACCCGCTCGAACGCCTCCATGTAGTGCTCCTCCCCGGTCCCCGCCGGGAACGGGAAGTTGATGGTGGCGCCGGCTCCCTTTCCGTGGCCGGTCTCGTCGACCCAGCCGGTGCCCGGGTAGTGCGGGTACTGGTGAAGCGAGACGTAGAGCACGTTGGGGTCCTCGTAGAAGATGTCCTGCGTGCCATTCCCGTGGTGCGCGTCCCAGTCGACGATCATCACCCTGGAAAGGCCCCTGTCGGCGATGGCGTGCCGCGCGGCGATCGCGACGTTGTTGAAGATGCAGAACCCCATGCCCCTGTGCGGCAGCGCGTGGTGGCCGGGGGGCCTCACCAGGCAGAACGAGTTGTCGATATCCCCGGAGAGCGCGCCGTCGACGGCCTCCATGAGCGCGCCGGCGGCCTTGAGCGCGGCCGGGTAGGTCGACCGGGAGACCGCGGTGTCCATGTCCAGGTGCCCGCCTCCCGCCTCGCTCATCTCGCGTACGGCCGCGATGTATCGGGCCGGGTGTACCAGCTCTATCTCTGCGAGATCCGCGTCGCGTGGGGAGCGCACCTCCACCTCGTCGAGGAGCCCGGAGGCCTGCAGCGCTTCCATGGCCACCGGTAGTCGCTCGGGTCTCTCGGGGTGCCCGTAGCCGGTCTTGTGCTCCTCGAAGATCGGGTCGAAAAAGATGACCGTTCCCATGTGTTCACCTTCCCCGTCACGCACACCGGCACAGAAACTAAAGGCCCCTGATCGGGGCCTTCAGGAGTCGTCTTGGAGAACTCTTGCTAGTCGGGCCGGCAGGTCCCCGTCACGCTCCGTGACGAGAGCGATGCGACCCTGACCACGTCCCCCGTGCTGGGTGCGTGTATGTACTCGTCCCCGCCGACGTACATGCCCACGTGGCCACCGTTCCTGAAACCGACCAGGTCACCCGGCGCCAGCTCGCTCATTGCGGGGGAAGGCCCGCAGTACATCTGCGCCGTGGCGCTGTGCGGCAGGCTTATCCCGGCGCCCACCCTGTAGCAGTACATGGTCAGCCCCGAGCAGTCGAACACGTCCGGGCCCGAGCCCCCGTAGACGTACGGCTTGCCGAGCTGGTCGTAAGCCACGCCGACAACGCCGCCGTGGGGCGCGCCCGGAGGCCGCGTCCTGCGGCTGATGGGGTCGGAGGGAACGCTGTTGCGGCGGCTGGAGCTGGAGGACGCCGCGGCCGCCCTGGCGACCATCGCCTGGCGCACCTGCTCCTCCACGTTGGCGAGCTTGCCCTGTGCGGATGAGAGGTCTCCCTCGACCGCCGATTTCGCCGCGGACATCTCCTTCGTGGCGGCTTCCCGCTCGGCCTTCTGGTTCTCCAGCGACGAGCGTGCCTCCTCGAGCTGCGACCTGGCCGCCTTGACCTCGGCCACCAGGTTGGCGTCCTGGTTGCTGACCTTCTTGGTGAGGTCGAGCCCGACCAGGAACTCGTCGAAGTTCTTGGAGTTGGCAACCACGTCCACGAACCGGTTGTGGCGGCTCATGTACATGGCGCGGGCCCTCTTGTTGAGACGACCCTTGTTCACCGCCAGCTGCGCTTCGGCGTCTGAGATCTGCTCCTTGTTGGTCTCTATCGCGCCCTTGGTCTCGGAGAGGCGCTCGCAGGCGTAGTTGTACCTCTCCATCGAGTCCTCCAGCTTCTGCTGGAGAGCCTCGACCTCTCTCTGGGCGTCCGCTTTCTGCTGATCGAGCGGCTGGGCCAGCAGGGCCGGCGACAGTGCGACCGTCAGCATCGCGATAAGCACCGCGGCAAGCAGGGCTCCTGTTCTTGGCCTGTTCGTCCTGATGCTATCAAACCCCCCGTTGTTCATTTGAAAAACGACCGGCATATTATACCCGCGTCGCGGGGGCCCCGCAACGCCGGCTTCTGCCGGTACTGCAATCGCCGCACATTCTAACACACGGGCTTCCGGGGTTCAAACGGGGCCCCGCTCGGTTCCTACTTCGACCACCGCCCTCGGGCGTCCTTTTCACCATCGGCCCGCCCCCGCCAAAGGACACACCGAGACAGCGGGTGAATCTATATATTGAGATTGCACCGGTACCGGAGCACCAATATGTAGGCATTCGGCCGGTGCCCGGTCGATTCACGGAGGGGCTCTTGCACCGGGAAGAGATAGTGTTTCCGTTCACGGCGGTGGTAGGCCAGGAACCGGTCAAGAAGGCGCTGTTGCTCAACGCCGTCAGCGACCAGGTCGGGGGCGTGTTGATAAGGGGCCGCCGCGGAACGGCGAAGTCCACGCTTGCCAGGGCCGTGGCGCACTTGCTCCCGGAGATAGAGGTGGTCACGGACTGCCCCTTCGGCTGCGACCCCGCCGACATCGAGCTGCTGTGCGGTTACTGCGCCGGGCACCTGGCGACCGACGGCTCGCTCCAGGCCAGCCGCTCCCGCATGAGGATGGTCACTCTCCCCCTGAACGCCACCGAGGAGATGGTCGTCGGGACCCTGGACATCGAGAAGGCGCTGCGCTGCGGCGAGAAGAGTTTCGAGCCGGGCATCCTGGCGCGGGCCAACCGGTCGATTCTGTACGTCGACGAGGTGAACCTGCTGGAGGACCACATAGTCGACATCCTGCTGGACTCGGCGGCGATGGGCGTGAACGTCGTGGAGCGTGAGGGCGTCTCCTTCAAGCACGGCGCGCGGTTTATCCTGGTCGGGACCATGAACCCCGAGGAGGGAGACCTGCGGCCCCAGCTGGAGGACCGCTTCGGCCTGTGCGCGGACGTGGGCGGCGACATGTCCGCGGCCGACCGCGCCGAGATACTGAGGCGCAACCTGGAGTTCGCCCGCAATCCGCTGGAGTTCGAGGCCCTCTGGCATGCCGCGCAGGAGGACATGAGGGGACGCCTCCTGTCCGCCCGTGAGCTGTATGCCAAGGTCTCGGTGCCCGATGCCATCCTGGAGGCCATCGCCTCGGTGGTGCACCGGGCGGGGGCCGACGGCCACCGCGCTGACATATCGATGCTGCACGCGTCGCGCGCTCTGTGCGCGCTGGAGGCCCTGGACGAGGTGACGCTGGAGCACGTCGCCGGCGTCGCGGAGCTGGCGCTGAGCCACCGCATCCGCAGGGGGCCGCTGGAGCCCGGAGCACGTGTGGACGTACCCTCCCTGATGGAGGGGGTGGAGCCTACCACTGCAAGCGCCCCCGGTTTCGGTGCAGAGGAGGCCGGGAGTGCCGCGGCGGACCACGCGGACGGGACCGAGGAGCCGCCGGCGCGAGGCACCGTCTTCCAGGAGCCGTCGTTGGCTGGAGAAACGACGCCGTCCGGGGCTCCGGGCAGGCGCGGGAAGGCCGGCACCAAGGACCGCGGCCGATACTACCGGAGCGCTTCGCCCGCCACGCGGCGGCCCCTGCAGGCATCCGACATAGCAATGGATGCCACCATCCGGGCTTCGGCCGCACGCGGGGGTGACGGCTCCGGGAAGCCCGAGGTCCAACCCGAGGACATAAAGGTGAAGCTCCGCAGAAAGAAAAGCGGCGCATCCATCGTGTTCGTCGTCGATGCCAGCGCTTCTATGGGCGCCAGGCGGAGGCTGGAGGCCAGCAAGGAAGCGATAATGTCGCTCCTCCTCGACGCGTACCAGAACAGGGACAGGGTAGGTATGGTCGTGTTCAAGGACGCCGCGGCGCACCTCGTCCTGTCTCCGACATCGAGCCCTTCCCTGGCCGGCAGGCTGCTGGGCGAGCTTACACCGGGTGGGACGACACCTCTGTCCGCGGGCCTGGCAATGGGACTGGCGGTGCTGGAGAGGGAGCTCGCCCGGGACCCAAGGCCGTCTGGCGTGCTGGTGCTTCTCTCGGACGGTGGAGGGAACATCACCATCGGGTCCTCCGATCCTATGAAGGAGGCGCTGGCCATCGCGCGCGATATCAAGCAGGGCGGCATCCGCTCGATAGTGCTCGACACCGCCCCGGGTGCCGCCGGTCCCGGCGACCGCCCGTCACCCGCCAGGAAGATCGCCGACGCCATGGGGGGGGTCTACTTCCCCGCCCGGAACCTCAACGGGGATGCGATCCTCGAGCACGTGACCAGGGGTGCGCAGCTGGCCGACGTACGCTAGAGCAGCAACGATCCATCAAACACTCCTTGCGGGTTTGCCACACCCCCGGCCTTTGTCTAGAATGTATGCACCTTTTCTACCCGGGAGTATCGAGACCGCATGATCGTCGCCAGCAAGCTGGTCAAGATAATCGAGAAGAACGCGGACATCATCGCGGACAGGTGGGCCGACGACGTGACCACCCTTCCCTACACCCGCTCCTACTGGAACGTCCCGCGCGAGCTGCTCCACGAGAGGGCGGCGAGCGTGGCCAACCGCCTCGGCTACTACGTCGGCAGGAGGCTACCCAAGGAGCGGCTGGCCTCGTTCTACAGGCGCCTGGGCATGACCCGCCGCGAGGAGGGTTACCAGGTCGAGGAAGTCGTCATGGCGCTCATGCTGCTCAAGCGGCACATCTGGCTTTTCGTGCTGCAGGAGGGCTTCCTGACCAGCAACCTGGAGCTCTACCAGGCCCTCGAGCTGAACAACAGGGTGGTCCTCTACTTCGACCGGGCGATCTACTACGTGGCCCAGGCCTGGGGCGAGGCGGACGATAAAGAAGAGGCCTAAGCTTCTGGGAGCCCGTCGACCAACCCTTGGACGAACGGGGGGTCGGACACTTGCACGCACTTAATTCCCATCAGCACTTTGATTGGAGTCAACGCGTGAAATTGACACATCTCAGTATGTGCCCGTCGACCAACCCTTGGACGAACGGGGGGTCGGACACTTGCGCGCACTCAAATCCCGTCTACACTTCGATTGGAGTTAATGCGTGAAATTGACACATCTCAGTATGTGCCC
>JAHJCO010000034.1 GCA_018831265.1 Actinomycetota bacterium
AGCCGCGGTCACCATCACCTACATGAAGGGAGACGGGACAACCTCCGAGGAGCAGATCACGGTAGGGGCCAACTCCCGCTCCACGGTCAGGGTGAAGGACACACTGGGGGAAGCGGACGACCCCGCACACGACTTCTCCTCAAAGGTGGAGTGCACCAACGGGGGCCAGATAATCGCCGAGCGGCCCATGTACTTCAACTACAACGGGGTCTGGACGGGTGGCCACGACGTGGTCGGGTTCGTCCCCTAGATCCGTCGATCGGATCGCTTCATGCTCAAACGATTGGGCGCGGACTTCAGTCCGCGGAGGCTACCGTAACAGATCCGGGACTGAAGTCCCAGCCCAAGGTTTCACGTGTGGGCCAGGCAGGTCTCGAACCTGCGACACCCGGATTAAAAGTCCGGTGCTCTGCCAACTGAGCTACTGGCCCGTGCTCGGTGACAGTTGGTAGTTTACCGCAATGTCGGCATAGACCACCGCGGACTGAAGTCCGCGCTCGATGGAGTGGCTGGGCCGGGACTTCCGTTCAGTCCCGGTAAGAGGGACTATGGCGGCGGGCAGTAGGCTCCACTTGACACCACGGGAGACCGCCCCGGTCAATACCTGTCATCCTCCGTGTGGATGGAAGAGAGGGTCTTCTTCAACGCGGGCAGTTCCTGCTGGAGGATTTCCCAGATGATCTCGAGATCGACATCGAAATAGTCGTGAACGATGCGGTTTCGCAGCCCAACGATCCGACGCCATTCGACTTCAGGGTGCACGGACTTGAAGGGTTCGGGAATCCGGTTGGCGGCTTCGCCTATGATCTCCAGGTTTCGCGCCACAGAATCGATGGTCTTCTCATCACTCACGAAGGCGTCGTGGTCAAGTCCCGCAGTGTAGCGCTCTATCTTTTCAGTGGCTTCGATGATGTCGGCAATCAACAGGTGAATCGGCCTACGGGACATCGATGAGATCCCTTTCGATGACTTCCCAATTCCGTGGCTTGATCGCCCTTCGGGAGACCAATTCGGTAGGAATACCGAGCATGGCTTCGATCTCTTCGGCCAGATCCACGAACCTCAAACCAATGGAGGGGTCAACCTCCACGAGTATGTCCACGTCGCTGTCCTCTCTCTGGTCCCCCCTGGCATACGAACCGAAGACGGCCAGGCGCTGGATGCCAAAGCGCCGGGCGAGGTCCGGTTTCGCCCCCTCGAGCAGCTTGATGATCTCGTCTGTGCTCTTCATGCCCCTCGCCCTCCTCCTACCACTAGAATAACCATTGCCTGTCTTGTTTGAAAGCCAACGGGCGGGACGTGTCGGGGGAAGTAACTCCCCCGAGCTATTCAAGCGCCAGCCATCGGGTGTGACAGCGGCCGCCATGCCCTTGGGGATGAGCTACGCGGTCGAGGGACAGATCACGGGCAATGAAGAGTTCGGTGGCACCCGGATAATCCGCCTGGAACCACGCTCAAGGTATGGAACGTCTCAGCGGTCGCTGGCCCAGCGGATCATCCAGTGCACCGGGCGGCCCAGCAGGTCGCGGTAGAGTCGCGGTGACAGGCGCTTGACGAAGTAGAGGAGCCGGACCAGCGGTGTGTGGACGACCACCGGCCTGTTTTTCTTCGCGCCCCTGACCGCGGCGGCGGCCAGCTTCTCGGGGGTGGTGAAGACTAGAGGCTTGAAGTAACGGATCAGGCTGTCCACCCTGTCCCGGCGGTAGCCGTCGGTCACCAGGTTCTCGGCCATGGGTGTCCAGGTGAGGCCCGGGCACACCGCGGTGACCCCGACGCCGTGCGCCGCCAGCTCTATGCCGGTCACCTCCGAGAAGCCGACCAGCCCGAACTTGGATGTGCTGTATGCCGCCGAGCCCGGGATGGCGAACAGACCGTCGGCCGAGGCTATGTTGATGATGTGGCCTCCGCTGCTTTTTAGTGCAGGCAGAAAGGCCCAGAAGGTATTGAGTGGGCCCCACAGGTTCACGTCGATCACTTTTTCGAATTCGGCACGGGACGTGGTCTCCGCTTCGGCCAGCAGGAAGACGCCCGCGCAGTTGACCAGCACCTGCGGGCTGACTTCGGCCGCCAGCGCATCGACCTGCCCGGGATCGGTGACGTCCACCACGTGGGTCGTGGCCGTTCTGCCAAGTGATTCGACCTCAACCTTGACTCTTTCCAGGCCTTCCGGGTTGAGGTCCACCAGCGCCAGGTCGCAACCCTCTCTCGCCAGCCTCAGCGCTATGCAGCGTCCGATCCCGCTGGCCCCACCCGTCACCAGTGCCGTCTTTCCTCCGAAGTCGCGCAACGTGTCCTCCTCTCGGTCGGTCCGCTCCTAAGCAAGCGCCGCGGCGGTCAGGTCCTGCAGCATGAGCTCCTTGCAGCCGAAGAAGCACTGCGCCTGTTTCGCGTCCCGCATGCGCTTCTCCTGCCCGCAGTCGTGGCAGTAGCCGTAGCCGCCCAGCACCTGGACGCCGTCGGTGGTCGCGCGCGCCGCCATCTCTCCGGCCAGGAGCTGGACCGTCAGGCCCAGGCTCCCGCCGTCCGCGCCCCCATCCCTGCAGGCGCTCCTGAACAGCTCGCGTGACGCCAGGGCCTCCGCGCGGATGCGCCCCAGCTCGGCCCTCATCTGTTCGTGGTCGATTATAAGCTTGTACCCCTGGTAGCGCCCACGGCAGTATTCGAGCCCCTCGGCAAAGCTGCCGGCCGCTATCCCAGCGCTGATGGCGGCGGCCGGGCCCCTCATCAGGGCAACCGATCCGACGTAGGCGTCCAGCGCGGCGGTGCCGCTCGCCACCAGGGTCGCCGGCGCCGCGTCGAGGGAGACGTCGCAGAGGGGACAGGCCCTCAAGCCCAGCGTGAGAAGCGGTTCGGAGAGGCGGACCTCCTCTGCCACCGGCACCAAAAACAGCGCGGTCCCGTCCCCGGTCGAAGCGGGAAGCAGCAGCGAGGCGGCAACCGGCCCCAGCGCCACGTCCTCGCACGAGCCCGAAAGGAGCCAGCCGTCCGGGCCCTCCGCAGCGCTCAGGCCGCCGGCGAGGTCCAGCGGGTCGTCGTACACTGTCGAAGCGATGAAGCCCTCAGCGGCCGCCAGGTCGGCGCGCCCCGCGGCGCACAGGACGCTGTGCGCGAACGCCTGGCAGAACACCACGGCCGCCACGGAGGCGTCGACGCGCGACAGCTCGTAGAGCACCTCCGCCAGCGCGGCCGGGCATTCGCCCGCTCCGCCGGCATCCTCCGGCAGCAGCAGCGACAGGAAGCCGACCTCCCCGGCCCTGGAGTACAGCGGCTCCCTGAACCCGGCGTCCGGGTACAGGTCATCCTCGGGGACGGCCTCCCGTATCTCCTTCTCGGCGAACTCCCTGACCATGCATGCAATGTCCTCGTACTCACCGGCCATCGGTATCACTCCCTGTCGAAGACGTGGATCGAGGGATCCATCTTTGCCACGAACCTCTGGAAGAAGCTCAGCCGGTTCAGCTCGTTGGTGCCCTCATAGATCTGTACCAGCTTGGCGTCCCTGAAGACCTTCTCCAGCCCCCTGTCGTGCCTCAGGCCGGCCTTGCCGGCGAGGTCCAGGGCCAGTGCGGCGTTGATCATCGCCGCGTCGCTGCACTTGACCTTGGCCACCGAGCCGTAGCCCGCCTCCATCGGCACGTTCACCGACTTCATCGCAAGGACCCGGTCCAGCAGCGCAGCTACCCGGTCCTCGTCATCGGTGAAGCGCTTCGCGACCTCGGTGTCCATGGCGCGGTCGGCGAGCTGCTTCATCCTGTACCCGCCCCTCACCATCGGGACCGACTTGCCCGTACCCCATGCCAGGTCGCAGTAGCCGGCCTCCGTGTAGGTCGCGCGCGCCGTGTGCACGTTCATCAGCATCTCGGAGAGGATCACCTGCGCCCACTGGTGCTGGATGATCGGCCTTCCCCTCATGGTGTGCGTCATCGCCAGGTCGCGCGCCTTCTCGTAGGCGCCCCTCGCGATCCCGGTAGAGATGGCTCCCACGCAGATGCGGGTCGGCCCCATGATGTCCAGGACCTTGGCCAGCCCCCCGACCGGCATCACCCGGTGAGACTCTGGCACGAAGACGTCCTCGTAGACCATGACCGTAGCCGGGCACGCCTTCTGGCCCATCTTGTGCTCGTCCCTGTCCACGTGGAAGCCCTCCGCCGAGGCGGGGACCACGAAGGCGGTCAGGGTCTCCAGCTTGCGGGTGCGGTCGGTGGGCATTATCACCAGGCTGTAGCCCGAGACGCTGCCGTTGCTGATGAATACCTTGGTGCCGTTGAGCATGTACCCGCCGGGCACGGGCGTCGCCTCGCTCTGTATCTTGGCGCCCGGGATGAGCTCGGCCTCGGTGTGGTCGGAGCCCACCAGCGGCTCGGTGAGAGACAGCGACATGATGACCGGCCGCTCCCCCCGCTCGGTGGCCGTGATCTCGCGGCATACCTTCTCCCACGTCCGCAGCTTCATAGAGGCGTAGAGCGGCAGGTAACCCAGGTAGTGCGCGCCCACCAGGTTGCCGAAGCCGGCGCACACCGAGCACAGCTCCTCCCAGATGACCGCGCTGGCGATCAGCGGCAGGCCCGCCCCGCCGTACCTCTTGGGGATCAGCAGCGAGAACATCCCCGCTCGTCCCGCCAGCCTGACCAGCTCCCAGACCGGCTCCAGGTCCTCCGGGTCTCTCTGCAGGGCCCTGTCCACCTCCAGGACCAGGGGGGCGGCCTCCTCCCTTGCAAGGCGCCTGGCCCGCTCCAGCGCCCTCTCCATCTCGTGGAAGTACTTCGGGTCGATGTGCTTGAGCATGTTCATGCCCTGGAACATCTCGGAGAGCGGCGGCGCGTCAACGCGCTCCAGCTTCCTGCGGTAGGCCTCGTTGCTCACGTTCGGTGTCGCGGGTGCCGCCCGCGCGGTCTCGCGCTCGCGGTCCGCGGTGATGGTGGTCTCCATCTAGTACCTCCTGATCTGCCGCCAGCGCGCCAGCTTCTCGCCCCAGTCGAAGCTCTCGATGCCGTCGGGCATGTTGTAGAAGATGTCGGTCTTCCAGAACGCGTGGGGCAGGAACCTCGCCACGTTCCAGGTCCGGGCCGCCACCCTTCCAAGCAGGATGTCGTTGTCCCACACCCCGTGGGCCAGCAGCTCCACGGAGCGGACGGGGACCTCGCCCAGTGGGTCGTACGGCGAGGAGTTCATGAGGATGTCTCCCGGCCCTTTCATCATGCCCTCGCGGGGCCTGAACAGGGTCACCAGCCGGATCATCCGCGGCACGTAGTAGAAGCCCATCAGGTCCGGCCGGAAGGTGTAGTTGAACAGGAACGAGACCATGTTGAGCGCCTGCTTGCCATCCAGGTCCGTCACCGCGGGCACGTAGCGGCTGAAGTCGGCCAGCGAGGCCGGCTCGGCCAGCTCGCAGGAGAGGTTCATTATCTCGTGCCCTTTGCGCACCACCCGGCCGGTCATCCTCTCCCCGTCGCGAGTGAGCGATATCTCCTCGGCGATCTTCTTGGGGAACCCGACCAGCTCGCGGCCGCCCACCATCGCCATGTCGTCGGTGACCGGCATGGACAGGCAGTAGCCCCCCAGCTCCCCCTTGTATGTCGCGAGCACGATGAGGCCGCCCTCGTTGTAGGTGAGCCCGAGGTTGGTCTCCGGGTACTGAGCCACGAAGGCGAACACCAGCGGCTCGGTGTGCGGCTTCAGGGGTTTCGGCAGGATCTTTCTCACCACCTCGGGGTCGGTGCGGTAGAGGCCCAGGATCATCTCCGCGCCGATGAACTTGACCACGAGCTCTCTTCTGGCCAGCGAGACCAGCTCCGAGCGTTCCATGGAATAGATCATTTCTCGAGTCCTCCTCTCGTCTCCGCGCCCTGCGGCGGCATTATTCCGTGCCTCGCTACCGATATGAACTGATCGACCACGTTCCCGATGTCGACCTCCCTTCCCGGCAGGATGTACTCGACCGAGGCCCCGAACACCGCCCCGACCGTCACCGCCGAGCCGAGCTTCGGGTCGATGTCCGTCCCGAGACCCGAGGCCGCCAGGGAGGCGAAGATGCGGCCGACCTGCTCCAGGAACATGTCCAGCAGCTCCTGGCCCCGTTCCACGAAGCGGTCGTCTATGGGGACCACGCGGCGGAAGATGACCGCCGTCGTCTCGCGATGCTCCACGTAGAAATCGAAGATGCGCCGCAGGGCCTCGGCCACCGCGTCCAGGGCGTCGGTCTGCGACATGGGATCCGCGGTGGGGAAGAGCTCGTCGATCGAGACCCACGCTTTCGCCAGCTCGACCAGGAACTCGGTGACGATGAGGTTGTAGACCTCCTCCTTGTTCCTGAAGTAGCGGTAGAAGGTGGCGCTGGAGGCCCCCGCCCGGCCGGCGATGTCGCGGACGGTGGCGTCCCCCGGACCCTTCTCCTTGAAGACCTCCACCGCCGCGTCGATGAGCTTCCCGCGCTTGGCGGCGCTCAGTGTCCGGGCCATCGAGGTACCTCCAGTCGTATAAACGAAACTTCTTGTTTTCGTTATGAAAGCGATAATAGAGGTTTTCGTTATGGATGTCAAGAGTGAGTTTGTATCGCAATATTGCACAAGTACCTGGCACCTCTGCAACTTCCGATAGAGTACTGTAACGGTGCCTGACCCTTATGCAACTGCGGGTTCGTGGTACCCTATTTGGCAACCCGAAAGGAAGCGATGGACGAGCCGACCAAGACATCCGAACCGGGCGGTCCCGGGGAGCCCCGCGGCCTTCGAGAGCAGCTGACGGCCATGCGCAAGACGCTGCTGGGAGCGTTCGGCATCATGATGGTCGCCTCGACCCTGGCGGCCGCGCTCAACTACATCTTCAGCATCGTCATGACCGGCATGCTCGGCGGCAAGGGCGAGTTCTCCAGCTTCAACTCCCTGAACTCGCTGTTCCTGATCGTGGTGATGGGCGCGGCCTCGGTCCAGACCGTGGTCACCAAGTACGTCGCCGAGTTCGACGCCCTGGGGCAGGAGCAGAACATCCGGCACCTGGCGCGCAGCTTCTCCCGGTGGCTGCTCATCATCGGCGGCGTGGTGGTGGTGGTCAGCTTCGCGGTCGCCTGGCCGCTAGCCGACGCGCTGAAGCTGAGCAGCCCGGTGTTCATCATCATCCTGGGGACATCCATCGCGGCAGCGTTCTACATCACCTTCCCATACGGGCTGCTGCAGGGCCAGCAGCGGTTCATCGGGCTTGGGGCCGCCGCGATGGCCACGGCCCTCCTGCGTATCGTATGCGGCGTGGTGCTGGTCGCAATAGGGCTAGGCGTCTACGGGGCGCTCGGCGCGGGCACGGTGAGCGCGATCCTGGTCGCGCTGGTCGTCGTTTACTACTACCGGGACCTGTTTCGCGGCAAGACCGAGCCCGCGGGGGACTTCCACCCCTCCTCGGCGCTGTGGTCGCTGGTGCCCGTGGCGGCGGCGATATTTCTGGTCATCCTGATGACCCAGATAGACGTGGTGCTGGTCAGGGCTTTCTGGGGCCTGAAGAGCCCGGTGACCGCCGACCGCTACTCCTACGCGGCGCTGGCCGGTAAGGCCGCGCTCTTCTTCCCGGAGGGGATCAGTATAGTGATGTTCCCCAGGGTGAGCGAGCTTCGCGCGAAGGGCCAGCCGACGCGCAGGGTCCTGGCCTGGAGCATGGCGGCCGCCCTTGTGCTGGTCGGGGCGGTGGTCGGATTCTACGCGCTTTTCCCGGGCTTCACGGCCGACTTCTTCACGGCCGGGAAGCACGGCAAGGAGCTGGCCGCGATACCGAGTATCCTCGGCATCAACTTCGTGGTCCTCTTCGGCGCGGTCATGGCCATCTTCGCGCTGGTCAAGCTGCTCGCCTTCTACCACCTGGCAATGAACCGCCGTCTGTTCATCGCGTTCCTGGCCGCGGGTGCGGTGGCCGAGGTCGTGGGCATCGCGCTCTTCCACGACACGCTGGGGCAGATACTCGTGGTGATGCTGGTGGTGGGGGCGGCGCTCCTCGTCATCAACCTGGCCCTGGCGGTCGAGGAGAAGCCGGGCCCGCCGGGCGAGGCGGCCCCGCAGGAGATAGAGGAGACAACGATAGCCGCTTCCATCCCGTTATAACTCTCGGGGGGTTCAGACGTTTGTGGTGCGCTGGAAAACGTCGAATACAGGGGGATTCAGAAAACCCTCGACAGTGTCGAATAACTATTAGAGGTGCCGGGAGGTAGGAGGACACTTGCCAGACGATGACGTTCCCGTGTCCGGCGAGATGAAGTTCGTCGGCCCCATGGACCGCGCCCGCAGGCGCAATGATACGGTCGTGATGGGTGCCGTCCAGCGCAGGCTGGAGGCGCTCTACCCGTACATGAAGGGCCACTGGCAGAGGGTCGCCTTCGAGGCGGGGGCCATGGGCGAGGAGCTGGAGATGAACCAGGAGACCCTGGAGCAGCTCCGCATCTGCGCCTACCTCATGGACATCGGGATGATCGACGAGTCCATCCATCGCCTCATCGCCAACTGCACCGAGTCCGGCACGGACTACATGCAGAACGCCGACGTCCGGCGCGCCGTCGAGCGCCACCCCGTGCTGGGTTCCCGCAAGCTGGAGGAGCTCGGGTTCCCCAGGCCGATAATCCAGGGGATCCGGCACCACCACGAATGGTACAACGGCTGGGGGTATCCGGACGGGCTCTCCGGGGTATCGATCCCGCTGATGGCCCGCATCCTGACCGTCGCCGACGCGTTCGTGTCCATCACCTCCGACCGGCCCTTCCGCTCGGGCTGCACGCACGCCGAGGCCCTGGAGGAGATAGTCGGCTACGCCGGGGTCCAGTTCGACCCATGGGTTGTGCCCGCCCTGGAGAAGATAGTCACCCAGAAGGCGCACGCCAACGAGTCCCTCATCGACCGCACCCTTGACCTCGCCCTGGAGGACCTGGAAGGGTAGCAGCGGCGGGACGCCTCATCTGAAAGAAAACCTCAGACCGTTTCTTTCACGGGCTCACCTTCAATGAAAGTTTTGGTCTGAGGTATTCTTTCACGGTTGCGTTATGATATTGAGCGTCTTGCCGCGAACGGAACGACCGGACTGAGGAGGAAGGCAGATGTTCAACGGGATCTTCCACATCCCGGAGCCTGAGAACGAGTGCGTGCTCGACTATGCGCCGGGAAGCAAGGAGCGCGCGGAGCTGCAGGCGTGCCTGCAGGACATGATCGACAACCCCATCGAGGTGCCCGCCATAATCGGAGGGCGGGAGGTGGAGTCCGGCGACCTGGTGGAGATGCGGCCGCCGCACGACCTGGGGAGCACCCTGGGGCGGTACCATCGCGCCGGGCCGCGCGAGGCCGAGATGGCCATCGACGCGGCGAACGAGGCCAAGGTCGACTGGAGCGAGGTCGTGTGGTCGTCGCGCGCAACCGTGCTACTCAAGGCCGCCGAGCTGCTCGCCGGCAAGTACCGGCAGACGGTCAACGCCGCGACCATGCTCTGCATGAGCAAGACCTGCCACCAGGCCGAGATCGACTCCGCCTGCGAGCTCATCGACTTCTGGCGCTTCAACCCCTACTTCATGACCGAGGTCTACGACGACCAGCCCATGTCGGTGAAGGGCGTGCTCAACTACATGGAGCACCGCCCGCTGGAGGGCTTCGTCTTCGCCATCACGCCGTTCAACTTCACCTCCATCGCGGGGAACCTGCCAACCGCGCCCGCCCTGATGGGCAACGCGGTCATCTGGAAGCCGGCCTCCACGGCGGTGCTGCCCGCCTACTACGTGATGAAGGTCCTGGAGGAGGCGGGGATGCCCGACGGTGTGATCAACATGGTCCCGGGGCCGGGGCCCGTCATCGGGCCGCCCGTGCTCAACCACCTCGACCTGGGGGGAGTGCACTTTACCGGCTCGACCTACGTCTTCTCGACTATCTGGCTGACCATCGGGTCGGATATCCGCAAGTACTACTCCTATCCGCGGATAGTGGGGGAGACGGGGGGGAAGGACTTCATCTTCGCCCACGCCTCGGCTGACGTCGACGTGCTGGTGGCGGCGGTCGTCAGGGGGGCGTTCGAGTTCCAGGGCCAGAAGTGCTCCGCCCCGAGCAGGGTATACGTGCCGGATTCCATCTGGCCGAAGGTCAAGGAGCAGTTGCTGGAGGAGATAGCCACGGTTAAGATGGGGGATATCACCGACTTCTCCAACTTCATGGGGGCGGTCATCGACAAGGCGTCCTTCGACAACATCTCGGAGTACCTGGAGTTCGCGAAGAGCGATCCGAACCACGAGATACTGTGCGGGGGCGGCTGCGACTCCTCGGAGGGGTACTACGTCGAGCCCACGGTCGTGCAGAGCACGGACCCGCGCTCGAAGATGATGTGCGAGGAGATATTCGGGCCGGTCATAACCGTCTTCGTCTACCCTGTGAAGGAGTTCGAGCAGACCCTGCAGGTGTGCAACACCACCAGCCCCTACGCGCTGACCGGGGCCATCTTCGCCCAGGACCGGTTCGCCATCGGGACCGCGGTCAAGACCCTGCGGCACGCGGCGGGTAACTTCTACATAAACGACAAACCCACCGGCGCCGTGGTCGGCCAGCAGCCGTTCGGGGGGTCGCGGGCGTCGGGGACGAACGACAAGGCGGGGTCCTGGCTCAACCTGGAGCGCTGGGTCTCTCCAAGGGCGATAAAGGAGACGTTCCTGCCGCCCACAGACTACCGATACCCGTTCCTGGGCGAGGACTGACGGATTTACGCGCAAGGACGTTGAGCAATACGCTTGAGCCCGGCCTCTCAGGCCGGGTGAACCGCGGGGCTGAGAGCCCCGCCTCAAGAGTCTAGTGACGAGGAGGTCGTGATGATCGAGGTTCCGAAGTGGTGGACGTTCCTGGTGAGAGGCCTGCTGGCGGTGCTCTTCGGCATCCTGTTGCTGGCGTGGCCGGGCGCGACGGTGCTGGTGCTCCTTATCGTGGTCGGATTGTTCGTGCTCGTGGAAGGGGTAGTCGCGGTCATACTCTCGATACTCCATGCGAAGGAGGAGATGCCCTGGCTGGGCCTGCTGTTGCTGGGCCTGCTCGGCATCGCAGTCGGCGTGGTGATCCTTGCGCGCCCGGGTGTCTCTCTTGAGGTGCTCGTCTACGTCATCGCCGCGTGGGCCATACTCCACGGCATCTTCCAGATAGTGAACGCCGTCGAGCTGCCCAAGGAGTTCGGTCCCCGGTGGCTGGTGGGGCTCGCGGGTGCGCTGTCGATAATCATCGGCGGTCTGCTCTTCGCGTTCACCGCCGCGGCGGTGTTCACAATCATCCTGGTCATAGGCATATACGCCATCGTGGCGGGCATCATCTGGATCGTGGTGAGCTTCTACGTAAAGAGCAAGCTGAAGGAGATGGCGGCCGCCTGAGCTCTGCGGCTACGGCCGAGGAGGGGACTGCCCGGAAGGCTTCGGCCTGGTGGCGAGCCTGTACAGGACGCTGAAGACGAGCATGCCCGCCACCAGCGCGGCAAAGACCACCAGCGCGGCCATCGAGAAGAACGACCACACGAAGAGCGCCCCGATCACCGCGCACGTGATCAGGAAGGTCAGCAGCGACGCTATTGTTTCCTTTTCGACGGAGCTCTTCCGCTCTCCGTCCAGTGACGCCGCGACCCTTCTCGCCTTCAACCACCGTGCCCTGGCCGCGTATACCTGGCCGAGGTGGTAACGCAGCTTCTCGTTGTCGGGGAACCTTGCGGTTTCGTGCTCCAGGTACTCGGTGGCCTCGCGGTACCTGCGCAGAAGCATGAGGGTGCCGCTGGCCATGACCGCGACCTGCTCGGCGTCGACCCCCCAGGCCGGCGGGCCGTACAGGAGCTGCAACGCGATGGCCGCCTCGCTTCTTGCCTCCGCGCGCCGTTTGCTCGAGAAGTAGACAACCGACAGGTTGTAGTGGATGGTCGCATCGCCCGGGCACAGCTCGACGCCCCGCTCGAGGACCTCCCGCGCCTCGTCGAGCCTCTTGAGCTCTCCCAGGGCCACCGACTCCGCGGCGACCAGCCTGGGGTGGGCGATCTGCTGCTCCTCCGCCTCGCGGCATATCTCCAGGGCGTCCTGAAAACGCTCCTCGTCGAGAGCGGCCTTCACCCTGTCCACGAGGTCCTTTGTCACCTGGTCGGGTTCGTCATCCATGGGTCAACTCTACGCAATGCCCGGCACGCCCGCCAGCCCGGACTAATACTTTCGGCCTAATGTGCCAGGCACCAGTATTAGTCTTTTAGTGTGATGCGGTAGATGACGCCGGCGCGGTCGTCGGATACGTACACGACGCCGTCCCTGATGGAAAGGCCCGCCGGCCTTCCGAGCACGGACCCGTCCGGCTGGAGCCATCCCGCGACAAGGTCCCCGCTCCCGACGACGTTGCCCTTCTCGTCCAGGCGGAAGCGCACGACCTTGTAGCCGGTAGGCACGGAGCGGTTCCAGGAGCCGTGGTAGGCGATCAGTAGATTGTTGGCGTAGCCCGGGGCCTTCTCGTCCGGGCTGAAGAAGTCGAGCCCCAGGGGGGCGGAGTGCGCCTGGAGATCTATGTGCGAGGGTGTCATGGCGGCGGGATCCAGCCTGGCGGAACCGGAGACGGTGTCATCCCTGACGTTCTTTCCGTAGAAGTACGGCCAGCCGTAGTTGTGACCGTCCTCGATTATGTTGACCTCGTCGGGAGGGGTGTTGTCGCCCAGGTTGTCGCGCCCCATCTCGGTCGCCCACACCCCTTTCGTGGGAGGGAAGAACGCCATGAACACCGAGTTCCGCAGGCCCACCGCGTAGTCACGAAGGCCGCTCCCGTCCGCGTTGGCGACCAGTATCTTCGCACGCAGGGGCCCGTCGGGTCCGGCGTTGACGGATGAACCCACAGAGATGAGCAACTGCGTGTCGTTCGGGGGCGGGAGGAACATGATGGTGCGGGTCACGTGCGCTCCACCGGAGGGCAGGTCGATTATCTTCCGCCTGTTGACCGCCTTGAGGTTCGTCGCGTCGTAGTCATAGACCGCGACCGCGTCCTCCTCGGCGATATAGATCTTCCCGGGCAGGGCCGCGCTGAACGCGATGCCGTGAGGGCCGTTCAGCCCCCCCACGACCTCGGCGACCCCGTCGGCCACTCCGTTGTTGTCACGGTCCGGGAGGGCGACCACCAGGCCCCTGGAGGGGATGCTGACCAGCATGACCCCGTTGGGGTCCCAGGCTATGACGCGGGGGCCGCCCAGGTCGGTCGCGTACGTAGAGATTGATACCCCGGGGGCCATGGTGAGGGGCAGGCCCGTGGTGTTGGTGCCCTCCCCGGGCGCGGGCGTTGAGGCGGGGGGTGAGGTCGAAGGAGGCTTCCCGGCCGTTTCCTTCTTTCCGCAGGAGAGCCCACCGGCCGCTGCCACGAGGATGAGGAGAACGGGCAGTAGCAGGATCGGCAACCGTTTCTTCATCGGACCACCTATGTTCGACCGCGGACTGAAGTCCGTCCCCAATAGGAGACGTTCGGTGCATGCGGGGTGAACCCTGCCGGGGGCGGGCCGCCTAGTAGTTGTACGGGCGGAATCGCTTGTTGATGGCGCGCCAGGCACGGAGCAGGCGCGGGCTGGAGAATATGGTGGACATCGCGGCGAGCCAGAGCACCTCGTGCCAGGGGCGGTACCCGCCGTAGAAGAGCAGGGGTGAGAGGTGGTAGCGCCTCTGCACCGCGCGCTTGCCGAAGCCCGGCTGGTCGAGCACCGGCCGGCGCCTCTCCAGCACCTCGTCAAGCGCTCCGTCCAGCAGCCCCATCTCCTTGCAACGATCGTGGAGCACGGTGCCCGGATAGGGGAAGAACACGCTGAGCAGGTACCAGTCGGGTCGGCACTCACGGGTCACTTTCACGGTGTCCCGGAAGTCCGCCTTCGTCTCGCCCGGAAGTCCGATGAGGTTGTACAGCCCCACCTGCAGCCCGTGCTTTCTGGCGGCTCTTACCGTGCGCACGATGTCCTCGTTGGAGTAGTTTCTCTTGAGCACCTCGCGGCGAACACGCTCGCTGCCCGATTCCAGCCCGATATTGATGAAGCGGAAGTTGCTCCGGGCGAACGCGGCGAACAGCTCGTCGTAGTCCCTCCCGGGCGTGACCCGGAGGTTGGAGCCGTACGCGATGGGGACTTCGAACTGCCGGTTGATGCCCTCCAGGGCCTCGCACACCTCCATGGCCCAATCCAGGTCCGAGCCCATGGTCTCGACCTCGAGGTAGACCTCCTCCATCAGGTAGAGGACGCGCTTGATACCCAGTATCTCCTCGGCGATGTTCTCGGGGGAGCGCACCCTCACGTAGCGGCCGTCCGCGAGCCTCTGGAGGGCGTGGTTGCAGCAGTAGGTGCACTGGAAGGGGCAGCCCCTGCCGGCCAGTATCGACGGACGCGACAGCGGGTTGGCCAGCCACGGCATCCACATCTCCCGGTCGGGGAAGGGGACGGCCTCCAGGTCCTCGTTGAACGGCCTGGGAGGGTTCTTCTCGACCTCCGATCCCCGCTTGATGAAGAGGTTCGGGATGCCGGACGGCTCGCCGCCCGCCTCGAGCCTCTCTACCAGCTCCAGGGTCGGGTACTCCCCCTCTCCCACACAGGCTATGTCGAAAGCCCCCTCGAGGCACTCCTCGGGGCGCAGCGAGGCATGAGGCCCGCCGACCACCAGGGGCAGGTCGGGGTGGCTGCGCTTGACCCTGGCGGCGACACGCGCCAGGAACTTGTAGACCGAGTAGACCGAGGTGAAGCCCACCAGTCCGGGGTCGAACTCGCGGATGTGTTCCTCGACCACGTCCACGGTCTCGGGGGTCGGGACGACCATGCGGGTCTCGTGCCCGTGCTCTCTCAGGAGCGAGGAGATGTAGGAGATGCCGAACTGCATCCGCTCGTAGCCCTCGATGGGCTTCTCGTGCGAGTAGTAGTCTTCCTCGGAGTGTACGAATAGGACTCTCAAACCCGGCTCTCTGTGTGTCGTATTCCGCTCCAGGCGCGAACACTATTTATAGCACATCGCTCCGCGGGGCGTTCTCCGAGCACCATCGGATGGCGCGGGCGCAGACCTCTGAAGTCCCTACGCAGTCCGCGAGGTCGTCGACACCCGCGAAGGCGCGCCCGGAGATGTCACGGCACTCGAGCGAGCCGAACTCCCTGCGGAACGCCCGGGCCATCGTTATGCCAATCCCCCAGACGTCCTCGCGGGCGCGGATCTTTCGCTTGCTCTGGCTCGCGGCGGTGGCCGAGAGCGTGGACAGCAGCCCTATCTCCCTGGGGTCGTACCCCATCGATGAGCCCAGGGCCAGGATGGCCCCGGCGAGCGCGCCGCAGAGCCCGCCGGAGAGACCGATGCCGCCGTCCAGGGCCATAGAGACCCTCTCCAGACCTTCGTCCGCGTGGCCGGTCCTCTCCCGTATCGCCTCGAGCACAGGCTCGGCGCAGTAACCCGCCCGGGCCCCGGCGGTCTCCCTGGCGGTAAGCGGCGCGGCGGCGTGGGTCGCCAGGTACTCGGCCGCCGGACCGATGTGAGACATGCACCGGGTCAGCATCCTTCCCATGAGGAGGTTGTCCACGAGGCGGGGGTTGGCGAGGTCGACGCCGATGCGCTCCCGGCACAGGGTGCTGCCGAAGCCGCCCCGGAACCACGCGGTGAAGTCGCGCAGCCGCTCGTAGAGCGCGGCGGTCCTTCCGGGGTCCTCCGGACCTGCGTCGCCGGAGGCGGCAAGGACCAGGCCGAGGCAGGCTCCCGTCACCACCCCGCAGGTCGAGCCCTGGTTGACCCCCCCGCCGGCCAGCGGACATGCGGCCTTGATAAGATCGCGGTCGCCGAGTCCCATACCGTCCACGACGGTATCAAGTGTCGCCTGGCTTCAGTTCATGTAGCGCAGCAACCTGCCGCGCGCTTTTCTGGCTGGATTGGTCATGAGAAGTCCCTTCATTCGTTACTTCGCTCACACTCCCCAGGCCTCGGGTTCTTGCAAGTACACCCCGACGGGCAATTAGAGCACAATAGCGACTGCAGAACCTGCGATGTCCCAGCCGTGACCGCTCTTGAAGAAGTGATATGGATTCATCTGAAATGGAATGACCGTCTGCCCTACCAGTATGTGAATCCCACGACATCATGGCCGCCTGTCCAACCATATCCGGGCCAGTCATTGCGATAGTTGAAGTACATGGGCCTCTCCGCGATTATCTGCCCACCGTTGGTGCAGTGGACCTTGGCGGAGAAGTCGTGCGCGGGGTCGTTTC
>JAHJCO010000004.1 GCA_018831265.1 Actinomycetota bacterium
CCCGGCGGCCAAAGCCATGGCCGCCGTCATGTGCTCCAAGAACAAGTTCGGGCTGCGCATGACCAAGGACGCCTTCAACGCAGCTCTCAACGGCTCTTCCCTGGAGGACACCAACCGCATGGAGGACCGCAACCAGGCGCTCATCATCGCGAACGCGATAACGGAGGGGGCTAAGGAGCTGGGGTAGCGGGCCCGACAGTCGGGGCTCGGGTACCCTGATACATAGCGGAATCGACTACCGCCCAATAAGACCGGGAGGTCATAAGAGCAGTGACCTGCGCCGGCTCAGGTAGGACTACTCATATCCATCTACGCCGAGATTCCTGAGTGCCTGACGGGGTGTCGGGTTGTCCGGAGCCAGCTTGACGGCCGTCATGTAATCGGAGATCGCTTCCTGCAGCCTTCCTGCTTTCTCGTTCGAGACACCCCGGTTGTAGTAGACATTCCAATTGTCTGGATCGAGGGAGATCAGTTCACTCAAGTCCACTATTGCCCGATCGAAATCTCCCTCGAGAAACAAAGCCTTGGCTCTCTTCATGAGGGCCGACTTGTTCTCGGGGTAGATTTCAAGGGATTCACTGAGAGCGCCAATCGCCCGCGGATAATCGCCGGTTTCCAGATGGATGGTTCCAACGTCATCGTATGCTCGGAAGCAGCGCGGATCCAGAGTCAGAGCTTTTTCGCAGTCGGCTTCAGCTTTCTCGTACTGTTTCAGCCCGATCAAAGCCGACGCTCGGCTTTCGTATCCTGCTGGATCGGATGGATCCACCCGGATCATCTTCTCTGCGTATCCTAATGCTTCCTCGGGCTTGTCTTGCATCGCGTAGATGTAGGACAGGGCGCCGTATGCATCTGCATTGTTCGGCTCTAACGAGAGTGCGCGCTTACAGTCGGCGACCGATTTGTCATACTCGTGCAGGAAGGTGTTGGCTAGAGACCGGCTGAGATAGGCTTTCGCATTGGTTGGATCGAGTTGAACGGCCTTGTCTGCATCGGCAAGAGCTTCATCGAGTCTTCCAAGGTAGCTCTCCGCCTGGGATCGGTTGATGTAAGGCACAGCGTCTCCCGATCTCAGTTGTATCGCTGTGACGCAGTCGCTGATGCACTTTTCAAACATATTCTGATTCAAGTATGCCAGTGCTCTATTGTGGTATGCTTCCGGGATTTGCGGGTCCAACTCAATGGCTTTGTCGCAGTCCGCCACCGCTTGTGGGTAGTCTCCGAGTTCGCACTCCGATAATGCTCTGTTGACATAGCCCGCCGCATTATCGGGCATGATCCTGATCATCTCCGAGCTTACGTTGCAGGCTTCACCGTACCGGCCGAGAGCCCACAGGGTATTCTGGACGAGAAGCACAGCCTGCTCGAGACCCTTCACGTTGTCAGGCGTGGTCAGATCCAGTGCTTTTCGAGCGTTTCTCAGTGCCTCTTCGTAATCCTTCTGCCGGTAATTCAATACGGCAAGGAGGTAATAAGAGCCCGGATATTCAGGGTTGGTGGCGATTGCCTCATTGATCTCACGCTCTGCGCTTTCATAGTCTCGCGCATCAATCATTTCGTCAGCCCTACTCAGGTTTGGCAGAGGTGTGGCTGGCGGGAGGGTGAGTGCCAGGACCAGACCCGATATCAGCATCAAGGTGCCGATCGAACCCAGGCAGAGACAGACGAGTCTCAGTCTCCTGAGGAGCTTCTTCATTTCGAGGGAGCCTCCCGGTCGAGACAGGATGAATAACGGCGGTTGCTCTGAACATGTTAGCACTGAGTTGGTCGGAAAGGCGAGGTTCGCTGTGGTTACGACATCGGCCTGCGTCTCACCAAGGACGCGTTCAACGCGGCGCCGAACGGCTCGTCCCTCTAAGACGCCAACCGGATGGAGGACCGAAGCCAGGCCCTCATCATCGCCAACGCGATAACGGAGGGTGCGATGGAGCTGGGGTAGATTGGCTCAGTAAGACCCGAGGATCGAATCTATCTTGCCCTTGAGGGCTGGCAGATCATTCTCTACTACGTTCCATACTTCTGTGGCGTCCACAGCGAAGTAGTCGTGGACGAGTATATTTCTCATGGCGACTATCTCACGCCAGGGGACCTCGGAATGCTGTACCTTAAGGGGATCCGATAGGCGACCAACCGCTTCCCCGATGATTTGCAGGTGGTAGACGACCCAGGTCTGTAGCAGCTCATCATCGGCGAACCCCTCCTTTCCTCTTCCACCGTAGCGTTGGATACGTTCGATCGCCTCGCTGATGTCCAGTAGCCGTTCGCGATCGGTTTTCACAGAGGCACCGCCTCTTGGAGGATTCGATCCCGCATCCTCGGCTTGATACCGCCCTCGGAGACTACGTCAACAGCGACACCCAGAAGGTCCTGAAGATCGACAAGCAGGGCTGCCTGGTCAAGGAGACTTCGTCCCTCTTCAAGCTCGACGAGAAAATCGATGTCGCTTTCAGGCCGAGCTTCGCCTCTTGCAACCGAGCCGAACACGCGAAGCTTGCGTACCCCGTGTCGTTCGGCAGCAGCCAGGATCTCGTTCTTGTTATTCTCTATCAGCTCTTTGTTGGTCATGACAATCCATCGTGATTGAGGTCAATTTCCGGTATTTATGTTACCACGAGCGGCCGACAGGATGACCGGTGAGATGAGGACTCAACACCTTTTCCTGCGCCCAGTACATCAACATAGGCACCGGTGGCGCCGACCTCTCCCCCTCGTTCTTCCTGCCGAAGCTGGTGGGGTGGGGCCGTGCCGCGGAGATGTGTCTCACCGGAGAGAGGGTCCCCGCCGACGAGGCCTACCGTCTGGGGCTGGTCAACCACGTACATACCCGCGAGGAGCTGCTACCGGCCGCCAGGGCCATGGCCGCGGTGATGTGCTCCAAGAACAAGTTCGGCCTTCGCATGACCAAGGACGCCTTCAACGCGGCACTTGACGGGCTTTCGCTCGAGGACGCGAACCGCATGGAGGACCGCAACCAGGCCCTCATCATCGCCAACGCCATTACCGAGGGTGCGAAGGAGCTGGGGTAGACTTAACCTGAAGCTGGGGAGCGGGAACCGCCAGGGTCAGGTTCGTCGAATCAAGGTGTTCGAGAGCTTCCAGGCATCAAATCGCGAGGTCGTAAACAGGGATTGACTCCGTGCGCTCCGGCTCGGATTTCGACCAGACCAGCTTCTGGATCCTGTCGAGCGTTTCAGGGCGCAAGAGGATTTTTCCACACTGGTCGCAGATGAGCACAGGCATATTCTCGATGATGACAATTCTGCCTTCATATTCCTGTGGGTGCCTGATAGTGTCTTCTCTGATCGTCCCTCCACAAACGGGGCATTTGTCGTTCATTTCTTGCCTCCAGACCTCTTCCTGAAATCGCTTTCCCATTTGTTGGTATCGGGTTCGTAAGTGGTTATAACGGCAAGATGAGGCGGATATGTACAGTGTAGATGTAAAGGCCTTCCACCCTCGCACAGGTTGAATTCAGTATAGCATCGCCCGGTGACAGGCGCTTACCTGCCGGTTCCGGTTACAAGAGCTTTCCCCGCGCCCAGTACATCAACATAGGGGAGACGGGGAGGTGGTAAGATTACGGCGTAAACCCTATCACGTCGGTGCCGCCGTCCCACTGCCCCTTGCAGGCGAAATACATCTAGTAGGTGTTAGGGAAGAGGTCGCCCACCCACCTGCCGTGAGCCTGTCCCTTGGTGGCGCCGGGCGCGTAGTCGACCCAGGTGACCAGGGCGCTGTTCTTGCCTCCGGAGGACATGGCGGAGCCGATTTGGGCTTTGCTTCCCGTGGCTATCAACTGGGGTTCCGGATGATAGGTCTGGAGACCGCTGTCCACCCGGTAGTAGTAGACATGCGGATCGCTGGAGCCGTGCCCGATGTGCCTGGTCCGGCTGGTGACCGCCGGGATAGGAAAGGTGCTGTACCTGGCGCGGGACGAGATGTGGGGCATGACCGAGGACAGGGACGGGCTCCCGCCGACCTGGAAGGACCTGGCCGAGGGGAAGGTGTTCGGGACGGCGGACTGCTCGCCGGGGCTGCTGGACTTGTCGTTCCGGATATTCAGCATCAACATCGACGAGCTCTACGAGATATTGAGAAACCGCTAGGGGCGGGTGCGCCCCCATTTCGCCGCATATTGAAGCACGAACAGTGTAGTCCGTATTGTGTCCTTGTTCTGCCTCTGTCATTATTCGAGAGCGTGAACGAGAGGTAACGGGCCTGGCTGCAATGAGTGAAGTCTCAACTCAGGCGGGCGTTTCCTCAACCCCCGGAACCTGTTTTTCACTGTGTGTGGGGCCCGGTGCCGCCTCCTCGGCCCTGTGGGAGAGAATCACCGTACCGGTGAGGATGAATGCGAAGCCGACGAACCTGACAGCGGTGAGCAGCGCGTTGTCGGGGAGCGGCTCCTTCAGGGCCACCATCCCCACGACTATCGGCACCAGCTGCGTGAGGCCGGCGAAGATTGGCACTACCACCACGGCCATGCCCCTCTGGAACGCGGCTTGAACCGTTACGATGGCGGGCAGGAACGTGAACAGCCACCCCAGCAGGTAGACGCTCGAGAAGAGGGCCAGCACCCCGCTGGAGGACCACCTGTTGCCCCAATCGACTATCATGAGCCTTGAGAAGACGGCGGCGATACCGTAGAGGAGCCCGACCGAGATACCCAGGGCTGCGGCCTGCCTGTTCCCCGTCCTGCCCCTCAACACGACCTGCACCAGCAACGCCAGACCGATGACCACTGCCACGCATATCCAGAAGAGCACCGGGTCGTGCTCGATTTCTTTGGGCAGGCCCTCGGCCAGGCTCACGCCGATGAGGATCACGCCGGTGATGTTCAGGCCGATGGCGAACAAGTCTATCCGGCGCGGCTTCTCGCCAAGGTTCCTTATCGCGAGATAGGCCAGCAGCACAACACCGGAGCTCACGATGGGCTGGACTATCGAGACCGGAGCCATCGACATCGCCACGACGTACGAAGCGGCGCCGATAACGCCGAATAACATGAACCGGTGAATGAGCTTGTTGGCCAGGAACGCCTTGAGAACGCCTTTCTTCTCCTGTTTCAACCCTACGCTGGGGAGGTCAGCCACGGCTTTCTTATTGAAATACATCGCGAGGTTGAAGCAGATGGCGGCTCCGACCGCGAAGGCAACGGCTGCGACCGTACTCATCTTGACCCCCGGGCCCGGGTGGGCTCGAGCACCAAAGTGCTCTCACGGTTCTCGAGTATCTTCTCCCTCGAATATGGGAACGGGAACTGCTTCGCCCGGTACCACACAGGGAAGTGGTCCTTGTAATGCCTGCTCAGCCTGTGTCCCGACTGTCCCATGTCGAGCACTACGCTTGAGTTGTCGAGGTCTGAGAAGTCCAGTACCATCCTGAGGACGGAACCGCCGTATGCCGAATGGTCCTCCAGCCTCGGCAGCATCTTCATGTCACTGTAGCCGCCCATGGCTCCCCTTGAGTGCACCTGTGTGATGCTGTCACTCGCCAATGTGGCGGAGCGTACCGTGCTGCCGTCACCATCCGCCGGGACGGGGCCGACGTTGAATATCGTGTCGAGCGGCCAGACCAGGCCGAACGGGTACTTGAGCTCTAGTTGGTGGACACTACCCCACTTCCATCGGGATCGATTATCCGTTCCGAAGACCGCCGCCAGCTCCCTGACACCTTCCTCGAGCGATGTCAGGAGAGCTTCATCGAACGACCCGCAACCCGGCGGCAGCCAGAATTCATCACCGGCATCGAGTATGTTCTCAACGGCGAGGTCGACCGTTGTCCAGTTGCATAGGTACTCTTTGAAAAGCGCACTCCCTAAACGGTGCTCGAGGATCATCCGGCGTAGGTGCAGCCACGAGTAGAAGTAGACCGACATCGCGACGGATTCCCTATCCGCCCGGAAGTCCCAGGTTCTGAGGAGTTCCAGCGCGCCCGCCGCCGGCGGCGTTAAGCCCCCGGCCCCGGCATCGGACGCAGCCTGAACGACCATTAGCGAGAAATGCATTCCCGGCCGGGTGAAGACATCGGCCTGCATTTCAAGCATGTCTTCGGGTGAATGCTTTTCCTTTGCAAGTATCAGCTCGGATATCCTTGCGTTGCGGAACGGTGCGTTCCACTCCCTGGAGATCAACCAGGGGTAACCGTCGCTGGTCGCCTTGGAGTTGGCGGTTGCTATGAAGCCTTCGGCGGGATTGAGTACCCTCGGCATCTCCTCGGTAGGTATCACACCTGTCCACTCGTATTCGGCGCTCCGGCCGTCGTACGGAATGGTACCGTCACCGGTACGCCTGACCGGTATCTTGCCCGCCGCCTGGTAGCCGATGTTGCCGTCGACGTCCGCATAGACCTGGTTCGAGCAGGGACCCAGGTAATCGTCCATCGGCGAGACGAACTGCTCCCACGAGCCGGCCCTGCACTGTCTGAGCATCACGTCTACCGCGTCCATGTGGACCTCGTTGCTCAACCAGCGAAGCGCCAGCCCCTTGTTACCGACGCGCCTGACGACGGGGCCGTGCCTTGTCACCAGGACGCGCAGCAGCCTGGGCTTCGAGAACCGCACCCGTATCTCTTCGGTTACCACGTCCGCTTCGAGCCACTCTCCCTCGTAGAGGTACCGGTCCGATTCTTCGGACTCGAAAGTCTCCACGTATAGATCGATGGTGTCGGCATCGAGGTTGGTCGCCGCCCATCCGCAGTAGCCGTTATGGCCGAAGGCAACAGCGGGCAGGCCGGGGAACCCCGCCCCCGCGGCGTCGAAGTTCGGGGTATTCAAGTGAAAGAGGTAAAGAAGCCCGGGCGCGTTGTGCTGCATGTGCGGGTCCGACGCCAGGAGCGGTTTACCGGTGGTGGTCCTCGCTCCGCTTACCACCCAGTTGTTCGAACCGTATCCGATGATCGGGCCAAGGCCCTCCATCCACTCCCCGCCGCTGGTCCCCCGCTCGAACCCCCAGTCTATCTCCTCGCCGGGCTCGAGGGTCTCGGCTAGGACACCCGTTCCCTCCTCCTTGTAAGGCGGATTGTTGTAAGTGGTCGTCTCCGGAAGCAGCTGGCGAGCACGCTCCATGCCGAGGCTCCTGATGAGACGCTCGCGCATCACGTCGGAGGTCCACCAGGTGTCGAGCATCCACACCACGTACAGGTAGACCGACATGCAATCGAGCGGCGTCCAACGCTCGGGTCTGCCCCCCATGAACATGAACTCGAACGGAAGGCGCACACCGCCCTGCGAGATGTAGGCGTTGATGCCCTGGCCGAAGGCGTTGATGACCTCCAGTGACTCCGGCTTAAGTGTGCTAACCATCTTCCGGGCGGCCTGCTCGATACCAAGAGTCCTTACGAACCGGTCCATCTCGAGGCCCTGAGCCCCCACCAACTCCGAAAGCCTGCCCCTGGCGAGCGCTATCATCATCTGTATCTGGACCAGGCGGTCCTGTGCTACCACGAATCCGAGCGCCCGGAAGCCGTCGAGATCGTTATCAGCAAAGATGTGAGGAATGCCGGCCCTGTCGTAGATGACCTCGACCGTAGAATCGAGGCAATCGAGCCGCAGGACCCCCGAATTCCGGGGCTTCGAAAGAAAAAGCCTCGCGGATAGATACCCGGCCCCCCCTCCGATCACCCCGAAAACGCCCAGGAAGAGCCCCTTGATGAGCTTTCTCTCGATAGCCAACGTTCTCACTCCTCAAGGCAAGTCGGTGCTGGAGTCCAAGGTCCGTGAATAATATCATTTAGAGGCCGGAAGCTCCTGCATACGAGAAGGAAAGGGGCCGCTCTCGTGTGCCTGGCCGGGTGATTCATGCTAGATTATCTGAACCGGGAGCGGTGCGCCTCAGATACCAGGAGTAAGGTATGGGATATTTTGGCGCCAGCGAAGACCCTAAGTTCGACACGGATCTTTTTCCTCCGACGGGCCTCACCGAAGAAGAGGTGATGGCCGGGCTGGACGAGTTCGAAGCACGGGACTCAGAGAAGATAGTAGGCCACTCGATAGTCTACGGTGTCCAGCTGATGAGCCACATGGACGCCGCGAGGATCGCCAAGCTCGCGAACATGAAGTTCGTCAGGAACAACATGCTCTACAAGGAGCTGCAGCCGGGAACGCTGCGTATGTCCGTCGAAGTAAAGCGTATGATCAAGGAGATGCTCGGCCATCCCGACGGGGTGCGCGTCCGGCTCACCTCGGGGGGGTCGGAGAGCCTGTACTGCGCTATCAACGCGGCATACCAGTGGTTCCGGCAGGAGAAACCGCGCTCGAGGGAGCCCGAGATAGTAGTTCCCTATTCGATACACGGGTCTGTCTCCAAGTGGTGCCACTATACCGGGATAAAGCTCAAGCGGGTTCCCCTCGGCGGTGACTACCGGGCCGACGTCGCGGCCATGGAGCGGGCGATAACGAAGAACACCTTCTTCATAGCGGGCTCAGCCCCCTGTTGGCCATACGGTCTGTATGACGATATCGAAGGGCTGGCAGCCGTCGCCGAGTGTCATGGAATCTGGATGCACGTTGACGCATGCCTGGGAGGGTTTCTCGCGCCTTTTATCGAAAAGGCCGGGCACAGTCTACCGGCCTGGGACTTCCGCACACCAGGTGTTCGTAGCATCTCGGCGGACCTGCATAAGTACGGCTATGCCTGTAAACCTCTTTCGAGCCTGACATTCCGCAGCGAGGAGTGGGACCAGTACCACGAATTCACGGCGAGCGACTGGCCAGACGGCCCGTACTCCACAGAGGCCATCTGCGGGTCGACGAGCGCCGGACCGGTGGCATCAGCCTGGGCGGTGATGAAGTTCCTCGGCGAAGAGGGCTATATCAAGCTGGCCCGGCGGTGCCTTGATGTGAAGCAGCGTTATGTAGAAGGCATCAATTCGATAGACGGTGTACGCTGCTGGGAGACCGACCTCACGCCTCTCGTCTTCCAGGTTCCAGAGGGGATGGACATCTTCGCCGTGATAGGAGGCATGTTCGAGCGCAGGGTCTACTGCCTGCCGGGCTTCCAGCCGCCTCTCATCAAGATCGTGGTAGACCCTGTCACCGACGAGGTGGTCGACAGGTTCGTGGGCGCTCTCGGCGAGGTCGTGCCGCTGGTCAGGAAAGGAGATGTTACGATCGAGAGCGTCAGGCCTTACCTGTAGCCTTTGGCCCGCAAGAAAGGAAAGAAGTGGTGAAGTTCTCCCTGTTGCTTTTTCTCATCGGCGCCAAGCTCCGCTTGACGGGGCTCGCGAGCGGTGAGTTCCGCAAGCTGCTGCGCAGAGAGAGGTTCATCCTTGTGATAGGTACGGCCGATGGCAGCAGGGCGCGGACATTCCGTGTCGGGAACGGATGGGCCCGGTCTCGACGAGGTGCCGACCCGCGGGCCGATACCGAGCTGGTATGGTGCGACCCTGAAACCGCGGCCTGCATAATGCTTTCGAAGAACGAGCTGGACGTCTACTCCGCCATCGGGAGCTCGAAGCTCCGCATCCTCGGCAACTTCAAATACGCTATGTGGTTCATGAGACTAGCTGGATGAAAGTTGACGCGACTCTCCGGTTCTTCCCTCAACTATCGTCCTTAGATCTGCTGATATTTCCTCAATATGTTTGGCGGAATCGCCATCAATGACTTTTGTTGTCTCGGGAATCGCGATGCGGTTCTTGACATAGCCGCTGGAGTCATGACCTCCAGACTTGCCGTAATAGTCGAAATACACCGCCCTTTCACAGACCACGGGTTTGTCAGACGTAACCGTAGTCGAGACATCGGTATCTGAGAGTCCGGGAAGCTCGTCGAGGTACACGTTCAGCGAGCACTCTGGGTCTTTTTCTGTACGAAGCATATGTTGAGAAGAAGGGTGCACAACAGTGAGGCTTCATGAGAGCGGTTCGAGAACTCCAATACGAGGTTACAACAGCTTCTTCTGCGCCCAGTACATCAACATAGGGACCGGCGGGGCCGACCTGTCCTCCAGCTTCTTCCTGCCAAAACTGGTGGGCTGGGGCAAGGCCGCGGAGATGTGCCTCACCGGAGAGAGGGTCCCCGCCGACGAGGCCTACCGTCTGGGGCTGGTCAACCACGTGCATACCCGCGAGGACCTGCTTCCCGCGGCCAGGGCGATGGCGGCGGTGATGTGCTCAAGAACAAGTTCGGCCTGCGCATGACAAAGGACGCCTTCAACGCCGCGCTGAACGGCTCATCCCTGGAAGACGCCAACCGCATGGAGGACCGCAACCAGGCCCTCATCATCGCCAACGCCATAACGGAGGGGGCCAAGGAGCTGGGGTAGCAGGCCACATGCACACAGTCGTTGGTTTGAATTGACTTAGCAGCGCTTATGACTATCCATCCCGCTCTATACCGACCCTTCTCTGTCTTCCGAAAGTACTCTTCGAGTCGCTGCACAAAACTCTGATCTTCGGTCTTTTCGACCTCGTCCATCACGACTATTCCGAACTGTTCTGCTGGACCGCTGATATCATCCGGGACGTTGGGCCGTTTCAGGAATGCTTGTATGGTTAGGGTATCAAAGATTGTTTATACTTGATGACCAATGGGGAAACCGGTGGCACGAGCCGAGTGGATCGTGGTGTGCAACAGCGGACGTCCTCAACGAAAACCAAGTTTCAGGTTAACTGTCTGCCCACTTCTCTTTCCCGTGGGATTAAAACGGATCGGAAGCGCAGAGGTAGATGTGGATGGAGTTGTTACAGTATGTGGGTGTGGGCGATAGTAAAGGGAAGAGACTAGACATACACTTGCCGGAAGCCGATGAACGGAGGTAGCTCGAATCGAATCGAAATCCAGAACACTGAAAGTGGGCCACGGCTTGATGAACGGAAGCCCCCTGGTCTTGCTGGTAGCTACCCTTCTCTTTGTTTCATTGGCCCTCATGGTCGCGCCCGGTGTATCGGCAGCGCAGACAGTGGTGACAATTGTTCCGGTGGGATCTTTCCCCGATGGCATCGGCGTCACCACGAACACAAACCATGACTTCCAAGTAGCAGAGAAGATCTTAGGCTCTTCCGCCTGGATAGTGGCAGAGGGATCCACCGGGGAGGGCTTCGAAACCTTCATACTCATACAGAACCCCAATGGCACCCCCGCCCCTACCGCTGTCGCCTTCGCGACCGAGGACGGGATCCAGACCGGCACCCAACTGGTGATACCACCCCTTTCCCGTACCACCCTGCGGCTGAGCGACTTCATGCCCGACGAGTGGAGTATCTCAACCCTGGTGGCTTCCGAGGTCCCGGTGGTGGTGGAGCGCTCCATGTACTGGAACAGGAACCAGGCGGACTACCCGTACGAGATGATGAGCGGGCATGCCGACCTGGGCCTTCCCGCGCCCATGAGCACGGGCTTCAAGATGAACGCACCCGCGAACAGGAAGACCGACCAGTATTTCCCGGAGGGCTCCACGGCGGGCTTCGACACCTGGATACTGCTGTTCAACCCCATGCAGACCGAAGCAAAGGCCAAAGTCACCCTGATGGACACAACGGGACCCGTTCTCACGCAGGATGTAACCGTAGGCCCCCTCTCCAGACAGACGGTGCACCTGAACAAGCTACTCCCCGACGCCAACGAGGTGGCCGCTGAAGTGGAGTCCGAAACCTTTCTGGTGGCTGAGCGCTCCATGTACTGGGACCCCGAGGCTTCTGCCAGGCAGCCCTACCAGATGACAGGGGGCCATGCCACATCGGGAAGCCCCTTTGCGGCCAGGGACTGGTACCTGGCGGAGGGCTCCACAGGGGGAGGATTCGAGACCTACGTGCTCCTGCAGAACCCGGGTGATACCGAGGCCAGCGTGGAGGCCGCCTTTATGACAGATAAAGGCAAGGCCGACCAGGCCAGCTTCACTATGCCCCCCGGCTCCCGCTCAACGCTCAAGGTATCCGACCACGTGCCCGACACCTTCCAGGTATCCACCTCAATAACATCCGACAAGCCCGTGGTGGCTGAGCGCTCCATGTACTGGGACAGGAATGAGACATCAGAGCCCTGGGCCATGAAGGACGGGCACTCCTGCGTGGGAACCACCGGCACCTCCAAGACCTGGATGATCTCCGAGGGCTCTACCGGAGCGGGCTTCGATACCTTCGTGCTCATAACCAACACCGAAGACAGAGAAGCGAAAGCAACTGTCACCTTCATGACCGACAGTGGACCGGTGAAACCCATGGATATCAAGGTAGGGGCCAACTCGCGCTGCACGCTACGAGTAAGCGACTACCTGCCGAATACCTTCCAGGTCTCCACCCTTATAGAGGGCGACAGCGCCCTGGTCGTTGAGCGCTCCATGTACTGGGATACCCGGGCCGTTTCGTCGGAAGGGAACTTCCCTGCAAGACCGTACGAGTGCATCGGGGGACATTCCGCAAACGGGATGGACCCATAGAAACCGGGTCATCTGATGAAAATCCAATGTGGCGCTCATCGGTCAGAGTTCTTTACCAGGTTGATTGCCGGCTCTTGGACAAGACCGGTTGAATGGAGGTTGTTTTGAAACGTGATCACCTGCCGGTATGCATGACCGCTATCGCACTGCTCGTCGTGCTGGTCTTGTTCCTGGCCGCCGGCCCGGTCCTCGCGGGTGTCAAGTGGACGGCGAACGGGGTACTGCTCCGGGGGTTCTCTTTCCTTCACCCGCAGAAACCGGTCATAGCGCCGATGTCCGACGGGGGGGCGATAATCGCCTGGGAGTGCTCGGGGGACGGAAACCTGTACGCTACCAGGCTGGACGCCGACGGCAACGAGGTGTGGTACTCGTATGTTTGGGCGATAGTCGGTTTCACGGCAATAAATCCGCAGATTGCAGTATTGGCGGACGACTCGGTCGTCATGACCTGGCAGGAAAACCGTAGCGGCAACTGGGACGTCTACGCGCAGAGAATGCTGGCCGACGGCACCTGGGTGTGGCCCGAGAACGGGGTGGAGGTCCGGCGCCTGGCGGGGAGCGACGCGATAAACCCGCAGATAGTGGGAGGTATCTGGGGACCCACCATCACCTGGCAGGACTACCGCAACGGGCAGTCAGACCTGTACGCCCAGAAGCTGGCCCTGGACGGAAGCGCGCAGTGGACGGCGAACGGCGTCCAGTTCCGGATGCTGGCGGGAAGCGACGCCACCGATGCCAAGATCGTCACCGATGACCAGGACGGTGCGATCATCGCATGGGCCGACTCGAGGAATCCGGGACAGGGTGTCTACACACAGTGGGTGGACAGTGCGGGCACCCCGAGGTGGACCGCCAACGGGGTCGCCGTCTGCGCGATGGCAGGCGTAACGGCGGAATCTGCCCGGATCGGCCCCGACGGCGAAGGGGGCGCGATCATCACGTGGCAGGACGACCGCAATGTGTCCACCGGGGGGAATGTCGACATCTACGCTCAGAAGATCTACTTCACGGGAGCGGCCGCCTGGGCAGCCAACGGCGCGCCAGTGCGCGTCCTGGCGGGAAGCGATTCGGGGTCCCCGATGATAGCGACCGGCGACACCTCCAGGGCGGTTGTCACCTGGCAGGACGAGCGTAACGGGGTGAAGGACATCTACGCCCAGCGGCTGGACGGAGACGGCGGCGCCCCCCTGTGGGATTTGAACGGGGTCGCCGTACGGGTGGTCGCGGGAAGTAACGCGCTGGCGCCCCTGATCGCCACCGATGGACAGGGAGGCGCGGTCGTCTCCTGGCAGGATGAGCGAAACGGGCAAAAGGACATCTACGCCCAGAGAATAGGCACGGACGGGGGGCCGCTCTGGACGCCGACTGAGGGCGTACCGGTGAGGGTCTTCGGGGGGAGTGACACCGACGCCCCGTACATGGTCTCCGACGGCCAGGGCGGTGCCGTCATAGCCTGGCAGGACATGCGCGAAGCCGCAGTCAGGCTGTACGCGCAGCGCGTCGGCAACGACGCACCGTCGGTGACGGGGGTCGACCCCGATCACGGCTACAGCGATGGTACCACTTCCGTGACCATCACAGGCGATTGGCTTTACCCCGGGGCCGGTGTATGGCTCTCGATGAACGGGCAGCCCGATATCGAGGCGACGGACGTGAACGTGACCTCCAGGAACCAGCTCACCTGTGATATCTACCCGGACTACGCACCGCCGGGCGCCTGGAAGCTCCATGTCACCAACACCGATGGGCAGGCCAGCCCCGAGGACGTGGATTTCGAGATCGAGTTCGCGCCCCCTCTCGTGAACGGGATAAACCCCAGCGTGGGAAACCAGGGCGAAACACACCTCCTGGTAGTAGATGGTGCGCATTTCAGGGACGTTTCAACGACCATCGAGCTCCGCAAGGGCGCCGAGACTATTGAGGCGACCGGCGTTATCTTCAAGAACGCGAACGTCATGTGGGCCAACATCGCGATACCAAACGATGCGACGCTCGGGTCCTGGGACTGCTACGTCAGGCAGAACGACGATATGAAGGACTACACGTTGCCTGGCGCGTTCACGATGCGGAGGCCTCAGATAGATACGATCGCACCATCGCAGGGATACGCGGGCACAACGTATCATGTATCCATTGCGGGCTCGAACACGAACTGGACAATGACGCCGCTCGAAGTGGACGCGGGCGAAGGCATAACAGTGGGAAACGTCGCCGCACAGGACGACAGTCACGTTTCGGCCGATTTTACCGTCTCGGCATACCCTACACCTGGGCCCAGGGACGTAACGGTAACGGCGGGTTCGGTCCCCCAGCAGGTGGCACTTGCGGACGCGTTCACCGTGGTTCCATCGTCAATCGTAGGCTGCGAGCCGACCTCGGTCGTCCAGGGACACACCGTGAACGTCGATATCACCGGGAGCCACACCCACTTCCAGAACGGCACCAGCTATGCCACTTTCTCCGGCACCGGAATCACGGTCAACTCGACGGACGTGACAGACGCCGGCCACGCGACCGCCAACATCACCGTGGCAGCGGATGCCCCGACCGGCACCCGCGACGTCAACGTCTTCACAGGGGGCGAGGTGCCTGCGCCTCTCAGGGGTGTCTTCACCGTCGAGGGCGCTCCCCCCAGCCCTCCGCACATCGATTCCCTCGACCCCGCCTCCGGTACGGTGGGAACGCACGTAACGGTCTCGGGCGGGCACTTCGGCGGTACTCAGGGGCAGGCATACGTCACCTTCAACGGGACGAAGGCGAACTCGTACACCTCCTGGGCGGATGGCACCGTAGTCTGCCAGGTCCCCACCGGAGCGACGACGGGGCCGGTGACGGTGACGACTCCGGCGGGAGCCTCCAACGGCGTTCAGTTCACGGTCACGGAGCCCCTGGAGCCCCTGATAAAGGACTGCGAACCCAGGGTTGTCTACCAGGGGCATTCGGTCGAACTCAGCGTGCTGGGTGAGAACACCCACTTCGTCAACGGAAAGAGCGTCATGGTGGTCTCCGGCAAGGACGGCATCAAGGTCGGTTCGACGTCCGCATCCGATGCCACCCACGCGAGCGCTACCCTCACCGTAGCCGCCGACGCCGCCCCGGGCACCAGGGACGTGGACGTGGTGACCGGCAGCGAGCACCCCGAACCCTTAAGCAACGTCCTTACCGTGCAGCAGAAGCCGGATAACCCCCCGGTAATCACGGGCGTCCACCCCGAAAGCGGGCCGGTCGGCACGCTTGTCTCGATCACCGGCAGGAACTTCGGTGAGGCGAGAGGTTCTTCGACGGTCACCTTCAAGGGGACACCGGTGACCAACTACGTCTCCTGGTCCGACCACGAGGTGGTCTGCAGCGTGCCGATAGGGGCCGCGACGGGAGAAGTGAAGGTTCAAACACCGTGGGGAACGTCTGATGGGACGGGCTTCACCGTCACCGATCCCACCTTCTACTTCGCCGAGGGCACGACCCGCCCGGGCTTCCAGCCCTACCTCACCATACAGAACCCGAACTCCGTAGAAGCCGACGTGAAGATAACCTACATGAAGGGGGACGGGACCACGAGTGAGCAGGCGCTGACCGTGCCAGCACACTCCCGTTCGACTGTTACAGTGACCGACGTACTGGGGGTGGGAGACGACCCCGCACACGACTTCTCGGCCAAGGTCGATAGCACCAAGGGAGCGCAGATAATCGCAGAGCGCCCGATGTACTTCTCCTACGGAGCGCCGCAGGGGCTTGCCTGGACCGGCGGCTCCGACGTGGTGGGGGCGCTCTCGCCGGCGCCCGCGTTCTACTTCGCCGAGGGCACGACCCGCCCGGGCTTCCAGCCCTACCTCACCATACAGAACCCGAACTCCGTAAAAGCCGACGTGAAGATAACCTACATGAAGGGGGACGGGACCACCCAGGAACAGGCACTCACCGTTCCCGCCACAACCCGTTCGACGGTCACCGTGACCGACACCCTGGGGGTGGGAGACGACTCCGCACACGACTTCTCCTGCCGGGTCACGAGCACCAACAACGTGGATATCATCGCAGAGCGCCCGATGTACTTCTCCTACGGAGCGCCGCAGGGGCTTGCCTGGACCGGCGGCTCCGACGTGGTGGGGGCGCTGAGCCCCGCGGAGGAGTTCTACTTCGCCGAGGGCACCTGCCGCCCAGGCTTCCAGCCGTACCTGACCATACAGAACCCGGCGTCCACCGAAGCGAACGTCGTCATAACCTACATGAAGGGAGACGGGACCACGAGTGAGCAGGCGCTGACCGTACCAGCACACTCCCGTTCGACCGTTACAGTGACCGACGTACTTGGGGTGGGAGACGACCCCGCACACGACTTCTCCTGCAAGGTCACGAGCACCAACAACGCCGACATCATCGCTGAGCGCCCCATGTACTTCGATTACCAGGGTACCTGGACCGGCGGCTCCGACGTGGTCGGTGCACTCTCGCCGTCACCCGCGTTCTACTTCGCCGAGGGAACCTGTCGGCCCGGTTTCTCTCCCTACATCACCATCCAGAACCCCGGGCTCGCCCACGCGAGCGTGAAGATAACCTACATGAAGGGTGACGGGACAACGCAGGAGCAGGAGGTCACGGTGGGAGCGCAGTCCCGCTGCACTGTCTTCGTCCCCGATACCCTGGGTGTGGGAAACGACGCTGCACATGACTTCTCCTTCAAAGTGGAGAGCACGAACGGCAAGAGCATAATCGCCGAGCGCCCCATGTACTTCGACTACAACGGCGTGTGGACCGGGGGATCGGATGTGGTGGGGTTCTCGCCATGAGCAGCGACTTACGCCAACACCGTCACCTGCTAGTAGCAAGGGTAGATCGTGTTATGGGAGTTAGACCCATTAATCGTCAGTCAGGTAAGTTCACCAGTGTGACCATCGCACTAGCGATGGTTGCATTGCTGACGGCACTCGCCCCTGTTCTTACTGCTACGCCGACGCAAGCGGCTCCCGCCCCCACACCCAACCTGAACACCTGGGTGACGGACGGCATCGTTCGCGCGATAGTCACCACTCCCGACACCACCTATATCGGTGGGGATTTCAACTACGTGGGCCCCAACACCGGAAGTGGAGTCTTTATTGACGCGTCCACGGGCCAACCCGCTGCGACGTATCCAAGGGTAGATGGCCAGATCTGCGCATGCGTTCCGGACGGCTCCGGCGGCTGGTATATCGGCGGCAGCTTTACCATGGTGAGCAGCGTCACGCGCAACGGGGTCGCCCACATTCTCTCAGACGGGACACTGGACTCAGCCTGGGACCCAGACGCGAACGGCACCGTCAACGCTCTCGCGGTCTCAGGCTCCACGGTGTACGCGGGTGGAGCATTTTCGAGCATCGGAGGTCAGAACCGAAACAACATGGCGGCGCTGGACGCGGTCACGGGAAACGCCACATCCTGGGATCCCGACGCCGATGGCGCTGTCAACGCTCTCGCGGTCTCAGGCTCCACGGTGTACGCGGGCGGGAACTTCTCGGATATCGGTGGGCAGGAGAGAGATTACATAGCGGCTATAGACACGACCAGCGGCAGCCCCACCACCTGGGCCCCGGACGCGGACGACCAGGTCAACGCCCTGGCGGTCTCGGGCTCCACCGTGTATGCGGGTGGACAATTCATGTACATGGGGGGGCAATACAGAAACCGAATCGCCGCCGTTGACGCCACGACTGGCAACGCAACCGCCTGGGACCCAGACGCGAACGATCCTGTCCTGGCCCTGGGACTCTCCGGCTCTACCGTGTATACGGGCGGATACTTCACAAGCATCGGGGGGCAGGCGAGAAACTACGTCGCGGCCATAGACGAAACCAGCGGCAACGCAACCGCCTGGGACCCAGACGCGAACGCCTCCATCTACACCATGGCGCTCTCCGGCTCCACCGTGTACGCGGGGGGATATTTCACGAGCATCGGGGGGCAGGCGAGAAACCGCGTCGCGGCCGTTGACACTACCACCGGCAATGCCACCGCATGGGACCCCAGGGCAAACGGCAGGGTCAACGCCCTGGCGCTCTCGGGCTCCACCGTGTACGCGGGTGGACAGTTCTCGAGCATCGGGGGGGAGACACGAAACCACATAGCGGCCCTGGATACGGATACCGGCAGCGCCACCGCCTGGAATCCCAGCGCTGACGGCAACGTAAACGCCCTCGCTGTCTCCCCGGGCACGGTGTACGCGGGTGGTGAGTTTACCAGCATCGGTGGGCAGGCGAGGAACCGCATCGCGGCGATAGATGCGACCTCGGGCAGCGCCGCCCCCTGGAACCCCGGTGCGGACGGCACTGTCGACGTGCTCGAGACCCAAGGCTCAATAATGTACGCGGGGGGAGATTTCGCAAACATAGGAGGGCAGGCGAGGAGCCGCATCGCCGCCATTGAGATGTCCACCGGGAACGCTACCGCCTGGAATCCCGACGCTGACGGCACTGTGAACGCCCTGGCGCTCTCGGGCGACACCGTCTATGCGGGAGGAGAGTTCGCAAACATAGGAGGGCAGGGGAGGGACCATATAGCTGCCATTGATCCGTCCACAGGGAGTGCCACCTCATGGATGCCCGATACGAATGGTAACATCAGTGCCCTTGCCCTGTCCAGTGATGATATGACCGTCTACGCGGGTGGAGGCTTCACCCGGATCGGTTATGGCTCATACAGAAACAACATAGCTGCCCTGGATGTCGATACCGCCAACGTCACCAACTGGGACCCGAACGCGGACAGCGTCGTCAGCGCCTTCGCGGTCTCCGGCTCCACCATCTACGTGGGTGGATATTTCTGGAACATCGGGGGGCAGGCGAGGAGAAATGCAGCGGCCATAGATGTGACCACCGGCAATGCCAACGCCTGGGACCCCGACCCGAACAACAGCTACGCTGTCTACGCGATCGCGGTCTCCGGCTCCACCGTGTACGCGGGTGGCCAATTCACGGTCATGGGTGGCAGGAGTTGCTCATACTTCGCCCGGTTTGACACCCCTCCTAACCCGCTTCCTGCCACGACCGACCTGGACCCCGCGGAGAAGACGGCCGGGGACCCGGGCTTCACCCTGACCGTCAACGGCACCGACTTCATCCAGGACTCAACAGTCAGGTGGAACGGGGCGGACCGCGCAACCACCTACGTTTCCGACACGCAGCTCGAGGCCGATGTCACCGCCTCCGACCTGGCCGCGGCCGGGACCTTCGATATCACCGTGTTCAACCCGGCTCCCGGAGGGGGAGAGTCCAACCCGCAGGCGTTCACCGTCAACCCGGAAACACATACCGTGGCCGCCTCCGTCTCGGGGGGCCACGGCTCCGCGACCCCTGCCACCCAGACGGTGAACCCGGGAGGAAGCGCAACCATCAACATATCACCCGATCCAGGTTACAAGACCGCTTCGGTCACCGACAACGGGACACCCGTTACCCCGACACCGACCACCTCCTACACCATCAACAACGTCACCGCCGATCACACAGTAGTCGCCACCTTCGCACAGGATCAGCAGCCCGACTCCACCTGGTACCTGGCCGAAGGCACCAATGCCTGGGGTTTCTCCACCTACATCTCAATTGAGAACCCTGACAATGCCGCAGTCCATGCCTCTATCAACTACATGACCTGTGCGGGGAACGTCTCAGGGGGGACCATCACGCTGCCGGCCATGAGCCAGACAACCGTCAACCCGGCTGATAAGCTGGGGAACACAGATTTCTCCACCAGAGTGGAGTGCCTGGAAGGCAGATCAATAGCCGTAGACCGCACCATGTTCTGGACCGGGCCAGGCGCTCCCTCACCCGACGGCCACTCATCCATCGGTACCACCGCTCCCTCAAAGGTCTGGTACCTGCCCGAGGGCTCCAGCGCCTGGAACTTCGAGACCTGGACACTGATCCAGAACCCTGGGGCCACAGACGCGCATGTGAGGCTCACCTACATGACAGAGGCAGGGGCCCCACTTTCGTTCGACGAGACGGTGCCCGCCCACCACCGTGCCACCTACTCCATGGCTTCCTTCATAGGGGAAGCCGACGCCTCGACCAAGGTGACCTCCGACGTGCCCGTGATAGCCGAGCGTTCCATGTATCGCAACAACCGAAGAGAGGGCTCTTGCTCAATCGGGGCAACAACCCCGGCCACCGACTACTTCCTGGCTGAAGGGGCTACCGGCTTCGACGTGGGCTTCACCACCTACGTGCTGGTGCAAAACCCTAACAACTCGGACGCTCAAGTCACCCTCACCTATCAGACTCCTTCTGGTGCGAAGCCACAGGCCCCCTTCACTATGGGAGCCAACTCGCGGAAGACCGTGCGGGTCAACGACCAGCTACCGCCAGACACCAATGTCTCCACCCAGGTGCACGGCTCCAAGCCGATAATCGCCGAGCGCGCCATGTACTGGGGAGAGGGCACGCCGCTGGGGGAGGCTATGCACGCCTCGATAGGACTGGACTCTCCCCACATGAGCTTCTACCTGCCCGACGGGCAGACGTCACACGGTCACGAGACCTGGACGCTCGTACAGAACCCCAACCCGGGAGCTGTCACTATCCGTATTACTTACCTTCTCCAGAACGGAGGGACCCCGGTCTCCTTCACAGACGAGATAACCCCGGGCACCCGCAGCACCTACAACATGGCCGACAAGGGGATAAGCGGACGTGCCTCCATCCTGGTCCAGTCCCTGGACGGGGCAAAGCCGGTCATGGTGGAGCGCTCAATGTACTGGAACTCTCGGGGAGCGGGCACGGACACGATCGGGGGGTTCAGCGACTGAGTGCCTGAGCATCAATAGGACTCAACAGCTTCTTCTGCGCCCAGTACATCAACATCAGAACGGGCGGCGCCGACCTGAGCTTGAGCTTCTTCCTGCTAAAACTGGTGGGCTGGGGGAAGGCCGCGGAGATGTGCCTCACCGGAGAGAGGGTCCCTGCGGCCGACGCCTACCGCGTCGGGCTGGTCAACCACGTACACACACGCGATGAGCTGCTGCACGCCGCCAGGGCCATGGCCGCGGTGATGTGCTCGAAGAACAGGTTCGGCCTGCGCATGACCAAGGACGCCTTCAACGCCGCGCTGAACGGCTCGTCGCTGGAGGACGCGAACCGCATGGAGGACCGCAACCAGGCCCTCATCATCGCCAACCACTTCTCTTTCCCGTGGGATTAAAACGGATCGGAAGCGCAGAGGGTGGATGTGGATGGAGTTGTTACAGTGTGTGGGCGACAACAAAGGGAAGAGGATAGATATATACTTGGGTCGTCACAAGAATCAGTGGGTGAAAGACCCTCGATAATCCCCTTGACAGAGCCGTTCCCCGGCCGTATTCGCCCCCTTGGAACCTGTCACAGATACGGATAGCACAACGCTACGGCCGAGTGACTCCTGTATTCGCGGGGTTGATGGACTGGTGTCAAAGACTTGAATCACAAGGGCAACAACAGTCGATCCATGCATCATCCGCAACGGAAATCGCCGCTTCTGTCCCATTGAAGCGGATTTGACGGTTAATCCTGTTGCTTGTGTTGCTCTTTTGAAGAGTTGATGTCTATTGTTATTCAAGCCTTTGACACCGATTCCGGACTGTACGACCAGACCTGTTCCCGGTTCCCCCCGAGCAGACGAAACAACCCTATCCCCGGATTCTACCCACAGATTCTTGCGACGACCCACTCTGGGTTCGGGAGACGACGCCGCCCACGACTTCTCCTGCAGGGTCGAGAGCACCAACAACGTTGACATCGTCGCCGAGCGCCCCATGTACTTCGACTACCACGGTAAGTGGACCGGCGGCTCGGACGTCGTCGGAGCACTCAGCCCCGCCGAGGCTTTCTACTTCGCGGAGGGGACTACCCGCCCCGGCTTCCAGCCGTACCTGACCATACAGAACCCGGGGCTCGCCTGCGCTGAAGTCAAGATCACCTACATGAAGGGAGACGGGACGACCCAGGAGCAGGGATTGATTGTCGGAGCGCACTCCCGTTCAACCGTCTTCGTGCCAGATGCCCTGGGGACAGGTGACGACCCCTCCCACGACTTCTCCTGTAAGGTCGAGTGCGTGAACAACCGGACTAACATCGTCGAGCGCCCCATGTACTTCGACTATCAGGGCGAGTGGACGGGTGGGTCCACGTCTACGGGACCATACCGAAAAATCGACCGGCCGAACCTATGTTTCCGTCCGCTAGTTCACGCGGTCCCAGGAGCACCGGTTAGTATCGAGCGGAGCAGAATAGTAGAATATTGCTACTCTTTCCACGAACATCGGGGGTGGGACGTCATGTTGGTGACTTCGAGTTCGATGAAAATCCGGAGATCCACACAACTGCTTGCCGCTGTCGCATTCATCGCTGTAGTCCTTCTACTGACGGCGCCTGCCTGCTTCGCCCAGGTAAGGTGGCAGGCCGACGGCGTAGCGGTGTGTATCGAGGGGAGCAATCAGGACGGTCAACAACTCTGCTCCGACGGTATGGGGGGCGCCATCATCACCTGGCAGGACGGTCGCGGAGCCAATCCTCTGGATATATACGCCCAGAGGATTGACGCCAACGGTACCCCCTTATGGGACCCCGACGGGATCGTGGTATGCAGTGAGGCAAATAATCAACAGGATCCCCAAATAACAAGTGACGGGGTGGGAGGCGCCATCATTACGTGGGAGGACGAGCGTACCGCTGTCGGCGCCTGGGATATCTACGCCCAGAGGGTGGAAGCGGACGGCGGCATCCATACGGGGTGGGCAGCAAACGGTGTAGCCGTCGCTGACTTCGCGCTCGATCAAACCGACCCACAGATCACCACGGACGGAGCCGAAGGAGCTATCATAATCTGGGAGGATACCGGTGGAGCGAACCCCATTGATATATTTGCCGCGAGGATTGGAGCGGATAGCACCCTGCCATGGGCGGTGGGGGGCGTTCCGATCTGCGACGAGGCAAATAATCAAGAGAACCCTCAAATAATAAGTGATGGTACGGGGGGAGCAATCATCACCTGGCAGGACGAGCGCGTCCTTGTTTTCGTAAGTGACATCTACTCTCAGAGGGTAGACTCCGGAGGCGCGGTCCAGTGGACCCCCGATGGGATCCCGATCTGTGCCGCTGTAAACAACCAGTACAATCCGCAGTTGACAACAGACGGCTCAGAGGGCGCTATCATAACCTGGGAAGACAGGCGGTCTGGAGCGGACCTGGACGTCTACGCCCAGAGGGTTCTTTCCGGCGGCACCGTTGACCCGGCATGGGACGCCGATGGAGTTGTCATATGTGATGAGGGCAACGATCAACAATCAGCGTTCCTTACAACGGACGGACGGGAAGGGGCCATACTGGCGTGGCAGGACCGTCGCGATCCAGACTGGAACATCTATAGCCAGAAGGTGGACGGGCAGGGTGTAGTGCAGTGGACCGTAAACGGGGTTGCCCTGACAGACAATCCGGAACATCAGGTGTTACCCAGGATTGTCAATGACGGTTGCCACGGCGCTATCGTTACCTGGCAGAGCGGACCAGCCCCCAACGACGACGTCTACGCGCAACGGGTGAACTTCGACGGCCTGCCACAGTGGACCGCAGGTGGGACCTTGGTTGGCGGTGCTGCGGCCCGCCAGTTGAATCCCCGGATAACCAGCGATAGCCAGGGAGGCGGCATCATGGTATGGCAGGACGAACGCAGCGGGAACTGGGATGTTTACGCCCAAAAGGTGTCTGACTACGCACAGAATTGGTTCCTTGCCGAAGGCTCCACCGGCCACAGCGACGAGGGATACTTCGAGACCTGGGTGCTTGTGCAGAATCCCGGTAACAATGATGCCACGGTGAGCATCGACTACCTGCTCCCCGGGGGCACCGTGATTCCGGCTGCGGAGTCGCCACTCGCCCTTCCCGCCCAATCTAGGGACACCGTGAACGTCGCCAACACCCCCGGTGTAGATAACCAGTTCAGCGTGTCCACCACGGTTACATCCGACGTCCCGGTCATAGCGGAGAGGGCGATGTATTGGATGCCCTCAGATGGTATCTACCGGCAGGCGGCGCACGACTCGATAGGGGTTACCTGTCCCTCCTATGAATGGTACCTCGCAGAAGGTTCTACAGGAACCAACGAATATGGAACCTTCGAGACCTGGGTGCTTGTGCAGAATCCCGGTAACAATGATGCCACGGTGAACATCGACTACCTGCTCCCCGGGGGCACCGTGATTCCGGCTGCGGAGTCACCGCTTGTCCTTCCCGCACAATCCAGGGACACGGTGAGCATCGCCAGCACGCCCGGTGCGGCGAATCAGTTCAGCGTTTCAACGGTGGTGGAGGCCGACCAGCCAATAATCGCGGAGAGGGCCATGTACTGGAACTCAGCGGATGGTACCTTCAGGCAGGCGGCACACGACTCCAGGGGTGTTACCGCGCCTGCAGATACCTGGTTCCTGGCCGAAGGCTCCACCGGCCACAGCGACGAGGGATACTTCGAGACCTGGGTGCTTGTGCAGAATCCCGGTAACAATGATGCCACGGTGAACATCGACTACCTGCTCCCC
>JAHJCO010000035.1 GCA_018831265.1 Actinomycetota bacterium
CTCACGGTCATCGGGGCTTCTTGTGAGATGCTTTCGAACCTCTTGAAGACCCCCGGCGCAGACAGAATGCTGGAGGATGTCGCATCGATGGCCGAGATGATCAATCGAAACTACGTGAAAGCAGCCGCTCTCATCGATGACATTCTGGAGCTCGCCGAGGCAGGACAGGTGCCAAGAGAAGTCTCTGTCGTCGCTGTTGCCGATATAGTCAAGGAGGTGCTTTTTGAGCGCCAGGCGGCCATCGATGACAGGAGTATATCGGTAAGAGTCGACGACGAAATGGGGAGCGTGACCGGGAGTCGCACACACATATACCAGGTCTTCTCGAACCTCGTGGACAACGCGATCAGGCACAACAACGCAGATAACCCTGTGGTGGAGGTCCTGTACAAGGGCAGTGATGCGGGGAGGCACCGCTATGTGGTCAGGGATAACGGGCCGGGCATACCTGTTGAGGACCTCGATGAAGTCTTCCTGCCTTTCTTCAAGGGCCCCACGGGTGGTGCTGGGATAGGCCTCTCGACCGTCAAGCGGGTGATCGATCTCTATGGCGGCGACATCAGAGCGTACAACGAAAACGGGGCTTGCTTCGAATTCGTATTGACAGACTACGTCGAGTAGCCGCCGGTCCCCGCCGCCTTCTTCATCCCGGGTCTCCGGCTCCGCGTCTGCCGCGCCCGTGGCACTGTCGGTCTAGTGGTAGGCCGACTATAATAGCCCTGGTCCGGTGTCACGACGACAGCAGGAGGGTGACCTTTCATGAGCAACAGAAACGTCGAGTACAGGTCGGTGGTCGGCACGGCGTCACGGGGGGCGATAACGTTCCTGTTCGTCGCGGTCCTGTTCATGCTGCTGTTCGGTATCATTGGCACGTTCCTGATAGACGCCGGCGCCCTGAACATCCTCGTGACAGGTATCATCCTGCTCATCGCGTTCAACATGATCATCATCTTCAGGCAGGTCGTCATGGAGGTCACCGAAAGGGAGGTGGTTCTCTCGCACGGACCCGAGAGAGCGTGGATTTCCAGGGAGGATATCTCCGGGATCGAGCCGCTCGAGCTGACGTTCGGACGGCGTCTCGCCGCGGCGGCCTCGCTGGGTCCATGGAGTGCGGCCGGCCGCGAGAAGATACATTATTTCGGGGCGAAGGCCCCCATGGTCCTGATAACCACCTCGGAAGGCGCCAAGTACGCCGTATCGGTCGAGGACCCGGAGGAGGTCCGGGCCTTCGAGCCCGTTACGGGAAGATCCGGGTGATCCGGCCGCCTCAGTCGTTCCAGGCGTAGGCGCCCTCGAGGGAGTAGGCCTCCTCGAGCACCTTCTCGAAGCGCGCCCGGTCCACGACCGGCTTGCGCACCATCTTCATACACAGGTCCATCTGCACGTCGGTGCTGCTGGTCTTGGAGTAGAGCTGGACCGCGAACTTGGAAAAGTCGCGCACCTGGAAGTCGAAGATCTGGTCCAGCAGCTCGTCCGAGACGCCGTAGATCCTCGCGTTCTCTATTATCAGCTGCCCGTAGGCGACCAGCGTGAACAGCTCGCCCAGGATGAGCAGGAAGTCTATATCGTCTATCTGCTCCTCGGACGGCGGCGCCTTGAGGAGCAGCTCCTTGAACACCTCGATCTGCTCCTTGAACAGGTTTACGTTGGGCAGGTCCGTGGCGCCGTAGGCTATTCCCGAGTCGTGGAACTGGATCTTGCTCAAGCCCTTGGTCGGCCCCTGCTCGAACATGAAGGTGTCGTCGGCGGCGTCGTCCCGGGTGTGTATGACCGGGAACGAGCCCGGGTTGAAGAAGTAGTTCGGCATGAACTTGATTATCAGCGCCATGTTCACGTGCACCGTGCCCTCCAGCTTGGGGAGGGCGCGGATGTCGCGGGCGGCCGCCTCGAAGTACATGTCCTTCTCGAACCCCTTGGCCGCTATCACGTCCCAGAGCAGGTTGATGACCTCCTCCCCCTGGGTTGTGACCTTCATCTTCACGATGGGGTTGTAGAGCAGGTAGCGCCGGTCCTCACCGGACGCCGAGCGCATGTAGTCGCACGCCCGCAGCGCGAACAGCTTCATCGCCACGAGCCGCGTGTAGGCGTCCACGAACAGCTGCTTGATATGGGTGAACTCTGTGACGTAATGCTTGTAGAGGTAGCGGTGGGCGGCGTGGTCCAGCGCCTCGTAGAAGGCGTGGGTGCAGATGCCGATAGACGCCCAGCCCAGGTTGTACTTGCCCACGTTGACCGTGTTCAGGGCCGAGTCCCATGCGTCGCGACCCACCGAGAGGATATCGGCCTCGTCCACCGGGTAATCGGTCAGCGCGTACTCGGCCACGAAGTTCTGCGAGTTGACGACGTTCTTCACCACCTCGAAGCCGCCGTCCCGCTTGTGGACCGCGAAGAAGACGTAGTCGCCGGTGTCGGTCATCTTGCCGAAGGTGGACACGATGGCGGCCTCGTTGGCGTTCCCGATGTAGTACTTGCGGCCGTTCGCCAGGTACTTCCCGTCACCGAGGGGCTTGAGCGCCATCTCGGTCGAGTAGAGGTCGGCTCCGTGCTCCTTCTCCGACAGCCCGAAGGCGAAGATGCCGCCGTCCAGGAGGAGCCTGGCGGTCCGCTCCTTGATCGGCTCTTTCCCGCTCATCCACAGCGGCCCCAGGCCCAGGATGGAGACCTGCCAGGTGTACCAGTAGTTGAGACCGTAGAACGCCAGGATCTCGTTGTACTCGCAGTTGCGCCAGGTGTCCCAGCGGGCCTCCGGGGTGAGCCCGTACTTCGCCGGGGTGAGGAAGGTCGCGAAGATCTTCTCCTTCGCCTGGAAGCCGATGTAGTCGCCGTACCAGGTCCGCTCGTGGTCGTCCTTCTTGGTCTCGCCCCGGCCCTTCCCCTCGAAGAAATCCACCGTCTTCGCCATAGCCAGCCTCGAAGTCTCGTCGGGGTACTCCCTGGTCAGCCTCTTGGGGTTCAGCAGAATCATGCCACCTTCCTTTCGCTCGAAACGCCGGCCACGAACGCCGGTCCCAAGCGAGTCTAGCACAGGGAGACCTGGGAATATCAGGAGCCGTTGCTCCGATCGACATTACAGTTTGATCATTCGTGGCTATCGGTAATGCATTGCGAACGCGCCGGACCGCCTCTCGGCCGTTGATCCCTGCCGTAGAGGCGAAGCCGGTCGTCTACTTGTATACCAGGCTGGTGGCCACCAGGTTGGGTGAGCCCTTCGCGACGTAGATCCGGCCGGTCACCTCCATCCTGGAGTTCAGTTTCGACTCGGGGGGGAGGGGCGCCGTGTCCGACACCTCGACCCTCAAGGCCGAGACCCCGTCCTTGAGCAGGAAGCACGCGGAGCAGTACCCCACCGCGTAGTTGCCCTCGGTCGTCACGGTCTTTCCGTCCCAGGCGGCCGGGTCGTTCGCGACCTGCGCGACCGTCACCCTGGTGGCGGATGGCGGGGCTTCCTCCGTCTTGCCTGTGATCGTTCCCTGGGTCGTCCCCCCGCAGCCCGCCAGCAAGGCCACGACCGCCAGCACCAGGACCCCGAGCACCAGTCTCCTCATGTCTTCCCCCCTGCCTGTCGCAGGGTGTAGCAAAAGTGCCTGACTCTTTCGCTACACTCTCGCTGCATTCTTACATCTTCATGCCGCCGGCCGGCGCGCTGGAGTCCGGAGCGAGGCGGGTCGTTCCGTGCGTCTGTATCTCGGCGTTCGCCTCGAAAGGCTGCACCCCGTACTTCCTGTAGGCGTCTATTTTCGCCTGGCCGGCTTTTCCCGTGAGATACCAGACCAGGTCCCCGGCCGCCTTCTTCTGGGAGCCCTCCTCGGTGGAAACCGCGAGCCCGTACTGGTTCAGGAGCATGGTACAGCCTTCTACGATCTTCTCGAGGTTGAGCCCGTCCTTGTTTTTCTCCCACGTCTCCACATCCACTAGCACGTAGCCCTGCTTCTCCGAAGCCACCTTGAGGGTCTCGACCATCCCCTGCCCGGTCTTGATGTACCACACCTCACCGGACGGATCGCCGACGCCGTTCTTCTTCCAGTAGCCCATCTCTTTCCTGTGAACATCGGAGCCGTCACTCCTGCTCACGTAGGTAGCGCCCTTCATAGCTATCATCCTGGAGGACTTGGCGGGGCAGTCGAACCCCCTGACCCCGGCGGGGTCCGATTCTGGTCCGGCTATGATGAACCGGCTGTAGCATACAGGCACGTCCTGGTAGCCGTAGCCCGCCGTTACGAACTGCTGCTCTGCCGCGGGATCACAGACGAGCACGACATCGGCTCTACCGTACCGTCCTTCAGCGAGCGCCTCTTCGCAGGTCGCCTCGGGCACGACCGTCACCTCGACGTTGTGCTGTTTCTCGAATGCTGGGAGGACTGAAGCCAGCAGCCCGGAATCCGACATGGCCTTTGTCGTGGCCAGCGTCACCGTCGTCTGCCCGCAACCGCCGAGCAGCATCGTCGCTGCGATGCCCGCGATGACCAGTACAGCCACCAAGCCCTTCATCCCGGTCCTCTTCACCCGAACGCTCATTACCCTCCTCCTCGTGGCGGGACCCGTTCGGACCCGTCTTGTGCTTCCTCATTCGAAAGCCTGCCGGAAGCCGTCCGTCAGGCGCTTTTCTTCTTCAGCGGATGCGCCATTCCTCTGACAACGCATTGTGAAATACGAGGCGCTTTCCTGCTCGCAGTAGGTTAGAATTCTGCGGAGGCAGACGCGTTTCGGCAAGGAGGTCCCATGGTAGAGGTAAACAGGCAGTACCTGGCCCCCTGCGGGCTCTACTGCGGCGTGTGTGCGGTCATGTACGCGACTCGCGACGAAAACCCCAAGTTCCGCGAGCGGCTGACGGCCGTGTACGGCCTGCCCGCGGAGGAGATCTACTGCGCCGGATGCCTGGCGCCCACGGACCAGGTCTGGATTCTCTGCAAGGAGTGTGTGATAAAGGCCTGCACCCTCGAGAAGGGTTACGAGGGGTGTCATCAATGCTCCCAATGGCCGTGCCGGTACATCGAGGAGTTTCCGATCGAGGTCGGCAAGAAGGTCATCATGAGGACCATCCCGCAGTGGCGCGAGTGGGGCACCGAGCGCTTCGTCGAAGAGGAGGAGAAGCGCTACCACTGCCCCTCATGCGGATACGAGCTGTTCAGGGGCGCGAAGCGCTGCAGGTCCTGCGGCGAGCCCGTCGACGTGGACTAGACAAGGGAGGCAGGGTGGCGCACCCGCACCGGAGGTGCCCGGCCGACGACCCGGGGCGACGCGAATGGCAGGACCCCGAGGCGATACTCTCAGGTATAGGCCTGTCCGTGGGCGACGTCTTCGTCGACCTCGGCAGCGGCGAGGGTTTCTTCTCCCTGCCCGCCGCGAGGGTGGTCGGTGAGGCGGGCACCGTCTACGCGCTGGATATCGACGCGGAGGCCATCGAGCGGCTGCGCGCCTCGGCTGACCGGGAAGGCCTCGGCAACGTGGTGGCCGTCGCGGGTCCCGCCGAGGACCACGTCCTCTGCGAGGCCTGCGCCGACTTCGTGTTCTTCGGCATCGACCTGCACGACTTCCGGGACGCCGGCAAGGTGCTGCGAAACGCGCGGATGATGGTGAAGCCCGACGGGCTTCTGGTGGACCTGGACTGGAAGAAGCAGCCCATGGAGATGGGACCGCCGCCGGAGATGCGGTTCGACGAAGAGAAGGCCGCGGCGCTTATCCGGTCAGCGGGCTTCGAGGTCGTCTCGAGCGTCGATCAGGGCCCCATGCACTACATCATCAGCGCGCAGCCGGCATAGATGCGGGCGCGCCCTTATCCTCGGGAGTGACGTCGAAATCCAGCTTCTTTGTGCGGCGGATCACCTGCACGACGACGCATCTGCCGATCCTCTCCTCCGTGAGAAGCTGGTGCAGCTCGTCGATGCCGCCCACCGGGCAGCCGTCGAAGGCGATGATGACGTCTCCCGGGAGGAACCCCGCCTTCCTGCCCGGCCCGTCGGTCTCAACGGAGGTCACGAGGAAGCCTGTCTCGCGGGGCAGGTCGAAGTAGCGCATCACCCGGCGGTGGACCGGCGCGCTCTGCCCGGCGAGGCCAAGGTAACCTCGTCTTATCCTGCCGTCCTTCATCAACCGGGTGGCTACGAAGCGTGCCGTGTTCACGGCGATGGCGAAGCAGATACCCTGCGCCGGGAGTATGATCGCCGTGTTTATCCCTATAACTCTTCCGGACGAATCAACCAGCGGGCCTCCCGAGTTGCCCGGGTTGAGAGCGGCGTCGGTCTGGATCACGTTGTCGATGAGGCGGCCGGTGCTGGACCGGAGCGAGCGGCCCAGCGCGCTTACGACCCCCGCGGTAACGGAGCACTGGAAGCCGTACGGGTTCCCGACCGCGACCACCAGCTGGCCGACCTTCAGCGTCCGCGAGTCACCCAGGGTCGCCGGGACCAGGCCGGGCGCGCTGATCCGTACCACTGCCAGGTCGCTGTCGGGATCGTCGCCGACCACGTCCGCCCGGCACACGGTGCCGTCGGGGATCGTGACCTCTACCAGGCGCGCGTCCTGGACGACATGGCTGTTGGTGAGGATGAACCCGTCCCCGGCTATGACCACCCCCGAGCCGCTCCCGGTCGGCTCGCCCCCGGGCGACACGCGCGCCCGCTGAGAACCCTTCTGCGTCACCGATATGTTCACCACGGAGGAGCTGACCCGTTCTGATGCGTCGATGACGGCTCGCGAGTACGCGTCCAGCAGGGCCGAGTCATCCGGCGACTCGGGCTCGGGGCACTCAGCCGAAACCGACGTCCCCTCCCCCGATATCAGCTTCAGCTCATTCTTCATATGACCACCTTTCGAGTCCTCCATGTACAGTGTGAAGATAAACACCCGATTCGCGCAATGACACTGAAGGATAGCCTCAGGTCGCACGGATCGTGAGAATTCACCTCAGACCATTTTTCTCAATAGTCTGGGAATTCACCTCTGGGAACTCACCCCAGACCATAATTCCCAATACCGCAGCCGGACGGAATCGAGGTGAGAATTCTGGTTTGAGGTAAATTCCCATGCAAGGTGAGAATTCTGGTTTGAGGTAAATTCCCATGCAAGATTTCAGGTTTGACCCCATGTGCTTACCAGGAGGTAGAAAACCGCCATGCCGCGCCATCTCCCCCATTCGGCGAGCTCTTCCTCCACCTCGGCCGCGGTCGCGTGCCGGCCCCTGCCGGTCAGCTCCCCGATCATCCTGCGTATGCCCAGGTCGTCGGCCGGAACCACGTCGTAGCGCCCGAGTCCGCGTATCAGGAGATAGTCGACGGTCCACCGTCCGACCCCGGGAAGGCCCAGGAGTGTCTCGGTCAGCTCCTCGCGCGGCATCTCCCCCCACCCGAGAGGGTCGATCTTCCCGTCGACCACCATGCGTGAGATCTCGCGGATGTAGCGGGTCTTCTGTCCGGATAGCCCGCACGCCCTCAAGTCGGCGACGCCCGCCGCGGCCAGGTCCTCCGGCCTGGGGAAGGCAACCAGCCCGCCGACCTCGGCGCCGAACCTCCTCACCACCCTGTCGCGGATCCTGGCCGCCGCCACCAGGGATATCTGCTGCTCGGTGATTGCGATGACCAGCATCTGGAAGAGGTCGAACGGGCGTACCGGCTTCAGCCCCGTGAACCTATTCACGGCGGGACCAAGGACGGGGTGACGGGCGGCGAGCCGGTAGAAGGGCTTGAGGTCCAGGTCGGCGTTGAGGATCCCGCGCAGGTGCACCATGAGGGACGTGGCCTTCCGGGCGGGCGGCCTCGCCCGCACCTCCACAAGGGCCGGCTCCGTCTCCAGGAGCGCGATGACCGTGGGTTTTCCCTGCCACCAGACCGCGATCCGGCCGTCGTCATCCCTGTCGGGCCCTGAAAGGCGCGAAAGGAGGTTGAACGAGAGGTCGAAGTCGTACGGTTCAATGCAGCGGATGCTGCCGACCGTGCGACCTCGTGCGCCACCCATGTTGTACCGGGTCAGGCGGGCCTGAAAGCGCGGACGCTGATGCTCTTTATGGAGTCGGCGACCTCCTGTAGCCCCTCCGTCGAGAGACCCATCTCCCGGGCGAAGGCCTCCCCGGTAGCGTCTCCGGGCGCGAAGCCTATCGGGAACCCCTTGTCCTCGAGAACCTCGATCCGCTCGAAGCCGGCACCCTCCATAGCGCCCAGGTATTCGTCTCGCAGCACCGCCCCCGCTACGCACCCCACCAGGGCGGCAACGGAATCACGCACAGCGTCGGGCAGGTCCCGCTCCAGCACTATATCCGACACCATCAGGCGCCCACCTGGCTTCAGTATGCGGAGCGCGTCCGCGAAGACCGCCGCCTTGTCCGGGACGAGGTTGATCACGCAGTTGCTGATGATGGCGTCGACGGTGCCGTCCGCGACCGGCAGGTGCTCGATCTCTCCAAGACGGAACTCCACGTTAGAGTACCCGCCCTTTCCGGCGTTCAGCCTCGCCCGCTCTATCATCTCCGGCGTCATATCGACGCCTATGACGCGACCGGCCTCGCCGACCCTCGCGGCTGCGAGGAACGAATCGAACCCCGCGCCGGAGCCGAGGTCGACTACCGTCTCTCCCTCGGCCAGAGTCGCCAGTGCCACGGGATTGCCGCAGCCCAGGCCCAGGTTCGCTCCCTCGGGGACCTCCCCCATCTCCTCGGCGGAGTATCCGATCTTCTTGCCGATATCCTCGGCAACCGCCGGCCCGCCGCAGCAGGATGAACTCTCCGTCGTGTAGCACGTGCAACCGGTCTCGGCGACCTTCGCGTACCCTTCCCTGACCGCCTTCTTGATCTCTTCCTCTTTCATGCTTTTCTCCGTTTCTATCGATCCCCGCCGCTGGGCTCAGACCCCGCGGCCCTCTCCTCGTTCCTACGCGTTATTCTCTCCATGAGGTCCTGCGCCTTCCTCTTCGCCTCGCGCTGTTTATCGTCCTCGGGCTCCCAGTACGGCTGCATCACCTTCCAGGTGATGGTCCCGCTCAGGGGAGGCTCCGGGTAGGCCCCCGGGTCGTACAGGCTGTACCCCATGAACTCGACCGGCTCCTCCTGGTAGCAGGACCAGACCGCCTTCCTGACGAGGTCCGGGTCCCCCTGGAACTGCAGATCGACCAGTGTCAACTGCTCCCTGAACCGCTCTATCATCTCAGGCGAGATGTTGAACAGAAACGGGTGCGGCGACTCCGTCCCCATGATGCGCTGCTTCTCGTCGACGCCGTTTTCAAAAAGAGCCCTTATCACATCACCTGTCAGGTGCCCCGGCGACTCCGGGCCTCCCATGACAAGGTAGCGGATGTTCGGGTTGGAGACTATGTTACATATCACCTTCTCCAGCCCGATGTTCTCGGTCTGCAGGGTCCCCGACAGGGCCGCCCCGCTCTCGGCCCCTGCGCGCACCAAGCGCTCGATCTCGGGAGGCACCTTGTCCTGGTCCCACTTGAGGATTATCAGGACCGCGACCGGCGAGCGGTCGTTGCCCCTGATGTAGCAGCCTTCCTCGGGCGGGTAGTCGGGGTGGGTCTCGGTCTTCAGCATGGCTCTCCTTCAGCCGACCTTCCCCTCGTTGCGCCCCAGCGGGCTCCTCCTGTCGAACGTCCTTCGCGACCCGTCGGGAACCTCCGCCTCGCGCAGCTTCGGCTCCAGGACGGTCTTCACGAATGCCAGCGCTTCCTCCCCGTCGCCGTCCGTGATTATCCTCCTGAGCCAGATGAGCTTGTCCTCGTCCAGCGCCACCACCAGTTTTGCCATGCTCACTACCCTTTCCGGCACCGTTTCCGGCCTTCGCCGAAAGCGTCGGCCTGCCCGGGGTTGTACCCGGCGTCGAAGAAGGGAACGCAATGGGGCAGTTCGTTCGCCTTGACCTTCTCCTCCAGCACATCGCGTACGAACCGCAGCGCTTCTTCGCCGTCCTCCGCGTCGATGATACACCTGAGCCGGGCAAGCTCCCCTTCATCGAACGTCACCGCTGTGGTCTTTATGCGCACCTATCCTCCTAGAAGAAAGACTTCACGAGGACCACCAGGTAGTAGACTCCGACCCCGATGAATACGACCCCCGCGAACCACCTGAAGTACTTCTCGAACTTCTGCACCCGCGCGACGTGCTTGCCGATCTCCGAGACCCCCACCGCGAGAGCGATAGCGAATATCATTACCGGCAGTCCCGTGCCCAGCCCGTAGATCGCGGGCAGCGCGATGCCGCCGGCGGCCTCGACGGCGATAGGGATAAGCATTCCGAAGAAGAGGATGGCGCTGTAAGGGCAGAACGCCAGCGCGAACAGCATGCCCAGCAGGAAGGAGCTCACCAGCCCCCAGTCGCCTATCTTTTCCTGTATTGCCGCCGTGATCCTTCCCTTGAAGATCGATATCTTCAGAACGTCCAGCATCACGAGGCCGAACAGGATGAGTAGCGGTCCCAGTATCCAATCCGAGTACTCCTGGAAGAACAGCGAGACCCTCGAGGCGCTCAAGCCCACAAGGATGAGCAGCCCCCCCACCACGGTATATGCGACCATCCTCCCCGCTGTGTACAGCGCGCTCGCCAGCACGGTATACCGCCGGTCTTCCAGCTTCTTCGAGACGTAGGAGAGCGCCGCGATGTTGGTCGCAAGAGGGCATGGGCTTATGGCGGTCAGCAGGCCCAGGAGAAACGCCGCCAGCACCACCGGGACGCCCGCAAGCGGCAACCTTCCCGCACCCTGGCCCCCGTAGAGGACGCTGTCTATCTCGGAGGAGATTATCTCCCTGCACTTCTCGGGGTCGTTCCAGTGGAGCCACACACTCTTGATCTCACGGTGCTCTTCCTTCCCGTCACCGGTCGCTACGACGTAGAGGGACGACCCGGTGACCCCGAGCTCATCGACGAGCTCCCTGTTCTTCGGGTCATCTATCTCCAGCGACCTGAAGGTGAGCTTCCCTTCCTCAATCTCGTCCGCGAACTCGTCCCGTGTAACCTCGCGCGCGTATTTCTCCACGTTGTTGCAGGAGACGCACCGGAACCTGGGGTGGAAGTAGAGCACTTCCACCTTCTCCACGTCCTCCGGGGGTATCGAGATGCCACTCGAACCGTGGTCCTTCCCGGCCAGTGCGGTGCCCGCCAGGCCAAGCGCCAGCAGGAGGACACACGCGAGCAATAGCACATATCGTGTCGGCTTCGGCATGCGGTTGCTGACCTTCAACTTCAGAGCAACTTGTCGAGCTGTTGCTTCAGCTCATCGGGCTCCATGACACCCACCACGGTGTCTACCACGTTGCCGTCCTTTCCGACGAAGAACGTCGTCGGTATGGTCTGGATGCCGCTCGCGACCGAGAAATCGTACTCCGCCGGGTCGTACACGTTCACGATGATGAACGACACCCTGCCCTCGTACTCGGGCTTGATCTTGTTGATGTTCTCCTCGATCTGGATGCACGGGACGCACTGGCCCGACCCGAACTTGACCAGCGCCGGCTTGCTCTCCGCCTTCGCCTGCTCGAGAAGAAGTTGCGACGGACTCGGCGTCGAGGACGCCGTAGGCAGGGAGCCCTTTGGCTGCGGGGCCGTGTCGGTGGGTACGGTGGGGGGACTGGTCCTATCCGTCGTCGCCTTGCTTCCGCCGCGGCACCCGCATGCCGGAACCACAAGCACCACCAGCCCGAAGACAAGCAACAGCGCTGCGAGTTTCACCCTTCTAGCCCTCATCTGCACTCCCGATTCGTTCCTCGATCCAAACTCTTATCTCCTGCCTGGAGGGGACCTTGCCGCTCGATACCACCTCGCCGTCTATGACCACACCGGGAGTGGACATCACGTCGTACCGGGTTATCTCCATGAGGTCGGTCACCGGCTCGATCGATACCTCGGCGCCCATCCCTTCGGCCACCTCCGAGATCAGCTTCTTGGTCGAGGCGCACTTTGCGCAGCCCGGACCCAGTACCTCGATGATCATCAGACCTCCAAACCACTCATCTCTTCCTCGTCCACCACCTGTCGATCTCCTTCCCCGGAACCAGCCAACCCTCCACCTCGCCTCTCCGGGGCACCCTGCCGAGGACCATCAATCTCTCGTCCACGATCACCGCCGGCGTCGCAGTGATGCCGGCTCGATCTATCTCGCCCCGATCCGTTACGAACTCCACGTCCGCCTCGATCGCGTTCTCGGCGAGGACCTCCAGCACCAGGTCGTGGGTCTCGTGACACCGCGCGCAACCCGGTCCCAGTATAGTGATCTTCACGGCTCGACCCCCGGCCCTGCATGTTCCACGGTCGCTCCCCGCAGGACCTCCCCCGCCGAAGGCGCGTCACCGATACTCACCAGCCGTCCGTCCACCGCGACGGCGGGTGTTACGCTGTTGATTGAGAAGGCCAGCCCCTCGGCCAGTTCGACCTCCCCGGCGTCGCGCAGGTACCCGCCCAGAATACCCAGCCCTTCCCCGTAGTCCTCCTCGTCTCCCAGCCGCCAGGTACGCACCTGCGGTCCGCCCTCTATCTTCTCGAGCTCCTGCTCGAGCGCGAACGCGCGGTTGATCTTCTCCTGCCTGGCGGGGGTCGGTCCACCGGCGCAGGAGCAGGCGATGGGTCCTATGAAGATCTCTACTCTCCTGTCATTCATCAGCTTGTACTTACAGACGTCCGTCCCGGATGCCGTGATTCAAGCAACATCGCCGGCCGCTTCCTTGTCTCTGACGGGTAGACCCGCGCTACGCCTGTCCACATACTTCTTGGTCCTCTTCGCGATCCAGACCAGGCTCAGCATTATCGGGACCTCCTCCAGCACGCCGACGACGGTAGCCAGCGTCGCCCCGGACTTCAGGCCGAAGAGCGAGATCGCGACCGCCACGGCCAGCTCGAAGAAGTTAGACGCCGCGATGAAGCCCGCCGGGGCGGCTACCGCGAAGTCCAGCCGCCAGAGCCACGCCCAGCCGTAGCTGAAGGCGAAGATGAAGTAGGTGTTGATGGTCAGCGGGACCGCTATCAGAATTATGTGCCAGGGGTTCTCGACGATGGTCTTTCCCTGGTAGATGAAGATGATCACCAGCGTGCAGAGGAGCGCCACCACGGTGACGTTGCCGAGCTTCCTCAGGAAGACGTTCTCGAACCAGTCCGCGCCCTTCCTCTTCAGGAGGTACACCCGCGAGATATAGCCGGCGGTGAACGGAACTACCACGAAAAGCACCACCGAGAGTATCACCGTGTCGTAGGGGATCTTTATCCCGGACACACCCATGAGAAACATCACGATGGGTGCATAGGCAAAAAGGATTATCGCGTCGTTTATCGCGACCTGGATAAGAGTGTAAGCAGGGTCGCCGTTCGCCAGGTAGCTCCAGACGAACACCATCGCCGTACAGGGTGCCGCGCCGAGCAGTATCGCCCCCGCCAGGTACTGCTTCCCGAGCGAATAGCTTATCCAGGGCGTAAAGAGGACCAGGAAACAGAGGCTCGCGAACAGGTACATCGAGTACGGCTTGATCAGCCAGTTCGAGACCGTGGTGACGACGACGCCTTTCGGCTTTTTTCCGGCCTGCAGTATGCTCCTGAAGTCGATCTTGAGCATCATCGGGTAGATCATGAGCCAGATGAGGACCGCGATGGGCCAGGAGATACGGGCGGTTGACGCCTTGTCGAGGACCCTGGCCGTGCTCGGGATGAAGTAACCGATCAGCGTTCCGACGATGATGCACAGCGCAACCCATATGGACAGGTAGCGGTCGAAGATGCTCAGGTGCCGCACCTCGCCCGTGGCGATCTCGCAGGCTTCCTCTGCTGTTCTCGGGGCCCTGGTCCCATCTATGCATTCCGGGAGGGGCACGCCCTCAGGGTGCTCGTGCACCGTGGAATCGGAATCGTTATCGGTCATCTCAGCCACTCCTGATCAGGTCCGCCCGTCAGCAGGCCTTCACCTGCTGCGCGCCGACGGCCACCTTCCTCCAGTCCACGTACTCTTCGAACACGCCGCAGACGCGCTTCAGGAACTCAACATCGATGGCGTAGAGCGAGCGCGTGCCGTCCTTCCTCATCCGAAGGAAGCCCGCGTCCCTCATCACGTGGAGATGATGGGAGGTAAGCTGCTGAGATATCCCCAGGTGTTGCTCGATGTCGCATACGCACGCCTCTCCGCCCCTGAGGAAACAGAGTACGCGGATGCGGGTGGGGTCCGAGAGTGTCTTCATGGCCTCCGCGAGATCTTCCACCCTGGGGTCTTTCCGGCACCTGGGCGCTGCTCTCTCCAATTCCCAAACCCCCTTCTTTAAAAACACTTGTTATTAAAAACCATATTTTGTATTATAGCACTGACGCTGGCGGACGCAAGAGGGGTTGAAGCCGGTGAATGAGAACGGACCACCGCAGGAAAGCGCAGCGCCGGGTAGACTCGAGTCCGGACGGATCGATTATCGTGAACTCGAAGCCGGAGGTCTCACGTTCCGCGTCCCCGTCTCCGGTTACCTCTTCAACAACGCCGATTGCTGGGCGAAGGTCGAAGGCTCGCGAGCGAGGGTGGGCATCAGCGATTTCCTGCAACGGAGCGCGGTCCGGGTGCTGTCGTTCGAGCCGCCGAGGGCTGGTCTGAGATACTCGATCTTCGACAAGATCTGCTCGCTTCCGACCGAGCGGTTGACGCTCGACGTAATCTCGCCCGTCAGCGGGGAGCTGATCTCCATCAATCCCGATGTCGTCGAGTCGCCCGACCTGATGCACCAGGACCCCTACGGGCGAGGGTGGCTGGTCGAACTCGAGCTGTCGGACCTGGACTACGACATCGAGTTCCTGATGGACTGTGAGGGGTACCTCGAGCTGGCCAGGGCAAAGCTGACGAGCGGCGGTCCGCGCAGGTCCTGCCCCTGCACACCCCGGGGCGCGGTCTACCGGCGCCCTGATGCAGATCCGTCGCGCTGAGGCGTGTTGCGTATCTCACGACGACTTCAGCGAACGCCACGCGCGAAGGTCGCGGGAGTCGGCTGGATCCGTGACCCCATTCGCTGGCACAGAGGGCTATTGACAAACGGTCTCTATGCACACATAGTACATAGAGAACAAACCCACTAGTGACAGAGGTGATCTGGGGTCATGTGCTCCGAGAGCTCCACGGAAAACGGATGCTGTTGCGAATCCGGCGATCGCGCGATGCACCATCATGCCGGTCGATGCGATTGCGGCGAAGGGATGCCCAGGCGTTTCGTCCGCCCGTTCGTGCTGCTTCTCCTCGCTGAAGGACCCTCCCACGGATACGAGCTCGCCGCCTCCTTGAAGGAGTTCTCGCCAAGGGGCTTGAACGTGGAGCCCTCCATCCTGTACCGCATGCTCAAGCAGATGCGGGAAGAGGGGCTCACGACCAGCTCACTCGACGACAGCGGGACCGGCCCGGTCCGCAAGGTATACGAGCTGACCTCAGAGGGAAGAGAGGCGCTGGACCTCTGGGCGTCGAGCCTCCAGGATACCGCCGGGACGCTGGACTCCTTTTCTGAGCGTTATGAAAGGACACGCAGGAGATGACCGGCGATACCGCAGGCGAAGCGGCGATATACGCGAGGGGGCTGACCAAGTATTTCGATTCGCTGCTGGCGGTCGACCACATCTCCTTCTCCATCGAACAGGGTGAGCTCTTCGGGTTCCTTGGCCCCAACGGCGCGGGTAAGACCACGACCATCCGTATCTTCATGAATCTCACACGGTCCAGCGAAGGAACGGCCACCGTGTACGGGATGGACACGGTGCGCGACACGCTCGCGCTGAAATCGGTGGTCGGCATAGTCCCGGAGGTATCGAACGTGTTCCCGGAGATAACCGCGAGATCCAATCTCACCTTCACGGGAGCCCTCTACGGGATGGGCCGCCGGGAAAGCGCTTCGCGCGCAGTCGAGCTCCTCGGTATGTTCGGACTCGAAGAGCACGGCGGCAAGAAGGCCGGGCAGTTGAGCCTTGGACTCAAGAGGCGGCTCGCCATCGCCATGTCGATGGTCCACAGGCCGAAGGTCCTGTTCCTCGACGAGCCGACCTCCGGCCTCGACGTCACGGCCTCGCGTTCGATACGCGAGATCGTGAAGAGGCTGAACTCCGAGGGGGTCACCTTCTTCCTGACCACACACAACATGGAGGAGGCCAACCAGCTCTGCGACAGGATCGCGGTCATCAACCGCGGGAAGATAATCGCGGTGGATACTCCGGGAAAGCTTCGGCGGGCGGCCTCGGAGGCGCAGTCGGTGGAGGTCACCCTCAACAGGCGCCCGACGGCGGTAGAGGAAGCGGGGCTGGCCGGGATAGACGGAGTCACCGGCGTAGCGGAAGCCGGGGAATCCTACCGGCTGCTCACGGCGGACCCCGAGAGAACCCTTCGCTCTCTGTTCAGGTTCCTCGAGGCCGGCGATCTCGCGGTCAGCGCGGTCAGCACACCCGGACCCACCCTCGAAGACGTCTTCGTGAAGCTCACGAGCGAGGAGCAGGATGTTGGAAGCGGCAGCTAGCGAGGTCCTCCTGAAGAAGCCCGGACTCGTAGTCGGAGCGAGGAAGTCCTGGGCCATCGCGGTCAAGGACATGAAGATCTACTATTTCAAGCCCGCTATACTCATCTTCGGCGCGCTCTTCCCGGTGACCATATTCTTCGCGTTCATGATGGGCAGGAACGTGGAAGCGGTTACCCTGTTCCCGGGACTTATCGCGCTCACCCTGTTCTTCTCGACCACGACGGTGGCCCCGTTCAGCATCCCCTGGGAGAGGATGACCCGCACCTTCGAGCGCCTCCTGTTCGCGCCGGTATCCCTCACCGAGCTGGCGCTTGGCAAGACAATATCGTCTCTCGTGTTCGGGCTGGTAATGTCGATCGTTCCCCTGCTCATAGGGGTCATCTTCTTCGGCTCGGACGTGGCGTACGTATGGGCGCTGGTGCTCGGGATCGTGCTGGGAAACGCCTGTATCTCCAACCTGGGGACCCTCGTCTCGACGGTCGGTTCGGAGACCCCGCAGAACGTGATGCTCCTGCTCAACCTGATCCGACTGCCGATGATGTTCATCAGCGGAATCTTCATCCCTATCAACGAGCTACCCACCTGGGGCAGGGTCATCTCCTGGTTCAGCCCGGTCTCGTACGTGGTCGACCTGCTCAGGAGAGGCCTGGGCTTCAAGGACTACTTCGGACCGGTGACATCCTCCCTGATGCTCGTCGCTTTCGGCCTCGCCATGTTCGCCGTGAGCGTGTGGAGGATGAAGGGCTGGAACAAGTAGGAAAGCCTCCCTGAGGGTCGGCCGACCCACCGTATTTCGAAGCCTGCTACCATTCAAAAACACTTGTTGTTAAAAACCAATCTTTGTATAATAGGATGTGACGGTTCGAGAAAACAGGGAGTTGAAGCTATGGGCGAGTCGGAAGCGGAAGCAGTCGTCGATGAGAAGCCCGGTCTCATCATGTGCGTGTGCACCGGCAAGTGCCCGGGGTTCGCGAAGATGGACATCTGGGACTTCATCAACCGGGCCAGGGTGGAGCTGCCCGTGGAGTACGGGTTCATCCACCCCCAGCTCTGCGAGGAGGACGGTGACCGGTTCCTGGCGGACTTCCTTACGGGAAAACGGAAGCTGATCGTCGCGGGGTGCGCGCCGAACATGCAGTACAAGATGTTCCGGGACGCCTTCGAGGCCGCCGGCATGGACGTGAAGAAGGACCTGGTCCCGCTCGACATCCGCGACATGACCACGGACGAGGCGATAGACAAGGTCGCCGGGGCACTGGACGCGCTGGGGGTCGAGGCCGGTGAGTGACCAGACCTTCATGGGGGTCCCGAGGAAGGATATCCCCTGGTGCCCCGAGATAGACTACTCGAAGTGCGACTTCTGCATGGAGTGCGACGAGTTCTGCCCCCACGGGGTCTTCGAGCGCCGCGACGACGAGGAGAGGAAGCTGGTCGTCGCACACCCCGAGAACTGCGTGGTCTTCTGCAGGGCGTGCGGCAAGACATGCGACCCCGACGCGCTGACGTTTCCCGACAAGAAAGAGACCACTGAGCTGATAAAGCGTCTGCGCGAGGAGGAGGCCGGCGGTGACGGATAAAGATACCCGCCCTGATGCTGCGGACGTGGTGGTCCTCCCCTGCAGCGGCCTGGACAAGGAGGCGGGCAGTGCGTCACGCGAGCTCGCGCTCAGGCTCCAGGAGCGTGGAGCCGCCCTGGTTTGTCCCGTTCTCTACCAGCGCTCGCCGAAGAGGTACGAGAAGCCCCTCTCCTCCGGGAGACTGGTAGTGATCGACGGATGCAAGACCGGGTGCGCGAGCAAGCTCGCCGCCGAGCGCGGCCTGAAGTTAACGGACCGCCTCAATGTCTCGGAGGCCGCCAGGTCGCGCGGCGTGAAGCCCGGAAAGGATCCGCACCTCGGTGCCGCGCTGGAGGAGCTGCTCCCCTCCATGGTCGATGAGCTGCTGGAAGTCCGGGCTCCGGAAGACCGGGCGGCGGCGGCCTCGGAGCTGTTCGCGGCGCCCGTGGAGTACCGCGAGTTCGGCGTCGATAAGTTCGTCTTCCGGGTCCCCGTTGCGGGGTACTTTTTCAACGAGAACGACTGCTGGGCCCGCGTGGCCGGAGGCCGCGCCCGCGTCGGGGTCTCGGACTACGTACAGCAGAGCGCCTCGGACATGGTCTTCTTCGAGCCGCCCGCAGTAGGTGCCGAGGTCTCCATCTTCGACGAGGTCGGCTCGCTGGAGACCACCAAGACCGCGCTTGATATCATCTCGCCGGTGAGCGGGAAGGTCGTGGCCGTGAACGCCGAGGTGGTCGAGGCGCCCGAGCTCATCAACCAGGACCCCTACGAGCGCGGCTGGGCGGTTGAGCTGGAGCTCACTGACTTCGACTCCGACAGGGAGCTGCTGATGGACTCGGCGGCGTACTTCGAATACCTGCAGGGTAAGGCCGCCAGGGAGCACGAGGAGCTGTACGGCGGCTGAACACGGAGGAGAGAATGGACGACAGGAAGGTGTACGTGATCCCGTGCAGCGGCATCGGCAAGGCGACCGCGTCCGTTGGTCGCGAGGCCACCTACCGGGTCGTCGAGGACGAGAGGCCGGGTTGCGCCGACACCATCTGCCTGGGGCTGCTCACGCTCGGGGACGAGGAGGCGGAAGCGAAGCTGCAGGAGGCGGACGTCATCACCATCGACGGTTGCGCCAAGGACTGCGCCAGGAAGAACGTCGAGGCATCCGGCAAGCCTCCGACGATAAGTCACAGGGTGCACGACTACCTCAAGGAACACCGCGACCTCAAACCGGAGACGGTGCTGGACATTGGGGAAGGCGGCAGGAAGCTCGCCGACGTGATCGCGGCGGATATCGCCGAGGAGATCGACGAGCTGCGGAATGAATGCGGCGACCCGTGCGCCGGGGAGGATGAGTAGCGTGGAGATGGAAACGCGTCCGACCAAGGTCGGGGTGCTCCCCTGCTCCGGGGAGTCGGAGCCCGAGGGCACGATCACGCGCAACGCGGTACGCCTGGTCATGGAAAAGTATCGTCCGGGTCTCGTGGTCTCGCTGTGCCTTCCGCTCTACCTTGCCGGGGACGGCGGCGAGAGGGACTTCGCGAAGAAGGTCCCGGTCATCGCGGTGGACGGCTGCCCGAAATCCTGCGCCAGGCTGGCCACCGAGAAGTACTCCGGCCCGGTGGAGGCGTCCATCGATGTGCGCGCCCTGCTCGAGCAGTGGGGCGTTACCGAGAGTCTCTCTCGCTCGCATCCCGGACCTATCGAGGACGAGCTCGCCGAGAGGGTGGCTCGAGAGATCGTGAGGCTGGTAGACGGTCTTGTAGAGGAAGGCAAGGTAGAAGTTGCGAACGTGTAACGCCGGCGCCCTGACCGAAAGCCCCGTCGGACCCCTCTCCCCCTTCGCCGAGCCCCCGACACTCGACCCGGCGCTGAACCTGGAGAGGGAAGCACGCTACGCGCGCGAGGTGGAACGTCCGTCGTTCCGAATCTGGCGCAGCCGCGACTGTGTGGTGCTTGGCAGGTTCCTCATTGCGGATGAGGAGGTCCGTCTCAGCGTCGCGGAGGAGCTGGGCGTTCCCGTGCTCCGGAGGACCAGCGGTGGCGGGGCGGTCTTCCACGACCCCGGAAACGTCAACTACTCGATCTACCTGCCGGAGGGGGGCGCGCCCGGTTTCTCCATCGAGGAGCGCCTCCGGGCCCTGTCCTTCCCGGTCACCGGGCTGCTCGACCTGCTGGACGCCCGATGGACCTGGGAGCCGCCGAACAGCATCTACGTTGACGGCGCCAAGGTCTCGGGGTCGGCACAGGCCGCCTCGGGGGGGCGCCTCCTACACCACGGCACGCTGCTGGTGGATAGCGACCTGGAGAAGATGTCCCGGCTGCTGAAGCCCGGCGGGAGGAGCCGCGTCGCCCCGGTGCTGAACCTTTCAGACATCATGGACGGGCTCACGGTAGGGGAAGCCGAACGGCTGCTGCACTCCGTCCTGGCGGGGCGGGGGCCGTCCCGATGATCTTTCCGGAATACCTCAAGTACCACGAGAAGCACATGTGGGTGCGCGACGACGGCACGATCGGGATGTCGGACTTCGCGCAGGCGTGGCTGGGGGACCTGCTGAGGCTCGAGGTCGCGGCCGCCGGCACCCACGTCGAGCGGGGCGGTGTCCTCGGACAGACGGAATCGTTCAAGTTCGTGCGCGACCTCATCTCGCCGGTCTCCGGGAGCCTCGGGGAGGTCAATGCCGCGGTCCTGTCGGAGCCCGGCATAATCAACCGGGACCCGTACGGGACGGGCTGGATAGCGGTCGTCGAGATGAGCGACCCACGGGAGTTGGACTCCCTCATGACCTCTTCCGAGTACGGGGCGTTCGTTGAAGCGAGGCTCTTCCTATAGGCCGAAGGACCGCCCGTCCTATCTCGGCACTGCCCTCATGATCTCGGCGACGCTGGTCTCGCCGGCCAGGACCTTGTCCACCGCGTTCAGCCACATCTTGCGCACACCCTGGCTATAGGCCATCTCGCGTACCTTGCGCAGGGGGACCTCCGGGGCCATGAGGTCCTTTATCTCCTCGGTCATCGGCATTACCTCGAAGACCCCTGTCCTGTCCATGTACCCTGTCCCCTGGCATGCCTCGCACGCCCCGGGCTTGAAGAAGTCGCCGGTGGTACCCTCAGGCATGCCAAGCTCAGCCAGCTCGTGGGGCGTCGGCTCGTAGGGCTCCTTACAGCCTGTGCAGAGCTTGCGCATCAGCCTCTGGGCGATGATCACCTTCACCACCTCGCGGACGTAGAAGTACTCGATGCCGATCTCCATGAGTCTGAGGAGCACCTCCGGCGCGTCGTTGGTGTGGAGGGTGCTGAGCAGCAGGTGCCCGGTGAGGGCCGCCTGGACCGCGACGTGCGCGGTCTCCTCGTCGCGTATCTCCCCCACCAGGATTATGTTCGGGTCCTGGCGCAGCACCGAGCGCAGCAGCGGGGCGAACCCCAGGTCTATCTCGTGGCGCACGGGGAGCTGGTTGATGCCGGCCAGCCTGTACTCGACCGGGTCCTCGATGGTCACGATCTTTCGTTCCTCGTTGGAGATCTTGTTGAGCATCGCGTACATGGAGGTGGTCTTGCCGCTCCCGGTGGGACCCGTGGAGAGGATGAAGCCGAAAGGCTCGGCCAGCCCGCGCATGATGATCTCCATGTCGCTCTTACTGAAGCCCAGCTCGGTGAGCTGCACGCCCGCCCTGGTCTGGTCCAGGATTCGGAGCACCATCCCCTCGCCGTATATCGTGGGGGCTGTAGCGACCCGCAAGTCCACGTCGCGCCCCCTGTAGCGGAGGAAGATGACGCCGTCCAGGGGGTGGCGCCGCTCGGCGATATCGAGGCTCGCCAGTATCTTCAGGCGCGACACCACCGGCTCGTGCATGTCCCCGGGCAGCTCTTTGACGTGCCTGAGAATCCCGTCCACGCGGTAGCGGACCACGGCGCTCTCCAGCGTCGGCTCGATGTGGATGTCGCTTGCGCGCTCCTTGATGGCCCCGGCGATGAGGCTGTCCACCAGGTCGATTATCTGGTCCTCGACGACCTCCACCTCGGCCGAGGAGCCGGCCCTGTAGGAGTCCAGGTACTCTATCGTATCGCCCTCGTCGGCCAGCTCCGCCTCCACCATCGCGGCGCCGGCGTAGAACCTGCGGATGGCGGCCTTCACCTCGGAGCGGAGGCACAGCACCGGGAGCAGCGGCCTCCCGGCGGTGAAGGAGATCTTCTCCCGGGTGTCATCGTCGAGTGGCCCCGATATCGCTATCTGGAGCCCCTCCTCCGTCTCGCGGATCGGCATCACGCACTCCTCGACCGCGACGTCCTCGGGGATGAGCCCCACGGCCGCCCTGTCTATCATGTCCGGTGTGAGCTTTATCCTGTCCACCCCCAGGTACGAGCCCAGGGCCTCCTCCAGAGCCTCGGCGTCGCAGTAACCGAAGCGGACCAGCACGTCACGGAGGTCGTCCCCGCTGCGGCCGGCCTCATTCGCGGCCTTCTTCAACTGGTCCTTGCCCACGAGTCCGGCCTCCAGCAGCGATCCCGCGTAACCCTCGTCGTATGCCAACTTCTTCCTCCTCTACCTTGCTTTCAGTCGCCCCGACCCCCGCCGACCATTCTGACCCTGTCCAGGAAGTACTGCCAGTCAGCGAAAGGAACATCGGGCGGGACGCTGTGGTCGATGGCGGGGATGTAGCCGCCCCTTGCCAGCATCGGCGGGACCACGCGCTCGATCTCCGCGTCGATCGCGGCGCGGCCGTTCGCGAGGGCACGCTTGTCCATGCCGCCCCAGATGACGAACTGACGCGGCCAGTCACGGCGTACCTGGAGCACGTCCATGCCCGCCTGTACCTCGAACGGCCAGAGCATGTTCACGCCGGCTCTTACGAACAGGGGTATAAGCTCGGTGCACCTGCCGTCTGTGTCCAACCCGATGATCGGGATATCCAGCTCGCCTTTCAGGAACCCTATGAGCTCATGGTAGTACGGGCTCATGAACTCCTCGAAAACGCGGGGGCCTATCATCGGCCCGTTGAGATAGCACATGTCCTCCCAGAGGCTCGCCATCTCGGGCCTGCGCATCGAGGCCAGTCCGGCGAAGACCCCCTTCCATAGAGCCACCCAGTGAGTGGAGATCTCATGGAGGAGATCGGGCTGCCTCTTGTATGCGATCATGAGCCGGTTGAATCCCAGGAGGTGCCGGTGCGTACCGAACAACCCGGTGAAGTAGGCGCAGAGCGGCCAGTTGCGTTCCGCGTCGAACTCGATGAGGGCTTTTGCCACCTCCAGGCGGCCCGGGGTTACCGGGTCGAGACGCGGCTTTATCGCGTCCCAGCTCTCACTGTCTTTCACCGGCGAGTCCAGCCAGGCGGGAATGGTGCTCGCACCGTCCTTGAGGACCTTCACCGTGGAACCGGAGATATCGCGCTTGACGGTGAAGCGCTCGTCCTCCTCGAGGACCTCTTCCTCGAAGACGGGGTCGAAGCCCGGGTGCTTGTCGGCCCCGAGCGGCACGGGCAACTGGGGGTCGAAGCCGCTGTAGAGGTACGCGCTCACGTCCTCGTTTATCTCGGGGGGAAGGCCCTCGGAGTGCCAGCGCTCCAGGGTTTCGGGCCAGAAGCCGATGGTCTCCGTGCGTACGGGCCTGTCCGTCGGCTCGAACGCCGCGGTGGCAAGAAGCCTCTCCCTGGGGGTCATCTCATCGCCCACCGATGTCCTTCCCTCCTCGACCGGCAACGATAACGGTATCATTGACCGCGATGGTTCGTCATCACATGGAGGTGAGCGGTGGACGACAGCGAGCGTGGTTCCGATCTCAAGGGCCGGGTCATGAAGCCTGCGGAGCTTGCCGTCTACCAGGAGGGGTCGGTGGTCAGCCGCGAGGTCATGAAGGGGAAAGCGGGCACGGTGACGGTGTTCGCGTTCGACGAGGGCGAGGGCCTGAGCGAGCACACCGCGCCGTTCGACGCGATGGTGCAGGTGCTGGAGGGCCGCGTGGAGGTCACCATCGACGGGGAGCCGCTCGAGGTAGGCGAGGGCGAGGTGGTTATAATGCCGGCAGACCACCCGCACGCCCTCAAAGCCCTCACGCCCTTCAAAATGCTCCTCACCCTGATCAAGACGTAACAAATGTGCAAAGGGGTCAGGCACTTCTGCACATCCTGTGTAAAGGGGTCAGGCACTTCTGCACATTCTGGCAATCTCTACCAATGAGAAATAACCTCAACCATTATTTCTCAAAACCGCATGTGACAGGACGGCCGGGGTAGTGATGCGGTTGAGTGAGAAAAGATGGTTGAGGTGAATTCTCAGAGGTGGAGGATGGTGCGGGCTTCGGCTGGGGATGCGACCTCGCGGCCGAGTTCGGCCGCCAGCCGGACCACCCGCTCGACGAACTGCGCGTTGGACTCCGCGAGCTCGCCTTTCCGGTAGTAGACGTTGTCCTCGAGCCCCACCCTCACGTGCCCACCCATGATGATCGACATCGTGTTCAGGGGGAGCTGGGCGCGCCCGATCCCCGTCACGTTGAACAGGGCCCCCTCTGGGAGCATCTCCACCATGTACACGAGGTTCGCGGGGGTGCCGGGGTAGCCTCCCATTCCGCCGACGTTCATCACGAAGTTCACGTAGTACGGCTCTGCCAGCAGCCCCTTTTCGATGAGGCTGTCCACCTCACCGAGCATGGACGGGTTGTAGACCTCCATCTCAGGCTTTATCCCACGCGTGAGCATCTCGGAAGCGAAGGCCTCGATCTCCGAGCGCAGGTTGAAGAACGGGGTCTCCTCGGGCTCCTCGCGCGTGCCGGTGAAGAACACCACCGAGCCCATGTTCAACGACGCCATGTCCGGCGCGGCGTCCAGGGAGCTGATGCGCCGCTCGATGGGGATGCCCGGCCCGCCCGTGGTGTTCTGCACGACGACGTCGCAGCTCTCCAGGATGCCCTCGTTGATGCGCCCGAATATCCCGGGGTCCCCGACCCCCCGCCCCTCGGGATCGCGCGCGTGCAGATGCACTATGGCGGCACCGGCCTCGCGGCATCGCACGGCGTCGGCTATTATCTCGTCCGGCTGCTCGGGCAGCGCGGGGTTCGCCTCCTTGCCGTGGAGCCCGCCGGTCAACGCCGCCGTTATGATGAGCTTGTCCATCCGCTCCTCCTGTGAAAGTCTACCTCAGACCAAAACTTTCACCTCGGACGCTTGGATCATCGTTTCAAGCCGCTTGTGAAAGAAATGGTCTGAGGTATTCTTTCATGATGGCATCATCCGCGCGATGTAGTCCGGGGGGGCCGGCGGCACGAAAACGCACATCAGCTCCAGCGGCTCGTCCCCGTCGTTCAGCGTCCGGTGCTCCACCCCCGGAGGCGCGTACATGGCCGCCCCAGGCTTGAGCTCCACCTCGCGGCCGGCTAGCCAGCCCCTGCCGTGACCCCTCGTCACCACCATGAGCTCTCCCGAGCCCTCGTGGGAGTGGAGGTCGGTTCCGCCACCGCGAGGCGCGAGCGTGCTGACGAGCAGGGTGAAGTCGGTGACATCCTCGTGGGTCTCCGGCGACATCACCACCTTGAGCTCCCGTTCGAACGGCGGCGGGACCCTGCGCGGAGGTATCTGCGAGGAGTCGGCGTATGCCACTGGTCAGCACCTCTCGATCTCTATGTCAATGAAGTCACACAGCATCTCGAGCCTTGCCAAGTCCCTGTCGAGGTCTTCCGTTGGAAGGAACGTGTAGTGGTTGCCCACCGCGCCTCTCTCCAGGAACGCCTCCGGATCGTCGAGGCCCACCTTCAGGCACAGGCGCCCCGGCATGGTCTTCGAGTCGCTGCCCAGGAACTCACCCGTAGCGACCGTCATGCGCTCCAGGTCCCTGCCCCAGATCCGCGCCACCAGCGCCTTCGCGGGGTAGATCTCGGGGAAGCAGACGCCCAGGACCCCCACCTCGTAGAGGCTCATCAGGGTGCCGGCTTCCACGCGGACCCGTCGAGCATCACCGGCAAGCTCCGCGGGTCCGCTGCAGGTTCCGGCGAGAAGTATCCCGTCCTCCCCGACCTTCCAGGGGTCTGCCATGCACGGCACGACCCCCAGCAGGTGCCTGAAGAGCATCTGCTGGGCGCACTGGACGACGTCGCTCTCACATCCCACCACCACCGAGCCAAGCGCGTGGCCCTTGAGGCAGCCGCTCGCGCCGCAGCGCCCCAGCACCCCGGTGTATCCGGCCGGGTCCGGCCCCCCGTAGCAGTTCATGGCGACCCCGGTAAGCCCGAGCCGCTCCTGGAGCCGCTCCACCGCCAGCGAAACCCTGGCGCTGGCCCGGATCGCCTCCACGGGCCCCTCCTCGGAGGGAAGCTGCATTCCCAGGTCCCTGAGCCTCCGCACCAGGGCACCGACCTGCGACGGCGTGACATCGTCCATCGCCGTCTGCAGCATGGAGATGTCCACCTCGGCGTACGCGGGGCCGAGGCTACTTGTCAGGGTATCGGGGTGCCAGTTGCTGGCCGGCATGACCTCGTAGTAGGACCCCCCCACCAGGCCGATCTTCTCCCGCTTCATCGCGAACGCGGTGTGCGCCGACCGGGCGAATCGCTCAAGCCTCTCCAGTGTATCGGCGTCGGCCGGGTCCCCCCAGATGGAGGCGACCTTCAGGGCCTGCCGGACCCTCGCCTCGTCGCGCAGGTAGCCGATCCCCGAGCCCGCCGAGGCCATGCTCCACCATTCGCTCCGTGGGAAGTACCACACCCCCACCGGCCCGCCGAAGCTCGCCAGGTTTGCGGTCTGCCTCGCCGAGGTCCCTGTGAAGGTGATGCCCAGGAGCGCGGCGTGCTGGCCGGCGGCCGACAGCGCGTTGGCGGTGATGACGTCAGGGTCGATGTCGGGCCCGAACTCGGTCAGCTCCCAGCCCATGCGCTTGACGGCGGCCTTGACCCTGCCCACGAACCCGGATAGGCCCCGCACGTTGCGCGGCTTCTCCGCGTCCAGTATGTACTGGACGGCGATCTTCGGCCTGCTGGACACCCTTGGCAGCCTGGACATCGAGCCTCCTCGCCTTGTCAGGGCCCCGCACCGGGTTCGCACGAGGACCTTCACACCAGTCGTTTCGCATCGGCGTCTGACCCCGATGCGAATATTCGACCTCCCTGTGCTGCTAGGTCAGCCTCTCCTCGCTCCGGGCCTTCTCGTAGGCGGCGCGTCGCTTCTTCAGGTAGGCGGGAACCGGCACGTCCCACCACCCGACCGCCGGGCTCCCCGAGTAAGGGTACCTGCGGTGGACCACGACCTCGACCAGCGACGGCCTCCCGCTCGCGAGCGCCTTCTTCAGCGCGGGGCCTATTCCGGAGCGCGAATCCACGCGCGTGGCATTCCAGCCGAACGCTCTGGCGGCCGCCGCGCAATCGACCTCGTAGAGGCCCCCGCCCGGGCGCTCGAAGTCGACCGCCTCGGCGCGCTCCTCACCGTATGCGTCCATCTGCAGGTCCTTTATCGCGAGCCACCCCTGGTTGTTCACGACCACCATGGTGACAGGGACGTCCGCCATGACCGCGGTCGCCATCTCCTGCATGGTCATCATGAAGTCGCCGTCCCCGACGAGGCCGACCACCTGCCGGTCCGGTTGCGCCAGCTTGACCCCGATCGTCGCCGGGAGGGTGAACCCCATTGTGGAGAAGCCGCCCGTGGTGATACAGGTCCCCGGCACGTAGAACCCAAACTCCTGGAGCATCTGTGCCTGCGTGTTACCCGACGATGTCACCAGGAAGGCGTCGCGTGCGATTGTCCCGCGTATCTCGTGCAGGACCTGGGAGATGGTGGGCAGCTTCGTGCGCACCCGAAGCAGCCGGGCAACGTGGGCCTCCCAGGCTTTGCGTTCGACTGCTATCTCCTTTACGAACGCGGGGTTGGTGATGTCGCGCTTCGAGGCGATCTCCTCGAGGTTGCAGGCCATCTGCTCGAGCACGGCCGCCGCGTCCCCCTGGATGCCCACCTCGACAGGGTAGTTCTTGCCGATCTCGTAGGGGTCTATGTCGACGTGTATGAGCTTTGTGGGCGGGATGGCGAAGGCCACCCCGTATCGATACGAGCACGACGTCTCGTCTGCAAACCGGCATCCCACCGCCAGCAGCACGTCGGCGCTCGAGGTCATCTCCAGCCCCACCGACGTCCCCTTGGAGCCGGTGTGCCACGCGTAGAGCGGGTGGTCCTCGGGAAAGCACCCCTTGCCCGCCATCGTGGTCACGACAGCCGCGCCCTTCAGCTCGGCCAGGCGACTCAGGGCCTCCTGCGCGCCGGACGCGGCCACCCCTCCCCCCGCCAGGATGACCGGCCTCTTCGCCCCGGCCAGCAGCCTGGCCGCCTTCTCGATCTCACAGCCGTCTCCCTCCGGCCGCCCCCGAGGGCTGGAGGCGAACGGCCGGGGCATCCTGACCTCCGCGGCCGCGCACTGCACGTCCATGGGCAGCACCACGTTCACGGGCCCGCGCCTGCCGGTCATCATGACGTTGAAGGCGCGCTTCATGATGCCGGGTAGCTGCTCGACGGTGTCCACCCTCATGGAGCGCTTCACCACCGGGGCAAGGACGCTGGCGAAGTCGTCGTCCCGGGTGCGCTCGAGCTCCTGGAGCAGGCCCTTTCCCCGCATGTGCGTGTGGGCTGAACCAGTCAGGATGAGGACCGCGGTGGAGTCCGCGAAGGCGGTGCCGGCGCCTATCGCGGTGTTGATGGCGCCGGGGCCGATGCTGGTGAAGACGGCCAGGGGCCGCCCGGAGGCGCGGTAGTAGCCGTCCGCCAGGTGCACCCCGCTCATCTCCTGCATCACCTTGAGCACGGTGATGCGGCTCTCACGCCCCAGGAAGGCATCCGCCAGCCCCAGGCACCCGTGCCCGGGGATGCCCGCGACGTATGGAACCCCCTGCGCTATCAAGTACTCGGCGACTATCTCCCCGCCGGTGAGCCTCATGACCCCTCCTTGCCGGTAGCGTCAATATTTAATCACGTACCGACTGCGAGGTATAACCTGTGCAACATGAGCCCGGCCTCTCGGGCCGGGAGAACATCGGGGCTTGGCGTCTGTGCGAGTAGTGTAGCAAAAGGGCCTGACCCTTTTGCTACAGGTTGCGGTGTTTGCGGCGGCGGCGGAACACTAAGAACAGGGCCATCAGGGCGGCCAGGAGGGCGAGGAGGTCCATCGAGTCGTTGGCGCGCATCAGGCGCTCGTAGGGCTCGTACTCTACGTTCAGGTCCGCGCATGTCTCCAGCTTGTCCCGGGCGATCAGCTCGGCGGTGTGGTTGGCGGTCCAGATGGCCGCTTCCATCCCGCCGCTGCTGACGTGGGTCCTCGTGTAATCGCCCGTCAGGTACAGGTTGTCGATGGGCGAGCGCTGGTACGGCCGGAAGGACTCCATACCGGGATAGGGGCGGTAGACGCCCTGGCGCTCGCGCACCACCCTCCACTTCTTGACTGCCGCATCGCGCGCGGCCGGGAAGACCACCTTGACCTGCTCGAGGCACAGGTCCGCGATGGTCTGGTCGGGCAACCCCTGTACGGCGTCGGCGGGTGATATCACCATCTCGAACATGGTCCCGCCCTCGAAGACGTGGGGCAGCACGTTGGAAAGGTCGGCGTACGTGTTGAAGACGCAGTCGTTGGAGAAGAACGTCACGTCCACGTCGGTGAGCTTGCGGTCGTACCAGATCTGTATTGATAGCGAGGGCGCGTACTGGAAGCGCCACAAGTTCCGGAAATAGGCCAGCTCGAACGCCTTCTCAGGCAGCACCCTTCGCAGCGAGTAGGGGCTCATAGCCGAGACGTAGAGGTCGGCGGTCATGCTCTCCGAGCCGTTCACCTTCACGCCGGTGACCCGGCCTCCCTCCATCTCGATGGCCGTGACCGCCTTTCCCAGGGCGACCTGGCCGCCCTTCCTCCGGATGTACTCCAGGCAGTTGTCCACCCAGATCTCGCCCAGTCCGCCGTTGGCGAAGCCTATGCGGGAGTTCTCCGCCGAGACGAACATCTTCAGGAACCAGTTGAGCATCACCCTGGCAGAGACCTGGTGGGAGGGCGTGAAGGTCAGCCCGTTTATCGCCGGCTCCATCAGCGGGCGCATCACCTCGAGCGAGGTCCACTTCGCCAGGAACGACTCCATGCTTATCCGGTCGGTCTTCTCCATGTCGCGCATCGACAGCAGCACGCCCAGGCCCATGGGTCCCAGGCTGGCCAGCACCTTCCAGCGCGGGACCTCGCGATAGTCCTTGAGCAGGTTCATGAAGGCGTACACGGCGTGCAGCGGCGCGGGCAGGCGCTTGAACTTCAGCACCGCCATCCTGCCACCCTTTTGTGCGTAGTAGAACTCCGAGTCCTTCCAGACGATGTTGCCGGAGATCCCCAGGCGGTCGAAGAAGGAGAGCAGGTTCACGTAGTAGGGCATGAACACGTGGAGGGCGTTGTCTATCATGTCCCCGTCGGAGTCGAGCCAGGAGGAGGCCCTGCCGCCGAATATCTCGTCGGCCTCGATGAGGGTGACCTCGCACCCGAGGTCCAGGAGGTTGATCGCGGTCGCCAGGCCGCTCATCCCTCCGCCCATGACCAGTGCCTTCATCGCAACCTTCCTCTTCCTCAGCGAGGCTGCTTCTCGTAGACGCGCTTGCCACCGACGTATGTCATGTCCACGAAGTCGTCCATACCCCCGAGGTCGAGCTTGTGAGTGAGCATGAACCACCAGGTGTCCAGCTTCAGCGGGTCGGTATTGAACACCACGAAGTCGGCCAGCTTCCCGACCTCTATGGTCCCCAACTCCTCCTCCCTCAGGACGTCGGCGGCCGAGTCGGCCGTCCAGTGCCGGATGCCGGTCTCCAGGCTTATCTTCTCCTCCAGGCCCCACTCCACTTTCCCGCGGTAGTTCAGCCGGGTCGCCGCCAGGAAGAGCCCGTACATGGGGTTGATGGGCCCCGCGCACCAGTCGCTGCCGAAGGAGATGCGCACGCCCCTCTCCGCCATGCTCCTGTGCGGGAACACGCGCTGCATCCTCTCCGGTCCAAGGGCGCGCGGGCCAGCCTCGCCGTACCAGAAGTGCGCGGGCTGCATGGCCGCCGATATCCCCAGGCGAGCCATCCTCTCCTGGTCCTCGGCCGTCGGCATCACACAGTGGTCTACCCGGTACGGGAGTGGCAGCTTTCCCCCGTCGGGGGCGACCCTCTCGTAGCCGTTAATCGCGTCCCGTATGGCCGCGTCGCCGCAGGCATGCGTGGCGACCTGGAGGCCCAGCTCGTGCGCGAGCTCGACCACGGCGTTGTAGTCCTCGACCTTCCAGCTCGGCTCTCCGCGGTAGTCCGGCCTGTCGGCGTACGGCTCCAGCAGGTAGGCCGTGTGGTTGGTGGAAACCCCGTCTGTCCCCATCTTCACCGACTTCCCGAGCACGATGTGCTCGTCGGACTCCTTCGCCGCGAGCTCCTTCCACCCGGTCAGGAAGGCCCTCAGCTCGTCCAGGTCCCCGGCCATATGGTGGTTTATGTAGAAGGTGCCCCGGACCCGCGCGCGCTCGAAACCGCCGCGCTCCCTGAACTCGAGGATCATCGGTATGAATGACTTGTGCACCATCACGTCGTCGTGGCCGGTCACGCCCACCGCGAGCGCGGCGTCCAGGGCGTTAGCCATTCCCTGCAGCATCCGCTCTCTCAGGTCCTCGCCGAACTCCTCGAGCGTGAAGAAGTTCAACGGCTCGAAGAACCAGAAGGTGAGGAACTCCCCCGTGGGCTCTCCGGAGTCGTCCCTAACGGGCAGGAGCTGCTCGAAGGCTTCCGGGTTTCGCTCCTGCATCAGCTTCACCATAGGCGTGTTCACCCAGCCCGCGTGCGCGCACTCCGACCACAGGACCAGCGGGCGGTCCGCGACCACCTCGTCCAGCGTCTCCTTCCTGCAGACGCCGCCGGGCACGTGGTCGTGGTTCCAGCCCATCAGGTAGACGAACGGGAGGTCCGGGTTGTCCCCGGAGTGCTCCAGCACGGCCTTCTCGTACTCCTCGAAGCTCTTGCACTCGTAGAGCGCCCGGGAGAGCAGCGGCTCCAGGGATCCCACCCAGAGCACGTGGTTGTGGCTGTCGATGAAGCCGGGCGTGACGATCCGGTCGCGCGCGTCTATGATCTCGGTGTCGGGGCCGACGAAGTCGGCGATTCCCGCGTCGTCGCCCACGTAGACGAAGCGCCCGTCCTTCACCGCGAAAGACGAGGCCCTGCCGCCGTCCGTCTCGCAGGTGAGCACGCGGCCGTTCACCAGGACTGTGTCGGCCGGGTTGGTGCCCGTCCTCTGGATCTCGGGTCCCGAAGCAAGCCAGTCGAAGAATCCCATCAGACCACCTCCTGGTGCTGAAAACGCAAAATCACCTCAAACCACTTCTTGCATTGTAGCGATAATCCTGACTCTCCGCCGATGCAAGGATTGGTGTGAGTATATTTTCATAGGAGGGTACACGAACTGATCCCCCTCACCCCGGGGCAAGTGAATAGGACGGTGCCAGGCGGGATTCAATTCACATCAGGGCTTTGCCCACGCTCCAGGCGTCGGCGAAGCGCTCTCCCATGCGGAAGTAGCTCTTGTCGTACATGGCGAAGAGAATGGGATCTACCTTCGAGAAGTCCACCCCGTTCTCGGAAGCTACCTCCTCGTCGCAGTAGGAGGCGACGACCTCGCCCACGAAGACGTCGTGCCTGGGCATGTCGATTGTCTGCGCCAGGCGGCATTCCATGTTGACGGGGCACCCAGCTATCATGGGCGCGGTCTCCAGCACGCCGAAGAACGTCTCGAATAGCGCGCCCTTGTCGGCCTTCCGTCCGGAGACCAGCCCGCAGTAGTCGGCCTCCTTCACCATCGATGTCGAGGGCAGGTTGATGCTGAAGGTTCCGTTCTCGCGGATGCCGTCGTTGGTGTAGTGCACCTTGCCCATTGCCAACGATACGTGCCCGTGGTCGATGATGCCCACGTAAGCGATGGTGATGTAGTTCGGCTTCCCGTCCACCAGCGCCCCCACCAGCGTCACCGGCATCGGGTACAGGCAGTTGGCGGCTCCGAGTTCCTTCTTCATCGTGACCTCCCGCGCATAGACCGGTGCCAGGCAGGATTCAATTCACTTGAATTGAATCCTGCCTGGCACCGAATTATTCACTTCTTTTCGATGACCTTCTCCGGGTAGCCCGCATCTACCAGGACGCCGGGGAAGACCCCGAAGGCCGGGCGCACCACGGGGAGCAGCTTCAGCATGGCCGTGACCTTGCCACCCTGCTTGATGTGGCCCTTGGTAACGCCCGCTATGGGGTTCTCGAACCCGTGCCAGAAGGAATGCGAGAAGTCGGCCGACTGCTTGGACCAGACGTCCTCCTTCAGGTCGCAGGGGCCCAGGTAGTATGTCCCGTAGTAGCCCTCTTTCGCCGGGGGGTTCTTCAGGTCGATGACGACCTGCGCGTCGGGGTCGGTGTAGATGAACTTGATGATGATGCCCGCCTTGGACATCTTGGGCCCTATCTTGTCGTCGGTGAGGATCCGGTCCATGAACCGGGCGTAGATCTCGTAGAGCTGATCGGCGTCCTCGTAGTACTTTCCCATCTGGCCTCCCCTACTTTCCCTTGCGCTGGTCGAACCGCCTGCCGAACAGCACCGACGCCACGGTCACCCGCAGCATCTGCACCGTGCCGCCGGCCACGCACCAGGCGCGCCCGTCCCGGACCATCCGCTCCACCGGCATCTGTTTCGAGTACCCGTAGCCGCCGAAGACGAGCGCGGCCGAGTTGGTCACATCGATGACCATCTCGTTGGCGAACAGCTTGGCCATCGACGCCTCGTACATCGAGGGCAGCCCCCGTCCGGCGCCGGTGGCCGCGCGGTACACCAGCAGGCGCGCCGCCTCCAGCCGCGTCGCCATGTCCACCACTCTGAACTGTATGTCCTGGAACTCGCAGATGGGGCGGCCGAACGCCTCCCGCTGCGTGGCGTAGGTCCGCGCCTCCTCGCACGCGCCCGCCGCGACCCCGAGGCACATGGCGGCGTTCCCGCAGCGCTCGATGTCGAACGTCAGCATGAGGTTCTTGAACTCGCCCGCCTTGAGTACCACGTTCTCTTTCGGCACTCGCACGTCCTCGAAGATGAGGTCGCAGGACGGCATCCCGCGCAGGCCCATGAACTGCTCCTGCTCGCCGAAGGTGAAGCCCGGGGTGTCCTTCTCCACCAGGACCGCCCCGATACCCTTGTAGCCCATGATGTCGCCGTAGCGCGCGTAGACCAGGTAATGACTCGCGTGCCCTCCGCCGGTGATGAAAATCTTGCGCCCGTTCAGGACGTAGTCCCCACCATCCGCGGTGAGCGTTGTGCTCAGAGATGTCAGGTCGCTCCCCGCCTCGGGCTCGGTCATGCACACCGACACGCTGTTGTCGCCCGCGCAGACCCCGCGCACCAGCAGCTCCTTCTGCTCGGGCGTCCCGAACATGTCGACCACCCTGATGGGGCCGACGTTGGACTCGAACACCGGCCCGGCGATCATGGGGCTGTACTTGGCGAGCTCCTCTATCGCGAGCACCGCGGTCAGCGCGCTCTGCCCTCCTCCTCCGTACTCCTCGGAGAGTGTCAGGCCGAGCAGCCCCATCTCGGAGTACATCGGCAGCAGTTGGAACGGGAACTCTCCGGTGGCATCGACCTCCATCGCCAGCTCCCTGAAGTTCTCCTTCTCGCCCATCTCGCGGATGGTGGTGATGAGCATGCTCTGCTCTTCGGTCAGGTTGAAGTCCATTATTCCCCTTTCCATGCCATTACGCGCGCGTCAGATCAGCGAGGTCAGCAGCGCGATATCGTCCACGCTTTGAAGGTCTTCGACCAGCTCGACGACCCTGTTCAGCTCCTTGCCACGCTCGCCGGCGAAGGCCTCCAGCTTCCCGGCGATATCCTCCAGGCGCATCGGGTCCCGGGGGTCCCCCCTGGGGATGTCCACCTGCCGGCTGAGCACGGTGCCGTCCTTCAGGGTCACCTCCACCCTGCTGGAGGTCTTCTCCGGGTACACCGCGTTGAGCTCCTCGTCCATCACAACCGTGGTTCGTCCCATGAGGTCCGCCACGTCGGTCCTCGAGATGAACTCGTCGGTAAGCTGGTCCGGGCCCATCCGGCCCTCCAGGAGGCAGGCGGCGACCACGAAGGGGACGGAGAACTGTGCGGCCACGAAGGTGGGGTTCTCGCCCAGCCCCTTTCCGACCGCCACGGTGGCTATCCCGTAGGTGTGTATCACGATCGAGTCGACCTGGTCGGCCCGCAGGCCGAGCTCGTCGACCAGCGCGCAGGTCGCCTGCGCCGCGCCGTGGGTATGGCGGCAGGCGGTGTAGGGCTTGAAGTAGACGTCGCTGATGGTGTAACGCTCGCCCAGCCCCTCGGTCAGGCGCTCGCACACCGGCTCCGCCTTCACCGTGATCTGGGTGAAGCCTCCCTTCAGCTCGGAGCCCTCCAGCACCCTGGGGTGCCCCGAGAGCCCGGCTTCGGCGAGGTCCACAGCGGTAATGCCGGCGTGGGCAGCCTGACCTCCCTGCACGATCTTGACCGTGCAGCCCCCCATGAGCTGCTCGGCCATGGATAGCGGGACGAGGTACCCCGCCACCCCGAGGGCGTTCAGCATCCCCGGGGCGTCGAGCCCCCTGAGGCGTGCCGCGGCGGCCGCGGCCCCGAAAGTCCCGCAGGTGCCGGTAGGCAGGAATCCGCTGAAGGTGTGGAAGGGGTGCACCGAGGCCGCGACCCTGTTCGCCATCTCGTACCCGGCCACCACGGCCTCGATCAGCTCTCGCCCGCTACGGCCCCGTTCCTGTGCGACAGCGAACGCCGCCGGCATAACCGCGGATACGGGGTGGTTTCCCCCGAAGCGCAGACCGTCCTGCGCCTCGATCGCCTCGGCCATGGTGCCGTTGAGAAACGCGGCGTCCCTCACCGTAGTGCTGAACCCGCAGGCGAGCACCGGCGCCTCGCCCGGTCCGGCAACACGGCGAAAGCGGTCGACCACGCCGCGCACGGCCTCGAGCTTACACGACCCATAGACGTTGGCGATGAAGTCGAGCACGCACAGCTTCGCCTTCTCGACGACCTCTTCGGGCAACGACTCGAGCGTTATCCCGGAGCAGAACTCAGCAAGCGTCCTGGTGTAATCCATCACTGAACCTCCAAATGTTGCAAAAGTGCCTGGCACTTCTGCAACTTCTAGACGTATCCTCGCTTCAGGTAGATGGCTATCATCCTGGTCGGGTCCAGGACCTCTCGTATCACGCGCAGCTCCTCGGTCGTCGGCGGCTCGGTCTCGCGCACATCGGGCGATACCTTCAGGTCCCAGGGGGTGTTCTCGACTATCTCCTCGACGGTGTGCCCGGGGTGGAACGTGGCCAGGTAGGCCTCCTTTGTCTCCTCGTCGAACCGGAGCACCGCCTTGTTGGTGATTATCGCGCGCGGTCCCGTGCCCCCGGGCAGCCCCCATCTCTCTCGGGCCCCCGGCCCGTCCATGTAACCCGGGGTGGTCATGAAATCGACCTGCTCGGCGAGCCGCCGTGTGTCGTGCAGAGCGATTATCAGCACCTTCTTCGCCAGGGCCCCTATCGGGTTCGCCCCTCCGCTGCCGGGCAGGCGCGAGGTCGGGGCGTCGTAGTCACCTATGACCGTGGTGTTTATGTTCCCGTACCTGTCCACCTGGCTCCCGGACAGGAACCCGACGTCTACCCAGCCTCCCTGCAGGAACATCCCCATGACATCTATGAGCCCGCCCACCATCGCGGCTCCCGGGTTGAGGCAGGGGTCACCGACGGACAGCGCGGGCCTCTTCGGACGTGCGTCCAGGACCCCGGACTCCTGCATCATCACGGCGTTGGGCGCGTGGGTGTGCTTGGCTATGTTGGCGCTCATGGCGGGGAAGCCCGTGCCCACGATGACCACGTCGCCGTCGGATATCTCCCGGGCGCCGCAGCACGCCATCAGCTCCGGCTTGATATATGTCTCCTGCTCGCTCATGCGGGCCCCCCTAGTACGAGTAGCTTACGGGATAGCCGTAGTCGAACTCGGCCTGTAGTTCCCGGAACCTGGCGTAGCCGAACCTCTCTATGAAATGCTGGGTGTAGGCGGTGCGGTCCTCCACCCCGAATACCCACTCCTCGAGGAACTCGCCGAAGCCCTCCACCGTTCCCGAGGCCTGCTGGTAGAGGTATCCGAAGTTGAGGTCCACGTCGTAGAACCCCGGGGTGTAGCCCGGGTGCGAGCCGAACGGCTCCTCCACCACCGCGGCGACCTTCATCGAAGGGACGATGGTCCGGGAGGGGTCCTTGCCGACGACGTCCCGCCCCACGATGCGCTCGGCCGAGACGATGACCTTCGCCGCGGCGTTGGCCCCCACCTTGCAGTCCCCCCCGATGCCCCACATCTGCGCGTTGCCCTCCTCGTCGGCCTGCTGGACGTGGATTATCGCCACGTCCGGTTTGAGCGCGGGCACCAGCAGGGTCGGGGTCCCGTCGAACGGCGAGTCGATGACCTTGTACTTGTCGTCGCCCATGAACGACTTCACCTTCAGCAGGTCCGTACCCACCATGTCCTTCACCGGTATAAACGGCATCCCCATCGAGCCCGCCATCAGCATCATCGGCAGCGAGAGGTTGGTGTACTCCTCCAGCTCGATCTTGTGTGGTATCCCCTGCTCGATGGAGCGGCGGTAGCAGCGCGCCAGGCCGTAGAGCCCCAGCGAGAGGAACGTCGCGATGAAGCGCTTTACGCAGCCCGCCCCGATGAGCATGTCGAAGTCGTCGGCCGCGTTGCTGCGGGTGATGGTAAGGTCCTTCTTCCCCTGGCGGATCAACTCGTGGATGGCGGCGAAGGGGGTCCTGCAGATGTAGCCCCCGATAAAGAGGAACGCGCCGTCCTCCACGTTCGCGGAGATGGCCTCCCCCATGGTCATGACCTTGCTCATCGCAACCCCCAGCATCTCTTGTCCGCCTATCATCCTCTTGGGCCTCAGACTTCAGTCCCGGTCCTCAAACGCGGAATGAAGTCCGCGCCCAATCGCGGGGCGGCTTCTATGTGCAAAAGTGCCTGACCCTTTTGCACAACGGTTGTTACAGGTCGAACTCCGTTCGGCTGATTATCTCGTCCTGCGCCGTGTCGGACAGCAGGGTGAACAGCGCGGAATACCCGCTCACCCGGACCACCAGGTCGCCGAACTCCTCCGGCCGCTCCTGAGCCTCGCGCAGGACCTCGCCGTCTATCATGTTGAACTGGACCTGGAACCCCCCGGCCTCGAAGTAGGTCCTCACCAGGTCCACCAGCGTCTCGGGCATCACCCTAGCGGCGTGGAACCTCATGTTGAGGTTCGCCCCGTTGAACAGGCGGTGCAGCGGCAGCTTCGTGATGGAGCGCATAATGGCGGTCGGCTCCGCCGCGTTGCCGTTGGTGGGGGTCAGGCCATTGCCCAGCACGTCCCCGGAGAAGCGACCGTCCGGCGTGGCCGCGGTGAACGCCCCCATCGCCACGTGGAACCCGACCGAGAAGACACCGGGCCAGAAACGCCCGCCCCTGAAGTGCTCCATCTCCGCGACGCGGTCGCAGAAGTGATCCAGCACCCGCACCGCCATCGCGTCGACCTCGTCGTCGTCGTTTCCGTACTTGGCCACCCTGCGAAGGAGGTAGACCCGTGCCTCCTCGGCGTCCATCCAGTCCTCGGCCAGCATGTCCGCAAGCTCTCCGGGCGTAAACCTGCCGTCCTCGAATACCGCCTTGCTGACCGCGTACAGGCTGTCCGCGGTGTTGGCAAAGCCCATGAACTGGATGCCGGTGGAGTTGTAGACCGCACCGCCGCGGGTGAGGTCCAGGCCTTTCTCCAGGGGGCCGTCCACCATGCACGAGGCGAACGGGCTGGGCACGCTCTCGGCGATCGCTCGGTCCAGGCACATCATCCCGCGCTCCACCTGCTTCAGGAAATGTCCCACCTGCGCCGTGTATGCGTTCCATGCGTTCTCGAAGGTCCCGAACCCCGCCGGATCGCCGGTCTGAGGCCCGGACTGGTATCCGAACGTGTTGTCTATCCCGTTGCTGAGAGCCAGCTCCACGCACTTGATGCCGTTGAACTGGACCGCGAAGGTGGAGCCGAAGGTCTTGCCCTGTGCGTTGGGCTCCACGCAGCCCACGCACCCGTAGTCCCGGGCGTCCTGCAGAGTCACCCCCGCCTCGACGAGAGATGGGATAATCGCCTCGTCGTTGAAGAAGTGCAGGGGCACCCCAGCCCTGGCGTACCCCGCGGTCTTGGCTAACAGCTCGCGGGGAGCGCGAGAGCCCAGGCGCACCCCGAAGTTGGGCTGTACCGTGCTTATATCGGCGAAGGCGTCCAGCCCAATGTAGGAGAGCTCGTTGGTGGCGTCCTCGCCGTCGGGCCCCAGCCCCCCGACGATCACGTTCTGGGTGGTCTTGCCCTCGGGGCCCTCCCCGCCGGGGATGAACGCCTCCTCCAGCACGTTCCAGATCTCGCATGTCTTCAGGAACATCAGCGATGTCAGCTCGCGGGCGCGCTCCGGCGTGACGCGGCCGACCTTCACGTCCGCCTCGTAGTACGGGAAGAGGACCTGGTCTATCCTGCCCAGCGATATCGAGTTGCCACCGGACTCGATCTGGGCCACAAGGTGTATGAGGTACATGGCCTGCAGCGCCTCGTGGAACGTCTCCGCCGGGCTCTCGGGAACCTTTCTGCACACCCGTGCCACCTCGAGTAGCTCGGCGGCCCGCACGGGATCCTCCACGATGGCGGCCTGCCGCTCGGCCTCTTCCGCGTAGCGGTTCGCGAACCGCGCGACGGCTTCGCAGGAGCGGACGACGGCCTCGTAGAAAAGGCCCTTCTCGCCGGAGCGCTCCCCGTCCCCGAGCGCTGCCAGGCGCTCCAGCGCTTCCTCGATGACCCCGCTCAAGCCCATGGCCAACACCCTGCCGTGGTCCATGGTGAAGTGCCCGATGCCGTAGGTGATCTCCAGCATCATGGTGAACACGTACTTGTCCATGTCCTCCTCGACGTCGGGCGGCAGTATTTCCTCCAGCCGCTCCTCTACGGTGCGACCTCTCCAGAACGGGAGTATCTCCTCGCGAAGCTCGGCTATCTCAGCCTCGGTGATTAAGGCGCGCTGGAGGATGCGCTCGTTCATGGTGTCGAGGTCGCCCTCTATCCAGCGGCACTTGTTCTCGGGGAACAGGGGGGCGCCCTTGAGTTTGGAGGTCCGGCAGCCGACGATGACCTCGCCCTCGCGGATGATGACGCTGATATTGTCGAGTATCTCGGAGAACGCCTTGCTCATCCGCTCGAGCGGATGCTCGTCCCAGTGGGCCTTCATAGCCCGCGTCAGGTAACGCGCCCTCTCTATACAGACCATCTCGGGGGCGTCGATCACGCGCTCCCGGAGCCTCCCAACCCTCGACCTCGCGGCCGTCAATACGTGTGCCAGTGTCGGCATCTCAACCCCGCTTGAAGCTGTACGTGTGCAAAAGTGCCTGACCCTTTTGCACAAGTTATACTTTTATGTCCATGAAGTTGATCAGTATGTAGTCCCTGAGCTTCTGGGGGAGTACGCGGTTCATGTAAAGGAAGAAGGTGTCCCTGAACTGGAACTGGTTGTAGGTGGACGGGCACTCCTTCTTGCAGCACTCCACGATCTGCTTCGAGGCCGTGAGCGGGTCGGGCGCGCCCTTGATGAGCTCGTTGTCGCGGTCTATGAACCGCTTGACCCTCTCCCTGTACGGCGAGGTCTCGCCAGGGAGCTTGTGTATCTTGGCCGCGAAGGTGGTAGAGACCTGTGCCGGCTCGATTATCGCTACCTGGAGGCCGAACGGCTCCACCTCGAGGCGCATCGACTGGAGCATGCCGTTTATGGCGAACTTGCTCGCGGTATATATGGACTCGAACGGGAAGGGGATGCGCCCCACCAGCGACGACATCGCGATGAGCTTGCCGCTCCCGCGCTCCCGCATCGCGGGAAGGAACGCCTGGAACAGCGCCGCGGCCCCGATCACGTTGATCTCCAGGCACTTGAGCGCCGCCTCCAGGTCCACCTCCTCGAACGGGCTGAAGAACCCGATGCCCACGTTGGAGAGGACGATGTCGGGGGTCCCGAGCTTCACCATGGTCTTTTCCGCGAAAGCCTCGAGACCCGGGCGGTCGGTTATGTCCAGCACCTCCAGCAGGTGGTCTCCCGGAGTGCCCTCGAGCTCATTCCGAAGTGACTCGATCCCCTCGGCGTCCACATCGAAGCCGGCCACGCTGTCGCCCGCCGCCGCGAGCAGCTTTGCCACCTCGCGGCCCATGCCGTCCGCCAACCCGCTGATCACCACTTTATCCGCCATCGCCTGTCCCCCGCTTTCCCGCGCCCCCTCGGCGCGCCTCACGCCCTTACCGTCATCGGCTCCTCTTCGTGCCCGTGCTCCGCGTACCACTCCTTCATCTGCCGCATGGACGCGGCGAAATCAGGGTACATGAACTCGAACCCCGTTTCCTTGAGCCTGCTTATGTCCACCACGTAGTCGTCGTACAGGTAGCGCACCGCGTCGTACTCCAGGTCGGGGATGGAGCCCTTCCTGGCGGCGGCCCAGCCCTGGACCCTGGCCATGGCCTTCACCACGCCCAGCGGGACGTGAAGCTTCGGCGCCTTCGAGCCGAACGCCTCCGCTGCCACGGTCAGCGCCTCCTCGACGCTTGGGTTGCTCTCGTCCGCCAGGTTGAATATCCGCCCCACCGCCTCGTCCCTGTGTGAGAGGTACTCCACCGCCGCCGCCACGTCCTCCGCACGGATATTGGACAGCAGCTGCCGGCCTCTCCCGGGGATCGCGGTGATCGAGGTGGGGCGCGAGAACGCCTTGCCCGCTCCGTCGTTGCATCGGGGGCCGTACACCGTGCAGGGCCTGGTCATGATCACCGGGAGGCCCTCGGCTATCCGGCGCAGGACCACGTCCTCGCCGTCGCGCTTGCTCCTGCCGTAGTCGTCCTGCGGCTCGCGCGGACCGTCCTCGGTGAACGGCTTGCCGGGGTACGGCCCGTACACGCTCGTGGAGGCCACGTGCACGAACCTCTTCACGCCGGCGGCCATAGCCGCCTCCGTGATCCGCTCGACACCCAGCACGTTGGTCGGGTAGAGCTTCTCGTACGGCGTGGAGAAGTTGCAGATGGCCCCCAGGTGGAAGACGCGGTCAACGCCGCCCTCGAACAGGGGCCCGATGGTCTCGGGCCTGGTCAGGTCCGCCCCCACGAACTCCACGCCCAGGCGGTCGAAGAACGGCGTTGCCTTCCTCGGTCGCGCGGTGGCCCGGACCCGGACCCCCCTCGCGGCCAGGTACTCCACGACGTGGCTGCCCATGAAACCGGCCGCCCCCGTCACCAGCGTGATCCCGTCGAACTCCACAGCGACCTCCCGCTCTGCTTTCGTCACCGCTTCGGGGGAGCTTCCCAAGCCTTCGCGCCCGCGCGCATCCGGCGCTCGACCTCTCCCCGCGCGCGCTTGAGCCATCCGAGATACATCTCGTTGAACTCGACTCCCAGCTCGGAGGTGAGACGCACGTAGGTGCCGTACTGCTTCCAGCGCCCCGTGTTCTCCCGCCGGCGATCCAGCTGCCTCTCATACGACTCGATCTGCTCGTCTATCAGCCGCAGCGCGTCTTCGGGGTCTCCGAAGTCGAAGAAGACAAATCGTGTCAGGAACGGGTCGCGCAGCAGCATCTGCCTGTCGGGAGAGCTCGCGAGCCAGCGGGAGAACTCCGCCCTGCCCTCCTCGGTGATGCAGTAGAGCTTCTTGCGCGGTCCGCCGTTCTCCGATTGGGCGACCTCGACCATCTTCACCAGGCCCTCGTCCTCGAGGCGTTTGAGGTTCTGGTAGATCTGGCCGTAGTTGATGGACCACATGTGCCCGAAGTTGCGCTCGATATGCTCTTTGATGCGGTAGCCGTGCAGGTCCTCGTAGTTCAGAAGCCCGAGGATGGCGTACCTGATTCCCATTCAAGCCTCCGGTGTGGCCGGGCGATTATATAGAACATATATGTATTTAGTATATAGTGTCAAGTGAATAAAACGGTGCCAGGCGGGATTCAATTCACCAGGTCTGACTAGACCCGGGGTCAGGCGGGATTCAAGTCACTGACTTGAATCCCGCCTGACCCCCATCTGATTCACTGCCTGCCCGGTGGGCGGTGAGCGCTCCGTACGCGGTTCCGGCCGCGACGTGCAGGACCAAGGGGAGGAAGACCATATCCACCAGGATCACCGCCGAAGGGAACTCGGCGATCCGGGAAGGTGTGCTCGCCGCCGACGCGTCCCGCCCTGGCCGGGTCACGGGAGGAAGACCTCCCGACGTACATTCTCTATCCCGCCCGTGCGGTCCAGGTACAGAAGTGTTATCCCCACCTCCGCGACGGGGCTCCAGAGTATCACCGCGAGGTACGTCACAACGCCCGAGAGGATAGAGTGCGCCGGAGCGCGCGAGGCGAATCCCCACGCGATCCAGGATACGATCTCGACGATCAGGCTCGGCAGGAACATCACCGCGACCAGCACCGCACCCAGCCTGAGCCTTCCTGAAGACGGGCCGGACCAGGCCCCGGCTGACCCTCAACGACTCGACCGCCCCGTGACCGCCGAGGACCCTTGCCGGAAGCGCCAGCAAAAACCACACCCCCACGATGACGCCGGGGACTATCAGCAATATCAGCCCGCCCAGGACGGCCAGAGCATCAGCAGGACCGTGCCCAGGACCCCCCAGAAGAGGTTCTGGTCGCGGGGCCAGGCGAGCGACTCGGTCCACTCCAGCTTGCGTCCCGCTTCCTTGTTGGCCGCGAGCGCCGGCAGGGCGCCGAGGTACTTCACCAGAGCACACCGGTCGCGATAAGGAGCAGCCAGACGATCAGGCCGAGAATACCCTGCTTCGGGTCCTTCGTCGCCTTCTCGAAATCTGGCTCCATGAAGATGGTCAGAATCATCGCCACGAACTGCGGCAGCCCGACGACAGCCGCCATCACGATAAAATCCCGGGCGTTGCCGTAACTCAGGCTTATGCTCCGGGAGAGCAGGTCGCGGACACGGAAATCATCGACGGTACCGCTTCCACCCATTTCCAGCCATCCCCGTCCGCTCGCGCCGCCTTGCCGATGGTCATGATAACACGCGGCAGCACCGGCAGAGGCTATAATCAGGCAGGACCGATTTCAGAGGCGGGGGGTAGCTATGTTCATCAGGGACCTTGCAGCCTGCGAGGAGTTCACGGCGGGGGACGGCTGCCGGCTGCGCGAGCTGTTCCACCCGGACAAGGAACTGCTGGACGTCGAGTACAGCTTCGCCGAGGCCTTGGTGGATCCCGGCGAGGGGACCTACAGGCACCGGCTGAGGGAAGCCTCCGAGGTCTACTACATCCTCGAGGGCGAGGGACTGATGCACATCGGAGATGAGGCCGAACCCGTCCTTCCCTACCAGGCGGTCTACATCCCGCCGGGAGCGATCCAGTTCATCGAGAACACTGGTCAGACGCCCTTGAGGTTCATCTGTATAGTCGAGCCCGGCTGGCGCCAGGACGACGAGGAAGTCTTCGACTAAGTACGCCATTTCATAGATCCGGTGTCGTTTCGAGAACGGCGAGGCGCAGCAGATGCAGAAAGCCCGTCTGACGCGTACAAGTGTCAGACATTTGAATCCCAGTAGTTAACTGTAATTAACTAATATAGTATCTATTCTAATATAGTAACAGTCAACTCGGGCCCTAACCTTGGATTCGGACGATTCGCGTTGATTCTGACCTATTGTGTCAACTCCTGTTGTTGGTGTGATTCAAACGTCTGACACCTCGCGAGATCTTGCAGACCATGGACGGGGTCAACCCTACCTGCTCCCCGATCTCGGCGGGTAGTCTTCCCCGATGCGCCAGACGAGATGGTCCCAGGCCAAGTCGCGACGCCGGGGTTTTCAAGGTGTGAATGCAGGTCGAACCGAGTCTACCGTATGTAACGCAACCCGGGTGGAGGTTCAATAGACCTGGCTGGTTGCTCATCAGGCAGCAGGCGCAACATATCCACCTGAACCGGTAGACGACGCATCCTAGCTGTCTCAGGAATAAAACCCTGTCATAGTCGTCGAGGAATACGCTGCGGTCGTCCACACCGTGGGAGGCGACGTGGAACGCGCCGGGGAGAAGGTGGCCCGGGCTTCTCTTGGCATTGTCTCTGCTCCCCTCCTCACGGGTAACCATACCAAGCTTATCAGGCGACAGCATATCAAGCAAACTTCTATCCATCAAGGATGGGTCTTAGCCGGAAGGGTCTGTGTGCGCTGTTTGGGAGGATCTTCACCCCACTGCGAGTGGAGAATTGGAGTTACTGCTGGTCGAACATCACTGTCGCTATCTCGAACCTGCCGAGCTGTAAAAGGGCCTGACCCTTTTGCAGCATCAGCTCCTCCTGCTTCCGCTCCAGGAGGTCGGTTTTCCAGGCCCGTGAGGGCTTCCAGCCGAGGTGCAGCGTCACCGTGCGGTCCTCGCCTCCCGTCTCGCAAAGGCGCGCCATGACACAGCCGCCCCGCCTCTCAAGCGCGGCGACCATTATGTTGGGGTCGTCGCACTCGAGTACGCCCAAGCCCTCCCCCCGCGGAGCGCCCCGCAAGAGGAAGGTTCTGGGCCCGTTGTTGCGCTCGTAAGCCCTGGCGCTCGAGAGGGCGGGGATCGGGCCGCCCACGTGCGGGTAGAGAGAGTAACGGAAGACCTGCCACCCCAGTTCCAGAGCCCCGGGTCCGGCATCCCAGAGATAGATCTTGTCCGTGCTCCTCATCAGTGTGAGGTATATGGTCCCCCGGTCGTGCTTGTTCCCCGGTATCCCCTGGTTGACCAGCGTGACCCCGCGATTCCCCAGGCTCAGGTCGGTGTAGTTGAGCGCGGGCAGCTCGTGTCCCGGCCGCTCGATCCACCCGTACGGGACCTCGTGCGTCCAGGTCCCACCGCTCAGCCCCGTGGGGAACACCGCCCGCAGCCTGCACCCCCGGTCGCGGAAATCGACCTCGTTCTCGAAATCGATGCGCGGTGACCCGGCCGCCAGCGAGATTCTCTGGAGGAAAGCCGAGCGGCCGACCTTTCCCCCGACCTCCACCGTGGCCCGCAGCGGCCCCGGCTCGACCACCTTCACCGAGTCGACCCTGCGAGGGTGCAGGTAGGTGGTCCCCAGGCAGATCGCCTGGTAGAGGTTGCCGAAGTCGCGCTCGATGGTCAGGCGGTTGCCGCCCCGCATGTCGAATCGCGTACCGTTCGCCAGCGTGACGTCGCCCAGCAGGCCGTTTCGCGGGTCCACCTCCACCTTCAGCAGGCCGTTTGAAAGCGTGGTACCGGCAGCCCCGGCGGGTTGCTCAACGGGAGGTTGAGCGCCATCCCCGGGCGTTACCTCGAACAGAGCGAACCCCAGGCCCGGCAGGTCCGCCCGGAACCCGGCCCGCACGCTCTCCAGCGATCCGTCCCCCGCACGAAAGGTATCAAGCACCTGCATCGGCAGCCGCTCTTCCCCCGACATCAACGCGATTCCCCTCCACCCAGGAGGCGGCTCGAATTCGAACTCCACGAACGTGGACACCGGCCACGGGAGCGGACTGAAGGCCAGCATTGTGAAGCCGTCGGGCTTCCCGTCAGGATCGGCCAGTACGGCGGCCGCGCGCTCCATCACTCCGGCCGCGGTCCCGAGCACGCGCTCGAAGCGCTCCCTCATGCCATCGGCCACCTCGTCGGTGCAGCATCCGCAGATCTGGTCGTGGAACTGGCAGTCCGCCAGGTCCCGCCACCCCTCCTCCAGCGCCTGCCCCGGGTACTCGGCACCTCGAAGTGACGCGACCGCCGCCATCTTCCCCGCGTCCAGCAGCGCGAACTCGCACTCCCTGTTGAGCCGCTTGAGCGACGCGCGCGCGCTGTAGGTCCCCCAGAGCTCTCGCTGGAACTCGCCCCGCAGCACCGGCAGTGATCCGGTCGGCACCGCGTCGACGAACCTGGAAGGAAGGCTGTACTCGAACCGCGCGCCCTCGACCTCCTCGTTGAAGGCGCGGGCCATCTCTCCGTACTCCTTCTGCGGGCGCCCGTGGTCCACCCCGCAAGGGTAGAACACCTGGTCTGAGGCCGACCGCCCCCGGAGCAGCCGGTACCCCTTCAGCATCCAGCGCATCGCCCGCCCCCGGTCGCGCGGCATGGGATGCCCCACGTTGTACTTGCGGGGCATGTCGTGGGCGAAGATGCGGGTTCCGTCCGGCCCCTCCCAGAGGAACTCGGTCGGGCAGCCCTCCTCCACCGGCGCCCGGGAGAAGAAGAGCGCCTCCGACCCGGAGCGGGCCAGGATCTGTGGGAGCTGCGCGCTCATCCCGAAGGAGTCGATCAGCCAGGCACACCGCGAGGGCCGCCCGAACCTCTCCGTGCAGTATCTCTGCCAGGTGACCGACTGACGGACCAGAGACTCACCGCAGAGAAGGTTGACGTCCGGCTCGGCGTACATCCCGTTCACGGGCTCGACGCGCCCCTCCTCGACGAGGCCGGCCAGCCGCGCGAAGCCTTCCGGATCGTCGCGGCGGAAAGGCTCGAGGTGCGGGACCTGGTCCACCACGAACGTCATCTCACCGTCGGCCTCCATCAGCCGCAGCATCTCGAGCAGGTTGCCGGCGCCCACCCGCTCGAACACCTCCCGGGTCTTCAGCCACTCGACGTCGTAGTGGACGTGCGGAACGACGTGGGCGGTCCCCGTGGGCAGATTGACCGGCGGCCAGGCCTCAGGCTCTTCCAGGCGGTCGGGCAGGATGGAGATATCGACGCGGTCGTCCCGGACGATGATCGGGAGCAGCGGAACGATCTGGGATACCAGCTCCATGCCGACGGTTATCTGCAGGAAATGGATGCCGTCGCGAAGGACGAATCCGGGCGCGATGACCTCGAAGGCCTCGCCGGGAGGGAAGTCCATGGAGGTGATGTTCGAAGCGGCGATCTCGCCCCCCGGCCACCGCACCAGCAGGCGGTCCGGCGCGACGCGCCTTCCGTCGATGGAGAGCTCCAGGCCGGTGAGCCGCTGGTCGTACCACCCGTTTGTAAGACCCAATCGAAAGGCGTCGGGCGAGCCGTCGCCGTCCAGGCCCACGTTTCCGAAGAGGTCCCGCACGAAGAAGTTCTCGATTCCCTCCTCGGCATCCCGGGGGAGCAGGAAGGCGAACCGGCTGTAGGCGTAGTCGATGCCAAGGAGCGAGAGCGCGTTCACGGGGCGAGAAGCCAGGATCCTGAGCAGAAACGAGGTGAGTTCTTCCCCCGCCATAGCGCCTATCCTCTCGAGCAGATACCCACCCGCATATCATATTGGAAGGTCCGGTGAGTCGCCATCTCCCGGATTACGCCGGAACGCGGACTCAGTGTTCCGGCCGCTCTGTTCCACCCTATTCCGGTAGACTACTACCTGACACCGGGTGGGGTCCGCGCGAGGCGACTGGGCCGGAGAGAGGGGAGCCTTTCATGGACGGGGTGACCATCGTCATCATCATAGCGGCCGTTGCGGCGGCGGCCTTTGTCTGCCTCCTGGTCCTGTACCTGGCGCTGCTGGGCGGGAAGCGGACCGAGAGCGCCTCCATCGAGCCGGGCGGCGCCTCCCGCGTCGATGCGGAGCTGGACTTCCAGTTCGGAGATATCGAGGTGTCGGGCGGCTCCTCAGGCCTGCTGGAAGCCGAATTCACGAGCAACGTTCGGGGCTTTCACCCGGAGGTGCGGTACTCCACCAGCGGCGGGGAAGGGCGACTCGAGGTCAAGGGCAAGCCGCCTTCCTGGATAGCCGGCTGGCTGGGAAGGACGCGCGGCACCCTCCGCTTCGATGGCTCCGTACCCCTCAATCTGGATGTCGACCTGGGCAAGGGAAACGGTGACTTCCATATCGGCGGCCTTGCCCTGGAGAAGGTCGAGATAGAGGCCCTTGCCGGCAGGGTGGACGTTGATGCGCCCGGAGAGATGAGGCTGCTCGAGGAGGTTGAGATCGAGAACAGCGCCGGAGACATCAGCCTCGCCATGCCCGGCCGCTATCCCGCCATGAGGTCGCTCCAGGTGAAGAACAGCGCGGGCAACACCCGGGTGAGCCTCCTCGGCGGCTGGAGCAGGGACCTGGACTGCCGGATCAGTAGCGCCGCGGGCGAGGTCAGGATCGAGCTACCCACCGATGTCGGCGTCAGTGTCGAGGTGAAATCGAGTGTCGGGGACGTCAAGGCGAAAGGAATGACCCGGACCCCGGAGGGAGCCTTCACCAACTCCGCCCTCGGAAAGGCCGATGTCACGCTGAGGCTCTTCGTCAAGAACACGGCCGGCGAGATCAACCTCGTGACCGCGCCTCGGGTGTCCGCCTGACCATGTACGTAGTCCTGGCTATCCTGATAGGCTTCGCCGCCTCCGTGCTGTCCGGGATGTTCGGCATCGGGGGATCGGCACTCACCACGCCCGCCATCCGGCTGCTCCTGGACGCGTCGCCGGCGATAGCGCTGGGCACGCCCCTTCCCGTCACCATACCCACCGCCGCCGCGGGGGCCATCACCTACGCGCGCCGCGGGCTCGTCGATCGCCGGGTCGCCCTCTGGTCGATGGCGGCCGGGCTCCCCGGAGCCGCCCTCGGGGCCCTGCTGACCCGCTGGCTCAACCTGCACTACCTCATGCTGGCCACCGGAGCCGTCATCCTATACCTCGCCTTCGAGACCGCGAGGCGCGGGATCAGGGGAGGCCCGCCCCTCGACGAGAAGGTCGACAGCGTTGAGGCGGGGGAGCGGGACGACGCGGGGGGGCGTCCATCCGCACCCGGTCCCGGGCACGTCGTCCCCCTGTCCCTTGCCACCGGCCTCGCGGCCGGGCTGTTCTCAGGGCTGCTCGGGGTGGGAGGCGGCCTGGTCCTCATTCCCGGCTTCCTGTACCTGTTGAAGATGCCCCTGAAGAAGGTGTTCGGCACCTCGCTCGCGGTGATAGTGGTCATCGCCATCCCCGGAACAGTAGTTCACAGCCTCCTGCACCACGTCAAATGGACCCTCGCCTTCTACCTGACCATCGGAGCGATCCCGGGCGCGATCCTCGGGGCGCGCATCACCATAAGGACAGGAGAGCGCGCGCTCTATCTCATGTTCGCGTCCCTGCTCGCCGTCTTTGGGGTACTATTCATCGTGAACGAGATAATCAGCATGGTCGGTTGAGACACGGTGTGCTGACTGACTGAGGGCGGGGGGCGCCGGGGCGGGCCGCGAGTCCACTCCCGTGCGTACAAGATAGTGATGACCGTTACAAGAAATCGGATGAGAAGGGCCGGTGCCGCGCGCGTGGCGCTGGCGATACTGCTGCTGGGGACGCTCCTGCCGGTGATGAATGCGGGGGTGCTCGCCGCTCCGCCTCCCGGTGCCGCCGCACCCGCCGGTGCAGCCCCATCGAGTGAGGCTCCCGACATCCGCATGGCGTTCTCCAAGGACGCCTACTGGTACGCCCCCGGCTCGAAGGCGGTCCTGAAGGTGACACTGGCCAACGACACGCGACTGACCCTGCGGGACGTACAGATCCGTGTGAGGGTGCACACGCCCAACGAGACCCGGGCCGACCTGGACGCCTCCTTCGACAACAAGCTCAAGCGTTCATACCGCATGACCCAGACCTACGACCGCGAGCTGACGCTCGAGCCGGGAGACACCACGGCCGACTTCGAGCTGGAGATCTCGTCCGGCCGCTTCTCCGACGGCGTCTACCCCATGACCGTGGAGGCCCTCCAGGAGGACGCCACGATCGCGAGCGCGATAAGCCAGCTCGTGGTGATGTCCCCCGATACCGTCTCTGAAAATCCCCAGCTGCGACTGGCCGTCATCTTCGAGACCGCCCAGCCGTCGCACCGCAACCCGGAGGGCCTCTACAAGGGAAACGAGCTTGCCGACGAGTGCGACGCCTCATCGGCGTCGGGCTGGCTGGCCAACCTCACCTCGGCCCTGGAGCAGTGGGAGGACTACCACCTGAACCTCTGTCTGTCCCCGCTCCTCCTCGAGGAGCTGGACGGCATGACGGGCGGCTACCAGATGAAACAGGGCGATAAGACGACGAACGTGCCGGCGGACTCGCGGGAGGCCGCCGACGCGTCCTCGGTGATCGGGTCGTTCATGCGCCTCGCCCAGACACCCGCCGTTCAGTCCCTGCCCGCTCCGTATGCTTCCCCGGACCTGGAGAAGCTCGTGTCGTTCGGCTGGAAGGACGACGCGAGCACCCAGATGAGCCGGGGGCACAAGGTTCTCGAGCAGGTCCTCGACCAGCCACTGGCCCGGGATTACCTCTACCCGCCCGCCGGCATCCTCGATGACGACGCCATAAAAGCCCTGGGTTCGCAGGCCGGCCGGTTCCTGGTGCTCTCTCCCACGCTCCTCGACAGGAGCCGCGAGGGCAAGCGCCTGCTGCGCGGCGACACGCTCGCGCAGCCGGTGCTGCTGGACGGCGAGCAGGGAGCGGCGGAGAGGACGGCGATCTTCACCGATGCGAGGATGGAGCAGCTGGCGGCCCGTCTCGCGAACAGCGGCGACACTCATGGTGTCACGCAGGCGCTGGTCTCGGAGCTGACCAACCTCTACCTCGAGAAGCCCGGTTCGCGGCGGGCATGCGTCTTCATCTGGCCGGGAAGGTGGCGCCCGTCGCGCGGGGTTCTCGAGGAGGTGCTTCGGGGGCTCTCGGCTACTCCGTGGCTGCTGGGGAGCACGGTGTCCGAATGCCTGCACACGGTGCCGGCCATCGAGGACAGCGGGCTCACCCTGCCGGGCCCCGGGGACGTAGAGCCCAACGACTACTTCAGGGAGGTGGAGAGGGCCAGGCGTTACCTCGAGGTCTTCTCGGGCCTCGTTGAAAGCGAAAACCCCCTGCCGGACCTGATGCAGCGCGACGTCTTCATCTCCGAGAGCGACGTCTGGCGCCAGTGGGACCGCCAGGTGGAGGGCCTCTCGTTCGCGGGCTGGGTGGTACAGGCCGTAGGGGATGAGCTGGCCAAGATAGACCTCCCTCCGGCCGGTTCGATAACCCTTGCCGGCCGCAAGGCCGAGGTCCCGCTCTCCGTTGTCAACGGGACCGGGTACCCGGTCAAGGCGGTGCTGGAGTTCAGCAGCAACGGCCTCACCTTCCCGAAGGGCTCCACCATGAAGGTCACCCTGGAGCCCAAGGAGAACCTGTTCGAGATTCCCGTGACCGTGAAGAAGAAGGGCCGCGTGCGCTTCTCGGCGAGGCTCCAGGCCGGCAACATGGTCCTCGGTGAGACCGACTTCACGGTTCTGACCAGCCGCTTCAACACGTTCGCGATAGCGGTGGTCGGCGGACTGCTGGCGCTCATCGGCGCGGCGTGGGGGTGGAGCCTCTACGAGCGCGGCAGGGCCGGAAAGCACAAGACCGGCAACGTCCCGGGACCTGACCTCGAGACCCTGGAGACCTAGACGTGGTGTCAAATGCCTGAATTGCCGTTGAACCACGTCGAAAACCGGGGGGTCAAACACTTGCAGTGCGGTTGGAGCGCGTCGATTGAGAGAGGGACATAACGCAATGAAATTGTTTGACGCCCCTCTATATTTTGGATTGCCAAGTCCTTGCGCATCCCGCCGACCGGAACCAGGTCAAACGCAATGAAAACGTCTGACGCCCCTCTATTCTTGGGAATAACGCAATGAACACGTCTGACGCCCCTCCAGATTCGAAGCGGGCCAGGGGGCTGAAGCCGGCCTCGTTCGCCAGGGGGACCTCGGTCATGACCCTCGGCACCGGCATCAGCCGGATCACGGGCTTCGTGCGCACGGCCGCGCTCGCCTCGGTGCTGGGCCTGACCGCCAGGTACATGGCGGACGCCTTCAACCTCGCGAACATCATCCCCAACATAATCTACGACCTGATACTGGGCGGGGTACTCTCCTCGCTGTTCATCCCCATATTCGTCGAGTACCTGCGGACCAGGGACGAGGAGGAGGCGTGGCACGTCGCGAACTCCGTGTTCAACATCACCCTGGTGGTGTTGACGACCATCACGGTTGTGCTCTGCGTCCTGGCCCCATACATCATCAGGGCCCAGACCTTCCTCGCGCACGGGCGGACGCAGATGGTGAACGAGGCCACGTTCCTGCTGCGGTTCTTCATCTTCGAGGTCATCTTCTACGGGGTGTGTGCGATATACACGGGCATACTCAACTCGTACAAGCACTTCACGATCCCGGCTTTCGCTCCCATCGCCAACAACATCGTGGTGATCGCCACCGTCGTCATCTACAACTACTACCCGAACCACTACGTGCTGGCGATCGGCGCCACCCTCGGGGTCGTCGCCATGGCGATGATCCAGCTTCCGTGGGTGAGGCGCACCGGCTTCCGGTACCGGCCGGTCATTGACCTCAAGCACCCGGCGGTTCGGAAAATGGGGCGGCTGGCCGTACCGGTGGTCGCCTTCGTGCTCATCCACCAGGTGGGGATGTGGGTGGTCAACATCCTCGCGGCGCAGGTGCCGGGTGGCATCAGCGCCTTCCAGTACGGCTATATCTTCTTCCAGCTCCCGTACGGCATAGTCGCGGTCTCTATCATCACCGCGCTCTTCCCGACACTGTCCGAGCAGCACGTCAGGGATCAGAAGGACCGCATCATCGCCACCACCTCTCTGGGGGTGAGGACCACCGCCTTCGTCATCATCCCCGCCTCGATCGGCTACGCCATCCTCAGCCAGCCCATAGTGCACTTGCTGCTCCAGAGGCTGAACTTCAGCAGCAGCGACACGGAGATGCTGGCGAGCGTTGTGCTGTACTTCGTGCTGGGGCTGTTCTTCTTCTCCGTGTTCATGCTCTTCCTCAAGGTGTTCTATGCGACGCAGGACACCAAGACCCCCATGATAGTTGCCGCGATCATCACCGTCATCAACATAGGCGTGGACTTCCTCTACTTCTACTCCTTCGGGACCGACGTGATGAAGGTCTCGGGGCTGGCCCTGGGCAACACCACCGCCTACGTGCTGGGGACGATCGGGGTCTGGATAGTGCTGCGGCGGCGGCTCGGATCCCTGGACGGGCGCCGGATAGCCGTTTCCCTGTCGAAGATCTGCGCCGCCTCCGCGGTCATGGCCGGGGCCATATACCTGACCGCCTGGGGATGCGAGAGCCTCTTGGGCACCTCGACTTTCTGGGCGCTGCTCATCCTGGTGTCGGCTTCCATCCTCGTCGGCTCGGCCGTGTACCTGGGGCTCGCCGTCCTGCTTAGATCGGAGGAAATGGCTGCACTCAAGCGGCTTATCGTCCGATACCTGAAGAGAAACCAGTCGGACATCGAGCCCACCGGCAGGGAACCGGTCGAGGAAGACAGTATTATGGAGTGAGGCCGGGCTCAACTTCTTGAGGCGGGGCTCAAGGGCAGGAGCCAAAGGCGTGGGACAGTAGTGAAGGGAGAAGCGGTGCTCAAGCTCAATCGGTTGATGAAGGACCAGAGCGGACTGGTGCTCCGATGGGTGCTGGGCATCGTGATCGGTGGCGCCGTGGTCGTATTCCTGCTCGCGGAAGTCGGCCCGATCCTCTGGGTGCGCGTATTCGGAATCCAGGAGGCCGAGGACGTAGCGAACTCGGTGGCCAACGAGTACTTCATGAAGAAGAACCCGCAGGAGGCCATCCAGGCCGCTGCCCTGGTGATGCAGGGGAAGGGCTTCTCCGACCAGGAGATCAGGGAATCGGTGATAACGTTCTACCCGCCCGGAGCCCCCACCAACCAGTACACGTCCGTCAAGGTGACGGTCATAAAGTACTCGCCGACCCTGCTGACCAGGCACATCAAGCAGCTTCAGAAGCTCTCCAGGGTGGCGATCACCAAGGAGGCCTCGATAGCCCCCGAGCACCAGTAGGGGCTACCGCCGCCGGACCCGTCCCGCTAACCGGTCTCCTTGGTCCCGGTGTCCTCGAGGGGATAGAAGAAGGACACCTCGTTCTTGTTCACCCCGACGAAATCGGCGTGGTAGATCAGCTTTCCGTCATTGATGCTGAAGATGTCCGCGTCGGTCACCGGGACGAACGAGGCCTCCTTTATGTTCACCAGGTCGAGCATCCTCGCGCCGGGGTACTTGTGCATGTAACCCACAATGCGAAAGCGGTCCACGACCATGGTGACCTGTATCTTCTCCTTGGGAACGTGCATCTAAAGGCCCTCCTTGACCCTCGGCGCTCCTCTCAGACTGCTCTATTGTATATTCGTCAGCCAGGTTGTTAAAGCGTTCTACTCCGGGTGCACCCTGTCAACCTGCTGCAAAGTGGTGCAGGAGGTTGGAGATGACGAGCTCCAGTGCGGCCAGCCCGACGCCCGCCGCCACCGTCACCGCGGGGCGGACAGGCGGGCGGTCCTCCCGGAACCGGTCCAGCAGCAGGGCGGCCAGCGTGACGTTCAGGACCAGGAAGGTCAAAAGGATGGACAGAGTCACCAGCGGAGCCCACAGCCAGAACCCCGGCGACCAGCCCGGGTAGACCGCCAGGGTGACAGCCGCGGGGACGGGCAGCAGGGCGGGAACGGACCACCAGGACTCGAACGCTATCCCATCCTCCTGTGACCACTGCCGGGCGGCCAGCGGGAAAAGCAATGCGGCCGCGCCCACCCCTGCCAGGGCTCCCGTGGCCAGCCTGATGATGCTGGTCGTCTCCCTCAAGCCCCCGTAGGAGGTGGCGACATCCACCGCCATGGGGAGGACGAACAGCGCGAGTGCGATCACCTTCGGCCAGGAAGGGTAGCGGGTACGCTCGAGCCTGTACACGACAAGCAGCAGGAGGAAGCAGGCGGCGAACCCGAGGAACAGCCCCGTGTCCCGGGCGCAGACAGGCAGCCCGCGGCCTCCGTAGGCGAGGCTGCGCGATGGGAGCTGATGGCAGATAGCGTAGCCGACCTGGTCCATGAACCAGGTGGCGATGTCTTCGAGAATGCTCATGCGCTTACTATAGAATATGATGAATAAAACGGTGCCAGGCGGGATTCAATTCATCCGCCGGCCGGGCTGAGACTGACTGGAGCGAAACGGAGAACCCATGGCGCGACCGCTGCTGTTCGAGGCCTGTCCCGAGCTGGCAGGTGATACGGCCTGGCTCGAGCTCGGCGAGTACCCCACTCCCGTGGAGAAGCTCGAAGGCGTGTGCGCCGCCGAGGGACTGGACCACCTCTACATCAAGCGCGACGACCTCAGCTCCACGCTGTACGGCGGCAACAAGGTTCGGAAGCTCGAGTTCCTGCTGGCCGACGCGAAGGCGAAGGGCCACACCAGCGTTATAACGTTCGGCGCGGTCGGCTCCAACCACGTGCTGGCCACTGTGATACACGCGGAGCGGCTGGGCATCGAGACCTATGCGTGTCTCTGGCCGCAGCCCAACGCCGCTTACGTCAGGAAGAACCTGCTGCTTGACTACGCCCACGGCGCGCACTTCGTGCTGACCGGCTCCATGTACGGGGCCCCGGTCGCCTTCTTCCGGGGCATGGCCCGAGGGGCGCGGGGGCGCGGGGCGGGTCACCCGTACTTCATTCCCCCCGGCGGCTCGAACATCCTGGGCTCGCTCGGGTACGTCGACGGGGCGCTGGAGCTCAAACGCCAGGTGGACGAAGGCCTGGTGCCCGAGCCCGACTTCATCTTCGTGACCTACGGGAGCGGGAGCACCGCGGCGGGCCTGCTGGCCGGCGTCACCCTCGCGGGAATGAAGAGCATCGTGGTCCCGGTTCGGGTGGTGGACAAGATAGTCTGCAACCGGTACCTGCTCGCCGGTCACGTGGACCGGGTCGCCGACTTCGTCGCGCGGCACTGCCCGGTCTCGGGCATCCTCGGCCGGCGGCCCCGGGACATCATGCTCATCGACGATTTCTGCGGCCCGACATACGCCTGCTTCACGCCTGAGGGGATGGCGGCCGTCTCCCGCGCGAAGGCGTGCGACGGCATCAAGCTGGAGGGCACCTACACCGGCAAGACCTTCGCGGGCGCGCTGGACTTCATCCGCCGTCACGGCCTGGAGAGCCGCGTCTGCCTGTTCTGGAATACCTACAACTCGGCCGACCTCTACCCCCAGGTCTGCGATATCGACTACCACTCGCTCCCCGAAGGCGTGCACAAGTACTTCGAGGACCCGCTGCAGGAGGAGGAGATGTCCTGCGAAGTGGTGTTCTGAGCGGAAGATGGCGGCTCCGATCCACCCAGTGATATGATACCGGGAGCGGAGCAATGGAGGTTGGGATGCGGCGGATACTGGTTCTTCTCCCCTGTCTTTGCGCCTTGCTTGTACTCGCGGGATGCGGCCCCAGCCCACAAGACGTGGTCAACGCCTTCAACAAGGATATCGACCTCGAGCACCCCAAGGCCGCCAGAGAGCAATTGACCCCCGACGCAAACACCTCTTGGGCGAAAGGCGACATCGTCGCCGATTTTCCGCTCAATATGGACCTCGTCCGTATAATCGGGACGGTCAACAGTAAAAATGAAAGCGAGCTAACGGTGAAGGCCGAGCTACTGGACACCGACGAAATGGTCCTGGCGAGATTACACTACCGAATGGAGGTCGACCGGGGACGCTGGAAGATATCCGAGGTTAAGATCCTCTACAGCGGATTTGGCCAGTGGAAAACGATCGGAGAAGGACTCCAACCAACCAGCGCTGACCAGGAGTACGAAGTCCCCGACAGACCTCCCGGCGCGGTAGGAGGGCCCGGGGTGAGTCCGACCGATGAGTACACGAGCATTCCAGGTGATATCTCGGTCTCGGTCACTGGGATCCAGGAAGTTCAGCGACTTGAGAGCAACACATACCCTGGCGAGCCACCAGAGGTACTGACCGGCGACTTCGTTCTCGTAAACATGTTGGTGAAAAACGAAACGGATGTCCCAAGGGAGATCTTCTATCGCTTTTCCAGCAGCGGAGGCGATCAAACGCAGTTCCTTCTCCTCGACCTTGTGGACAGGGTCTACGGAAACACAGTGGATACAGAGGATTTCACGATGCAATCGAGCAGCCGGGGCGAGACGTTGAATCCCGGCGTCGCAAATCCGGTGAACGTGGCATTCCGTGTTCCTGCGTCAAGGGGGGGCTTCCAGCTTATCGTAAGAGGTTGGAAGGACGACGACTACATAGAGTATGACCTGGGCGTCCCGTGACCGAGCCCTGTCACAGCAATACGCAAGAAGTCCGCCACCGGCCTTTCTTCACGCGCCGGTAACCGGGGACGGCGCGGAACATGCCTGTCAGCATCCAGGCCCCGAAGTCACCGGTGTGCTTCAGTGTCTCGTTCAGGCCGATGATCGCGCGGCGGCGCATCCCCATGCTCATCGCGTTGTATATCCTGCGCTGCAGCAGCATCTCGCGCCACGAGCGCAGACAGCGCCTGAACTCCAGGTATGCCGCGGAGCGGTCCTCCACCGCCATCGCCGCGATCTTCCCGCTGACAAGCGCGCCGTGCACCCCGAAGAGGGAGAACGGCTCGATCATCCCCGACAGGGTCCCGGCAAGTATCTTGTCGGAGGCGAACAGGCGGGGGTTGCTGAGCTTCCGGGTCGGGGTAGGCCCGTACCCGTAGAGCCACTCGTCGGCATGCAGGCCCTCGGTCCGGCCGGCCTCGTCCTCGAACGACTCCAGCTCCGAGCGGCGGATGGGGTTGCGCGTGAAGAAGAGGATCATCCAGATGCCGTTCAGGCACGCCCAGTAGGCGTAGTCGTTGGTGTAGTCACCGAAGTAGATCGCGGCCTCGGAGTCCTTGTCCTCGATTGTCCCCTTGGTGCCGTAGCACCAGCCCATGGTGTAGGGGATGCCCAGCGCGTCGAACGACTCGGCGTACAGGCCCGTGGCGATGATTGTATCGGGCGGCAGGGCCGCGATCTCACCCTGGCCCAGGACCGGCGATTCATACTCTATACGGACACCGGATTCCTCCGCCAGGTCACGCAGGTAGCCGTCCAGCGCCGTCTTTCGCGGGCCCCGCTCCACGCAGCACAGGTTCAGGCGGCCCAGGGGTACGTCGTAGGGCCCTTTCCCCCAGAAGTAGCCGTTCAGCCTCTTGCAGGGCTTGATCTGCGGGTCGCCCAGCGGGATGCCGAGGTATTCACCGAGCCTGTCGGGCAGCATGGGTGTGACGTCCACGCACGGCCACCGCTCCGGCTGACCGCCCACGGTCCTGTACTTCTCGAGCACCCGGACCTCGTACCCCTTGCGGGCCAGCAGGGTCGCCGCGGTGAGTCCCGCGAGCCCGGCCCCTACGACAAGCTGCTCAGCCATTCCCGCTCCCCTTCCTCCACCTCGGGCGGGTTGACCAGGCGCGCGCCGGCCTCGCGGCAGGCGTCGAGCGCGCCGGGTACCTCCAGGATCGCGCCCCGCTCGTCCACGTTGTAGTAGCAGACGCGCTCCCGGTGCTTGACCTCCAGAATCCCGAAGAAGTACCGGACGGTTGGCAGCGAGGGCTCGAAGACGTCAGGCTTCTTCATGCCGGCAGCCGACAGCCACAGGCCTCGCCTGGCCTCTCGCAGCTCTTCGTCCGGTACCGTGTGGCGCTTCAGGACGTACTTCGTCGCCCAGCAGCACTGCAGCCTGTCGATCATGACCTTGGCCTGTGAGGCCAGGCCCATGCTGAAGATGGGAGCCGCCAGGACTATCCCGTCGGCCGAGAGCATCCGGGCGACGAGGTCGGGCATGTCGTCTTCCTGGACACAGCGGCCCGTCCTGCTGCAGGCGTGGCATGCCATGCAGGGGTTGATTTCCAGGTCCGGGACGCGGACCTTCGCCACCACCGCGCCCGCCACGACCGCTCCCTCGAGCGCGGCGTCCGCCATCAGGTCGGTGTTCCCGCCCTCCCGCGGGCTGCACGAGAGCGCCAGCACCGTCTTGTTGCCACCCGTATCAGTCACCTGACCTCCACGGTCCGTTCAGGTCCGGTCATTCCTCGTACGGCCGGAAGCAGTCCAGGATCGCGTCGCACCAGGGGCACACCCACGTCGACGGCAGAGCCTCGAACGGCACCCCCGGCTCGACGCCTCCGCGCTCGTCGCCCAGCTCCGGGTTGTAGATATAGCCGCACACCTGGCATTCGTACTGCTGCATAGGCTAATTATACGGGGTCAGAATAAAACGGTGCCAGGCAGCATTCTATTCACCATACGGGTGACTTGAATCTCGCCTGGCACCATCTTAGTCATATAGAATCGCAGGCGTCGGCCGAAAGGGGGCGTCATGCGAGAGCAGATCATTGTCGGAGCCGGGCTGTCCGGCATGGTGGCGGCGATCAACCTGGCGAGGGAAGGCTTCAAGGTCCGCATCCGCGAGAGGCGGCAGAGCATCGGCGGGCTCACCGATATCGAGGGCCTCGAGGGAAGGGTCATCAACATCGGGGACGGCACGCCGATCAACCTGGAGAGGCTGGCCGCCTACACCGGCATCGACATCAGCCCCGTGGCCGTACCCCTCAAGGAGTGCCGCAACCACGTCTACGGGAAGACGGTCGACCTGACCTTCTACGAGGGCGTCCCGACCTACCTGGTGGAGCGGGGTCCTCGCCCGAGTTCGCTGGACGTCTTCCTTTACGACCTGGCGGTCGCCGAGGGAGTGGAGTTCACGTTCAACGATACGGTGACCGACTTCTCGGACCTGCCACCGGACTCGATAGTCGCCACGGGCCTCTTCGGTGAGGCGTGGCCGGCGCTGGGGGTCCCGCACATGCAGGTGTTCGGCTACCTCGCCATGTCCCGGACGGACGAGCCCGATCCGAGGGTCATCCTCTACTTCGACGAGTACACCAGGGACTACGCGTTCTACTCCCAGGTCAACGGGGCACGCGGCGCCTGCCTCTTCTCGCGCGGCAGGCCGCTGGACGTATCGGTCAAGGACCGCTTCGAGCGTCAGCTCGCCGAGAACGACGGTATCGTCTTCGAGGGCTGGGACGCTGTCAGCATCGGCGCGCTGCCCGTGCTGAGCGCGCGCAACCCCAGGCTCTTCGCGAAGAACTTCATCCTGGCGGGTACGCTCTCGGGCACCATCGACCCCCTGCTCCTGTTCGGGGTCCACGGGGGGCTGGTCAGCGGCAAGATCGCGGCCATGGCCGTGACGGACCACCAGGCGGCGCTGGCGGAGTTCGCCCGGGTGAACGAGTACTTCAGGTTGGGATTCCTCCTCTCCACCCTCTACCGCACCGTCCCGATCTGGATGCTCAAGCGGATGACCTGGGCCGGGCTGCGGCTCTACCCGGTGATGGCGCCTCTCGCCGGCGAGCGTGCCTTCAGGCTGCTCCCGGGCTACGGGCGCCTCTGAGCGACCATGCGTGTCGCGCTGGTCAACACCAACCGCTACCGGCAGCCGCCGGTCGTCCCGGTCGGGCTCGAGTACCTGGTGGCGCCGCTGCGTGCGGCGGGGCACGACGTAGACGCGTGCGACCTCTGCTGGAGCACATCACCGGAGGAGGACCTGGCGGGGTTCATCGAAGAGTCGCATCCCGACGTGGTCGGATTCACCGTGCGCAACATCGACACCACCCTCTTTCATGGGAACACGTTCTTCCTGGACGACATCAGGGCGCTGGTGGACGCCGTCCGCGCGGTGAGCGGCTGCCCCGTGGTCGTCGGAGGGGCGGCCACGGGTTGTGCGGAGGAGTCCCTGGCGGACTACCTGGGAGCCGACCACGTGGTCGTAGGGCCCGGGGAGGTCGCGTTCCCGAGGCTGCTCGAATCGATAGCGGCGGGCGAGGCTCCCCGCGTCGTCAGCGGCTGGGCCGCGGGTGTCATCAGGGACATGATCCACCCGCGCGGCTCCCTCTTCGACTACGCCCCCTACATCGAGAGCGACGACCCGGTAGGCCTGGAGTTCCGCAAGGGCTGTGACTGGGCCTGCCCCTTCTGCACGGAGCGCTCGCACCCGGTCCTGGAGCGGGATGTCAACGCGGTCGTCGCCGAGGCGCGCCTGCTGGCCGATGCGGGTGTGCGGATGTTCTATTTCTGCGACTGCGAGGTCAACGTGGACGTCGAGGGGACGTGCCGGATGCTCTCGGCCCTGGCGGATGCGGACCTCGGCCTCGAGTGGTCCGGGTACTTCCGTCCCGCTCCGTTCGGCGGCGAGGTGGCGCGGCTGGCGGCAGCCTCCGGGTGCTCGAAGCTGACGGTCGCGGCCATGAGCTGGGAGATCTCCGCCGGTAACGGAGCATACACCGCCCGCGACGTGGAGAGCTTCGTGACCACCTGCCGGGAGGCCGGGATTGCGGTGGCGGTGGACCTGCTCGTGGGCTACCCGGGAGAGGAGGAATCCTCGGTTCTGAGGGCCCTTGAGCTCTTCGCGGAGCTGCGGCCGGCGACCGTCGGAGTGGGGCAGTTCATCAGGCTGTACGAGACGACCCCGTTCGCCGGGCTCGCCCGCGCGTCGGGCACCGGCCGCTTCTACGGAGCCCTCCAGGACAATCCCGGGATGATAAAGCCTTCCTTCTACACGGCGATCGACCGCGAGTGGCTTGAGGATCTGTTGAGACGGGACCCGCTGTTCTCGATCGCGGGAGAGCAGGCCGGGGTCAACTACCAGAATACCTGAACCCGCTGACTTGGGTGCAAAAGGGTCAGGCACTTTTGCAACAACAGGGCCTGTCCATCGTTGTAGAATGAAGTGCATGGCGGAGTGACGGGGAGGTACAGATGTACTGCGAGGAGTGCGGCAAGGAGATCAAGGACGGCACGAAGTTCTGCCCGTTCTGCGGCGGAACCCAGGAGGAGACACCCCCCGGAGCCGGGGCACGGGCGCCCGAGCAGACGGAGACTGTTCCCGCCGCGGCAGCCGAAGCTCCCCCACCGGCGGTAGTGACCCCTGCGCCCGCAACCATGACCCCTCCACCCGCTCCCGCTCCGGCCGCGCCTACCCCGCCCGGCAGGTCGTTCAACTGGAAGGTCCTGGCTGTCGCCGCGGGCGCGGTGGTCCTGGTGGCCGTCATCGTCGTGGTCCTCGTCGTCGCCCTTTCCGGGGGCGACCAGAAGGGCGAGACCGGGAAGGAGACCGGGACCGCGCCGGGCGGCACCGCCGCATCCACCCTGCCGGCCTCAGCGATCGCCCTGGACTGGAAGGCCCAGACCAGCGGCACCAGCGAAGGGCTCAGCGGAGTATCCGCGCTCGACTCCTCGCACGTCTGGGCGGTGGGGGGTGGCGGGACGATACTGTTCTACGACGGCTCCTCCTGGAAGAAGCAGGAGAGCGGGACCACTGACGACCTCAACGACGTCTTCGCCCTCAACCCCACCAACGTGTGGGCGGTCGGCCAGGGTAAGACCGTGCTCTTCTTCAACGGCTCGTCCTGGGCGCCGGTGGACATCGGCATCCCGGCCCGCGACCCGAACGGCCCACCCAACCAGCCCGATTCCCTGGACGCGGTTTTCGCCCTGGATGCCCACCACCTCTGGGTAGGCGGCGGGATCATCATCAACCAGGACGCCAAGATCTACTTCTTCGACGGCGTCGGGTGGAAGGAGCAGGAGACACCGGGGGCCTTCGTGAAAGGCCTGTGGGCGTCTTCACCGAGCAGCGCCTGGGCGGTGGGGAACCTCGGGACTCTGCTGCACTTCGACGGCTCCTCCTGGAGCGCGGCGACGAACACCGCCGTGCCGGAGGGAAAGGCGGCCCCCTACTACAACCGGGTCGCCGGCTCGGGCCCGAACGACCTCTGGGTGACCGCCGGCTACGATATCTACCATCGCGAGGGCTCGACCTGGGAGAAGACCACGGTCAGCAAGAGCAGCCTCGTGGAGGGTGTCGCGGCCGCCGATACCGACTCGGTCCGCGCGGTGGGCGCCAACGGCATCATCGTCTCGTACGACGGTAAGGAGTGGGGCTCGGAGGACGCCGGGACCAGGACCCGGCTCACCGAGGTGACCTGCCCCGACGCGCAGAACGCCTGGGCAGTGGGAGAGAACGGCACGATCCTCTACGGCCACTAATAATGGTGCCAGGCACATTAGCCCTGATGTATTAGCCACCGTTATCAGGATGTCCGGCTTCTCGCTGGACTAATAATACCCGGCTAATGTGCCTGGCACCCTAGATAGGCATCTTCGGGGCGGGTTTCGGCACCTGGCCCCTGCGCAGTGTCATCACCATGTACTCCCAGTGGGTCTCGCCGTCCAGGTCGAACCTCTCGTCCCCCACCTGTATCCATCCGCTGTAGTCAGAGATGAAACGGTAGTAGACGGGAGCCGCGAGCGTCCTGCTCAGGACGTCGACCGCCCATCCGGGGAGCTTCTCTGCCAGGGTGTTCACCATCTCCAGCTCGCCCGTGACCTCGAAGTGCAGCTCCCCGGCAACGTCCCGCTCGCTGAACTCGAAGTCCACCTTGCTCGGGTAGACCTGGAACCCCTGGTCGTCGGAGACGAAGTCGTGGGCGTTGCACTCCGCCCGCGCGCTCTCCAGCACTATCCGGTCGTCCTTGGCGAGGAACACCAGTGGGACGTGCACGCCGCCGCACTTCTTCGTGGTGTTTATGTCGGCGAATATCATTGTGAACCGCTCGGTGGAGAGCCGGCCCCATATCCAGTGAGACACGTATGACGGCAGGAAGCCGCTACCCCAGTTGTGGTCGTGGTATCCGACGCCGCTCACCTGGTGCGGGGTGCCGTCCACGGTGAGCGTCCCGCTGACCTTCGCCCTCGGCTGCGCCACGACCCACCCGAAGGTCTGGTTCTTGTCGAACCGACCGAACGATATCCCCCCGGTGCCGCGGGTCCACCCGGGCAGGAGGTTCTCGAAGGTGAGGTCGCAGGCCAGGTTCTCGTGCTTGAAGTTGACGCTGTAGGTGGGGTAGTAGCCCTTGATGGTGTTGCCCGCGAGCTCCACGTCGCAGGTCTCGGCCGAGGCCTTCCACTGCGAGGCGGGGAGCGCGACTATGTTGTTGTACTGGCGCCCGTCGGGGGTGTAGACGTTGAACAGCATCGCCCGTTCCTTCTTGTTGAAGTTGTTGACGATGTTGGGGGTCTGCAGCTCCAGCACGCAGCGGTGCCCGTCGTCGAACTGCGCGTCGAGGTACCACCATTCCCAGTAGAAGCGGTTGTCGTAGTGGTGGGTCGCGTCGTCGGACGGCTTGATCCCCCTGTTGAGGTCCTCCACCGAGCGGCTCTCGAAGAACCCCACCGGCATTATCTGCACCGTCCGGTTGCGCCTGTACCACTCACTGGCCCCCACCGCGCCCAGCACGGCGCCCCCGAGCAGCCACTTGAGCCCTCCGCCCGCCATGTCGATCCTCCCTCAGGCCTTCGCCGCAGTCTTCTTCGCCGGCTTTCGCGCCTTCTTGCCGGCGGGCCTGCCGCGCTTCTTCGCGGCCGCCTTCTTTCCCGGTTTCCCGGCAGCCTTCCCACCGGATTTCTTTACAGCCGCTGGCGCAACCGGCTTTTTCGCCTTCTTCCGCGACGGCTTCGCCCTGGCGGCGGCCATGGTCGACTCGTACTCCTCCATGATCTCGTAGAAGTAGGTGCGCAACCACAGGTCTATCCGGAAGTTGATCATCTGGGGGTTCTCCGCGGGCGTCGCGTGGGACCCCCCCGGTATGGTCGTGTACTCGGAGCCCTTTATGCGCCTGTGCATCTCGTCCGCGATCCGCCGGGGGGTCCAGGTATCCTTCGACCCGCATATCAGGAGCGTGGGTACCTTCACCCCGTCCAGTATCTCCGTCCCGTCGTAGACGCCCATGGCGAACAAGGCCTGGAAGCCCGCGTGCCAGTCCATCTTGGCCGCGTACTCGAAGTAGAGCGTCATCTCCTCCTCGGCGACCATGGTGGGGTTCAACTCGACCCTCTTGGCTATGGGAATGTTGATGGGCAGGACCAGGACGGGCCGGAACCATTCGACCAGGTAGGTGTGGCCGGAGAGGAACTTCAGCAGGCCGCAGATCGCCCCCTGGACCTTCATCGACTCGGAGAACCCTCCGAATCCCTCGGCATACGGGCCGTTGATGGCGATAAGCCCGGTCACCTTCTCCGGGAACTGCCGGTACAACTCCAGGATGGTCATGACCCCCATGGAAAAGCCGATGTGGACCGCCTGCTTCACGCCCGCGTCGTCCATGACCGCCGCCAGGTCCTTGGCGTGGCTGTCCATGTTGATGGTAGAGAGGTCGTCGGGGACCTCGCTGTCAGGGTGCCCGCGGTAATCCCAGAAGATCATCCGGTGGCGCGGCTTGAAGTAGTCCTTCATGCAGTGGAAGAACATGTAGGTGGTGAACACGCCCGGGGAGAGGATGAGAGCGGGCTCCCCCTCGCCCACCATGCGGTATGCGATCCGGGTGCCGTCGAAGCTCTGGACCGAGCGTTCCTCGCAGTCGGCGAAGAGGTCCCCCATCAGGCGATCGTACTCGTCGAGCTTCTTCTTGAGGTACCTGGTGCGCAGCATTCCTGACCCCCCCGCGTCGTTCAGTAAGGCGGAAAAATACTATCACAAGCCAATCCCGTCGCTACATCCTGGAGTCACGGAAACCAGACGTCGACAACCGTGGTGTCGGACGTTTGCGTTGCCGTTGGATCACGCCGTCTTCAACAAGAGGTAATGACGCAACGAACTCGTCCGACGCCACTCTATATTTCGATTAAGGCATACAATAGACTCGAGCTCAGTCGGATGTCCCATCGGGAGAAGGAGGCTTCATGGACGAGAAGGACGAGGAGACCCCGCAGGCCACGCCTCCCGCGGCCGGCCCGCCGGCGGTTACCCCGCCGCCCCGGGTGCCGGTCCCGCGCAAGAGTATGACCGGCATGACCATCGCGCTCATCATCGTATCCGCGATCGCGGTTTTCTTCCTGCTCACTACGCTACTTCTAGGAGGGGTCGTGTTCATGCAGGGCATCCGCCTGCACCAGGGCCGCTACGGGTACGACCGGAACGGCGGATACGACGGGTCCGGAGTCGGCGACTGCTGCGATTGCCCGATGCGCGACCGGGGCTATGAGCGCAACTGGCAGTGGGAGCAGGACGACACCAATATCGGTCCGCCTCCGCTGCCCCAGCTCCCACCGGGACCCGGCCAGTCCGCCCCGGTTCCCACACCCGGCAGGTAGCCAATTTCGAATACAGAGTGGCGTCGGAGGTTTTCATTGCGTTATGACCTGATCGAGATCGACGTATCCAACGGCACTGCAAACCTCCGACCCCACGGAATTAGTCAAGGTTGATCAACCACCACGCTCGGATGTAGCAAAAGCAAAATAGACTGATCGTCCAAAAAAACTTGCTATTCTCTTCCGTGAAGAGTTCCGAGGCGTTAGAATAGGGCGGTCTACACGTACCGTCCGGAAGGAGGCAGGCAGTTGCGAGTACTCGAGTCCCCGCTCGACTCCAAGCTGGCCGAGCGGGCTACGGCTGAGCTCCTGGAAGCCCTGGGCGAGGAGAAGGTGACGACCCGCAGGGCGATACTGTTCACCTATTCGGGGACGGCCCTGCCCCTGCCCAAGACCATGCCCGACGTCGTGGTGAGGCCGAAGACCGTCGAGGACGTCCAGGTCGTGCTGCGGATCGCCGACAGGCTGGTGGTCCCGGTGACCCCTATCAGCAGCGGCACCCTCGAACCCTCGGTGTTCCCGCGCGCGGGCGGCATCGTCCTGGACATGTACGGCATGGACGAGATCGTCGAGATTAACACCGACGCCGCCTACGCCGTCATCGAGCCGGGCGTGGGGATCGGCAAGTTCGTGCGGGCCATCAGGCCGCACGGGTTCAGGGCGACACTGGGCAGCTACCCGCCGGGCAACTCGGTGCTCGGCAACTACCACCTCAAGGGACACGGCAGCCACAGGGCCTCCGGCATCGACTCGGAGGTGCTGGGCCTGGAGGTCGTCCTCCCGGACGGGACCATCGTGCGAACCGGGTCCAAGGCGTTCGAGGACAGGTACCCGGGGATCGGCTGGCACGCCCAGTGGGGGCCTTTGCCGGACCTGCGGGGCATCTTCCTCAACGCCTGCGGGACGCTCGGCATCATCACCAAGATGGCGGCCCGTATCTACGCGCTGAACGACGTGCAGGCGCTCCCGGTCATGGGCTTCGACTCCTACGGGGACGCGGTCGAGTTCATGAAGGTGGTCAGCAGGGCTAACCTGGTCGAGCACTGCGTGACCTGGCACTGGGGTCTGTACACCATCATGAACATACTGGCATCGGGGGGTAACGTCGAGGACTCCAGCGACTACCTCAAGATATTCATGACCGAGCCCTGGGAGCACCCCGGCGACCGACCCTACTGCCTGACCCTCAACATCATGACCGGGTACGAGGATGACGTGGACACACACACCAGGCTGCTGGAGAAGGTCGCGAAGGGCCTCGGCGGCAGGCCAATGAACGACGAGCTGGTGGAGCGTTTCCCCGGCACCTGGGACTACTTCAAGACCCACGGGATAGACCACGAGCCCTGCACGCACTTCATGAAGGGGTTCGGCCTGGGCTACGGCTTCATGCACATCCTCTACGCGGAACCCAAGGACGTGGTGCCGCTGGAGAGGTTCGGCCTCGAGTTCATCTGGAACCGGGGCCTGCAGTACGGGACCACGTACTACTCCCACTGCCTGGACCAGGGCCGCAGCATCTTCCTGAGGCTCACCCCGTTCGTTGACCCGGTGGACGAGGCCGAGCACGAGAAGGCGCTCTCGATATACCACGACTACATCGAGGAGGGCATGAAGCGATACGGCGCCTCGACCATACGCTACGACGGGATAGTCAACTACGTGGACAGGGCCGGCGGATTCGGCGAGCTGCTCAAACGCATAAAGAAGGCGATCGACCCCAACAACATCCTCAACCCCGGCTTGAAGATGTACGAGGGGGGGTGGTAGAGATGACGCTTCCCATGGAGATGCTCATGTACACCTGCCCCAAGTGCAAGATCTGCACCGCCAACCTGCATCCGGGCGAGACCGAGTACCTCAAGCTGTGCCCTGCGTACACCCGGTACGGGTGGTTCGCCTACGCCGGCGGGGGCAAGTGCTACCTGGCCCAGGGGATCCGCGAGGGGGTTCTCGAGATAGACGAGGACCTGGCCGACATCGTCTACCACTGCACCCTGTGCAAGACCTGCGTGCAGCAGTGCGCCACCGACCAGGACCCCACCGAGATCGCGCGCATGGTACGCCGGGAGGTGGTCAAGGCGCTGGGCGGCCCCCCGGGGGACGCGAAGATCGTCGTCAAGAGCACACTCAACTACCGCAACCCCTACCAGCAGCCCAAGGCCATGAGGTTCCGCTGGGCTAAGGGCCTGGGGATCAAGGACGCGACAAAGGAGAAGGTCGACACTCTCTACTACGTGGGCTGCACCGCCGCGATGATCCCCGAGCGCACGCACTTCGCGCTGAACACGGTAAAGCTCCTGGACGCGGCGGGCGAGAACTTCGGAACCCTGGGCCAGAAGGAGATCTGCTGCGGGAGCACCACCTACAACCTGGGCGTCGAGGATGCCTTCAAGGAGGTCGCGGGGGAGAACATCGAGATGCTCAACGAGCTGGGCGTCGAGCGGGTGCTGACCAGCTGCGCGGGGTGCTACAGCGTGATGAAGAACGAGTACCCCAGGGTCGCCCGGCGCAACTTCGACGTGGTCCACGTGACCGAGTACCTGGCGCAGCTCCTGGATGAGGGCAGGCTGAAGCCGTCGAAGGCGCTCGACCTCAAGGTTACCTACCACGACCCATGTCACCTCGGCCGCTACAGCGAGCTGTACGACGCGCCGCGCAGGATTCTCGAGGCCATTCCCGGGGTCGAGCTGGTGGAGATGCCGCGCAGCAGGGAGAAGAGCTGGTGCTGCGGCGCGGGCGCGGGCGTGAAGACCGCCTTCCCGGACTTCGCCGCGTGGGTCGGCGGGGAGCGGGTCAAGGAAGCGGCGGAGACCGGGGCCGCCGCCCTGGTCTCGGCGTGCCCGTTCTGCGAGGGGAACCTGACCGATGTGGTCGCGGCTACGGAGGCCGGGCTGGACGTCTACGACGTGACGGACCTGCTGGTCCGTTCACTAGACCCGTGATTGTGCAAAAGGGTCAGGCACTTTTGCACACGGGTGAGGGGGACCGTCTCTATCAAGGAGGCTGACATGGCTGACGAGGTTCTGTTCGGCACGCTGGACTGGCTGGACATGTTCGTGAAGCTGTACAACGAGCGCCCGGAGCTCCAGGAGGCGCTCAAAGACCTGGACGCGAAGGTCGGCTACGAGTTCACCGACCGGCCGGACCTCGTTCCCAAGTTCGTCCATATGAAAGAGGGTGTCGCGGTCGAGCACGGCGAGTTCAGCGATCCCGCCACCATGGACTATGTCATCAAGGCCAACTATGAGACCTGGAAGCTGATGACCATGGGCGAGCTCGACCCCATGAACGCCCTGATGGCCGGCAAGGTCAAGGTGCAGGGGAACATGGCGGCGCTCCTCAAGCACGCCGACGGCTTCAAGCAGACCTTCGACGTGGTGAGCGCCATCCCGACCGCCTTCGACTGATCGGGCCGGCCATGCGCGACCTCGAAGGAAAGGTCGTCCTCATCACCGGGGCCGCTCGCGGCATGGGCAGGCTCCACGCGATCAACTTCGCGCGTGAAGGCTCGCGTGTGGTCATTACCGACGTCGACGAGTCCGAGCTGGAGAAGACCGCCGGCGAGATGCGCCTTGCGGGCTTCGAGGCATATCCATACGTCCACGACGTCTCCGACCGCGCCGCGTGCTTCGACCTGGTCGCGCGCGTTGAGTCGGAGGTCGGACCTGTCGACGTCCTGGTCAACAACGCCGGCGTGGTGGAGTGCGGCGACTTCCTGGATCTCTCCGAGCGCTCGATCCGCCGGATGATGGACGTGAACTACTTCGGGCAGGCCTGGATGATGCAGGCCGCGCTCCCGCGCATGGCCGCCCGGCGGTCCGGGCACGTGGTCAACATCTGCTCGTCGGCGGGGAAGCTGGGCGTTGCGCGGCTGGGCCCGTACTGCGCCACCAAGTTCGCGTCGATCGGGCTGACCGACTCGGTGCGCCCCGAGCTGCGCCGGCGCAAGGTGAGGTTCACCATAGTCAACCCGGGGTACGTGAACACGGGCATGTTCGAGGGAGCGAAGATGGTTCTCATCAGCCGGTGGCAGGACCCGCAGAAGGTGAGCGACGCGGTGGTGCTGGCGGTGAAGAAGAACCGCCGCGAGATCTGCGTGCCGCGGTTCGCTGTCCACCTCGCGGCGTTCGTCCGGGGGTTCTGCATACCGTGGCTGAGCGACCTGGCCGGCATCGTCTTCCGCGCGGACAGCTCGTTCAAGACCTGGCGCAAGGACCACGCCCGCCCCTTCTAACGGTGACAGGTACTTTTAACCCTTCTTGTTAACCCCCCGAACTCCAGCCCAGCCCGATGACCACTATTAACAAAGGTGGCTATGAGTGCCTGTCACCAAGGTATTGACTTCTGCTCCCCCCTCCAGTTACAATATTACAAGATACGTAACATTGTAACAGGAGGTTCGGATGGTCAGCTGCGAGAGTCCGGGGATCCTTGTCCTCACCGAGCTGGTTGACAACGGGCTGCTGACGACCCGGACGCGTCTCCTGGTCGGGCTCGCGCAGTACCTGACCGCCGGACTCCACGGGGAGCTGATCGCACTCGTCACCGGCAACGGCGCGGCCAAGGCGGCGCGCGAAGCCGCATCCCTCGGGGTAGACACCGTGCTGCTCGCCGACTCCCCCTCTTTCGGGACATCGGGCACCGAGGCCCTCGCCGCCAACATATGCGAGGTATGCGCCGGCCTGCGGCCCCGCCTCGTCGTCGCCCCTCATACTCAAGCCGCCCAGGACTTCATGCCCATGGTCGCCTTCCGCCTGGGGACGGCCCTGGTGACCGACTGCGTGGGAATAACCGCTCGAGAGGACTCAACCCTCGTCTTCACCAAGCCGATATACGGCGGCAACGCGCTCGCCGAGTTCGTGTCCGGCTCACCTACGACGCTTGCGACGGTGCGCATCGGTTCGGGCCGCGAGCCGACCGAATGCGGGCACGCAGGCAGTATCGTCCCGGTCCCCGTCCGCGAGGGCCGGTACCGCCTCGAGGTCCTCGAGTCCAAGCACGACGAGCCGTCGGGGCCGGTTCTGGAGGAAGCGGGTGTCGTGGTTGCGGGAGGTCGGGGGCTGGGTGGCCCGGAGGGTTTCGATAAGCTTCGCGGGCTCGCGGACACGCTGGGAGGCGCGGTGGGAGCCAGCAGGCCGCCCTGCGACCTGGGATGGGCAGACCCCGACACGCAGGTGGGGATCACCGGGAAGATAGTAGCGCCCGACATATACATCGCGGTGGCTATCTCCGGCTCGAGCCAGCACCTGACAGGCATGTCGGACTCCGGGACGGTCGTCGCCCTCAACAACGACCCCGACGCCTGCATATTCAACGCGGCCGACTACGGCGTGGTTGCTGACTGGCAGCAGGTCCTGCCCGCCTTTTCACGCAAGGTCCGCGAGCTGCTCGGGAGCTGATCGGCATGCATAACGGATTGAACATGATCGTATGCGTAAAACAGGTTCCGGATCCCGAGGGCCCACCCACCTCCTACCGGGTCGACGAGGAGGCCCGTACCGTGACCTTCCAGGGGATACCGCCGGTTGTCAGCCCCTTCGATGAGAACGCCCTCGAGCTTGCGCTCGGGCTGGCCGGTGTCCACGGCGGCACGGTGACCCTGATGAGCCTGGGAAGCCGGTTCTCCCCGGCAGTGATGCTGAAGGCCCTGGCGACGGGCGCGGATGACCTGGTGCTGGTGGAGATGAACGGCGACACCGCTCCGGACAGCTTCGCGACCGCCCGTCTCCTGGCTGCGGCCATATCTCGACGGGGCGGTTTCGACCTGGTGCTCGCCGGCATCCAGGCGTCTGATACGAACGCGGGTCAGGTAGGCCCGGGGATCGCGGAGTTGCTCGGTATCCCCGTGATTCCCCGCGCGTGCCACGCGGATGTCACCGACGGCCGACTCGTGGTGAAGCATGCGGTCCCCGGCGGACACGAGACGGTCGGTGTGCCGCTCCGTGAGCTTCCGGTGGTCCTCACCGTCGGCTTCGAAGCGGGAGAGCTCCGCTACCCACACCTCGCCGCGATCAAGGCCGCGAAGGAAAAGCCGCAGGCCAGGTGGGATGCGTCCGACGTCGCAGGGATGTCACCGCCCGGGAATCTCCTCGAGATAGTCGGGCTCCGAGCGCCGAAACGGGAGAGGCGGTGCCTCCTGATCGAGGGGGATACACCCGAGGAGCAGGGCGAGTCTCTCGCCGTCAGGCTCAGGGAGGACGGAGTTCTATAGGGGTCCGGCGGCACAGGTGCCGCCGGGCAGGTCGCGCGTTAAGGAGGAGCCATGAACCTGCAGTACGGGACCGAGGGCTGGGAACGCGAGTACGAGGAGTTCGTCGCCAGGCGGGTCGAATCCGAAACCGAGCCCTACCTGCTCGGGACCCCCGAATGGGTCGCCCTCTACGAGAGGAACATCAGGGAAGACCCCGCCTACCGGGAAGCCAACAAGGGCTGGGAGGGCACGATCGCGCTCCACATACTCGCGGAGCCGGCGATAGGCCTGGACAACGACCTCTACCTGCTGATGGACCTCTGGCACGGGGAATGCCGCTCGATCCGCCTGGTCCCGAGGGAGGCCGGGGAGGGCGCGGACTACATCCTGACCGCCGACTACGACAAGTGGAAGGCGCTCATCTTCAAGGAGCTCAACGTGATCAAGGCGCTCATGCGGGGAAAGATCAAGCTAAAGGGCAACATGGGGAACATCGTCAGGTACGCCAAGGGCGCGGTGATACTGATCGACCTTGCGCCCGAGGCGAGGTTCCAGGACGAGATGGCTCCCGAGGACATCGAGGAGTTCCGGGACTGGATCAACGGACTCAGGGTCGAGTACGGGGTCTGAGAAGACCGGCGCGGGCGCTCTCGACCACGCCCCGCGCATCACGAGACAGGAGGGAGATCATGGACGGTGCCGCTCTAGACACGGATACGTCCGGGGCACTGGTGAAGGTGGACGTCGACGAGCTCACCAGGGGGCTCTACTACTGCATGCACTGCAGCCTTTGCAAGGCGGTGCTTCCATCGGAGGTCGGCAGCGACCGCTTCTCCGAGGTCTGCCCCCCGGGCGCCCGCTACAGGTTCGATGCCTTCTTCGGTTCGGGGAGGGCGGGCTTCTACAGGGCCTTCTTCACCGGCGAGTTCGGTTTCGATGAATCGCCGAGGCTCCCCGAGGTCGTCTACAGCTGCCAGAACTGCGGGAGCTGCAGCATCTCATGCCGCTACACCTCGGCCATCGGCCAGGTCGACCTGGAGAGGGCCACGGAGATCATGAGGGCCAGGTGCGTGGAGGAAGGCCTCTCCCCGGTGGAGCACTCCCTGATGGTCCAGAGCATGAGGCAGGAGGACAACGTCCTCGGTGAGCCCAAGGCGGCCAGGGGCGACTGGGCCGAAGGCCTCGGGCTCAAGGACATCAACAGCGAGAAGGCCGAGATACTCTTCCACGCCGGCTGCAGGTACTCCTATGACGCCGACCTTCGCTCCGCGGTCAGGGACGCCGCCGGAGTCCTCGTCGCGGCCGGGCTCGACGTGGGGATCGCGGGGAAGGACGAGGCCTGCTGCGGCGGAAGGGCGTACGAGGTCGGCTACCAGGGCGAGCTGGTGAAGTACGCGGACGACATGGCCTCCAGGATCAGGGCGTCCGGCGCCACTACGGTGGTCACGCCCTGCGCCGACTGCTACTACACCTTCCGGCGGCTCTTCCCTCTGGTCGGCCGGCCGCTGGAAGTCGAGGTGCTCCACATCAACGAGATGATTGCCAGGCTCATCGCGAAGGGCGTCATCACCTTCAAGGAGATGGTCCCGCTCCGCGTCACCTACCACGACCCCTGCCACATCGGCCGGAAGATGTACCCCGAGTTCATGTACGAGGTTCCCAGACTCATACTCGGAGAGATCCCGGGGGTGGAGCTGGTGGAGATGGAGAGGATAAGGGACTGCACATGGTGCTGCGGCGCCGGAGGGGGGGTCCTCGAGGCCTACCCCGAGTTCAACGACTGGACCGCGGGGGAGCGCGTGGCCGAGGCGCTGTCCACCGGGGCCGACGCGCTGGTCAGCTCGTGCCCCTGGTGCGAGAGGAACTTCATCGACGCGGTGGCCGGCGCCGGTGCCGGCATGCACGTCTACGATGTCGTCGAGCTGGTCGGCGCTGCGATGGGAGGTGTCCAGGATGGGAATCGCAAGTGAGGTATTCGAGCGGCTCGCCGGGACCGTCGGCCCCGGGGGCCTGATCACCGACCGGGGGACCCTCGAGAGTTACGCCGCCGACGCGGGGTCACCCGTTATGATCGAACCAAGGGTGCCCGCGGCCGCGGTCAGGCCGGGGTCCTTCGAGCAGGTGGTGGAAGTCGTGAGGACCCTCAGCGACTTCAAGGTACCGACCGTTCCGCGCGGATGCGGTCTCGACTATCACGGCAACGCCGTTCCCCTGGTCGAGGACTCGGTCGTGGTGGACCTCTCGGGGATGACGGGGGTCCCGGACCTGAAGGCGAGTGCGGAGGGCGGGATGTACGCGGTCGTGGAGCCCGGGGTCACCTTCGAGATGCTGCAGTCGGTGCTCGATGAGAAGGGAATGCGTATCCCGATGCCCGCCAGGCGCCCCGCCTCGGCGACCATCATCTCGACGTACGCGAACAATCACCCCACCTTCAGGAGCTCATGGCAGGGGAACTACAACTTCCCCATGATAATACCGACCGTGCAGCTGGTGACGGCGGGTGGCTCCGTCATTGAGTCGGGTGGCTTCCACACCGGAGCGATGACCATATCCAGCACCGGCATGGGGCTGGACAGGATCCCCTACGGGTCGCTCGGCACGGGGGGGATCATCACGGCGGCGGCGGTGCTGTTCGAGAGGAAGCCCCGGATCAGGAAGATAGCCTTCGCGCGGTTCGAAGAGCTCGCCGACGCGTGCGCGGCCTCGAAGAGACTGCTCCGGTACTCGTCGAAGGAGATCGGCGAGACACACCTGATACTCGACGGCGTCTGCATGTCCAGCCTCCTGTCCGGCTCGAGGGCCGAGTTCGAGTCCGCGAAGAAGCGCCTGGACGGGTGGACGTACGTGGTCTGTTTCTCCGGCGACGACGAGGAGTGGATCTCCATCCAGGAGAAGCACCTCGGGGAAGTGGCCGACGAGCTGCGGTTCGAGTTCACGGGGGAGCTGGGGAGGTTCGAGGCGGCCCCAATGCTGCTGAAGGAGCTGCAGATGCCCGAAAGGGTCGGCGAGGTCCACGGGTACGCCCCTCACAACCGTCTCGAGTTCTACACCGTCTTCTCCAGGATACCCAGGTACGACGGGATCATCAGGGCGGCCCTTCGCGCGCACGGTTTCGAGAAGCAGCCGGGCGTATTCGTGCTCCCCATCGAGCAGGCCAGGACGTGCTACGTGGAGTACGACATCTTCTTCGATCCCGGCGACCCCGGCGAGGTATCGAGGTTGAGGGCGACGCTCGAGGAGCTCTACCCGAAGCTGTTCGCCGCGGGCGCTTTCTTTGCACGCAGCGACTACCCCCTGATAAACGACCTGATGCGCGAAGCTGCGCCCGGGTACTACGAGCTGGTGGACGAGATAAAGGAGATCCTCGACCCCGACAACATATTCAACGCGGGGAGGTTGTTCCGATGACAGAAAAGATCACGTCGCAGATGCTGGTCTCCGGGCTCGGGGAATCCACCCGGAAGGAGATCCTCGCCCGGATCGAGGCCGTGGTGGGCGCCGAGTGGGTCAGCGACGACCCGGTCTTCGGGGCGTCGTGGGGAAGGGACCAGTTCTCCAGGATCGACCAGCCCACGTTCTATCCCGATTTCGTCGTCCTTCCCGGCACGACGCTGGAGGTCGCGGACCTGATGAAGATCGCCAACGAGCACGGCCTGGAAGTGTGTCCGGCCGCCGCGGGCGCGGGGTCGTTCTCGAACCTGCTGATGCACAAGGGTGGGATCCTCATCGATACCCGGCGCCTGGACCGCATCCTGGAGATCGACGAGGAGGCGATGATCGCCTTCGCGGAGGCGGGCGTGACCCACTCCCGGCTGCAGGTCGAGGCCAAGAAACGAGGCCTGCGCTGCGACGTGCCCGGAGGACCCTCCAGCAACACCCCCGCTTCCAACCTCTCCCAGACCGGGGAGCACTTCGGCGGCAGCCGGTACGGCCAGGCGCACCCCAAGATACTGGGCGTGGAGCTGGTCACCCCGACCGGTCGCATCGTCAGGACCGGGATGCTGGCCTTCCCCGGTTCCCGCGGGGGCACGTACGGACCCGACTGGGACCTCTCGACGCTCCCCAACAACTCCTGCGGGCTTGCCGGGGTCATCACCAGGTACGCGTTCAAGCTGTTCCCGCTCGGAGACGTGCAGAAGTACCGGAAGCACATGGCGTTCGGGTTCTTCACCGACCTCGGTGACGCGCTCCACGCCCTGTCGGAGATCGCCGTCGAGGACCTCGCCAAGACGGTCTGCGAGGCCGGGCCGAAGTACTACGCCGGCCTGTCCCCCACCTCGACCCTCGAGGACTACTGGAGGGTCCTCGACGTGATGGTGGTGAGCGGTGGATACACGACCGTCCTCGCGGTGGAGATGGAGGGCACCACGGAGCAGGTCGCCTACCAGAAGGCTAAGGTCGACGAGATACTGGAAAGGCACAACGCCGGCGGGCACGAGTTCGCCTCGCTCTTCGACATGATGTTCAACAAGCCGGTCATGGCGGCGGAGGTGAGGAGTTCCTTCGCGAACCTCCTGGACGCCGACGTGCCCGAGCACTGGGTCCACCGGGTCGCCGAGCTGTTCGACATCAGCGAGAACGCCTGCAGGGCCTTCTGCGTCGGCGGCCAGATGCTGATGGGTCCCTTCACCACCATAGAGAAGGGAATCGCGTCCAAGGAGATATTCATGGACATGGCCGAGGAGCGCGGCTACCCCGAGCTGGACAAGGGGCTGTGGGCCAGCTACGGCGTCGGGCTGAGGGGGAGCAGCGGGAAGCTGCAGGAGCTCGACATCCACTTCGACAGGCTGGACGTAGACTCGCTCAACGCGAGGGACCGGTTCATGCCCGAGTTCACCAACGAGCTGTGCAAGAAGAAGCTGCTGTTCACGTACCCGTCCATGGCGGCCGCCGCCACCACGCTGGAGTACTTCCTCGGTGACGACGGAGTGGCGGTCTGGCTGGGCATACGACACCTCCTCGATCCGAACGGCGTCATGCACAAGCACTTCGCCTTCGATTTCTCGGAGACCGAGATATAGCGGCGCGCGCATGTCCGCCGGTCTGTTCGACCGCGGTCTGCGGCATCCCCGGGGTACAGGGAGGAGCCTGATGAAGAAGGTCATCGTCGTCGGGGCAGGCATCGGAGGGCTCGCCTGCGGAGCCCTGCTGGCCAGGTACGGATTTGACGTCGAGGTCCTTGAGCGCAGCACCTTCATAGGCGGCCGGTGCAGCTCGACGGCCGGGGACGGCTTCGTCATCGACAACTTCATACACGCCTTCTCGATGGGCTCCAGGGGGGCTCTCGGCCGCGTCGCCGGGGAGCTCGGCGAGGACCTGCGGTTCGTGAGCCGCGATCCGTCGGCGACCGTGATCGACGGCTACCGCGGCCGCATGAAGAGGTTCCCCCAACGCCTGGACATGAGGCCCCAGTGGACCCGCATCAGGACGGCCCTGGACATCGGCGTCGGGATCAGAGGCCTGGCGGGAGGTCACCGCCTGTTCCGCGACCTCATGCGCGCCGACGACCCCTTCATCGAGGAGCGCGACAGGCAGGCACTCTCCGAGTTCCTCCTCGAGTACTCCGACGACCCGCAGTTACTCCGCTGGTTCGGCACCATCTGCTTCCTGCTTCTCGTCCTGCCCCCCGAGGAGGCCTCTGCGGGCGAGTTCATATACTGCTTCCGGGAGATGTTCCGATGCGCCGACTTCGGGTACGTGAGAGGTTCGACGGGGGCGATACCCGGCGCGTATCGCAGGGGACTGGAGAAGTTCGGCGGCACTGTCCGCCTGGGGTGCCCCGTCGAGGAGATACTGTCCGACGGGGGTGAGGTGAGGGGAGTCCTGGCCGGTGGAGAGGTCAGGTCCGCCGATATCGTGGTCTCCAACGCGGGTATCGCCTCGACCGTCAGGCTGGTCGGAGAGAGGGCTCTGGGCAGCGATTACGCCGAATGGGCACGGTCCCTCACCTTCTCCTACGGGGGGGCGATCGTCAGGTACGTGCTGGACGAGCAGGTGCTGGACGTTCCCTTTGTGCTCTACATCGCCGACGTGCAGGACCAGGCAAAGCACGAGGCCTTCCTGAAGGAGGGCGGGCTGCCGGAGGACGTCGGGATCTTCATGCCGGTGATCGACCGCTGTGACCCGGACCTCGTCCCTCCGGGGAAGCAGCTCCTGATAGCGGGCACGCTGGCGCCCGCGAGCGGCGGATACGCGAAGACGAAGGAGCTTCTGGACATGGTCGAGGTGCGCCTGTTCTCGCTGTTCCCAGGTATCGAGCGGCACGTCGTCAGGCGGATGGACGTCGCCCCGTGCGAGATAGGCGCAGCCAGCGGCAACGGGGAGCGCGCCGATATCGTCGGGCTGGCCCAGTCGCCCGGGCAGGTGGGCGCGGACAAGCCCTCGCCGGTGATGCCGGTGGAAGGCCTCTACCTGGTGGGCACCGACGCCGGGGCCCGTGGGGTCGGGACCGAGCAGGCGGCCGCCAGCGCCGAGGTGGTCGCCCGCCTGGTTCGACAGGGGTACGGCGCGCCGGGAACGATCGGGCGCCGGCCGGTGCAGGCCTGGCGGGACCTGCTGTAAGATAGGTCCGGCCGACCACCATCGAGCGGAGACGGAGGAGCATGGCGAAGCCCGGGGAGGAAGCCGAAGACGGCACGGAGACGGACAGGCGCGAGTCCATCCTCGAGGCGGCGCGCGACGTGTTCCAGCGCTACGGGTACCGCAAGGCGACGATGGAAGACATCGCCGTGGCGGCGGGGATCACCAGGCAGACGCTCTACAGGTATTTCCGGGGGAAGAAGGTGCTGCTGACCTCCCTGCTGGAGTGGGAGGCGACCAGGGCGTTGATGTCGAACCTGCCTTCCGACTTCGTCAGCACCGACAGCCGGGACAAGCTCCGCCTCATCTTCCTGTCCATCAACAGCTACCTGGACCGTGACCCGTTCCTGAAGGGGATCGCGAGGAGAGACCCGGACGTCGTAACGCCCGATGTCATCAGGATAGCCCAGAGGTTCGAGCGCCGCATGACCGAGCTGGTGGCGCAGCTGCTCAAGGAGGGCATGAGCGAGGGGGTCGTCTACGAGACGGAACCGGAGCTCCTCGCATACGCGCTTGTCAGGCTCCACGAGGCGTTCTTCCTCTCCGGGTACATAGACGGGAGCAGGTTCGAGCCGGAGGAGATCGTGCGGTTCTTCGACGGGTTCATGGAGAACGCGCTCCCGCCCCGCTGCGAGGGTCCCGGTCCCGCAGCGGACTGAGCCGGACCCGGTCCACCCATGGATATCACATCCTCGATCAAACTCCTCTCCGCATCGACCAGGATGCGGACACTGTCTGCTTATAGCTTTACTATGTTACATATTACATTCTATTGTAACTTAATAAGCTCTTCGAGTCAACTCCGATTTCCCGCACTAGCACCGGAAAAGCCTTTGACTGCAGCCCGCCTGTGTGTTACAGTTTTATTGAAAATGTAATATAGTATGGTGTTGATTGTGCGGCCGGGGAATCGTATCCCTGCCCGGGCCGCCTCCAGGAAAGGGTTTCCGTCATGAGCAGGGCACCGCAGCAACGCGCGCTGAGTCCCGACAACACGAGAAGGCTGTTGAAGTTTCTTGGCCTCGGGTACCACTTGACCAAGGTCCCCCTGGTAACCAGGTTCCATCCCTGGCTCAAGCCGGGCAACACGGACATGAGGTGGGTCCCCATCAACCAGGACATCGAGACGCCCCCGGGAACGCCCCTTCCCCGGGACCTGGTCGACCTCTTCATCGCTGAGGCGTCCCACCGGGTCGTATTCGATGAATGCGGGTGCAGGCAGGCGTTCGGCTGCAGGCACTACCCGGTGGACATCGGCTGCCTCATGATGGGGGACGGGGCGCTCGAGTGCTCCACCGGCCCCGGCAGAGAGGTCGGGGTCGAGGAAGCGAGAGAGCATGCGGCGCGTGCCATGTCCCAGGGACTGGTCCCCATGATCGGCGCGGCCAGGATCGACGCCTTCCTGTTCGGGGTAAAGAAGGAGCGCAACCGCCTGCTGACCCTTTGCTTCTGCTGCGAGTGCTGCTGCTGGATGAGGTACCAGCGCAACTCGTCTGTCGCTTCACTGGACCAGGTCTGGCCCAGGCTCGAGGGGGTCAGAGTCACGGTGAACGGGTCCTGCACCGGGTGCGGAGTCTGCGTGGACTCGTGCTACATCGGGGCGATGCGCGTGGAAGACGGAATAGCGTCCATGAGCGACCACTGCCGCGCCTGCGGCCGGTGCGCGACCGTCTGTCCCGAGAACGCGGTCGAGATCAGCATCGACGACCCCCAGTTCCTCGAGAAGACCCGCGAGCGCATCCGCGGCTACGTGAAGTACGACTGATGAGTGCCGGTCCTGTGCCGGGGGAGGCTCCGCCGGCCGGGAAAGAGGAGTTCCGTCATGGAAACGAAAAAGCCGAGGTCGCCGGCGGCGGCGTTCGTGATCGTCCTGTTGGCATGCACGGTCACCCTTTCAACGAACGGTGCCGCGTTCCAGGCCGCAGAGACCGGCACGGCCGGAGGCGGGCGAGGATTCGATACGTGGTTCCTGCTGCTGAATCCAGGAGAGGAGGAAGCCCACGCGACGCTGCGGTACATGACGGAAGGCGGGAGTACCGCTGTCGAGCGCCGGGTGGATGTCGGGCCGGGCGTCCGCGCGTCGGTTTTCGCGGACGAGAGCGTGGAGGGCGTCTCCTTCTCTACGACCGTAGTGTCCGATGAGCCGCTGGTGGTCGAGAGGGCCGAGTACTTCGAGTACCGTGGAGGGACAACCGGCGGCCACGCGAAACCGGGCGTCATTGAAGCTTCGGGCGAATGGTACTTCGCGGAAGGCTGCACCGCGGACGGTTTCTCGACGTGGCTGCTGGTCGAGAATCCCGCGGACGGGACCGCGACCATCGATGTGACGTTCATGCGCGAGGGGGGTGGGGAGATTGTCGAGAGGTACGGGATTGCTCCCATGTCCAGGTTCACGCTGGACCTGGGTTCGGTGCCCGGCCTCGGCCGGGCCAACGTCTCGATGCACCTCACCTCCGACCGGCCGGTCATCGCCGAGCGTGCGATGTACTTCGCGTACGCCGGCCGGATCGAGGGGGGCGACGTCGTCACCGGGGCCACGGCCCCTAGTTTCGACTGGCGCTTCGCCGAGGGATACTCGGGCGGAGGCTTCGACACTTGGGTCCTGTTGATGAATCCCAATGACCGGCCGTTGCGCGCCCAGGTTTACCTCGACACCGGCGATACTTGAGGCAGCAGGCTGGTCGAGGTCCAGTTGGGACCGCACGGCAGGGCTACCGTCAAGGCGGATGACTACGTGGAGAGCGACGAGTTCGCGATCGATGTGAGCTCCTGGGTCGATCCCTGGGAGGACTCCGAGCCGATTGTAGCGGAGCGGGCCATGTACTTCGACTACAACGGTATCGAGGGCGGGCACCAGGCGCTGGGTGCAGTCGACTGGTCGACCTGCGTCTTCGACGAGGCGGAGGCCGGTGGCAGGCCGGGGGGCGCAGGCTTCCACGACTGGTACGAGTTGTACTTCGCGGAAGGCTGCACCGGTGAGGGATTCGACGAGTATATCTGCCTGTACAACCCCGGTTCCATGACGACCCCCAGAGTGGCCCTCGAACTGATAGACGATTCCGGCCGACATGAGACCTACGAGTACGTGCTCCCACGGAACGGCCGCACAACCGTGAGGGTGGACGATCTGGCGGCCGGCAGGAACGTCTCTGCCAGGATAAAGGTGGTCGAAGGTAATACTACGATCGTCGCGGAGCGGTCGATGTATTTCGACTACGGCGACGGAATACGCGGAGGCAGCGTCGCTCCCGGTGTTCCGCGACCCGCGCTGGAATGGCATTTCGCAGAAGGCTACTCGGGCTTGTAGCCATGCGATCGGGCCGGGCCGGCCACCCGATGCACAGGCGGGTGCCGTGTCCTAGAACATCACGATGAACTTCTTCATGCACTCGTCCTCGTACTCCCAGCGCCGGTTGGAGACGTTGTTGGGGTCGAGCGCCATCTTCATCTTTGTGAATGCGTCAAGAAGCGGGACCAGCTTCGGCATCGCGGCCAGCAGACCGGCGTCCATCATAGGCACCAGCCCCTTCACCCACGCCGCGAGCCCGGCGGCGAACACCATCCCCTGGCTCATGCCTTTGAGCGACGAGTTGAAGTAGGCGAATATCATGCGTATCAGGTCGTCCTTGTCGGCCTGGCAGGTGTAGAGGTCGTACTCCATGTAGGCGGCCCGGCCCATGTGGTACGGCTGGAGGTAGGTGGAGGCGTCGTCCGGCCTCAACGGATCGGCGTTGGTGCCGATCTGGTTCGTGCAGGCGTCCCTCATCATCCGCTCGATCCCCACCATGTTCTCCAGCTTGTCGATGAGCGCCCCGATCATGAACGAGCCCCGCACCCTCTGGACGCGCACCGTCACGTTGAAGTACTTGACCCACGTGTCCAGGTTGGCGAACTCGTTCTCCTCGGTCATCTGCTCGATCGCCTCCTTGGGGAGGAAATCGAAAACGGGGAACTCCCCGGCCAGCATCCGCTGCGTCACTTCAGCCTTCAGGTCGGCCTCCTCCTCCGTCTCACCGCCGAAGATAGTGAGCAGGTTGTGACGCGGCATCAGCTCGGTGATCTTGGACGCCTCGCGGTTGTCGTCCCCGATGAATATCCCGTAGAAGGAGTTCATGAGGTGGGCGAGCTCCAGCGAGAGGTTATCCTGCGCGATTGAGTAGAGCGCGTCGGCCATCACCTTCAGGTCGTCCTGCTCCAGGGAGGGAAATACCTGCTGGTGAAACGGGGCCTCGGGGTACAGCCGCACCGTCATCTTCGTCACCACGCCCATGGTCCCGAAGGCGTAGCGGAACATCGTCGAGACATCGGGCCCCGGCCCCGGCACGTGCCCCTTGGCTGCGCCGCTGGAGAGGGGACCGGTCCGCAGCATCTCTCCCGTGGGGAGCACGACCTCGACGTCGATGATGTTGTCCATGCCGAACCCGTACTTGGAAGCCATGGTGTTGATGTTGCAGAACAGGAGGTTGCTGAGCACACCCGCGGTCGCCGCGGTCGAGGGGTTGAGTAGCCTGCACCCGGCCCTCTGCGCGGCCGACTGCAGCTGCAGGAAGGTAACGCCCGGCTCGATGACGGCGAACATGCTCTCGCCGTCGAGCTCCACTATCCGGTCCATCCGGCGCAGGTCGCACAGGATCCCCCCGAAGGGAGGCAGCGTCGCCCCAACCGTGGAGATGCCCGTCCCGTAGGGCATCACGTCCACCAGGTATTCGTTCGCTATCCTGAAGACCGCCTGCACGTCCTCGGCGCTCCCGGGCAGGCAGACCAGGTGCGGGTAGCAGGCCGGGATGAAGCTCTGGTCGCGCGCGTAGCCGCACAGTATCGACGGAGCGTCCGTCGCCCACTCGTCCCCCAGGGCCTCCTTCAACGCCCCCAAGGCCGCGGCCAGGTTCTCCACCCGATTGTGGACAGGGTCCTTCTCGGTCACCAGCGGCCTGCCGACGACCCGCCTCTGTCTGATCTCCCGCCTTATCCTGCTCTCTACCGCCACTGCAGCCTCCTATATCCACTTCAGGATGCCCATGAACAGGATGAGCAGCACCACGTCCACGGCGTAGACACCCGCGACTATGGATATCTTCTTCTTCATCGAGGGCATGTCGTGGATCCAGAAGGTGAACATCATGTAGAGAGAGTAGCCGATGATGAGGATGAGGATCGGGTTGTACCAGTTCCACCACCAGTACTCCCACACCAGCACGCCCCACCAGTTGAGAATTATCTCGATGACCACGCACAGAACCGAGTTCGCGATCACGAAGAACCAGCGGTTTGGCAGCCCCAGTATCTTCACGTTCTTGTCCTTCGGCAGAATCTTGCAGAACGCGACGCCCGCCACCGCGAACATCATGCTGATCTCTATGGTCAGCCCGATGAGCGGGATGTAGGCGGAGTTGTTGGGGGTCGTCCAGACCGCCGAGTGCTTGTTGATATGCAGGAAGAGCGCGTTGCAGATCTCCAGGAACCACTCCAGGCTGTAGAACGCGAGGCCCGCCACGATGATGTTCCAGTTCTGGCGCTCGACCTCGGTGAAGTACACGTAGATGACGAATGCCAGCAGTGGCACCAGGAACCACTGGAAATGGTTGGGATTGCGAAGGTTGGAGAGGGCCTGCTGCGTAGCCTCGGTGTAGACGGGAAACATCATATCCCTCCATCGTCGGTCGGCCGGCCGGCTCCCGGCTCCGCGGCCCGCCTCAGGGTATTCTCCAGGTTCTTGAGATAGTGCTCTTCAGGCATGGCCGCCTGGAACTCGCGGAGCCATCCCCTCACGTAGTCTACATCCAGATCCGGGTGCCTCTTCAGGACGCTCACCACGTCCTCCAGGTCGCGCGGCCTCGCGGCGAACAGCTTGTGTATCACAAGGTCCTCGACGGAGGCGAAGCAGACCTCCTCATCAAGGACTTCCACGCGTGTCGCACGCTCAATGGCCTGGCTCTCGTAACCGGTGAATGAGAATATAAGGTCAACACGCACTCCCGTGCGCTCGTGGATGACCGGAAGAACCATCGTACGCGACACGAAGCTCGCCGGGTCATCCACGAGCGGCCTGAGCGAAAGCGATTCAACCACTCTCAGAACATCGGCAAGCCGGTCGGGTGTGACCCCGAGGGTCACGTCGATATCCCTGGTCATGCGGGGCTCGCCGTACAGCAGCACGGCCAGCCCACCTATCACCATATAGGGTATCTCCGCCTCCCTGAGCCGGGAGGCGAGGCCGGCTAGTATCTCTTCGAACATGAGTTGAGCACCCGGGCGATCCTGAGGTCGACTTCTATACCTTCCAGCAGGTCGGCGGGCGGCAGTACCCCGAGTGACACGCCCTCGGCCCACATCGCGTCCGCGAGCGCAAAACGCTGCTTCGTACTGAGTGTTTCACGCCGCTGGAACTCGCCTACAGACCACTCGAGGTATTCCGGATCGCGTATCAATGCCTCCCCCGTATAGCCCCTGGAACAGACTATTGCCGACTGTGACTCCAACTAATCTTATAGCAGGACGAGCCCACATTGTAGTACCCGCGGTCTTCCCGTATCAGGATATAGCCCTCAGTTCCTTCGCCGGGGCTCGTATCCGATCAGTATCCGGTCGGCGGAACGGGTGGAGGGGCGGGCTGACCGGCGTTCGGTTGCTGCATCTTGAACACCATCTTCCAGGTACCGTCGGGCATGCGGACCACGAAGGGATCGGTAACCTGGAACCCTTGCGGGGCGGAGAGCCTCGTACCTTCCTCCCTGGTCCAGTTGATGCAGTCGGTCGAGAGGAAGCTGGCCACAGTCGTGGAGGCGGGCTGGTCGAACGCGTAGAGCCTGAAGCGGCCGTCGCCCAGGCTCACCGGGGCAGTAGTGCCCCATCTCTGGAGTGAGAGCGGGCCCGTGTACTCGAAGGAAAGGCCGTCCGCGCTTCGGGCGACTATGGTCTCCTTTCCGATGCTGAACACGTACATCATCCAGTCGCTCCCGGTCCAGAACACGTCGGGATCGACCAGACCGGGGTAGCGGAATACCTCCTTCTCCTGGACGAAGTGAACCCCGTCCTCTGATACCGCGCTATAGATGGAGTGCTCGCCGGCCTGCGCGGGGCTCCCGCTGACACCGAAGTAATAGAGCCTGTAGCGGCCGTCGGGAAGTATGACGATGCTGGGGTCGACCGCCTTCTCGGTGGGGAGGCCCTCTATGGTGAGGCCGAGCACGCGGAAGGTGGCTCCCCCGTCGGTCGATTCGGCGCAGTTGGCAGTCTCGGGAACCTGGCCGGCATCCACGTAGTAGGCGCGCAGGGCGCCGGAGGGGGTGACGACGGCACAGGGAACGGAGGCGTGCTCCAGGAGGGTGCGGCCGTCAGGCGTCCAGGTCAGGCCGTCAGGGCTCGAGGCGCTCATGACCCTGTGGGTGTACGGCCCGCCCTGCATCGCTCCCGGCTGCACCGGGCTGGAGGAGGACGGGGCCGCCTGGGGGCCGCCCGGCGGCGCCGCGGGCAGCGCTCCGCTCCGGCGGCCGCTTACGTACGCGGCCGCGGCCAGGGTCGCGAAAAGGACCGCCAGGGCCAGTATTGCCGCCTTCCACTCCTTCATGTTCCCCCTCTCACATGTTTGACAGATCATCGCAAACGCATATTGAGCACATTCGAATATCGTTGCTCGAAATTGTTAACGGATACGGCCGGCAAAACGGATTGGGCGGATGAATCCCTCGCCTGTGTAGCAAAAGTGCCTGACCCTTTTGCAACACTAAGGCGGTATAATGGTGCTTCCGGGGTGTAGCGCAGCCAGGTTAGCGCGCAGCGTTCGGGACGCTGAGGTCGCCGGTTCGAATCCGGCCACCCCGACTCCCTAATACCGGTGCCAGGCACATTAGCCCTTGATTATTAGCCGGTTGTAGTACGGGTTCGGTTTTTCTCGGTGAAGGACTAATACTTCGGGGCTAATGTGCCTGGCACCAAGTATTAGTGGGGGGGGTTTGTGGCTGGTATCGATGAGGTCATTGACGAGCTCAAGTCATACGCGAATCCCGAGGCCGTCCGTGGCATGGCCCGCTACGGCATCAGCGGCGAACAGACCCTCGGCGTGTCCATACCCGTCCTTCGGAAGATGGCGAAGGGTATCGGCAAGGACCACTCCCTGGCCGCGGCCCTCTGGGACTCGGGAATCCATGAGGCGCGAATCCTGGCCGGCATGGTGGACGATCCGACCCTGGTCACCGGGGAGCAGGCCGAGGCCTGGGTCGCCGACCTGGACTCCTGGGACGTGTGCGACCAGCTCTGCATGAACCTCCTCTGGCTCACCCCCTTCGCCTACGACAAGGCGTACGAGTGGGCCGGGCGCGACGAGGAGTTCGTCAAGCGGGCCGGCTTCGCCCTCATGGCCCGCCTGGCGTGGTCGGACAAGCGGGCGGATGACGAGACCATTGCAGGATTCCTCACCCCCATAAAGAAGCAGGCCGGCGACGGACGGAACTACGTCAAGAAGGCCGTCAACTGGGCGCTGCGCCAGGTCGGCAAGCGGAACCGCGTGCTGAACCGCAAGGCCATCGAGGTGGCGAGGGAGCTGGCGGCATCGGAGTCTCCCTCGGCCCGATGGGTCGCCGCGGACGCCCTGAGGGAGCTGGAGGGCGAGGCGGTCCACAAGAGGCTCTCGGGGGGCCGCTAGCAGGAGCGCGCCGCTCCATGCTAAAAGCCTGGCTTGTTGCTAGAATATGCCCTACGGCGCGGTTCGGATGAGAAAGGCGGTTCGAAGTGACCGAGTGCGATTGCCTCGACCAGTTCCTCTCCAACCTGAAAAAAGAAAAGCGGAACAGGCTCCAGGACAAGTTCATCTCGCAGGTCCTCGACCGTGGCCAGCTCATCTTCTTCGAGGGTGATCCCGCCTCCCACCTCTACCTGGTGGAGAAGGGCGTGATAGAGGCCAACGTCATCCACGGAGACGGTAAGGTCTATATCTTCCACTTCGTCTTCCCCGGAGAGGTGTTCGGGGAGGGTGTGCTCTACGGCCAGGAGTACTACCCGTTCAGCACGGTGGCACGCAAGGAGTCGCTGGTCTGGAAGGCTCCCGCCCACGAAGTGCGGGCGGCGCTCGACGCGGACCCGGGCTTCAAGAGCTACATAATCGGGCTCCTGGGGGAAAAGCTGGAGCAGTCTTACATAAAAGCCCGCTGCGTCGCCGGCGAGAGGGTGGAAAAGCGGGTGGCGTGCATCCTCCTGAAGACGATCGAGGAGTTCGGCATGCACAACTGCAAGGAGAGGCTGGACACGCCCCTGACGAACCGCGACATCTCCGGGCTGATCGGGTCGACCGAGGAGACCGTGTCCCGCGTGATGAGCCGCATGAAGAAAGAAGGCATCATCGCCATGGAGGACAAGCAACTGGTGGTCCTGGACCGCGAGAAGCTGCTCGGATACTTCGACTCCATGTGACGGCAGGACTCGGAGGAGACCATGCCCGAGGTTTACCTGGATCATTACGCAGCGTCCCCGGTGCTCCCGGAGGTCGCAAAGGCCATGGCCCCGTACTTCACCGAGGAGTTCGGCAACCCGTCCTCGCTTCACTCCCGGGGCGACGCCGCGCGCATCGCGGTCGAGGAGGCACGGGCCAGGGTGGCATCTCTGCTGGGCGCCGATCCCGGGGAGATCGTCTTCACCTCCTGCGGGACCGAGTCGAACAACCTGGCCGTGAAGGGCATCGCCTGGGCGGCCCGCAGGAAAGGCAACCACGTGGTGGTGTCGGCCGTGGAGCATTTCTCGGTGCTGCACGCGGCCAGGACCCTGGAGAAGTTCGACTTCGAGGTGACCGAGGTGGAGGTGGACGAGACCGGCACCGTGGACCCCGAATCGGTGCGCGCGGCTATCCGGCCCGAGACGGTCCTGGTCTCGGTGATGACCGCGAACGGCGAGGTGGGCACGATCCAGCCGGTCCGGGAGATAGCGGAGGTGGCGCGCGAGAGGAAGATCCCCTTCCACACCGACGCCGTCGCGGCCGCGGGCTGCGAGCGGCTCGAGGTGGGGGAACTGGGGGTAGACGCCCTCTCGCTCTCCTCCGACATGCTGTGCGGACCCAAGGGGGTCGCGGCCCTGTGGGTCCGGAAGGGAGTGCGCCTCATGCCCCTGCTCGACGGCGGGGTGCAGGAGGGCGGGCGGCGCGGGGGGACCGAGAACGTGCCCGGGATCGTCGGCATGGGACTTGCCGCGCACCTGGCTCGCGACAACCTGGACTCACGCGCGGTGTACCTGGCCGGCATGCGCGACGCGCTGCTGGAGAGGCTTCCTGCAGCCATACCACACATCCGCGTAACCGGGCACCCGACAAGGCGGCTGCCCTGGAACGCCTCGTTCGCCATCCGGTTCATCGAGGGAGAGGGGATGCTGCTCTTTCTCGACCAGAAGGGGATCAAGGTCTCCAGCGGCTCGGCGTGCACCTCGCGCGCGTTGAAGGGCTCCCACGTGCTGACCGCGTGCAGGGTCCCTACCGACATCGCGCAGGGCTCGCTGCTTTTCTCCTTCGGGCTCGAGAACAAGATGGCGGACGTGGACTACGTGTGTGAGGTGCTCCCTCCCATCGTGGAGAGGTTGCGCCAGATGTCACCGCTATACGCGAAGTACCTCAAGGAAGGGGGTGGTTGAGATAGCCCAGTACAGCGAGACAGTGATGGACCACTTCATGAACCCGCGCAACGTGGGGGAGATCGAGAACCCCGACGGCGTGGGTGAGGTCGGCAACCCGGTGTGCGGCGATATGATGACCTTCTACATCAAGGTCGGGGACGACGGCCGCCTGTCGGACGTCAAGTTCAAAACGTTCGGGTGCGGCGCCGCCATCGCCGTTTCCAGCATGGTGAGCGAGATGGCCATCGGGAAGACCCTGGACGAGGCGATGCAGATAACCAGGGAGGGCGTTGCCGAACAGCTCGGCGGACTGCCGGCCAACAAGATGCACTGCAGCAATCTTGGAGCCGACGCGCTGCACAAGGCGATCCAGGATTATCTGAGCAGGCAGACAGCAAAGGAGGGCTGACCATGACGGAGCAGAAAGAGGGGAAGGAGTGCGGCTGCCCCTACTGTGAAGTCGAGGGGCACGCCCCGGACTCGGAGCTGTGCGCTCCGTGCGAGATAGTGATAGTCGAGTGCGTACACTGCGGCCAGCCGGTGCGTGACGGGGCCGAGGTCTGTCCGCACTGCGGAAAGCCGCCGAAGTAGCGCATCTTTTTTCGCATCGGGGTCAGACGCCGATGCGAAACATACCGGCTGCAGGACCCGGGGGGTGGAAACCGTGCCCGATGAGAACGCAGAGAGCATGACCCTGATCGTCTTCTCGGACGCGCTGGACCGCGCGCTGGCAGCCTTCAACCTCGCCAACACGGGAGCGGCCATGGGTATGCGCGTGGACATCTTCTTCACCTTCTGGGGGCTCTCGGTCATCAAGAAGGGCGGCATGGAGCGGGGCGAGAGGTCGTTCATGCAGTGGATGATGGGGCTGATGAAGAGGGGGACCCCGGGCAGGCTCAAGCTGTCCGAGATGAACATGATGGGCCTGGGGACGGGCGCCATGAAGGGCCTCATGAAGAAGTACAGGATGCCCTCGCTCGAGGAGAGCATGGCGCTGGCCCGGGAGCAGGGCGTGCGCTATATCGCCTGCACCACCAGCATGGCGATGATGGGCCTGACCGAGGATGACTTCATCGAGGTGGACGAGTACGCCGGCGCGGCGACCTACCTGTCGCTGGCATCAAAGGGTAGCGTCAACTTGTTCATATAGGCGGAGGTGATCGGATGGAAGCGGACAGGACCATAGACTGCGTCGGCCTCTACTGCCCCATGCCGATCGTGAGGACGGCCCAGGCCATCAAGGAGATGGAGCCCGGGCAGGTCCTGGAGTTGCTGGCGGACGACCCGGGCGTCAGGAGCGACATGCCGGCATGGGCCGAGAAGACGGGCAACGAGTTCCTCGGCATCGAGGAGGTCGGCGGAGAGATCAAGGTCTACGTGCGCAAGGCGGTATCGTGAAAAAACACCTCAGACCAAAACTTTCACCCTGTGAAAGTTTTGGTCTGAGGTAATCTTTCATTCAGTAAGGAGGGGGAAGTGGGAGAGGAGACCAGGAAGAACCTGCACACGGCCTACGAGGGCGAGGCCAAGGCCAGCGTGCGCCTGAAGGTGTACGCGGAGAAGGCGGACAAGGAGGAGTACCCCGGGGTCGCCGGGCTGTTCAGGGCGGTCGCCGAGTCCGAGGCGATCCACGCGCGCAACAACCTGAGGCTCCTCAAGGAGATCCAGGACACTGAGACCAACCTGTCCGACTCGCTGGCCCGCGAGCAGAAGATAGCCGGGGTCGCCTACTCGGAGTTCGTAGCGAAGGCCGAGGCCGAGGGGGACGAGAACTCCGCGCGTATGTTCACCTGGGCGCGCGACGTCGAGGACGTCCACGTGAAGCTCTACGAGAAGGCGCTGGAGCACCTTCTGGCCGAGGAGGAGACGACCTACTACATCTGCGACGTGTGCGGCTACGTGGCCGACGGCAGCATTCCCGAGAAGTGCCCGGTGTGCGGCAGCGACGCGAAGGTCTTCTACGAATCACCCTGACCGGCTGCGGAGGTCGGTCGTCTAGAGAGGGGCGTGTCCCGCGGGACGCGCCCCTACGTATAATTGGATATAATCAGCGTTGAAACAGCCATGAAAGGGGTCTCTTCTCCATGGTCGGCAGGACACTGAACTCACGCTACCAGCTCGAGGAGCTGATCGGCACGGGCGGCATGGCCGACGTCTACCGCGCCACCGACAACCTCCTGGGCCGCACCGTCGCGGTCAAGATCCTTCACCCACAGTTCGCGAAGGACCCCGTCTTCATCGCCCGCTTCCGCCAGGAGGCCCAGGCCGCCGCCAACCTGAACCAGCCCAACATCGTGAACGTCTACGACTGGGGCATCGAGGAGGGCACCTATTACCTGGTGATGGAGTTCGTGGAGGGACGCGACCTCAAGGACATCATCGTCCACGGCGGCGCTCTCATGCCCGAGAGGGCGGTGGAGATCTCCATCAGCATCTGCGGGGCCCTGGACGCCGCCGCGGCCGCGGGCATAGTCCACCGCGACATCAAGCCCCAGAACATAATCGTCACCTTCGACAACCAGATCAAGGTGATGGACTTCGGCATCGCGCGAACCGCGGGCGGCAGCGCCATGACCCAGACCGGCACCATCATGGGCACGGCTCAGTACATCAGCCCCGAGCAGGCGCAGGGGCGCGCCGCGGACCCCCGGTCCGACCTCTACTCCCTGGGCGTCGTCCTCTACGAGATGCTGACCGGGAAGGTCCCCTTCGACGGGGAGAACCCGGTGTCGATCGCCTACAAGCACGTCCGCGAGGACCCGCTGCCACCCTCCATGGTCAACCCGGACGTGAGCCCCGAGCTCGAGGCCGTGGTGATGAAGGCGATGGCCAAGAACCCTCAGAACCGCTACCAGTCGGCGCGCGAGATGAAATCCGACCTGGAGCGGCTCCTGGAGGGGGGGCCGGTGTCCGCGACGCCCGTCCTGGCGCCCGAGGAAGCGGCCGGCGCGACCATGGCCCTTCCTGCGGCGAGGGGGGGCGGCCGTTCGCGGGCCTGGATCTGGATCGTGGTCATAGTCGTGCTCCTTCTGCTGATCGGCGGGGGCGTCTACGCCATAGTCAGGAGCACGGGCGGCATCTCCGTCCCGGACGTGGTCGGCAAGAAGCAGGACGAGGCCAGGAGGCTGCTGGAGGAGCAGGGCCTCACCATGAAGGTCGCGAGCGAGGTGGTCGACACCACCCGCGCCAAGGACGTGATCGTGAGCCAGGACCCGGCCTCGGGTGCGAAGGCCGAGAAGGGTACCGTGGTCGAGGTCGTGGTCAGCAAGGGCCCCGAGATGGTCGCGGTGCCGAACCTGCTGGGCCTGTCCCAGTCCGAGGCACAGGCCGCGTGTGAGGCCCAGGGCCTGAAGCTGGACCAGGTCTCCCAGTCGTTCACCGCCCAGGTCGAGAAGGGCAAGGTCATGGCGCAGTCGCCCGACGCGAGCACCCAGGTCCCAAAGGGAAGCGCGGTGAACATCACCCTCAGCAAGGGCGCCGAGATGGTCCTGGTACCGGACGTGATGGGGCAGGCCAAGGACGCCGCCGTCCAGGCCATCACCCAGGCCGGGCTCACGCCGGAGGTCAGGGAGGAGACGTCCAGCACGGCTACGGCCGACACGGTGACCGCCCAGGACCCCACCTCCGGGGCGAATGTCCCCAAGGGGAGCACCGTCACCATCACCGTGGCCAAGGCTCCTGTCAGCGTAACCGTCCCATCCGTGGTGGGGGAATTGAAGGCGGACGCCGAGAACACCCTGGTTGGCGCGGGTCTCGATGTCACTGTCATCAACCAGACGACCAGCGACCCCACCAAGGTCGGCAAGGTCATCACCCAGGACCCGGCCGGGGGTGCCTCCGCCCACGCGGGGGACACCGTCAAGATATACGTGGGAGTCTCCCCGTAGGATAATCAGAGACACCGGCCGGCGCGAACTGGACGACCGGCACCGCGACAGGGAGGTAGGAATGGGCACGCATCGGGCGATCACTCTCCAGGCGCTCCTGGAGCAGTCCAAGGAGACGGACGTTCCAGACGCGTTCGTGCTCCAGAACGGCAAGCTCCTCAAGGTCAACATGGCGGCCAGCGGGGGGCAGGTCCTGACCAAGGCCGGCGCCATGATCGCCTACCAGGGGCAGATGACGTTCTCCAAGAAGGGGGGCGGCGCGGCCAAGTGGCTCAAGAAAGCCGTGAGCGGTGAGTCCTTCACCCTCATGGAGGTCACCGGGCAGGGCGACCTGTTCCTGGCCGACGGGGCGAACGACATCGTGCTGCTCTACCTCAACAACGAATCGATCGGCGTCGAGTCGCTGAACCTGCTCGCCTTCACGCCCAGCATCAACTGGGACATCACCATGATCAAGGGAGCGGGCGGGATGATGGCCGGTGGGCTCTTCTGCGTCTCGCTTACCGGCACCGGTTACCTGGCCCTCATCAGCAAGGGCGAGCCGATGGCCCTGGCGGTCACCCCGGACTCCCCCACCTACACCGATCCCAACGCCACAATCGCCTGGTCGTCCAACCTAGAGCCCAGCGCCTACGTGGACGCCAACCTGAAGGGGCTCAAAGGGATCTACGGCTCCATGACCAGCGGCGAGACCTTCCAGCTTGCCTTCCAGGGGCAGGGCTACGTGATAGTGCAGCCGAGCGAGGTGGCCCCGACCACGACGATGGCCGGGCCCGGACAGACCGGCGGCGGCCCCGCCGGCGGCATCCTGGGCGGCATCCTGGGCGGAGCTTAGGGCGGTTAGGGTCAAACCTGAAATCTTGCGTTTTTTGCATCTGGGGTCAAACCTGAGATTTTGCATACCGATTGTCTAGTAGCAAAAGACGCAGATATGCAAAATCTCAGGTTTGACCCCGTTTGTTAACCGGGCGTTTATTAGAAGTCAGGACGGCAACTTGAGACGGAACGTTCGCGGGGTTCTCATCGCAGCGCTGGCCGCATGTATCGTGCTGGCCCCGTTGGGTATCGCCGGGCAGGCCTTCGCGGTATCCGGAGGCAGTGATTCCCTCGGGGCGAGGACGACGGCCACGGACTGGTACTTCGCCGAGGGTACCACCCGCTCCGCCTTCACCACCTACATCGCCATCCTGAACCCGAACCCGGACGAGGCGAGGCTGACCTTCACCTATCTGACCGGCTCGGGGGACCCCATCGTCCGGGAGCACACCGCGGCGCCGTCCAGCCGATTCACGATCGACGTGTCCTCGGACACGGGCCCCGAGCAGGACGTATCGACCTTGCTGCATTCCAGCCTGCCGGTCGTAGCCGAGCGTCCCATGTACTTCAGGTTCCCGAGGGGCCCCGAGACGGGCGTCCAGGATGAGTGGGACGGGGGGCACGACTCGCTCGGAGCGACGGCCCCGGGCACCGTCTGGCACTTCGCCGAGGGCACGACGCGCTACGGGTTCGTGACCTACATCGCGGTGATGAACCCCGGTGATATCGAAGCCCGGCTGACGGTGAGCTACATGCTCGGAGACGGCGCGACATCCCTCGCGACTCACCTGGTGCCGCCTCACTCACGTTATACCCTCGATGTAGCCGGTGACGTAGGCGACGACAAGGATGTCTCGGCCTCAGTGGCGAGCACCTCCCCCGTGGTCGCCGAGCGCATGATGTACTTCAAGTACGCGGGAGCCACCGACGGGGGCCACGACTCGCTCGGTGCGCGGTCCACGGCCAACGACTGGTGGTTTGCCGAGGGCACAACCAGGAGCGGATTTGCGACCTACCTGGCGGTGATGAACCCCTCGGACTCGGAGGCGACGCTCGACCTCTCCTACATGCTCGAGGACGGCGGCACGATACAGCGTCGCCACACCGCGCTGGCGCACAGCAGGTTCACGATCGACGTCAGCGCCGACGTGGGAACGGAGAGAGACGTCTCGGCGCTGCTGCACTCCGACGTGGGTGTAGTCGCCGAGAGGCCTATGTACTTCGAGTACATGGGGTGCTGGGACGGGGGCCACGACTCGATGGGGGCGACCGGCACGGCGACCGACTGGCACTTCGCCGAAGGCACGACCCGTCCCGGCTTTGTTACATACCTCGCGGTGATGAACCCGGGCGCGGTCGAGACATCGGTGCAGCTCACGTACATGCTCGGTTCCGGCTCCCCGCTCTCCAGGACGATAGCAGTCGGGGCACACAGCCGCTTCACGCTCGACGTCTCGCAGGACGTGGGCGCCGGGCGCGACGTATCCGTCTGGCTGCACAGCGATACAGGTGTGGTGGCCGAGCGTTCCATGTACTTCGGGGCCCCCAGGAAAGGACTGACGATCTGCGTAGACCCCGGACATTCGAGCACCACCAGGTTCGAGATCGACCCGGCCACGGGGCTCGACGTCGGGGATGGTGACGGCGCCGCGGGGGAACTCCAGGCCAACTGGGATTTGGCTCTTGCGGCGAGAGAGGAGCTCGAGGACGCGGGCTACGACGTGCGCCTGACCAAGCAGAACGTCGAAGACTACGTGTCGCTCCGCAACCGCGCCGAGATCGGCAACACCTGCTTCGTGACGGTCAGGCTGCACCACGACCCCTCGGGCTTCGAGGGTGTCATGCGCCCGCCAGTGGGAGCGGCCCGGTGCCCCACCTCGGACCCGGGACGCATCACCGTCATCGACACCGGCGTAGCGGTCGAGAGCGACGCCCTTGCCCGGTGCATCGCCCCGGAGATGGGCCTGCGGGTGAGGGACGATACCGTGGGCACGACCAAGGCGAACGCCACGCCCGCCGGATATCCCACGTGTCTCATCGGCAGCCTGCTCTCGAGGGTCCCCGTCGTCTGCATCGAGAACAAGTACCTGGTCTATACGCCCGAGTCCGCGTACTGGGCGAAGCGCGAGTACATGAGAGGCCTCGTCAGGGGAATCGACACCTACGCTGCCTCGCGATCACCTTCTACGACCCCATAACGGGACGAAAGCGGGTCAACTTCAACTCCAACTCAAGAGCTAGCGAAAGCCTCCAATATAAATCGTAGATTTCCATAAAGCGATACTCGCTACTCCTCGAATGCTTATTTGTGGTCTCCAATCAGTCGCACCGCCCGTCGCAGATAGGCAGGCCATACGGTATCGCTTTTTTCCATCGATAGTCCTGAAGTTTCCTCCGGCGTAGACACTGCTACCGGAAACAGCCAGCGCGTGGACTGTCTGATCTGCGTTCGGGTTCCAGTCTGTGGCATTTCCCGTTGAGTCAATGCAGGCGATATGGTTTCTTTCTCTTCCTCCAATCTTACTGAAGTGCCCTGCTGCATAAACGAGTGGTCCAGAGATAGAAAGATCCTTCACGATGTCACTTGCGTCCGGGTTCCAAGAGGTTGCAGCGCCACTGGAATCCAAACAGGCAATCCGGTTCCTCGGCTGGCCACCAATCAGATTGAATTCTCCCCCCACGAATATGTTCGGAGGTGAAACTTCAATGTCATAAACATAACCCTCACCCAAGCCTCTCCCGTAACCTACGGCATTCGGATTCCATGAGGTAGCCGATCCTGATGCGTCCAGACAGGCAACATAGTTTCGAGCTTGTCCGCCTATTCTTGTGAAGTATCCTCCTACATATGCCAGACTACCTGACACAACGATAGCGGCTACAGCATCGTTTGCATCGGGGTTCCACGATGTGGCTTTCCCGTACGAATCAAGGCAGGCAATCCTGTTTCTCTTCTGCCCCCCTATCTTGGTAAAACTCCCTACTACATACAGGTACGAGCCTGAGATAGCTAGGCCCCCGACATAAGAATCCGTATTCGGATTCCAATGGGGATCTACTTTTCCGTCCGGGAGAACATGGGCTATGTTGTTTCGCCGCATATCACCCACGTTGGTAAAGCAGCCGCCTATGAAGAAGCCGCCAGCACCATCGGCCACTACCGCATTGACTTCACAAGGCCTCGACGCGTCGGCTTGAGTCACATTTGGAAATACCGGCCATGGTCTTGCTGAAGACGTGTCAATAGGAATGCCACAACCGACTAGAGACGGCCCGCAGCCCACAAGGTGGATAGCGACTAAGACTGCGGTGCCCAGCGTCACCACGCTGGACGCCACCAAGCGGCGCTTTGCTGTACCGCTCCCTTGCTGATCGGTCGGGAAATGTACCCGCAAATCATTCTGCATCCCACTCAGTTCCCCAAGTATCGTCAGTCTCTCTGACTGCCTCTGCAGGACCATAGGCGTTGACTACCGCTGGCATTCCAACATGCCACCACTGAAACCCAGAGTTCTCAGTATGAAGAGTGTGGGTCCATCTTACCCAGAAGGAGATGTAGCAGTTCTCCTTGGGAAGTGCACGACTCCGATGTACAATTGTTTTACCTTTATGTTTCCAGGAATCACCCGTTCCAAGGCCAAGTTTGCCACTGACTCCGCTTATCGTCACGTCCGCCCCTCTCAAATCTCGTACCCTTGTCGTGTAAGCCGAGATGTCTAAGGCAGATATGTTTGTAAGATCAAGGACTTTGATACCAGTTACCGTTATCTCGTCGCCGCTTACATCACACTGGAGTTCAACTTCAACAGACATCGCGCCTAAAAAAGGTCTAGATCCTTCAAAGCTTGCCCTTTTCCAAGCGTCACCTTGAGCCAGGCATAGCACTAAGGGATTCCCTTCCCCCGGCATTGCCACTATTCCAGCCAAATCATTCATGTTCACCGGATCATCGTTCGCGTACGCGTACGGATTCTGGCTGATTGGTAGCGTCTCAATCCCTCTAAGCGGGTCCTCCGACGCAAACCTCCCAGTCTCCGGGTCATAGAGCCTGGCCCCCATCCTGATGAGACCTATGTCGTCGTAGTCCGGTCTCTGGTGCTTGCCCAGGTAGGTGTAAGGCCGTTCGGTCTGCTCAGCTTTGTTTCCCCAGGCGTCGTAGTGCAGTTGCTCGAACGGTGTTGCCGATTGGTCTGTAACCAAGCTCAGGTCTGAGTGCGGATTGTAGGAGAGGTATGAGGTGCCTTGAGGTGTAGTGGTCGAGACCAGGCCGTCAGTGCCTGAGAAGAAGAGGGAGTCGATGTTTAGCTCGTAGTCGAAGAGGGCCACCTCTCGGTCTGTGTCCATGTCGTATGAGTGTATGAGGGGTGTGGGCTGGGGGTTGGAGGGGTCGAACTGCATGGACATGTAGACCCGGTCCGCCGCGTCGTAGAGGAAGTAGGCGGCCGAGCTCGGTATTATCCCGTCCATGGTCATGATGGACTCGGCCCTGCCCTTGCCGTCCCTGGCGATATCAAGGGTATGTGTCCCGTCGCTCTTTCGGATGAGGTCTCCCCTGCCGTTGTAGGTGTAGGTGTTTCCTTCCGAGTTCTCGGTCAGGCGGTCCGCAGGATCGTATGTGCAGGTGGTGGTGCCTGAGTCGGTGGTCTTCGAGGTTCGGTTGCCGCACCCGTCATAGGCATAGGTTGCACCACCGGTGAAGGGGTTGGACTCGCCTGTAAGGCGGGAGGCGGCGTCGTATGAGTACGTGGTCAGATTCACCCCATCCTCTGTAACCTCGGTTACCCGCGCACAGGAGTCACGGGTGACGGAGTAGGACTTCAGGGTCCCGGATGGATTGTCCATCTGGAGCGCTGAGAGCGCTCCACTCGAGTCGTATCCGTACGAGGTGTCCACCCCGTTGGGATAGGTCTTGGAGAAGAGCCTTCCGGCCTCATCGTAGGAGTAGGTGGCGGTGCCGTGTTCGTCAGTGGCGCTCTGCATCCTGCCGGCGGGTGAGTAGGCGTAGGTGAACCCCTTCTCCTGATCCCCCTGCCAGAAGGAAAGCGTCTTGGAGGTGATGTTGCCGCATGCGTCCCGTTCGCAGTCCAGGTAGGACATGCCGTTGTTGGCTTGTTGAAGCCTTCCGGCATCGTCGTAGAGGTAGATGACGCTGTTGTCCGGCGTGCTTTTCTGGGCGGGGCGGTTCTCTCCGTCGTAGCTGAACTCCTCGGCAAGACCATCTTGATACCACTGGCTGGCAGGATAACTCGCGCGCGTCATGTTCCCGTTCCCGTCGTAGGCATAGGTGGAGGTCCCTTCTCCATCTGTCTTCGTCTCTATTCTACCGGCTGGTGAGTAGGTGTAAGAAGTGTCATTCCCGTTGGGATCTGTCTCCGATATCAGCCTCCCCGCGGCGTCATAGGCGTAAGTCGCGGTGAATCCCCTCGCGTTCGTGGCGGCGGTCTTGCGTCCCACAGCGTCGTATGTGTAGGCGGTCCTGTTTCCCAGGGGGTCGACTACCGCACTGAGGCGCCCGCATGCATCATACTCGAAGGTGGTGACGGCTCCCGCGCCGTCGGTGGTTGAGGTCTTGTTGCCGTTCAGGTCATAGGCATGCGATGTGGTTCTTCCGGCAGGATCTGTGCTTGAGACGAGCCTGTTCATGGAGTCGTAGGCATAACTGGTGGTGTTCCCCAGGGCATCGGTCTCGGCCACCTTGTTGCCACACGGGTCGTACTCATACGTGGTGGTGACTCCGTCCGTGTCCGTTGTGGAGATGAGCCTTCCCGCTCCGTCGTACTCACGCCATGAGTAGTTACCCGCCGGATCCCGGGTACCGATCTCGTTTCCAGCATCGTCGTAGAGGTGGGTGGTGGTGTTTCCGCACGGGTCGGTCTCGGTGAGCACTCTGCCCGCGGCATCGTAGGTCTTGGTGGATGTCTTGCCATTCCGGTCGGTGGTGCTGAGCAGGTTTCCCTCCTCGTCGTGGGTCATGTCGGTGAAGTTGCCCCTTGCGTCTATGGTGCGGCACTCGTATCCGCTTATGTCGATGGAGTGGGTGGTGGTGTTGCCATCTTCATCGGTCTCGCCGGTCCTTGTGTAGCACTCGTCGTAGGCGTAGCGCTTGGTGCCCCCCAGAGGATCGACCTCGGTTTCCACGAGGCCCATGGGGTTGTAGGTGGCCTGGGAGGTGTTGCCATTCGGGTCTGTCTCGGATACACGGTTTCCGTCCGCGTCGTATCCGTACGTGGTGGTGTTTCCGCACGCGTCGGTGGAGGTGATCATGTGACCCATGTTGTCGTACGTGTAGGTTGTCGCCTTCCCCAGGGCGTCAGTGCTGGACATCTTACGGTTCGCCTGGTCGTAGACGCTTGTGGTCACGCTTGCGTCGGGGTTGACCGTCCGGATGAGGTTTCCGCGCTCGTCGTAGGTGTTGGTGGTGGTCCTTCCCATGGGATCTGTCGAGGTCAGCATCCTTCCCATGGAGTCATAGGTGTAGCTCGTGATTCCGTCCAGTGGATCGGTCTCGGACAGCATGTTGCTTTGAGCATCGTAGGTCCAGGTGGTGGTGTTCCCCAGTGCGTCGGTCGTAGAGAGGCGGTTTCCCCGCTCGTCGTAGGTGTGGGTGGTGGCCTTTCCTAAAGGATCGGTCTCGCATCTCATGTTGCCGGCCTCATCGTAGACATAAGTCCAGGTCTTGCCCCTCCTGTCCGTTCGGCTTGTGAGGTTTCCGTCATCGTCGTAGACGAAATGGTCCTCCTGCTCCAGGAAGTTGATTGATCCCGTCTTGTAGAGCCTGGAATCGTCGCGGTAGTTCATGTGGCGGTAGAGCCTGGGGCCCCAGACGTAGTTCTCGTGCTGGGCCATCTGGTAGAAGAACAGGTACTCGGCCCCAAAGGCATCCGTCTGCCTACACACCTTCCCCGATTCGTCGTACTCATTTGTAAGGAAGGTGACCCCCTTGGGATCGGTGACGGTCGTGATGCGGTGGTTCTCATCATAGGTGAAGCAGGAGACCCCTCCGCACGCGTCTTGGACCTCGGTCAGGTTGTCCTCCTCGTCGTACACGTAGGAGACCGCCCTTCCGGCCGAGTCCGTGACGGAAGAGACCAGGTGGTCCTCGTTGTAGGAGAAGGCCAGGGTCTGGCCGCAGGCGTCTGCCACCACCGAGGGCTTTCCGAAGGAGTTCCTCTCTATGGTGAGGGTGTTTCCCTTCTCGTCGGTGATGCTCGAGATACGGCCGCTTGAATCGAACCGCTCGTAGGCTCCACCCTTCCGGTTTAGCGTCCAGGTCCCGTCCTCTTCACTCACAAGCACGGAGTAGTCCTCGTCTTCGGGAGAGAGGGTGCCGTCCCCGTTGTCCGCATAGTGCTTCAAGGCCCCCTCGCCTGTGAATAGCTCCTTGTCCCCGGGGAGGTATTCGGGCATGTACTCCCCGATGCGGGAGGAGTAATCATATGACCAGCCCCAGCCGAACTCCCCGTACTCAGGATCAAGGGAGTTATAGGTGCGCCTGACTTGAGCGGCGGGCCCGGTTCCCTCAATGGCCAGGTCGGTGTGGGAGCTTACGTAGTTGCCGGTGTGGATGTTGACGGGCTCGGCACACAGGAAGTTGTGGGGGTCGTGGCCGTTGACCTTTGCGTAGTACTTGCTCTGGCCCACCCAGGGCTGCACGTCCACGTATTCGCTTATCCCGTTGCAGTCCCCGTAGGGGGCCGGACCCGAGGTGTCTCCCCACCAGTTGCCCGACGCGTTCACGTACTCGGGGCCGGTGTTGGTGACGCCCATGCCGTTGTCCTGGATCCGGTTACCTCCGGTTATGCGGGGGTAGTCGTGGGCAGAATCGGTCGATACCCCGACGCCGAATCCCGTAATGATGTTTCCGGAGGCGCTGCCGTGGAAGTCGGTGAGGAAGAGCCCCACGCCGCTCTTGTCTTTTCCTGTCAGCTTGTTACCGTTCGCGGTCACGTTGATATCGGAGCCGGTGAGATAAACGCCGCTGCCGCACCCCTTCATGGTGTTGCCCATCACCGACGCATCCTCACCGGACCAGGCTATTGCCGAACCGATCTCCTCGAAGGTGCAGCGCTCCACAGAGAGGGAGGGACCGCTACCCACTATCCCCGACGAGCTGTGACCGTAGAACTTGGCGTCCTCGGCACTCAGGCTGGAGTTCGAGCAGTTGACCCCCGCGAACACGTTGTTGGTGATGTTCGTTCTCTGGAGAAGCACTTCCGGGCAGTCGTATGCCAGTATTCCCTGGCGCCCTTCGGTAAGGGTCTGGTCCCTCACCGTCCCGGTCGCCTGGCGGAACTCGAGGCCGGTCGTGGAATAGGTGGCAAGGGTATTGGCGCTCACCGTCACCTCATCGCAGGATCTCACCTGGATCGAGTTGTCTCCCCCCGTTACCTCGTTGTCCTTGATCTCTCCCCGCGCATGGTTCGAGAACTCGATTCCAACACTCATCCACAGGCCCCCGGTCACGTCCACCTTGTTGGCGCTCACGAAAGCCCGTGAGCTCGCCCCCCAGGGGGCAGAGACACCGATCCCCGTTCTGTTGCCGGGGACCGCTGCCCCGCCCACGGTGTTCCCGGTTATGGTGATTTCCTCGAAGCCGGAGGCCACAATACCCTCGGAGTGGTTGGAGATCACGTTGTCGTGGATGTTCACC
>JAHJCO010000005.1 GCA_018831265.1 Actinomycetota bacterium
ACGATTAGTCCCTTTGCTCAGTAGCTAGTTACTACATGAAAGAAAACCTCAGACCATTTTTTGCATTACATCCGGAATCCCGAGTTACAGGCAATAATGAAAAAAATGGTCTGAGGTTTTCTTTCATTTTCAACCTTGTGGCTGAGCAAGGGGACTAATCGTATCTCTGAATACCAGGGCTAATACTTCAGGCCTAATGTGCCTGGCACGGTATTAGCTGGTGACGACTTCGAGGAGGACCTTTTCGAGGATCTCGACTCCGTGCTGCCAGGAGAACTTCTCCTCCATGAGCAGCCTGGCGTTCGCCGCGATGCGCGAAGCCGCCTCCCCGTCCCGCAGCAACCGGACCGCCTCCGCCGCGAGGCTCACCGGGGTCTCAGCCAGAACCATGTTCTCCCCATCGAGCGCGGGAAGCCCCTCCGCCCCCAGGGAGGTCGATACCACGGGGACGCCGGAGGCCATCGCTTCGAGTACCTTGCCCCTGAAGCCCCCGCCCATCCGGACCGGGCAGATGAACACGTCGCTCTCGGCGAAGTACGGCTGCACCTCGTCCACGGTCCCCGTCAGCACGATGGAGGGATCGCGCCGGGCCAGCTCCTGCATGTCGGGGGTCGGTCCGCGCCCCACCACAAGGAAGCGGCAGTCAGGCACCTCCCTCTTGAGGCGTGGCCAGCCCTCCGTCGCGAACCAGACCATCGCGTCGCGGTTGGGGTCGTGCAGGTAGTTCCCGAGGAACATCACCGTGGGCGGACCCGGGGGGCGCTCCACGGGGCGGAACCCCTCGGTGTCGACGCCGTGCGGGACCACCGAGATGTCCAGACCGGGCCTGATGACGAGCAGCTCGTCCCTGCCTTCCTCGGTCAGGGTCAGCACCTTGTCGGCGTCTGCGTACATGTCGAACTCGAACTCCTTGAGCCCCTTGAGCTGGAGGCAGGCGGCGAGGCCCTCCCTGCTCAGACCCTGCACCTGCCGGACCTTGCGCCTTGCCAGGTAGTAGCACTCGTGCACGGACATCACCCGCCTGATGCCCTCCAGGTCCGGGTTCCGGTACAGGTATTGGGCTACCATCGAGTACTCGGAAACCGCCACGTCATAGGCCCGGTCGCGCACCATGACCCGGATGGCTTCGTACATCTCCTCGGAGTAGTTGAGCATGAAGTAGGGCGGTACCGGGCCGAGGCAGAAGTCTCTGGCCCGCCGCATCGCTCCCCGCCGCGGGACGGGGGGGACGAGGCGCAGGTCCTCGCAGTAGCGGGCGATGGACTCGACCTGCTCTGGGCTCGGCTCGTACGGCTTGAAGGCCACCAGGGATACGGCGTGCCCCGCGCGCGCCAGGTACTTCACGCGGTTGTATATGATGATGGGCCCGCCTATGACCCTGCTGTGGGGGAACTCCTTCACCACGAACAGTATGTTCATGCTCGCTGGATACCTCCGGCGTTCCGGCCCGGCCACCTGCGATGCCGAACTGGTGGACGGGCAGACTGTCAGCGCAAATCATATACGGAGGGGTTCCCGAAGTGAAGCGAGGGGCGGCCAAGCGGGTGTCGCGTGCCTGAGGCAATCTCGATCGCGGTACTCAAGAAGAGGAGCCTGGAAGCCGAGGTAGTAGAATATCCCAGAGCGGTCTGACCAGGGAGGTAGCGGTATGGAGTGTACGAGCTGTGGCGCGGAGGTGGACGAGCAGAAGTTCTTCTGTCCCGAGTGCAAGGAACCACTGAAGGACGAAGGAGATATCCTGCCGGCACGGGGAGAAGGGGAACCTCCGGGCGCCGGACGCGCCGCCGCGCCTTATGAGCCCGCGGCCGTCGAGGAGACGCCTGCCGAGACCGCGAAGACGGCGCCGTGGTCGATCGCCTCACACAGGCTGTTCAGCCGCTCCCTGCTGCTGCGCATAGCCATCACCGTGGCCATCCTGCTGGTATTGATACTGGGCCTTGTGTTGATGGCGTCGCTGAAGAACCGCTCCGACGAGAAGACCCCCCGGCTACCCCTCCAGCCGGAGGAGTTGAGCCGCCGCGTGCCCTCCTACAGGAGCAGCGTGAAGGCGAGGACCGCGACGACCACCGCGAAGATTATCACCCCGTAGACGATATCGCCGGTGAACTGGACCGCCCGCACGTAGGCGGTGAACCCCGATATGTCCATGGGCAGTCCCGCTATGCGGTCGAACCCCTCCCGCCGGGCCCGGCGGTATTCCTGGTTCGCGTAGCGCCACAGGTCGAGAAGGTACTCCGCCCTCGTCCTGGCCAGCGGGTAGTACTTGGCCCTGAGCTGCCCGTAGCGGCGCGACCCGGCGAAGCACAGCCTCAGGAACCCGACCTCGGTACGAGTGTAGTAGTAATCCACGCCCGCGGCCTCCGGGAGCCTCAGGCGGAACAGGTCCCAGCGGCGCATCACCAGGAAAAAAGTGACCCCGATGGCCAGCGGCGGCAGGATGGCGAGCATGTTGTCGAGCGTGTAGAACTTCAACTCCCCGAGGTGGGCCACGGCGTGGGAATCCAGGCCGATGAACACCCTCAGGGCGGGGATGATGAAGGTGCGCATGAACCACCCGGGAAAGAGCCCGACGGCCAGAACCATTGCCGCAAGCGCGCCCATGGCTACGCGCATGAAAGCGGGCACCTCCCTGGCATGGGCGGCGTGCGCGGAGCGCTGGTGACCGAAGAAGGTCAGACCGATGAGCTTCGCGATGTAGCAGATCGTCCCGCCGGCGGTGATCATGAACACGACGTCGACCACGCGCAGCCAAGCCGCGCCGCCGGCCACGTTGAGCGCTTCTATCTCCGCGTGGTGCAGCAGGGTTTTTGAGACGAAGCCGTTGAAGGCGGTGATGCCCATTATCCCGAGCCCGCCGATGAGGGTGAAGGCGAAGGTGAATGGCATCTTCCGCCACAGGCCTCCCAGCTTCGTCATTTCGAGCTCATGGGTCGCGTAGTAGACCGCACCCACACCGAGGAAGAGCAGGGCCTTGAAGAAGGCGTGGTTCAGTATGTGGTACAAGGCGCCTGCCAGCCCGATGCCTCCCTCGGGGCCCAGGTAAGCGCCGACCCCCACGCCCAGCAGGATGAAGCCCATCTGGCTGATGCTGGAGTAGGCCAACAGCCGCTTGACGTTGTCCTGGACCAGTGCCAGGACCATACCGGTGACCATGGTGAGCAGGGCAAGGAGGATGATCACCCAGCCCAGGTCGTGCAGGTACCGCCAGGAGCCGGTCAGGTGCTCGGTCGCCGGGGCCTCCGTCGCATACCGGGTGGCCAGCCTCGCGACGTGCTCGGTCGCGGGCGTCTGGAAGGTCTGCACTATCCTCAGGAAACCGAACGCTCCCGCCTTTATCATGACGCCCGAGAGCAGGGCGCTGGCGGGCGAAGGGGCCGCGGGGTGCGCAAGGGGGAGCCACACGTGGAGGGGGACCATGCCGGCCTTGATCCCGAAGCCGAACATCATGAATCCCGCGACGATGAAACAGGAGCCGGTGGTCAGGTATGCGCTCTCGGGGCGGGCGGTGAACCCCAGGACCCCCGCGTAGTTCGAGTAGAGCAGCACGCCCAGCAGCAGGCTCAAGCCCCCGTACACGGCCATGAATATGTACTTGACGCCCGCCCGCCTGGCCTCGTAGGTCCGGCTGTGGACCACCAGCGGGTAGGCGGCGAGCCCCATGATCTCGAAGAAGACGAACAGGCTGAAGAAGTCCGCGGAGAGGAACACCCCCAGGCAGGCCGCCTCGGACAGCAGCATGAAGACGAAGAAGGAGGTCCTCCGTTCCTCGTGCCCGATGTAATTGAAGGAGTACAGGGTGGCGGCGAGCCAGACCGCCGACGCTACCAGGGCGAAGAGGAGGCCCATCTGGTCGGTTGCCAACCGGAAGTCGCCCAGGAAGATGTCCAGGTTCAACTCCGCGACGCTGTGCTCCGATATCACGGTCGGGTACATCGCAACGCAGACCGCGAAGGCGCCGGCCGCGAACGTCACCGCCAGCCAGTTGCGGACCTTCTCGGCACGGTCGCCCACCGCCAGCACCACGAACATGCCGACGAGCGGGACCAGCACCGCCACACCCGGCAGCACCGACTTCACCGTGGCCGAACCGGCCTCATGAACCAGCATCATGGTGATTCCCTCAGAAGACGGCGTTCACGACGACCTTGACAAGTGAGTAGGGTAACCCCGGAACGGTCACGAAGATGCCCAGGACTATGACCATGACCCCGCAGACCAGGGTGGGAATGAGCATGCTCGGCCTCGTCTCCCGTTTCGAGAACTTGATCGTCTCCTTGCTCTTGAAGAAAGCCAGGTAGACTATCGGCAGGTAGTAGACCGCGTTGAGGAGCGCGCTTATCAGCAGCACCACGATGAAGTATCCGCGGTGCGCCTGGATGGCCCCGAGCCCCAGCTCCCACTTGGTTATGAACCCGCAGGTCGCGGGCGTGCCCATCATGGCCAGCGCGGCGATGGAGAACGCCATCATGGTGAGAGGAAGCTTCGAGCCGACCCCCTCCATGTCCGCGATGTCGCGTTTACCGGTCTCGTGGATGATTATCCCGGCGCAGAGGAACAGCGTACCCTTCATGAAGGCGTGGTGGGCTATCTGCAGCAGACCCCCCACGGCGCCGTCGGGGGAGAGCAGGAACAGGCCCAGGATTATGTATGAGACCTGTGCCACGCTGGAGTAGGCGAGCCGCCGTTTGAGGTCCGTCTGCGGTATGGCGAACAGCGAGGCGACGATGATGGTGAAGCTGGCCACGTACAGCATGGGCAGGCCGACCCCGAGCTCGCGCAGCAGCTTGATACCGAACACGTCGTAGAGGACCCGGATTATGCCGAAGGCCCCCACCTTGAGCAGGACCCCGGAGAGCAGGGCGCTGGCCGGAGCCGGAGCGGCCGGGTGAGCGTCCGGTACCCAGCCGTGCAGGGGCATAATGCAGGCCTTGACCCCGAAGCCAAGCATGTACACCGAGAAGATGGTCAGCAGCACCGGCTTGCTCACCTTGGCCAGGCTCAGCGTGCCGTGGCCCAGGAAGGAGAGCGTGTCTCCGTAGAAGTACTGCATGAGGACCGCGGCCAGGATCACGGCCCCCGCGCTGATCGAGTAGATCAGGTACTTGAGGCCCGCGCGCCTGGCCAGCGCGGTCTCCTCGTGGATGATCAGCGGATAGGTGGCAAGGCTCATCAGCTCGTAGAAGATGAACAGGGTGAACATGTTGGCCGAGAAGGCAACGCCCAGGCAGAACGAGAGGTTGAGCGCGAGGAAGCAGTAGTAGCGGGTGTGGCGCTCGTGGATGTACCCCAGCGAGTACACGCCGGCCGCTATCCACAGGACGGCGAGCAGCAGCCCGAAGTAGAAGCCGACGGTGTCGATCCTGAAGGCGAGGTCTATGCCGGGGACCACCCTCACCAGGTGCTGGCGCACGACCCCCCCGTCGAGAGCGATCCCGTACATGGGCAGGATCAGCAGGCCGGTCGCCACCGTGATGGCGGTATAGAGGCCCCTTGACGTCCTGGGTCTGCTCCGCGCCCAAAGGGCCGCCACCAGCAGCGTCAGCCACGGCGTGAACACGATTATCGACGGAAGCACCGAACTGGTCACCTTGCCCAAAACATCCTCCCTTTACCTGGCCAGAAGCACCCGGGCCGCGTTGCTCAGTGTGGGCATGAGAAGGGCCGAGAAGATCCCGAAGAACACGGTGCCCGCGGCCAGCAGCGTTACCGGGATAAGCATGGTCATGGGGCCCTCGTCCATCTTCGCCCCGACGTTGCTGCCCGTGAAGAACATGTAGTAGACGACCTTGAAGCAGTACACCGCCGAAAGCATGCTCCCGAAGAGCGCGAGGACGACCTGGATGTACTGGGACTGCTGGAGGCAGCCGTACAGGATGTTCCACTTGGCGATGAAGCCCGCCGAGGGCGGGAGACCGACGATGGAAAGGGACGCGATCGCGAAGGCACCGGCGGTCACGGGCATGCTGCGCCCCAGTCCCTTCAGGTCGTCGATTCGCCGGAAGCCGTGCTTGTAGATGATGATGCCGGCGACGAGGAAGAAGCAGCCCTTGCCCATGGCGTGGGCGACTATGTTGAACAGGCCTCCCGCGAACCCCTGGACCGAGAGGACGCTGATACCCAGCACGATGTACCCGACGTGCACCACCGAGGAGTAGGCGATCATCACCTTGAGGTCCGTCTGCATGATGGCCATGATCGCCGCCACCGGTATGGACAACGCCGCGGCCCAGGAGAGCACGGTCGCGAGCGCCCCCCACACCTCGGAGAAGGAGGAGAACCCCCTGCCGTAGACGGTGAAAAGGGTGCGGATTATCCCCAGGACCCCCATCTTGATGACCAGGGCCGACAGCAGCGCGCTCACGGGGGAGGGCGCGATGGAGTGCGCCTCGGGCAGCCACACGTGGACGGGGAAGACGGCCGCCTTGACGCAGAAGCCGGCGATGAAGAATATCATCGCCGCGGCCGCCACCGGCAGGTAGGGCGAAGACGTCCTGCCCATTCGCTCCAGCACCTGGCCGATGTCCACCATGTTGAGGCTGCCGGTGACGCTGTACAGGAACGATATGGCCAGCAGGACCGTAAGGCTGGAGGTCGCCCCCATCAACAGGTACTTGAGGGCCGCCCTTATCGCCCTGCGCTCTCCCGAGATGGCGACCAGGGCGTACGAGGTTATCGAGAAGATCTCCATGAAGACGAAGAAGTTGAAGAGGTCTCCCGTGACCGAGCAGCCGAGCATAGCGGTGAAGATCAGCAGCAGCAGCGTGTAGTAGTAGACGATACGCTGCGTCGGGATCTCCTTCTCCACGTACCGGTACGAGTACAGGAGCAGCAGTATGGACATGGCGGTGATAGTGCATGCGAGAAGGAGTCCTACCGTGTCGATGCGTATCTGTATCCCCCAGGGAGGCCGCCAACCGCTGACGTTGTAGGTGAGCGGCGCTTTCTGAGAGACCTTCCCGATCAGGGACCATGCGAGGAACGCCGTGACGGACATGCCCCCGAGCGCCCAGTAGAAGCAGATGCGCCGCTTCCACATCCCCCACAGCGGGCAGGTCGCCGCGAAGACGAGCGGGACCGCTACCAGGAGTACCGGCTGCCTGGCGGCCAGGTTCAAAGCACGTCCCTTCCGAGGATCTCGGGGGCGTTGAGGGTGCCGTACTTCTCGTGCACGCGCAGGCAGAGGGAGAGCGCCACCGCGGTGGTGCTCACCGCCACGACGATGCCGGTGAGGATCAGCGCCTGCGGAATGGGGTTCACGACCCTGCCCGCCTCCAGCGCGTTCCTGTACCCCTCGGTGACGATGGGGGCGACCCCGTTATCCACCATCCCCACCGACACGATGAGGAGGAACACCGAGGTCTCCATGATGTTCAGCCCGATGAGCTTCTTGATGATGTTCGGCTTGACGGTGACCGCGTAGAGCCCCATCAGGAACAGCAGGGCCGACACCACGTAGTTCAGGTTATGGAATATCCGGCTGAAGTTCATAACGGTCCTCTCGTATCATGGCGAAGACGATGGAGATGAAGATGATCCCCCCGGCGACCCCGATCCCGATCTCGACGACCATCAGCATGAGCATGCGGATCGTCTCGGTCGCCTGGCCGTGGATACCGGGCAGCGCGTAGGTCAGGAACTCGACACCGAAGGCGAGGCCCAGGAAGCCCATGGCAAGGAATGCCAGCATGGCCGAGCTCTCCATCGGGATGCGCGCCCCCAGCGGCATCCGGTCGGTGGACTCCGGGAGGCCGAACGCCAGAGTGAAAAGGATGATGCTGGCTCCGACTATCGCGCCACCCTGGAAGCCCCCGCCGGGCGAGGTCTCGCCGTGCAGGATGGTGTAGACGGCGAACAGTATGATAACCGGCACCGCGATGCGCACCACCGTGCGCACGATGACGCTGCTCTTCACCTTCGAGATGTCCGCCGCGGAGCGGCTCCTGCCCCTCTTCTCCCGGTCGAGCAGGGCCACCACGGCGCACAGGGCGCTGAAGATGACCGTGACCTCCCCCATGGTGTCGTAACCGCGGTAGTTGAGGATGACGCTGGTGATGATGTTGGGGGCGCCGCCCTCCTCCTCGCCGTGCTCCAGGTACCTGGGCACCACGTGCGTCTTGTCCGGGGTGCTCCCGCTGTTCATGGGAGGCATCCTGCCGATGGTGTAGAGCAGCATGATGCCCAGGCATGCCAGCGCGGCCACCACCAGCAGGCGCCTCAACGCTCCTCCTCCCGGGACTCACGGATGCGCCTGCGTTGCGGCTTGTCCTCCCGGCGGACCGTCTTGAAGATCGTGATGACCAGCAGGACGGTGGTGACGCCCGCGCCCACGGCGGCCTCGGTGAGAGCCAGGTCCGGCGCCCGGAGCTGGGTCCACATTATCGCCATCATCAGGCTGTAGGCGCTGAAGACGATCGCGGCGGCCAGCAGGTCGCGTATCGAGATGGCCGCGGCGGCCGTGGCAAGCAGGAATATCATGATCAGGAGATTGAGCGTCCAGTTCATTCGTCCTCCAGGGGCCAGGGCCTCACGCCCGCCTTGTGCCACGGCACCACCCGCGTCCTGAAGGCGCTCCTGCCGATGGCGTGGCCGCACACCGCGCTGGAGAGGAGCACGAAGAACACTATGGCCAGCAGCTTCAACGTCACCATGGTGAAACCGGTCTGGATCATCAGGGCGAGTGTCACCGAGCAGGCGCCCAGCGTGTCGCACTTCGTCGAGGGGTGGAGCCTGGAGTAGAGGTCGGGGCAGCGCAGCAGCCCGGTCGTGCCGACCACGAAGAAGTACAGGCCGATGAGCCCGAAGATAACGGACAGGGTGTTACGTACCGCTCCGACCAAGGCTCTCTCTTTCAGTCTCGAGGTACCTGCATACCGCCACGGTTACTACGAAGTTCAACAGCGCGTAGACCAGCGCGATGTCCGCGTAGAGGGCCTCGTCTCCTATCACGTAGAAGGCGAGAAGGAGCACCACCAGGGTCTTGGTATTGACGATGTTGATACTGATGACCCGGTCCTGGACGGCGGGACCCTTGACGCCCTGGTACAGGCACAGGAAGGCGTTCACCATGATCCCCGCCGCGAGGGCCAGGAGAAAGCTGTTCACTTGAGGCTCCTCATCTCCGCCGGCCCCTCGGAGAACAGCCAGGCGGTCATCCGCTGAAGCTTCCCGGAGCCGGGGTCCTCGGTGAAGTCGTCGTGGAGGCAGTGGATGAAGAAGCGCGAGCCCTGGATGTCGACCGTCACCGTGCCCGGCGTGAGGGTGATGGAGTTGGCGAGCACCGTCTTGGCCATGTCGGACTCGAGGTACGACTCGAAGTCGACTATCTGGGGGCTTATCGGGAAGCTGGGCGATATTATCCGCTTCATCACGTCCCAGTTGGCCTTGACTATCTCCCAGAAGAGCAGCCCGGCGAACAGCGGAAAGCGCAGGGCGAACCTGCCGTTGAGCTGCGGGTCCAGGCGCCCGCGCAGGAGGTAGAAGCTGAAGGCGGATACCAGGAGGCAGGTCACGGCTCCCAGGACCAGGTGGTGCCAGTTCAGCTTGCCCGTGAAGATGATCCAGAGAACGAACAGCACGAGAGCGAGGGGAATGATCCCGAGGCTGTCTTTTACCAGCTTCTGGTACTTCAAGGGCAGCTCCCCTGGAATCCCTCGGCTTGAGCATCTGCGAAACAACCACGGTCGCAGGAGACCGCGAGTAAATATACCCGGTACCGGCGATAAGTCTAGGTGCGCGGGTTCCACGGTGTCAACAACGGGTTCCCGCCGACCTCAACCCGTCTCCTCCAACCTGCGGGCGAGCCACCACAGGTAACTCCCGACCACCAGGTTGAACACCGGCGCGAACACCAGCCCCGCCCTTCCGAACCACCCGAAACCCTCACCCGTGGCGAGCCACATGGGGTCCGCGCCGACCTCCTGGAGCCTCAGAATGGAGACCGTCCTGAGCGCCGTGGGATTGTCCGCCTTCAGAGCGGCCCACACCTGGACCGGTACGAAGAACATCCATATGGAGCCGGCCCTGCGCAGCAGCGGTGCTCCCTCAGGCTCGGCCCCCGGCGCGAACAGCTTCAGAACCAGCCGGGGGGCGACGAGCGACAGCCCTCCCAGCAGCAGGTCGAACCCCACCAGGCTCCAGCAGACGAGCCTGGCGACGAGCACCCTCGGATCCATCGCCTTCTCTTCCATCACGCCCCCTTGCGCTACCGGCCGGATGATTCAGACATTATATTACGGTGGGGCGAGAAGAACACCGGCGGGGTTCCCGGCGTCAATCGGGTGTCGCGGGCGTATAAAGACGGAGGGGTCGCTCCGTGGTAATCACCCCATGGCAGTTGCGCCCTGGTGGGGAACAGCTTGGGATTTCCCCATGGCAGTTGCGCCCCGGTTGTTCTATCGTTATAGGGGATATGAACAGAGTACTCAGGATCTCGCTGGTCGCCGGCACAGCGGTGGCCGCGCTGTTTTTTATATGCCTGCTGTCGAGCGGGTCCGCGATGGCGCTCGGCCCCGGGCAGCCGGTGGTCGAGCTGCAGGACAACAGCGGCAACGGGCTCACCGTGCCCACCCAGTTTACGGGGCAGGCCATCAGCGGGACCGACACCGTTACGAAGCAGGCATACAAGTTTCAGCGGCAGCGGGTGGGCCGCTACTTCTCTTACGCCGTCGGCAACCTCCAGCCCTCGACCACCTACACCGTCGAACTGAGTTTCGTGGAGCATTACTTCACCTCCTCCGGCAAGCGGATCTTCAACGTATATATCCAGGGGTCGCCGAAGCTGTCCAAGCTGGATATCTACGCCGCTGCCCCGGGCGCGAACAGGGCCTACCAGCGGACCTTCTCGGCCGTCACGAACTCCCAGGGCCTGCTCACCGTGAAGCTGCGCTCGGACGAGAGCGGGTGCAAGGACAACGCCGCCATCAGCACCATCCGGATCTTCAAGGCAGGGGTCAACGCGGTGGAGATCAGCGCCTTCGAGAGCAGGCTGAACTCCGGCGCGCCCATCCGCTTCGCCGGCGGCTCGGGCCAGGTCGCCTTCGAGACCGCCCTCGGCAGGCTGGGCTCGCGTGCGAGCCTGAACCTGGTGCCGCAGAGGCTCGCGGCCCGGTACTCGAGCCTCGGCGACGGGACCGGCGACCTCGCCGACATGGTGCTCGCCCTCAAGGACGGGGCGACCATCCGCGCGCTCCCGCTGACCGACCGCTACCCCGTCTGGGAGAACCTCACCGAGACGCTGAGCATGACCTCGCAGACGTTCACCTGCTCCTCGACGGCCACCACCCTCGAGCAGACGGTGACCTTCCGCGCGCCTTTCTACCCCGGGAACGAGAACGCCTCGGGCGCCCCGTTCTTCTACGTGGACGTGAAGGTGAAGAACAACGGGATCGCCCCGGTGTCCCCCCAGTTCATCCTGGCCAGGCCGCACAAGCGGACCTTTGCACAGAGCCCGCCGTCGGAGTACTCGGACGCGGACGCCACCGGGATGACGTGGGGTAACATCTACAACTACTACGACGAGTCGTACAACCTGTTCAAGGTGAGGTCGGCGACCGAGGCGCTTGCGTTGCCGCTGGCGGAGGCCGCGGACGTGGACTTCCGCGGCTCGGCCGAGCTCGAGTTCTCCGACTTTACCGCCGACACGCTATGGGAGTTCGGCTCGCCCTCGGGCTACCCCACCACCTACAGCGACTACAAGAAGCCCACCTTCAGCTTCTACCCCAGGGGCTACTCGGGCGCGGTCTGGAGCCCCGCGGTGCCGCTCCTCCCCGGGGAGGAGGTCGAGAAGCACTTCGTGCTGGCCGGTCACGTGCCCGGCTACGTCTTCGGCGCCTCGAACTCCGCGTACTCGGACTCCACCTTCAAGTTCCGCTACACGCAGGAGTGGTCCACGGTCAACGAGGTCGCGGGCTACGCGGTGACCAACCGCGACGCGGGGGACGACCTGAAGGCGAAGTCCGACTTCTTCGACTCGACGATCTCGTCGGACTCCTACCTCAAGCTACCCGCAGCGTACGGCTCCGACGTGAAGAACCTCATCGCCTACTCCTTCCAGTGCTACCTGATCAACACCTGGTGGATGCACAGCGACATGAACCGCGACTGGTTCAGCGTCTGGGAGGGCTCCACCTGCCGGTACCACGGGACCGTGGACGTCGAGTACAACCACGCCTGGTTCTACTTCTCGTACTGGCCCGATCTGTTGAAGACGGTCATGGACGAGTGGACGCTGTACCTCAAGACCGCGCAGCAGGGGACCTACCTCTCGCACGACATGGGCGCGGTCGACTACGCCGCGGGGCAGTCCTACCCGTACAACATGGCGGTGGAGGAGAACGCGAACTTCATCCTTCTGCTCTACAAGTACTGGAAGACCACCGGGAATCTGGCCTACGTCCAGCAGCGGTTCGGCCTGGTCAGGCAGTTCGTGGACTTCATCATCAACTGCGACGACAACGCGAACGGGATCCCGGACCAGTACACCCAGAACACCATCGACCAGGGATCGCTGGCCATCCAGAGGGGCAAGGACCAGGCGTACCTGGGGGTCAAGTGCCTGGCCGCGCACCAGGCGGCGCGGCAGATGGCCCTGGCGCTGCCGTCACCGGACGCGAATTACGCCGCGAAGTGCGGCGGGCAGGTCGAGCTGATAAACCAGACGCTGGAGTACGACCTCTGGCGCTCCGACCACTACGCGGTGTGCATCGACCAGGATATGGCCGCCGAGGACGCCGACGCCTACAGCATCTACCCGGGCAACGGGCTGCTCTACCTGCTGTCGGGGGGCCGCACGCCGGGGTTCACCACCACCAACACGGACTACCTGAAGACCGATCTGGCCGAGTCCACCCTGAAGACCCTGAAGATGTACGGCTGCTCGCACACCAGCTACGACCCCTACACCGAGTGGGTCTCGCAGAACCTGTGGCGCGACGAGGTGGCGTCCTACCTGCGGGTGAACCTCAACGGCGCAAACCCGCTGGCGATGTCCGCGCGGTACTGGGACCTCGAGATCTACTTCGCCACCGCGATGAACGGCTGCTGGTGGGACTCCCTCGAGTACCCGGGCGGCTCGGGCGGCGGGCCGTCGGTGGACAGCGGTATGAGACCGCCGGTCTTCCCGGGCGGCGCGTCCCGGGACGGATCGGGCCGGACCGGGGAGGGTTCTACATACACCCAGACCCTGGGTTACTACCCGAGAGGAGCCGCGTCCCTCGGGCTGATCGACGCGGTGGCGGGCCTCACCCTGGACGCCGGGGCGGGGAAGCTCTACTACAAGCCGAGCGCATGGCCGGTGCGCGTGCCGGTGCTCTCGCGCGCGGACTGGGAAGCGGCCGATCCCGCCGCACGCGTCCCAACGCTGTACTTCCCCAGCTCCGCCGCCGCGCCCGCCATCACCAACCCGGCGCTGCTGCCGTCAACGGTGGCCGACCGCAGGATGCGCGACCTCACCGGGGTCGGCGCGGACGGGCACGCCATCAGCCCCAACGGGGACGCCGTGAACGAGCACGCCACGGTGACGTACACCCTGCCGGTGGGGGCGAAGGTCACGCCCTCGATCTGGAAGGGGGCCGAGAAGGTGCGCTCCTACGCGCAGAGCTCGAAGACCACCGGCTCGCACCAGTTCGAGTGGGATGGAAAGGAGGACGGCGGGACGGCCGCGCCGGACGGCATCTACACGGCCCGCATGGACAGCGCCGCGAACAACACGGCATACGAGGTACGGCCCGCGGGAACACCCGTCTACGTCAACTCGTCGATTCCCGACCTGTCCACGGAGTGGTACCTGGCCGAGGGCTTCACCGGGCACAACGAGACCGGCGGCGAGTTCGAGGAGTACGTCCTCATCCAGAACCCGGACCCGCAGCCGGCAGCGGTGCACGCGACCTTCATGCTCGACGGGAGCGGCACGGTGACCCGCGATTACACGGTGCCGGCCTCCAGCCGGTTCACCATTACCGTGGACGACATCCTCCCCGATGCCGAGGTGAGCACCTACCTGCTCTCGGACAGGCCTGTGGCCGCCGAGCGGGCCATGTACTTCAACGGGCGCAGGGCGGGCCATGACTCCATCGGGGTGTCGAGGCCGTCGGATACCTGGTACCTGGCGGAAGGGTACACGGCGGAGGACTTCGACGAGTACGTCCTCGTCCAGAACCCGGGCGACGCCGACGCCCACCTGACCGCGACCTTCATGACCGCCGGGACGGGCAACGAGGTGCGCGACTACACTGTGGGGCCGCACTCGCGGTTCACCATCCACGTGGATGACATAGTGCCCGCGGACTCGGTCTCCACGCAGATCGAGAGCGACCGGCCGGTGGTGGTGGAGCGTGCCCAGTATCTCAACTACATGAAGGCGGGCACCTGCTCTATCGGGGCTGTGTCCACCAGCGACACCTGGTACCTGGCCGAGGGATACACCGACCAGGGCTTCGAGGAGTGGGTGCTCATACAGAACCCCGCCGACTCCTTCAACAACGTGACGGTGACCTTCATGGAGCCGGACGGCACCAACACCGTCAAGCAGTACGTCGTGCCCCCGGCCAGCCGCTTTACCATCCTGGTGGACGCGTACCTGCCGGCCACCGAGGTTTCGGTCAAGGTCCGCTCCGAGCACCCCGTGCTGGTCGAGCGGGCGATGTACTGGAACGACCGCAGCGACGGACACGACTGCATCGGCACACCCACGCCCGACTCCACCTGGTTCCTGGCCGAGGGGTACACCGCCCAGGGGTTCGAGACGTTCGTGCTGGTGCAGAACCCCGGCGACGAGGTCCGCAACGTGACCTTCACCTACATGGAGCCGAACGGGACAAACACGGTGAAGACCGCCGAGGTCCAGCCGCGAAGCCGGTTCTCGGTCAACGTGCACGATTTCCTGCCCGACCGGGAGATGAGCGTGAAGGTGACGGCCGACGGACCCGTGATCGTGGAGAGGGCCATCTACTTCGAGAACCGCAGCGGCGGCACCGACTCCCTCGGCGTAAGGGGGTACTAAGTCTGAAAGAATACCTCAGACCATTTCTTTCATCCATCACAATGGCTTCCCAGTGAAAGTTTCGGTCTGAGGTATTCTTTCACTCTATCCAGTTCTGCTGAGAAAAAACGGTTGAGGTCAATTCTCACGTGTGGGCTCATGGGAAGGGCGGCCGGGGTCGATTAAAGAAATAGGTAATGTTAAGCTTTTGAGTCGAACCGAATAATCCTTTTGCCAGGGAGCTGAAGATAACTTCGTGCGTGCCTGGCTTTTTCTTTGGAGTGAAGTCGGCGGGAAAGCGTATAACTTGAAGATGAGTTCCAGACTGACAGCCATCATAGTGGGGGCGGCGCTCCTCTCGCTGCTCGGAGCGGGGCTCGCCTCGGCGGGCGAGCAGGAGGGCGGCCGCGCGGCACTGGTGTGCCTGGACCCCGGCCACGGGGGCCCCGACTCCGGAGCGGTGGCGAACGGCGTCCTGGAGAAGGACGTGAACCTGGACATCGGGCTGCGCGCCCACGAAGAGCTGAATAAGCTCAACTACGACGTGATGATGACCCGGACCACCGACGTCCAGCCGACGCTGCAGGAGCGCTGCGACATGGCGAACGCCGCGCGCGCCAGCATCTTCGTGAGCATCCACAACAACGCTTACACCGAGGCGTCCCAGGGTACCGAGACCTACTGCTACTACAACTCGGGCGAGGGCCGCCGGCTGGCCACCTACATACAGGAGCAGGTGCTACTCAAGTGCGAGCGCCCGGACCGCGGCGTGAAGGAGGCCAACTTCTTCGTACTGCGTAACACAGATATGCCCGCGTCCCTGGTCGAGGGCGCATTCCTCACCAACCCCGCCGAGGCTGCGTTGCTGTCCGACCCCTTTTTCAGGCAGAAGATCGCCGAGGGGATCGCGCTGGGCATCCACGGATACTTTACTGACACTGCCAGGTTCGACACCTACATGCTGCTGGCGAATCCCGACGGCGAGGCCACCGCGCAGGTCCAGCTCGACTACATGCGGGGCGATGGTGTGGTGCAGAGCCAGTCGCTGGAGTTGCCTCCCTTCAGCCGACGGACCATCCACCTCGACGAGATCGTCCTGGTGAACGACGTGTCGACGTGCGTTCGCAGCACCAACGGGGTCCCGGTGATCGCCGAAAGAGCCATGTACTTCTCCTTCGAGAGGGGGAGGGGGGGCCATGCCGCGCCCGGGGTCGCCTCCCCGGCCTGCGAGTGGTACCTGGCCGAGGGCTCCACGGACTGGGGGTTCGACACCTTCGTCCTTGTTCAGAACCCGGACGACAACGAGAACCCGGTCACCCTCCGGTTCATGCGCTCCGACGGGTACACCACCGACTTCACCTACACCATGGACCCGCACTCGCGCTTCACCCTGGAGTGCCCCGACGTGGAGGGGTTCGAACAGGCCGACTTCTCGGTGAAGGTCACCGCGGCCTACCCGGTGGTTGTCGAGCGGGCAATGTACTTCAACAACCACGACGGCAAGGCCGGAGGCCAGGACTCCCCGGCGGTCACCGCTCCGGCTACGACGTGGTACCTCGCCGAGGGCTATACCGGCGACGGGTTCGACACCTTCGTCCTGCTGATGAACCCGGGTGGGGAGCCGGCCCGTGTGAAGGTGAACTACCTGGTGCCGGGGGGAGAGGTCGTCACCGGCGAGTACGAGGTCCCCGCCGAGACCCGCAGGACCGTGCACGTGGACGAGGTGCCCGGGCTGGAGGACAGCGAGGTCTCCTTCGCCGTGGAGTCGGACCGGCCGGTGGTGGTCGAGCGGTCGATGTACTTCGAGTACGGGGGCGTCACCGAGGGCACGAACTCGACGGCCACCGATTCCCTTGCCAACGACTGGTTCCTCGCCGAGGGGTACACCGGCCCCGGTTTTGACACCTACATCCTGCTCGCCAACCCCACGCAGACCGACCAGGGCGCCAACGTGAGGTTCCTCCGGGAGGACGGCACGACCTCGGAGACCAGCATCTCCATACCGGCCGGCTGCCGGAGGACCATCACCGTCAACAACCTGGCGGGCATGGAGAACGTGTCGTTTGCCACCTGCGTGTACGGCACGGGGCCCATCGTGGTCGAGCGGGCAAAATACTTCCTCTACGGGAACAACAAGGACGGCGGCGAGAACTCGATGGCCGTGAAGGCACCCTCTCTGGCCTGGTACTTCGCCGAAGGCTGCACGAGGTGATGCGATGTTCAGCAGGAAGCAGCCGCGTCACACGGTCGCGGCCCTGCTGGTCGCGGCCCTCCTGACGGCCGCCGCCGCCGGGCTGACGGCCCCCGCCATCGCCGAGACCTTCCCCGATACGACCGGGCTGCCCGCCGAGCTGCAGCAGGCGGTGGACTACGTCACGGCCAGGGGCTGGATGAACGGCGGCGACGACGGGAACTTCCACCCGAACGACCCGATCCTGCGCCTCGAGTACTGCTGCGCGCTGACCCGGCTCTTCGGCGTCGACGGGGAGCAGACCGACCCCGGCATCCACTTCACCGACCTGCCGGATTCCGATCCCGGCTACAGGTACGCGAACCTTTCGGTCAAGCACGGCTACATCCAGCCTTACCCGGACGGGTCGTTCCAGCCGTACGGCCAGCATTCGGCCGCCGCCGCGCTCTCCGGGCTGGTGGCCGGCCTGGAGCTGGACGGGGCGGCCGAAGACGCCCAGGGCTTGTATCCCTTTGCGCCTGCCTACAGCGGGGTCTCCATCGCGGCGAACGACCTTCACCTGAAGTACCGCGACACGCGGGTGCTGCCGACCGGCTTCTACCCCCGCGTCGAGCTGGCCTACAGCCTCCAGAGGGCCGACCAGATGGAGGAATGGCGCCTGGATTACGTCGAGGAGACCTTCAACTGGCTGCGCTGCCAGACGCCTCTGATGGGCGTGCAGAGGGACAGGGCGATCGCGAGTGCCTTCTCCAAGATGGGCTACCCGTACGTCTGGGGCGGTGAGTCCGACGCCGAGGGCGGATACGATTGCTCGGGGCTGGTCTACTACGTCCTGGGTTCCTGCCTCGGCCACCCCATGATGAGATGTGCCGACGACCAGGCGGCCGACGGGCGCTATGCCGCGCTGAGCCGTCCGGAGCTGCTGGCCGGAGACCCCATCTTCTTCTACGACTCCTCCGGGGACGGGAGCGTCGGCCACGCCGGGATATACGTGGGCCGCGGTCTGTTCATCCACTCGACGGGCAGCAACGCCGGCGTGAGCGTCGACTACCTGGATGACGGGGGTTACTGGGGGAGCCATTTCGCCTGCGGCAAGCGGGTGATTGGCGAGGGCGAGCCCGCCTCTTTCGACACCTACGTGCTGCTGATGAACCCCGACGGGACCCCCGCCACCGCGCGGCTGACCTACCAGCTGAAGGACGGCAGGCAGATCGCCCAGGAGGTGGGTCTCGAGCCGTATACGCGCGAGACAGTGAGGGTGGACGACACGCTGGTCAACCAGGAGTTCTCATGCGTGGTGGACGCGACTCAGGGGAGGGTCATCGCCGAGCGCTCCATGTACTTCCGCTACCTCGACACCTACCCGGGGGGGCACTCCAGCCCCGGGGTCACCGGGCCCTCCACCGACTGGTACCTGGCGGAGGGGTGCACCGCGTACGGGTTCGACACATACGTGCTGCTGCAGAACCCGTCCGACCAGGCGTCCGAGGCGACCCTCACCTTCATGAACGAGTCGGGGAACACCGTGGCCGTGCAGTGTACAGTCGGTCCGTTCTCCCGCGATACGGTCTGCGTGGACTCCGTGTCGGGGATGGAGCAGTCGGAGTTCTCCACCCGCGTGACCTCGAGCAGGCCGCTGGTGGTCGAGCGTTCGATGTACTTCGACTACCTGGGCATCAAAGAGGGCCACAGCTCGGCCGGCCTGACGGAGCTCTCGAACGAATGGTACTTCGCCGAGGGCTATACCGGGGGCGGCTTTGACACCTACGTCCTTCTCGCCAATCCGACCGACTACCTCACCCATGTCACCATGACCCTTTTCGGGGACGGCGGGGCCCCCGCCGACATAGAGTTCGGCATAGCGCCCCACGCCCGGCGGACCATTGCCGTCGACGACATCCGTGGCTGGTCGGACAGGGCTTTCTCCATCCGCCTGCGCGCGACGCAGCCGGTCGCGGCCGAGCGGGCCATGTACTTCGACTACGAGGGGATCGAGGGTGGGCACGGCGCTTCGGGCGCGCCCGCGCCGCGAAACCAGTGGTACCTCGCCGAGGGGTACACCGCCGGGGCGTTCGATACCTACGTTCTGCTGTCCAACCCGGGGGACGAGGAGGCGGACGTCTCGGTGCGGTTCATGCTCAACGGCGGTAGTTTTGTTGATGAAACGTATAACGTACCACCGCGCTCGCGTTTTACCATACCGGTGGACGCGGTGGACGGTCTGTCCGCCGAGGAGGTCGGCACGTTGGTGAGCAGCGACAGGCCCGTGGTGGTCGAGCGCTCCACCTACTTCAGCTACCTCGGGAGGAGCGGGGGGACGTGCTCGAGCGGGGTGGGGGACGCCGCCGATCGCTGGTACTTCGCGGAGGGGTACACGGGACGGTAGTATTAACAGGAATAGTTGTTTATTAACAGAATGTTACTATTATTAACAACAACAACAAATGATGTGCAAAAGGGTCAGGCACTTTTGCACGCGGAGGACGGTTGAAGCAATGAGAAGACTGGGTGTGATGGCCGCCACGGCCATGCTGCTGATGGGATTCGCGGTTCCCGGGGGAGCGGGAGCGCCCCCGAGGAGCGGTTCGGCCGACGCAAGCTACTTCATCGTAGGGCACGGGCGCGCCCACGGGGTCGGGATGTGTATGGACGGCGTCTACTACATGGCGGAGGACGGGTGGAGCTACCAGGACATCCTCTCCTACTACTACACGGGCATCACCTTCTCGGCGTGCGACGAGGCCCAGCCCATCAGGGTCAAGGGCAGGGACGGCCAGATACGGGTCTGGACCATGCACGACTACCTGCACCACCTCCAGGAGGAGCCGGACAACTACCCGATGGAGGAGCTGAAGGCCCTCTACGTCGCGGCGCGCACGTACACGCTGTCGTGCATCGCCAGGAACAAGCACACCGCCGAGGGTTTCGACATCTGCTCGTCGGGCGACTGCTGCCAGGCGTGCGACGAGAACAAAGATATCACCGCCTATCCCAACAACAACGCGGCCGTAGACGCTACGGCCGGCCAGATCATGACCTACGGCGGCAAGCCCATCACCGCCGCGTACTGCGGGTCTTGCGGCGGCCACACCGAGAACAACGAGGACGTCTGGGGCGGAAGCGCCATCCCTTACCTGAGGGGCAAGCCGGACCCGTACTGCTGCAGGTCTCCCCGATACGAGTGGTCCGCCACCTACAGCAGGGCCCAGATGGAGGCGATACTGAACTCCAGGTCCGAGACGGCCGTAGGCAGCCTCTACGTGCTGGACTTCGATTACATGAGGACACCCGGCGGCAGGGTCAAGACGGCGAAGATCGTCGGCTCGGACGCCATAAAGTACCCGTCGGGCAGCCTCCTGCAGTCCATGTTCGGTTTCTCCAACACCAAGTTCGGGCTGGTGCGCTCGAACTTCGACGAGTACATACTGGTGCTGAACCCCAATCCCCGGACCGCCATCGTCACCTTCACGTTCATGAAGCCTGACGGCACGTGCTCGGACGCGGTCTACGAGGTGGGGGCGAACTCCCGTTTCACCCTCAAGGTCAACGACCTGATGCAGTTCCAGGAGGTATCGACCCGGGTGGTATCCGACCTGCCGGTGGTCGCCGAGCGCGCGATGTACTTCGACCTGGCGGGCCGCTACTGCGGGGGGACGGCCTCGGAGGGGATCCCCGCCGCGCGGCCCCGCTGGTACTTCGCCGAGGGGTACACCGGTGGCTCCTTCAAGACCTACATCCTGGTCCAGAACCCCGGCGGCGAGCAGGCCGATCTGAAGTTCACCTGCATGCTGCCCGGGGGCGCGACCGTGGAGCACACCATGCAGGCGCCTGCTTCCTCCCGCGTGAGCGTCTGCCTGAACGACATCCCCGGCCTCGAGAACGCGGAGGTCTCGACCCTCGTCGAGAGCACGAACGGCAGGGACATCGTCGCCGAGCGCGCCTGTTACTTCGACTACCAGGGGCGCGACGGGGGCCACGTGGCGCCCGGCGTGAGCACCCCGGCATTGGAGTGGCACCTGGCCGAGGGCTACACCGGCGGCCTGTTCGACACCTACGCGCTGGTGCAGAACCCGACGGACGAGGTCGCCAGGATCGCGGTGTCGTTCTTCAAGGAGGACGGAGAGGTCATCGGGAAATCGTACGCCGTGCCAGCGCACTCACGGTTCACGATACACCCCGACGAGATACCGGGACTGGAGAACGCCGGGTTCTCCACGCGGCTGAAGGCGACCAACGGGGTTCCTATCATCGCCGAGCGGGCCATGTACTTCGACTACAACGGCTGCGGGCTGGACGACGGCTCCTGCGGGCAGGGGGTCAGCGAGCCGTCCGAGCAGTGGTACTTCGCCGAGGGCTACACGGGCGGGGCGTTCGACACCTGGGTGCTCATAGAGAACCCTGAGGAGGAAGCCGCGCAGGTCACGGTGACGTTCAACACCCCGGGCGGGGGGGCCAGCGTGCAGCAGTACGAGGTAGAGCCCCATTCCAGGTTCACCGTACACGTCGACGAGGTCGCCGGGCTCTCTGACGCGGAGGTCTCCACCTCGGTCGTATCCGCCAACGGCGTGAAGGTCGTCGCGGAGCGCGCGGTCTACTTCGTCTACTCGGACGGCTACTGCACGAGGGACGGCGGACACGACAGCGTCGGGGTGAACGCCCCGGCGAACACGTGGTACTTCGCCGAAGGGTACACCGGATTCTGACCGGGAGTTCGATGATAGTCCACCGCGACAAGGTTCAAAAGCTCGGAGCGCTCCTCATCGTGCTCTCCCTGGCGATGGCCGGGGTGCAGCTGGCCTGGCGGATAACGCCCAGACAGGTCGTTCGACCCGCCTCGGTCGTCAAAGCGCACAGCGCCGCGGCGGACGCGGAGCGGACCGGCCCGCCGCCGGAGGTGGAGGTCCGGGGACTCTCCTACCAGCCTCCGACAGGCAAGGCGACCGGCGTCGCGGGTGGACCGGCCGCGATGCGCGAGGCCGGGACGCTTAAAGGCTACAGCGTGCCCCCCGACCGCCTCGCCTTCGAGCCCGACGGCTCGGCCGTCTTCCTCCCGACGCCGCCGCCCGTGGGCGGCCGAGTGGCCGCGCGGACCGTGCGCTCAGGCAGCGACGCCGCCGAGGCGAGCAGGAGGGTGGCCCTCACCTTCGACTCCAGCGACGTCTCCGAGCCCGCCGCCAGGGCCGTCATCGACGAGCTCACCCGCCTGAGGGCCCCCGCGACCTTCTTCGTCTGCGGGCGCTGGTGCGAGCGTAACCCCGAGCTGTGCCGGCTGGCGTCAGAGCGCGGGTTCGAGATGGCGAACCACTCCTATGCCCACCCCGACTTCCGTACACTCACCAACGAGCAGATCACAGCCGAGCTGAAAAGGACCGAGCAGGCGTACACCGCCCTCACGGGGGAGACTATGGCCGCCTACTTCCGCCCCCCATACGGGAGCACCGACGCCCGGGTGCAGCAGGTCGCAGCGGATAACGGTTACACCGTCGCGATGTGGAGCAGGGACACGCGCGACTGGTCCGGCGCGGCGCGCGAGCAGATACGGGACGTAGCCTCCGGTGCGCTCGCCGGGAGCGAGATCATCATCATGCACATGAACGCCCCCCACACCGTAGAGGCCCTCGCCGAGATCGTCACCAACCTGCGCGCCGGGGGGTTTGAGCTGACCACACTCTCGGGTGTGCTCCTGCCCTAGCGGCTCGACAGCCCCGCACAGCCGCCCGCCTCCTTGAGAATCACATACCCCGGTGATAACATTCTCACGTTGTCCGTACGGCTACTAAAGGATTCCCGATGAAAGCGCTGGTGCTCTGCGGGGGCAGCGGGACGCGGCTGCGCCCCATAACGCATACGACGGCCAAGCAGCTGGTCCCGGTCGCCAATAAGCCCGTGCTGTACTACGGGCTGGAGGCCATAGCCGAGGCCGGCATCACCGACGTCGGCATCGTGGTCGGCGAGACCTCGCGCGAGATAAAGCAGGCGGTGGAGGACGGCAACCGGTGGGGCCTGAACGTCTCCTACATCTTCCAGGACAAGCCCCTGGGGCTGGCCCACGCCGTGCTGGTCTCGGAGGAGTACATCGCGGGTGACGAGTTCGTGATGTACCTGGGTGACAACCTCATAAGGGACGGCATCAAGGCCTGCGTGGACCAGTACCGGGAAAACCGGCCCAACTGCCAGATACTGCTGGCCCACGTGCCGGAGCCCCAGCGGTTCGGCGTGGCCGAGCTGGAGGGCGGAAAGGTGGTCCGCCTCGTCGAGAAGCCCGATGTCCCACCGAGCGACCTGGCCCTGGTCGGGGTATACATGTTCGACGGGAGCATCATGGACGCGGTGAAGGCCATCAAGCCGTCGGGGCGCGGCGAGCTGGAGATAACGGATGCCATCCAGTGGCTCATCGACCAGGGGTTCACGGTGGACCCGCACGTCATCGACGGCTGGTGGAAGGACACCGGGCGCCTGGAGGACATGCTGGAGGCCAACCGCATCATGCTGGAGGACGTCGAGCCGTCCAGCCACGGGCACGTGGACAGCGCGTCGGACGTGGTCGGCCGGGTGGTCGTCGAGAAGGGCGCCGAGGTCATCGGCAGCACCATCAGGGGCCCGGCGGTGATCGGCGAGGGGACGAAGATAATAAACTCGTTCATCGGCCCGTACACCGCCATCTACTACGGGGTCACCATCAGCGGCTCGGAGATCGAGCACAGCATAATCCTGGAGAACAGCACGGTCACCGACATTCCCGGCCGCATCGAGGACAGCCTCATCGGCCAGAACGTGGAGGTGGCGCGCTCGCCGCTGAAGCCGGCCGCGTTCCGCCTGATGCTCGGCGACAACAGCAGGGTCGGCCTTCTGTGAATAATATGGGTGCCAGGCAGGATTCAATTCACTATGAAAGTGAGTGAAAGAATACCTCAGACCAAAAGTTTCATCCCAGGAGCAATTGAAAGAAATGGTCTGAGGTATTCTTTCAGGGTATGGAGGCGGAGATGATCGACGGAGTCGCCATAAAGCCGTTGCGGGTGGTGCCCGACGAGCGCGGGTTCCTCATGGAGATGATGCGCAGCGACGACGAGGTGTACGAGAAGTTCGGCCAGGCCTACGTCACCACCACCTACCCCGGCGTGGTCAAGGGCTGGCACCTGCACCGGGTCCAGGACGACAACGTGGTCTGCGTGCGTGGCATGATAAAGCTGGGGCTCTACGACGACCGTGAGGGCTCCGCGACCAGGGGGGAGGTCACGGAGATCTTCCTGGGGGAGCAGAAGCCCATCCTGGTCCATATCCCCCACGGGGTCTACCACGGCTGGAAGTGCATCAGCGAGTACCAGGCCTACATAGTCAATATGCCCACCGAGCTGTACGACTACCAGAACCCCGACGAGCACCGCATCCCCTTCGACAGCCCCGATGTCCCCTACGACTGGGACATCAAGATGGGATAGGGGCCCGCCTTGCGCATACTGGTCACCGGAGGCTGCGGATTCATCGGCTCCAACTTCATCCGTCACATGTTCGGGACCTACCCGGACGTCTCCATCACCAACCTGGACAAGCTCACCTACGCCGGCAACCCGGCGAACCTCGCCGACGTGGAGAACTCCTGCGATTACACCTTCGTGAAGGGCGACATCTGCGACGCGCCACTGGTGGACAGGCTCATCACCGAGGGGTTCGACGCGGTGCTGAACTTCGCGGCCGAGAGCCACGTGGACCGCTCCATCGCCGGGCCGGAGGAGTTCATACGGACCGACGTGTTCGGCACCTTCACCCTGCTGGAGGCGTGCCGGCGCCGCAACGTCAGGCGGTACGTGCAGATCTCCACCGACGAGGTGTACGGCAGCATCCAGGAGGGGTCGTTCACCGAGGGGTCACCCCTGGCCCCGAACAGCCCCTACTCGGCCAGCAAGGCGGGAGGCGACCTGCTGGTCAGGGCCTACTTCAAGACCTACGGGTTGGGCGGCATGATAACCCGCTCCTCAAACAACTTCGGGCCTTACCAGCACCCCGAGAAGCTCATCCCCCTGTTCATAACCAACCTCATGGACGACCTGAAGGTGCCTCTCTACGGGGACGGGCTGAACGTCCGCGACTGGCTGTTCGTGGCCGACAACTGCAAGGGAATAGACCTGGTCCTGCGCGAGGGCGAGCCGGGCGGCGTCTACAACATCGGGGGCGGAAGTGAGCGTACCAACATCGAGATAACGAAGGGTATCCTGGCCGCGCTGGGGAAGCCTGAATCGCTGATCGAGCACGTCCCGGACCGCCTCGGGCACGACCGCCGCTACTCCCTGGACTGCTCGAATCTGAAAGCCCTGGGCTACCGGCCGCGAGAGGACTTCGAGGAGATGCTTTCCGAGACGGTGCGCTGGTACGCGGACAACAGGGCCTGGTGGGAGCCCCTCAAGGCCTGACCTCGCCACCGGAAAGCAAGCAAAACGCGGCTTTTTCCCGTTATATTAGGTGTGGTTCCGCCATTCATATGGTGTGAAGCGTCCTTGCACGTAAAGGGCGCGCGTAAATACTTCGATAACAATATCGAGGAGATCGACGCGGGCGGCCCGTTCGGGCTGCCCACCGATGCTGTAAGGTGGACCGTATGCCTGAGCCCCGGAAACGTCTGGAAGCCTGCCGGAGGACCGCACCGGCCGTCGTCCTGCTGGCCCTGCTGGTCGCGGCTCTGGCCGTACCCGCCGTAGCGACCGCGCAGCCCGCCCCTCCCACCAAGCCCGTCCAGGGCAGGTGCGACGTCCAGTCCTCGTTCTACGACGCCAAGCTGGTGGCGGACGACATAGACGGCTGCGGCCAGAAGGAGATCCTGGCCGGTAACTACAACGGGTGGTTCTACTGCTTCACCCCCGACGCGCAGGTCAAGTGGTCGTACTACTGCGGCGCCCGCTTCGAGGGAGGCGCCGCGTGCTACGACGTCGACGGCGACGGAAAGAAGGAGGTCTTCGTCGGCGACATGAACGGCGTGGTCTGGGGGTTCTCCTGCAACGGGGTGCTGCTCACGCAGTGGGGCTGGCCCAAGCAGACGCCCGGCTCGGGCGGGTTCGTGGGCGTCTACGGGGCGCCCGCGATAGGCGATATCCAGGGCGACGGGGCCGTCGACATAGTGGTCGGGACCTGGGGCCACCACATAATGGCCTGGAACTACACGGGCGGCCTCACCTTCATGTTCGACAACGCCGACACCATCTGGTCCTCCCCGGCCCTGGCCGACCTGGACCGCGACGGCATCAAGGAGATAGTCATCGGCGGCGACTCCACCGGCGGCAGCGGCTGGCCCTACCCGCCCGGAGGCCTTCTCTGGGCGTTCAAGGGAAACGGCGTGACAATGAACGGGTTCCCCAAGTGGACCCCCGAGGTGACCTGGTCCTCCCCGGCCTGCGCGGACATAGACAACGACGGATACTTCGAGATAGTGGTGGGGACCGGGCACTACTACCAGGCAACCGGGAAGCTGAGCACCGAGGGCTTCAGGGTCTACGCCTACAACTCGGACGGCAGTATGTGCGCCGGGTTCCCGGTGATGACCGCGGGATCGACCATGTCCTCGCCCGCGATCGGTGACGTGGACGGCGACGGCATCAAGGAGATAGCCATCGCCTGCAACAAGGTCCTCTACGGCGAGGACCACCTGATGCTGATCAAGGGCAACGGCGCGGTGATGTGGGACCAGCTGGCTTTCGGCGGCCCCAACATGGCAAGCCCGGTCCTGGGGGACATCGACAGCGACGGCCAGGCCGAGGTCATCCTGGGGAGCGGCCAGGCCATCGGCGCCTGGAAGGCGAACGGCGGCGCGTGCGTCTGGAACCAGGTGCTGGACAGCTTCGTGGTGACCAGCCCCTGCGTCGGTGACTTCGACAACGACGGTCGGGTGGAGACGGCGGTCGGCACCGGCGGTGACGGCGGCACCGGCAGCTTCTGGGTGTTCGACTGCGGCACCAAGCGGAAGGTCAACGGGGGGGACGGCGCTCTGTTCCCCTGGCCGATGTTCCACCACGACCCGGCGCACAACGGCTCGATACCGACCGGCAACGAGCCACCTCCCCCTCCACCGCCGGCCAACTTCCACGAGTACATCCTCATGATGAACCCGGGCACCAGGAAGGCGAACGTCAACATAGAGTTCATGAACGAGAAGGGGGAGAAGACCACCGTCAAGTGGACCGTCGAGCCCCTTTCCCGCTCGACGCTGCACGTGAACAGCGTGCTCCCCGGGGCGGGCATAAGCGCGAAGGTGAGCTCGGACGTGCCCATAATCGCCGAGCGGCCCATGTACTTCAACTACAGGAGCGCCTGGGACGGCGGCCACAACGTGATGGGAGCGCTCTGCGCGCAGAAGGCCTGGTACTTCGCCGAGGGTACCTGCCGGCCGAACTTCGATCCCTTCCTGTGCATCCAGAACCCCGGTGGCAGCGCCGCGGCGGTCCGCATCAACTACATGAAGGGTGACGGCTCGACTCAGGCGCAGGACGTCAACGTGCCCGCTCACTCGCGCTCCACCGTGCGCGTGAAGGACGCGCTGGGCGAGGGAGACTCGCCGGCGTTCGACTTCTCCTGCAAGGTCGAGACAACCAACGACCACGACGTCATCGTCGAGAGGCCGATGTACTTCAACTACGGTGGTGCCTGGACCGGCGGCCACAACGTCATGGGGGCCTGGAATCCGGCGCCGGCCTGGTACTTCGCCGAGGGCACCTGCCGGCCGGGCTTCGAGTCATACCTGTGCGTTCAGAACCCGGGCTCGTCGGCGGCGGCGGTAAAGGTCACCTACATGCTCGGCGACGGGACCACGAAGGACCAGACGCTCAGCGTGCCCAAGAACTCCCGCCAGACGGTGCGGGTGAAGGACGTGCTGGGGGAGGGAGACGCGCCGGCGTTCGACTTCTCCTGCAAGGTCGAGACAACCAACGACCACGACGTCATCGTCGAGAGGCCGATGTACTTCAACTACGGTGGTGCCTGGACCGGCGGCCACGACGTGATGGGCGCCCTGGCTCCCGGGGCCGACTTCTACTTCGCCGAGGGGACCTGCCGGCCCAACTTCGAGCCGTACCTGTGCCTGCAGAACCCGGGGGGCACGGCCGCGGCGGTCAAGATCACCTACATGAAGGGGGACGGGGGCAAACAGGAGCAGACCCTCTCCATCCCCGCCCGGTCGCGGCGCACGGTGCGGGTCAAGGAGGTGCTGGGCGAGGGCAACAGCCCGGCTTTCGACTTCTCCTGCAAGGTCGAGGCGACCAACAACACCGCCATAATCGCCGAGCGCCCGATGTACTTCAACTACAACGGCTGGACGGGCGGGCACGACGTGGTGGGCGTCCCCGGGCCGGCGACCGACTGGTACTTCGCGGAGGGCTACACGGGGAATTAGCGGCTAAAACATACAGGGGCGTCAGACAATTGCGCGCGTAGACTCCAATCGAAGTGTTGACGGGAGTTGAGCGCGCGCAAGTGTCTGACCCCCCGGTTCGTCCAAGGGTTGAGCCACGGCTACGCAGATGTTTGATGCTGTGTAGTATCCTATGCGTCATGAGTATCCTTTGCTGCCCGGCATGTCGTGGCGCGCTGGACGAGGCCGATGAGGGCCTCGCCTGCGCCGCCTGCGGCGTGGTCTACCGCGTGGAGCGGTGCTCGGCCGACTTCACTCGGGAGGAGGGCCTCGATGAGGCCGCCACCAGGCAGCGGGACATCTACGAGGGGAGGCTGGCCGGGCAGGGGGTCGGCGCCTTCCTCGACCCCGAGGTCGCCCGGAACCTCACGGACACGTACGTAGAGGCGGCCCGCTCAGGCTACGTGCTCGCTCCGAACTGGCTGGGCCTCGAGTACCGGCGGGCGCTCGAGCGGCTGGCGCCGTTCCCCGGGGAGCGCGTGCTGGACGTGGGGTGCTCTACCGGGTCCATGCTGTCCGCCATCGGGGCGGCGTTCGGCACCACGGGCACGGGTATCGACTTCAGCGTGGGGGCGGTCCGCCTCGCTGTCGAGTACAACCCCCTGGGCAACGAGTACCACGTGGCAGACGCGCTCAACCTGCCGTTCGCGGACGGCTCGTTCGACGTGGTCGTGAGCTTCGGGGTCATCGAACACGTATCCGACCCGGAACGCATGGTCGGCGAGGTTGTGAGGGTCCTCGCTCCCGGGGGCCGCGCCCTGATCTACACCACCTGCAGGAGGTCGCGCTGGACGTGGCACTGGTGGCAGCGGCTGACATCCGGGGGCCGGTACCACCTGGGGGTGGACGACCTGGCCGGACACGACCCGGAGACGTTCCTGCTGCCGGAGGAGCTCGAGGGGATGTTCCTCGCCTCGGGGATGGAGCGCGCGCAGACGGTCGTGGTCCACACGCTGTACTCCCTCATGCTGGACGAGGCCTTTCCCGGGATGGTGCCGGCGCTGCTGGCGAAACCCCGGCTGCTGTCCCCGGTCTCGAGAGCCATTGAGCTCGCTGACGCCCTACTGAACGACCGTGCGTACGGTAACGAGTTCCTGGCACTCGCGTGGAAGGAGGCCTCCTAGATGAGCCTGGTAGGCCTGGTGGTCCGCAGGGTGGTCGGAGGGTTCAGGCGATGGCTCTCCGAGGCCCGGAGTTACGGGGAGCTCGACGACGACCGCCGTCACCTGTTCTGGAAGAAGTTGCAGGTCGCGGCGTTCCTGGCGCTGATGCCGCTGTTCGTTGCGCTGGGAGCGGTGTCGAGGGCGGTCGGAAAACGCTGAGTTGTGCAAAAGGGTCTGACCCTTTTGCACGGGCTAGACGACGGTCCGGCCGAAAGGCCTGATGTCCAGCAGGGGGGACAGCTTCCCGCCCCCGTGCCTCATATAGTACCGTCTCGCCGCCCAGGCGGTGAGAATGAAGAATCCCACCCAGAGGACGGTCAGGAACACCGACCAGGCGTTGGCCATGTGGAACAGCGGGAAGATGAGCAGGATGAACCGCTTGACCGGGTTCTCTCGCAGGAAGTGCACCAGGAAGATGTTGTCGGTGTTCTCCATGCCGTAGACCCCCACCATGAAGCGGAACGCCCATATGGTGGTCACCAGCTGCATGAGCGCCAGCCCGAACGCCACCGTGTAGCACAACCAGTGCCGCACGCGGTCCAGCAGCAGGGCGATGCATACGACGAAGAGGGGGGCCAGCGGGACCAGGTACCTCTGCACCGGCGCGGCACCGCCGTTCCAGGACTGGAACACCCCCAGTACCAGCGCGTGGAGCCCGATGATGAGCGCAAAGAACCCCCACCAGCGGTCCCACTCCAGCCGCGTGGGCTGCAGCGCCAGCCCGGCTATGAACAGCATGTACACCGGCGCGAAGATGAACAGGCCCCAGGCGCGGTCCAGGAACAGGCCCGGGACGCCCCAGACCGAGTTGGTGCCCCAGTACCCGCCGGAGAACTTGCTGCCCCCCGAGGCTGTGAGGCCCTTGAGGAGGTTGGGGCCGTAGGTCACGTAGGTGAGTGCCAGCAACAGCCCCACCGGGAGCGCGACCGGGACGAGGAACGAGGCGAGCATCTTCGCGTCCCTGCCCGGGGTGACCATGAAGAAGAGCACCCCGAAGGCGATCGTGATGGCTATGAACTTCGGGTGGAGGAGCATGGCAGCCCCCGCGCAGGCACCCAGCAGCACGGCGTGGCGCCTACACCCCGACTCCTTGAGCCTCCAGGCGGCCCAGGTGCCCGCCGCGACCGCCAGTATGGCGGGGGTCTCCGGGTATATCAGGCGGGAGTAGAACAGCAGGGGATAGGTGAAGAAGAGCAGCAGGGTGGCGGCCACGGCCACGGTGCGGCTGACGAACCGGTCGGCCAGCGCGAAGGTGAACGCGGCGGCCAGGCAGGTGATGAGGATCATGGTGAAGGCCGCGCCCTTGTAACCGGCCAGCCAGAAACCCGGCAGCACCAGCAGGGACGTGAACATCGGGTGCGTGGAAACGTACCTCCCGTACCTCCCCTGGACCACGTGCCACATCGATATGTCGTCCTCGTAGAACGGACGGAACTGCTCCGCCCTGTAGTTGTTGTACAGGAAGACGTCGCCGTCGGAGAGGATGCTCCGGGTGATGACCAGGTAGTGGGGCTCGTCCCCCTGCGTGGTGGGCACCCCGTTGTAGCGGGGCACCAGCAGCATCACAATGGTGAAGACCAGCAGGCAGAGCAGGAAGACCACCACGGCCATTCGCGCCCGGCTGTCCAGTCTCAGCCAGGCGGAGTCGGCCTTCCGCGTACCCCTACGCAGTCCGATCCACGCCCTGCCGGCCCACGCCTTCAGCACCTCGGTCTTCGGAGCCCGGTCCGTGGTCACTTCTTCCGGCATACCGTCACCAGGTCGAACGCGCGACCGGGGGCCAGGCGGCCCATCCACATCGACGCCCTGTAGATGGGCGAGTAGACGGGGCGCGAGAACAGGGACACCAGCATGTCCACCCTCAGGCCCGCGGGGCGGTACCAGTTGAGCATCCACTCCAGGTAGATGCCGGTGGCGGAGACGACTTCGAGGTCCTCGGCCGCGAGCATGACTCTCAGCTCCGGGAGGGTGAACTCGCGCACATGCTCGGGGTGCACCGGCACGGCCTTCCGGTTGGCACGGGCCAGCAGCCGTTCCCGGTTCGGGGTGGTCAGGATCAGGGTTCCGCCGCCTCGAAGGACGCGCGTCCACTCCGCCAGTGCCGCCTCGGGCTCGGGAACATGCTCGATTATCTCCCCGGCGTAGACGGCGTCGAAGGAGCCGTCCTCGAAGGGGAGCGTCACGGCGTCGGAGACGAGCCAGCGCCAGTCCGGCACCAGGCCGCGCATCTTCTCCATGGCGGCGGCGTCGAGGTCGCAGCAGGTCATCTCGTAATCCCAGTCGGTCGTGATGAGGAAGAAGATGCTGTACCCGGAGCCCACGTCCAGCACCCTGCTGCCCGGCGGGATGTGCTTTCGGAACTGCTTGCCCAGAATGCGCAGGCGCGCCTGGTGAAAGGAGTGGAAGAACGGGTGCTCCACCACGTAGGCGTCCTGGTGGGACTCGCCCGCGTAGTACTCCTCGAGCGCCCGCGTGTCGGTCACCTGTATGGGGAATACCAGGCGCTCCGCCCCGCACCTCACCTCGACCAACATGCGCGGCCTGACCGGCACCCCGTCCTCGCGGGACGACTCCACCAGCGACGGGGCGGTGCCCTCCGAGGAGGCAAGGCGGAGCATCTCCGGGCCGGGAGCGGACCAGTCCAGAAAGACGGTGGCCGCGCCGCCGACGGGCTCGGAGAACACCCAGCGACCGAGCTCCTCGGCGCCCGAGGAGACAGGGTCGCTGAACACGGCGATGACCAGCCTGTCCCCCCGGGATGCGCGCGGCAGGTCGAGGTCTATGCCGCTGCCGGTGCGTGCCTCCGGGGTCACGCCGCGGCCCCCTCGACCCGCCGGAGGGCCGCCTGCAGGGCCGCGCGGACCGAGTCCGGCGAGAAAGCCTCCAGCCTGGCGCGCTGCCCGGCGAGCACCTTCTCTCGAAGCGCCCCGTCGGTGCGAAGGGACTCCAGCAGCTCTCCGACCATCGGGTAGTCCTTCTGCCGGAAGGAGAGCCCGGCCCCCTCGAGCGTGTAGGGGATGGCGGTGGAGGAGTAGGCCACGACCGGCAGGTCGAACGCCATGCTTTCGACCAGCGGAACGGCGAACCCCTCGTGCTCGCTCATCGAGAGGAAGGCGTCCGCGCTCGAGTAGTAGGCCGCGAGCTCCGCGTCGCCCACCCGTCCGGGAAAGTCCACGCTGTCCCACAAGGCCAGCGAGTCCACGAGCCAGCGCAGCTGGGCGTCGTAGCGGTCCACCCAGGAGGCTCCCACCAGGTCGAGGCGCGAGTCGGCGTTGACGCAGCGGTGGTAGTAGTAGAACGCGCGGATGAGGTCCTCCAGCCGCTTGTTGGGCACCGCCCTGCCCACGAACAGGACCCTGAAGGCGCCCCCGCGGCCGGCCTGCTCCCCGCGTGCGGCCAGGGACCGCAGTCCCTGGTAGTCAACGAAGATCGGAAGGACCCCCGTGCGGTCCGGGTCGAAACCGGCCTGGACGAGCTCCATGCGGTTGAACTCGGAGTCGCCCAGGGCCAGGTCGCACCCCTTGAGCTCGGGGAGGAGACCGCGACCCTTCCGGCAGAACTCGGCCACGCCCCTGTCGTAGGGCGCGAAGTACTCCGGCGGGGTGATGTTGTGGTAGACGAGTATCTTGCGGTTCCTGCTGTCCAGGTACTGCCGGTAGTTGGGGCAGAACAGGGAGTAGTGGTAGATGAGGATGTCGCCGGGCGAGTCGATGTGCGCGGAGTAGCCCTCGTCAGGGCAGGCCACCTCCGCGCCGAAGGCGTCCATGGTGCTCGCGAAGACGTCGGTCTCGTACCCCCAGGAGCCGAGCGCCCTGTCTATCTCTATCACGTGGTTGCTGACGGCGTCGCCGAACTCGACCCGCGCGCACAGCTGGTGAACCCTCAAGCGTTTTCCCTCCCGGCCGGCCCCATACTGACGTCCAGGGCGGACTGAAGCCGCCCGATGACGGAGTCCCAATTATACTCCGTCTCCACGTAGCGCCGCCCCGCCTCTCCCATGGCCCGGGCCCGGTCCGGGTCCTCACACATCATGAGCACGGCCTCGGCGAACTCGGGGTAGTCGGAGAAGGTAAGGCCGCCGCCGCTCGTCCGCACGTGCTCGCGGGTAACGTCGCAGGCACGGTTGACCAGGGCGGGGGTGCCGGCAAGCCACGCCTCGAGCAGGACTATGGAGAAACTCTCGTTCACCGAGGGCTGGCAGAAGACCGAGGCGGCCGCATACGCGTCCCACTTCTCGGGTTCGCTCACCCTGCCGGCGTCGAGTATCACGTGGCTCGAGTCCGGCGGGATGCGCACCTCGCCCGCTCCCATGAGGACCAGGCCGGCGGCCCGCGGGTGCTCGATGGCGAAGCGCCTGAAGTACTCGACCAGCAACGGCGTGTTCTTGCCCTCCTCCCGCCGTCCCGCGTACAGGACGAAAGGCCCCCGGACCGGCGTCCGGTCGCCGAACGCCGCCGGGTCTGACCGGTGGGGGCTGAAGCCCATTCCCACGACCGGGCCCGGGTTCTCCATCCCCAGGAGCCTCGAGGCGAGCCTCCTCTCACCGGGGCTGTTGAAGATGAGGCCCCGGACGCCGGCCAGCATCTCGTGGATGACCTCCTGGTGCGCGAACGGCTCGTCGTGCAGGCAGGGGATTATGTAGGAGCGCTCGGGGTGGATGAGCGAGCCGAAGTAGGTGGTGCCGAACAGGTAGGGCAGGAAGACCAGGTGGCTGTAGCCCTCGCCTTCCCCGGCCAGGTGGTCCAGCAGGCCCTGGGAGGTCACGATCCCCTCCAACCAGACCATCTGCTCCGCGCGGGAGAGGCTCTTGCCTGCCTGCATGCGGGCCAGTACGTGGTGGAGCGACGGGTCTGCAATGTTGGTCAGCGCGCAGAAGCGCAGGACCTCCACGCCATTGAGCTCGCTCATCCCCTCCGGGTAGTGGTCGCGCCAGGTGTGGTGGTCCAGCGCGCAGGTGGTGACGGCGGTGACGGGGTAGCCCCGGGAGGCCAGCTCCTCGGCGGTGCGGCGCGCCAGGTCCTCGGCCCCCCCGACGACCTCCTCGCCGTAGCGCGGCACCACGAAAGCCGGGTGGAAGTCCTGTGTGGAGTCGGCGATCAAGGCCGCCCCCGCTACCCCTTGCGCCCCACGGACACGAACCAGCCCGTGGGGGACGCTTCCTCATCGATGCCCTGGTCCACCTGGAACCCCGCCAGCCGCAGAGCCCTGTCTACCGAGGCCGGGGTGCACCATCCCGGGGAGGGACCCCCCAAGGGCTGGACGGCCACGACGAGCCGCCCGCCGCCTGCCAGTGCCAGGTAGGAGCGCCGGGCGAGCTCGACGAGGCGCTCGGGTCGTAGGAAGAACGCAAGGTCGCTCACCAGGACCGCTTCGAGCGAGCCTTCGGCGAGCTGGGTGATGAAGGCGACGGGACCGGAGGGCATGGTCGTTCCAGGCCCCGGCACGTCCCATGCGGTCGGGGGCGAGACCCGGGTTACGGAGATGCCCATCTCCAGGTCGTCCAGCAGCCCCGGGGCGGCCGGTCCCAGCACCGTAACCTGAGCGGCTCCGTGAAGGGCGTCCGACACCGCGGAGGCCAGCGGCGCGGGGGTCGGGCCGGTCATGGCCGAGGCGACCGCGCACAGGTCCTCCTCGGCGGCCAGCGCACGTGAGCGCTCCTCCAGGGCCTCGCGCCGTAGGGCCTCCAGGGCGGTGGCGACGTGGCGGTTGAAGGCGGTCTGCTCGCGCTGGATGGGGCCGACCGCGATCCGCGCCCACAGGCGGGCAAGCCGCTTGGCGAAGATGATGAAGGGGCGCAGCAGCCTGCGGTCGGTGGCCACGGGGTAGGCCGCGGTCACCTCCCAGGAGGACATCGCCCGGGTGGCCGCGTAGTCGAGTGCGGCGGCCGGAGGGAGCGCCTCGGCGTCGGGCTCGTCTGGCAGCCTCTCGGCCAGCGCGGACTCCACCTCGTGCGAGTAGGCGCCCGAGGCCTTCCGCGCCTCGACCCTTCGCCGCAGCTCCTCCTCGAGAGCCTCGGGGTCTATGGCTTTACCCTCGACAAATCCCGGTTCCAGGGGCTCCTCCGAACAGATGGGACGTAGTATCGGAAACAAGGTGGATTATACCCGAAACCGCGTAATAACGGCGTTTACCGGGTGTGTTAAACTTGCTGCCGTGATGAAGATACTGCTGACGGGGTGCAACGGGCAATTGGGGACCGACCTCAGGCTGGTCTGCGACGGGGTCCACGAGGTGATAGCCCACGATACCGATCTGGACATCACCGATCGGGCCGCTGTCTGCGAGCGGGTGGCCGAGGTCCGCCCCGACCTGCTCATAAACTCGGCCGCCTACAACGACGTGGACGGCGCGGAGACCAACGAGCTCACTGCATACCGGGTCAACGCGCTGGGGCCCCAGAACCTGGCCCTGGCATGCCAGGCAACGGGCGTGCCGCTGATGCATGTTTCCACCGACTTCGTGTTCAACGGCGAGGCCACCGCCCCTTACACCGAGTTCGACCGCCCCGATCCGCGGAGCGTGTACGCGCGGAGCAAGTACGCCGGCGAGCAGTACGTGAGCGGCCTGCTGGACCGCTTTTACCTGGTGCGCACCTCCTGGCTGTTCGGAACCGCGGGCAAGAACTTCGTCAAGACCATCATCAAGCGCGGGCGCGAGCAGACAGGCGTCCGGGTGGTGGACGACCAGATGGGCTGCCCGACCTACTCGCGAGACCTTGCCGCCAAGCTGCTGGAGATAGCGGCCACGGGCGCCTACGGCTACTACCACGCGAGCAACTCCGGCAGTTGCACCTGGAACCGCTTCGCCCGGGATATCTTCATCCTGATGGGGATAAAGACCCGTGTGTACATGATAAGCACGAAGGACCTGGCCCGCCCGGCCGCCCGGCCGCGATACTCGGTCATGAGGAGCCTCGCCCTCGAGATGCAGGGCATCGAGCCGATGAGGCACTACCAGGAGGCCCTGGCGGACTTCCTCTTGAGGGACCTGCCCGCCTGGGAGGCGGGGGAGGTGGAGGTGTGAGGTGCCTTCACGTCATCCACCGCTACTGGCCGGCCCGCGGCGGCTCGGAGAAGTTCATCATCGAGATCAGCGAGCGGCTGGTGGCCGACGGTAACGAGGTTACCGTCTTCACCACCGACGCTATCGACATCCAGCACTACTGGCTGCCGGGCAAGGAGCGCATCGACACCCCGTACGACCTCCACGACGGCGTGGAGGTGAGGCGCTTCACCGTCCGCAGGCTGCCCAAGCACGCGCAGGCCCTGCGCGTCCTGGGAAAGCTGCCCGGCCTGCACGCCAGGAGCGTATTCTCGTTCCCGTCCCCGCTGGTCCCCGGGATGCTGGCCCAGATCTTCAAGGACAGGGAGTTCGACATCGTCCACGCCACCGCTCTCCCGTACGACTCCATCCTCTACACCGCGCACCGCATCGCGGAGCGCCAGGGCATCCCGCTGGTCGTCTCGCCTTTCTTCCACCTGGGCGAGGAGACCAACGACGACGTGCGACGCCACTACACCAGGACCCACCAGATGCGGCTGGTGGGAAGCGCCGACAGGGTGCTGGTCCAGACCACCATCGAGCGCGATTTCCTGCTGGAACAGGGCTTCGACGAGGGCAAGCTGCTCATGCTGGGCATGGGCATAAACCCCTGGGAGCTGGAGGGCGGGCAGGGGGCCCGCTTCCGCCGCAAGCACGACATCATCGGCCCCATAGTCTGCTACATAGGGCCCAAGACGTATGACAAGGGCACCTTCAACCTGGTGAGGGCGATGGAGAAGCTCTGGGCCGCGGGCGACCCGGCCACCCTGGTGCTGGCGGGCACCGACATAGAGGACTTCCGCCGGTTCCATGCCGGGCTCCCCGACAACGTACGCTCCAAGTGCCTGATGCTGGACTACGTGGATGACGAGGACAAGCGTGACCTGCTGGACGCCTGCTCGATGCTGGTGCTGCCATCCCGGTCGGACTCGTTCGGCATCGTTTTCCTGGAGGCCTGGTTCTACGGCAAGCCGGTGGTGGGCGCCCGCGCGGGCGGCATCCCGGGGCTGGTGCGCGACGGTACGGACGGCCTGCTGGTCCCGTTCGGGGACGTCAAGGAACTGGCCATGTCCATCAAGAAACTGCTTACAGACAGCGAGCTGGCCGGCCGCCTGGGCTCCGCGGGGCGTGAGCGGGTGCTGGCCGAGTTCACCTGGGACGAGAAGTACAAGGTGGTCAGGGGGCTGTACGAGGAGCTGACCGGCCTGACGGCCGCGCCGGAGTAGAGAGCGGGGACACGGATGCAGCGAAGGGGCGTAGACGCCGAGCAGGTGATGGAGGAGGTAAACCGGGCGGTCGCCGCCCCGGACACCCTGCTCGCCGACTTCTGGAGCCGGAAAGGGGCGCAGGCGCCCAACCTTGCCTTCATCTACCCGCCGTACTCCAAGACGCTCCTGGTCAACCTCGACCTGGTGAGCCGGAACTGGGAGATAGAGCCCGAGTTCGAGCTGGGGTCGCGGCGCAGGGCGGTCGGAGGGCTGGTGATCTCCTTCAAGCGGCTGACGCGCTCGCTGCTGCGCTGGTACATCAACCCCATTGTGCACCAGGTTCGCAAGTTCAACATGCTGGTGACCCGCACCCTGCACGACCTTGCCAACAACCTCGACGAGCTCTCCCAGCGCGTGGAGCGCCTGGAGAGGCACGAGGACCGGCTGGCGGATCTCTCCGAGCGCGTGGAGCGCCTCGAGGGCGATGGGAAAGGCCCGAGTTGAACGCGCCCGCCCGCCCCGTGAGCGTGATAGTACTGACCTGGAACGGCCTGGAGGTCACCCGCCGCTGCCTGGACGCACTGCTCGCGAACACCACCCACCCCGACTTCGAGGTGCTGGTCGTGGACAACGGCAGCACCGACGGAACCGTGGAGTACCTGCGCGGTCTGGGCGGCATCAGGCTCATGGAGAACGGGGAGAACCTCGGTTTCGTGCGGGGCAACAACATCGGTCTGGCGGCCACCGACCGCGACGTGGTCCTGCTCAACAACGACACCGAGATCACCCAGCCCGACTGGCTGGAGCGCATCCAGGACACCGCGTACTCGGCGCCGGACGTCGGCGTGGTCGGGTGCCGGCTGGTGAACGCGGCCGGGAACCTCGTGCACGCGGGCACCTACATGCCGATACCTTCTTACTGGGGACAGGAGTACCCCGGCAACGAGCGCGACATCGCCCAGTACTCGCGCGACCGCGACGTCGAGGGCGTCATCTTCGCGTGCGCCTACATAAAGCGCGAGGTCATGGAGAAGGTCGGGCTGCTGGACGAGGACTACTTCTCCTACTACGAGGACTCCGACTACTGCCTGAAGGCGCGGAAGGCGGGCTACCGGACCATGTGCTGCGGGTCCGCCACGGTCCTTCACCTCGAGAACGCCTCGACGGACGTCAACCGGATGGATTTCTCCGGCACCTTCAGGAAGAGCCGTGAGGTCTTCCTCTCCAAGTGGAAGGAGACCTGCGAGTCCAGGTACACGAGGAGCCTGACCTGGCGGTCGTTCATCTCGGGCGAGGACCCCTACTCGCAGGCGAGCGCGAAGCTCACGTGGGCGCTGGACGCGGCCGGGGTCGAGCTGGACCTCGCGTTCCTGGAGGGGGTCGAGCGGGCCGAGCTCGCCGACTTCAAGATAAACGACATGAAGAACAGGGAGGCGGACCGCGGGCGCCCGCAGGTGGTGTTCGGCCCGGCGGAGCGCCTGGGGGAGGCCGACGGCGCCTTCAACATCGCCTACGTCTTTACCCGGTCCGACAGCTTCAGCCCCGAGCAGGCTTCGGCGCTGAACCGGATGGACATGGTGTGGGTGCCCTCGGGGTTCCACAGGGAGGTCTGCCTTGCGGCCGGGGTCAAGAGGCCGGTGGAGGTAGTTCCCCCGGGCGTGGACCCCGACTACCTGAACCCCGGTATCAGGGCATACCCCCTCCCGGACCGCTTCACCTTCCTGGCCCCGCTCGAGTGGGGACCGTCGTTCGCGACGGAGACGCTGCTGCGGGCGTTTACCGACGAGTTCTCAGCGGGTGAGAAGGCGGTGCTGGTGGTCCTCCTGCGCCCGCCTTCGGCCCCGGTGCCGCCAGGGGTCGATGAGACCCCTGCGGCCTTCTCCAGCGCTGAGGTCGAGGAGGCGGTGGAGGCCATGTCCCTGGCCCTCGACCGCGCGCCGGTGGTCTTCGTCATGGACCACGACATCCCCCGCTTCCAGTCCGGCAGCGTGTACCGGTCGTCAGACTGTGTTGTGCTTGCGTCCCGCGCGGCGGACGGCTGGACGGTCGCCGCCGAGAGCCTGGCCTGCGGGGTGCCGGTTGTGTGCACGGCCTGGGGCTCGAGCGAGGAGCTGATAGACGGCGGGGCGTGCCGGGGGGTGAAAGCCTCGATGGTGCCGGCCCCGGGCGGGGGGCGCTGGGCCGAACCGGATTACGACTCCCTGCGCTCGTCGATCAGGGACGCGTTCGGGTCGGCCGGGGAGATGCGCGAGCAAGCGCTCGAGGCTTCCCGCGCGGTGCTGGCCGGCCGCACCTGGGAGAAAACCGCTGCGGGAATCGTAAAGATACTCGATGGCATCAGGACAGGATAGCGCGGCGGCCGGCCGGGAGTGGTACCGGCCGGAGACACTCAAACGCTTCGCGCGGGACCACTGGCCCGTGCTGTTCGTACTGGCGGTGATGCTGGCCGCCCTTCTCGTGAGGCGCTACTACGTCTCGAAGCACACCATGTACACCGCGGACTCATACTACTTTCTCACCCTCTCGCGCTCCATCAGGGACACCTTCACCTACACGGTCCGGGGGGTGACGCACACCAAGTACCTGCCCGGGTACCCGGTCGCGATATGGCTGTTCGGGTACCTGTCCGGCGGGCTGGTGCGCTCGGCGAACCTGATCTCCGTGTTCGGAGCCACGCTGGTGGTGTGGGTCACCTACGGGCTGGGCTCTGAGCTATTCGAGAGCAAATACGTGGGGATGGTCGCCTGCCTGGTGGTCGCCTTCCAGCCCACCTTCCTGAAGTGGACCGTGCTGCCCATGACCGAGGGGCTGTTCAGCTTGCTGTTCGCCTCGGGCCTGTACCTCCTGCTGACCGGGTGCAAGCGGGCCTCGCCCCCGAGGCGCCTGGCGGGGGCGGTGCTGGGCGGCCTCGCCTTCTCTGTGCGGTGGGAGGGGGTGCTGTTCCTGCCCCTGATGGTCCTCATCCTCATTATCTACTACAGGGGGTCCGAGCTGCGGGCCTGGGAGCCGCTGGTAATGCTGGGCGTGTTCGCCCTTCCGATGGGCATCTATGTCACGCGCAACCTGATCGCGACGGGCAAGATATCCCACTACATCGGGGAGTACCGGGAGTACAGCACGAAGATCTCGTTCGCCGACTTCAAGCACCGCCTGAAGGTGTACGGGTGGAACGGCATGTCCGACGCCCTCTACCCCGTGGGGTTCGCCCTTGGGTCGCTCTGGATGCTGGTGCGCTGGAAGTGGAAGGCGTTCCTGGTGGTCGCCGGCTGGTTCAGCCTCTTCGTGGCCATGCACATGTTCTGGTACTACGCCTACGAGCGGTTCATGGCCCCGGCGGCGCCAGCGGTGGCCCTGGCCATCGGCTTCCTCCTGGTGGACCTTGCCGTGCTGGCATACAGGGCGTTCGAGCCGGGCGGCACCCCCCTGCTGGAGGACTCATCGATTGGGGGCGGACTTCAGTCCGCCGGCCCGAGGCCGGTCTTCCCCTGGCTTCATCACAGACAGACCGGGGTGGAAGTCGCGGCCCAATCATCAACGATTGGGCGCGGACTTCAGTCCGCGGGAGTCCCTGCCGCGGCGAACAAGTCATGGAGATCCTCGTCGGTCCTGGGACTGGCCGCCGTCTTACTGGTCCTGGCGCTCGTCCTCGCGGGGCTGCTGGGGCACGGCATGGCGCGGGCGTCCAGCGAGATCACGAAGCAGTACCAGGCTCTCGCCGACGACCACGGCGGGGCCGGCATGAAGCAGGCCGCGGACTGGCTGGAGGCGAACGCACCGGGCCGCGTGGTGGCCGTGGACGCGGGTCCGTACTTCACCTGGGAGTACTACCCGGGTGACGTCCTCTACCTGCGGGCGGTTCCCTGGGACCTGCCGGTGGAACACGCCGACGTCGAGTACGTGGACACGGCCCGAAAGCTCTACGAGCGAGGGGTGCGCTACGTCGTCATCGGGGTCAGCGAAAGGCCGGTCTCCGAGGAGCTGACCATATTCGGCATGGTCCCGCCCTACACCGCCTGGCTCACGCCCGTGGCGGGCTGGGACAACCACTACGAGTTCGAGGCGGACGGAGCCGAGTTCGCGCCGCCCGTCGACGTGCAGACCGTCGTCTTCGAGGTGAAACCACCACCCGGGCGAAACCTTTAATAGTGAATAGAATGGTGCCAGGCACCATTCTATTCAGGACGGTTCCCGGCGCCAGTGACTTGAATGGTGCCTGACCCCGTTCTGAGTCATCGAGGTAGGCAGTGGACGAAGAGGTTGAGGCCTGTAGGCCGGCTGAGGAGCCGGAGCCGGAGTCCGTAGAGACGGACGACGCCGCGCAGCGGCGCTCGGACCGGGTATTCCTCGGCGTGGTTATCGCGTTCATCTGCGCCTACATCGCCTTCTTCTCGACGCTCTGCCTGCTGCGCTACGCCAACTTCCGGGCCTCCGGGCTGGACACCGCGATCTTCAGCCAGGCCATCTGGCTGATGTCCCGCTTCGAGGCCCCGGTCAGCAGCATCCGGGGGATGAACCTGTACGGTGACCACATGGCCCCGATCCTGGTTCTGCTGGTCCCCCTCTACTGGCTCAAGGGCAACGCACCCGCCCTCCTGGTGGTCCAGACCGTCGCCCTGGGGGTCGCGGCGCTGCCGATCTACCTGCTGGCCCGCGATAAGCTCGAGAACCGCGGCGTGGCCCTGGCCCTGGTCATCGCCTACCTGATGTACCCGGCCGTCCACTTCCTCAACCTGTTCGACTTCCACCCCGAGGCGCTGGGCCTGTGCTTCCTGCTGTTCGCCTTCCTGGCGGCCGACAGGCGCCGCTTCGTGTGGTTCTACGTCTTCTGCGGCCTGGCGGCTTTCTGCAAGGAGGACATGGTCCTGGCGGTCATCGTGCTCGCCATACTGGTCTACTTCCTGTACGACAAGAGGCCGGGCTGGATAGTCGCAGGGGCGGGGGCCGCCTACTTCCTGGCGACGGTGCTTTTCATCATCCCCGCGTTCGCGCCGGCGGGGTACCAGTACTCAGGGAGGCTCGGCCAGTTCGGAAAGACGCCGGTCGAGGCCGTCAAGAATATGATCCTGCACCCGCTGCACACCTTTTCAGTGCTGGCGACCCGCCAGAACCTGGCCTACGTGCTGGAGCTTGCGCTGCCCGTGGCGTTCCTGTGCTTCCTGGCGCCTGTCTACCTGCTCCCGGCGCTGCCGGCGTTCGTGATCAACATCATCAGCGACTTCCAGCCGCAGCACACCATCGCCTTCCAGTACACCGCCGCCATAATCCCGTTCGTCTTCATCGCTGCGATCTTCGGCATCAAGAGGTTCAAGAAGTGGTCGGAAGGCGCATTTCGCGCGCGGAAGATACTGGGCGGGATCGCCGCGGTGATGGTGCTGTGCGCCTTCGCCTCGGCCGTGTTCTTCGGGCCGAGCCCGCTGGCCGGCGGCTGGCGGACGAAGGCGTACACCTCCGACGCGCACATCGATACCATCCGGGCGGCCCTGAAGGGCATACCGCCGGACGCCTCGGTATCGGCGCAGGTGTTCCTGCTGTCGCACCTCTCCACCCGCGAGAAGCTCTATATGTTCCCCAACCCGTTCCCCGAGTACGTCGACAGGGAGTACTACGACGACCTGGGGGAGGGTAGGGGCATCGTCTTTCCCGGGGTCAAGCGCGGGGCGAAGGTGACGCCTCCCGAGTACGTCGTGCTGGATAGGGCCACCTCGGTCTCTCCACTGCCCGACGACGGCGAGCAGTACGGGAAGGTCATCGATCGGATCCTGGCCGGCGGACTGTATGAAACCGTGTTCGACAGCAGCGGGGTCCTGGTCCTGAAGAGGTCTCCTTGACCTCTAGCCTCAGGGAACGCTGGTCGAAGTACGACTGGCTGGTGCTGCTGGGGCTCACCGCCCTCGCGGTACTGGCGTGGTCCAGAGTGCTGTTCAGCCGCCAGTGGTCGTTCGGTGTCGAGGTCGATTTTCTACGCCAGTTCTACCCGGCCCGTGTGTACGCGGCCGACATGCTCAGCCGGGGGACCTTTCCCCTCTGGAGCCCGTACGTGCTTGCCGGGCAACCGTACTTCGCCTCGTTCCAGACCGCGATGCTCTATCCCCCCAACCTGGGTGCGCTCGGGCTCTACGCCGCCTTCGGGCTCTCCTGGGGCCTGAAGGTCCAGTGCGCGCTCGTGGTATTCCACCTGTGGCTGGCCGGTATCTTCACCTACCTGCTGGCCCGCGACCTGGAGGTGGGGCGCGCGGGTTCGGCCGTGGCGGCGGTCACCTTCATGTTCGCCGGGTTCATGACCGCCCACGCAGGGCACATCAACCAGGTCAGCTCCGCGGCCTGGATGCCCCTGGTGTTTCTGCTCTTCAACCGCGCTCTAGCCCGCAGGAAGCTGGGGTACGCGGTGGGGGCGGGGGTGGCGATGACCGTCGCCCTGCTGGCGGGCCACCTGCAGTCCGTCTTTTACCTGTGCTGCCTGCTGCTTGGTCTGGTGGTATTCAAGGCGGTGCAGCACCACCGCTCCGACCCCCACACCTGCGGGCTCTTCATGGGGCTGGGCCTGCTGGCGGTGACCGTGGCGCTGGCGGCGGGGCTGGCCGCCGCCCAGCTCGTGCCCACCTACGAGCTCATCGGCGTGTCCACCCGCAGCCACATACCGTATGCCATAGCCCAGGCAGGCAGCCTGCCGCGCTGGCAGACGGTGAACCTGCTCTTCCCGCACTTCTTCGGCTCCAGCCCCGAGAGCTACTTCGGCGGCTGGGCCATGTGGGAGACGTACGGCTACTTCGGTATCGTAGCCCTGGCCCTGGGGGTGGTCGCGTGGCTCCGGAGGCGCAAGGGCTGGGTCATCTTCTTCTGGGCCGCGCTATTGCTGGCGATCATCCTCGCCTGGGGCCCCGACGGGGGCCTGTTCACCCTGCTGTACGACGCGCGCCTCTTCTTCAACCGCTTCCATAATCCGGCGAGGATACTGGTCGTGGTGGGCTTCGCCGGCGCCATGCTGGCCGGGTTCGGGGCCGACCACCTCACCTCCGTGGTGGACGAGCCGGAGAAGGTGCGGTTCCGATCCGCCATCCACGTGGTGATCGCGGTGGCGGTGACCGTGCTGCTGGTCGCGGTGGCCCTCTCTTCCGTCATGCTCGCGCGCGGGTCGAACAGGAGGCTGGAGGCCCTCATCGCCATGAAGGGCATGATCTTCCCGCTGGTGCTGCTGGCGGGCCTGCTGGGTGTGCTGCTGCTGGCGCGTTTCTCGGATGCGCCGAAGCAGTGGCTGGGTGCGGGGCTGGTGGCCCTGGTGATCATCGACATCGTGCTGATGAACATGCCATGGGTGATGGTCCAGGTGAACCCCGACGACCTGTACGGCGACCGCGGCGCCTCGGGCTACGTCGCCAGCCAACCCGGGCTTTTCAGGGTGGAGACGGACGCTCACACCATGTACGACTCCCTGGACAACGGGGCGCTGTACGGCCTGGAGAAGTCGTGCGGCGACGATTCCCTGGTCATAGGGGACTACGACCGCTATCGCGAGATAATCGTGCCGCAGGTGAACCCCGGGGTGCAGCCCAGTCTGATGTACGAGGGGGCGGTGCTCTCTCCGATGCTCGACGTCATGAACGACACCTACTTCATGATGCGCCAGCCCATGCCCCCGGTCCTGGCCGAGGGGAAGTACGACTACCTGGGGTACTACGGCACGGTCAACGTCTACCGGAACAGGACGGCGCTGCCCAGGGCGTGGGTGAGCGACGCGGTCGCCTTCCGCGACAACGAGCAGGTCTACGAGGAGATAGTGAGGACGCGCGGCGATGAAATCCGCCAGACGGCGTACGTGGTGTACCCGGAGGGGATCCCCGACGGCGAACAGAGCTCGTTCATCCCGGCGGTGAAGGGCCCCGTGACCGCTTCCCGGCGCGGGCCGCACAGGCTGGTGCTGGACGTCGATCCCGGGGCGGAAGGCCTCCTGGTCGTTTCAGAGGTATACTATCCGGGCTGGGAAGCATACGTTGACGGCCGCAAGACAGAGATCCTGAAGACCGACCTGGCCTTCCGGGGTGTGATTCTCGAGGGGGGCCAGTCGAAGGTCGAGTTCGTCTTCCGCCCCCGGTCCCTGAGGATGGGTATCGTCGTGTCGCTCGCGGCGGCGGGAGCGGTACTCATCTTCCTGCTGGTGAGGTTGGCCTTGTGGTTCTTCCGCAGGCGTAGAGCTGGAGCATCCATTGAAGCTGTCGGTCCTGATGCCGGTCCACAATGAAGAGAGCACCATCGACGAGATAGTCGCTCGGGTTCGCGCCGTTGATCTGGGGGACGTCGAGAAGGAGATCGTGGTGGTGGACGACGCTTCCACCGACTGCACTCCAGCGAGACTCGAGGCCTACGCGGCGGACCCCGACGTGACCGTGGTGACCCACCCCGCCAACCGGGGCAAAGGGGCGGCCATCCGGACCGCGCTGGCGAGCGCTACCGGGGACATGGTGATAATCCAGGACGCCGACCTCGAGTACGATCCCGGCGACTACCCCCGGCTCATCGCACCCGTGGTGGAGGGGAGGGCCGACGTGGTATACGGCAGCCGGTTCAGCGGCTCGGTCGAGAACATGGCGTTCCCCCACTGGCTGGCCAACAAGATCCTGGCACTCACCGCGACCATCCTGTTCTTCCACCGGGTGACCGACGAGGCCACCTGCTACAAGGTGCTGCGCACCGACCTGCTGCGCTCCTTCGGACTGTCCTGCGAGCGCTTCGAGTTCTGCCCGGAGGTGACGGCCAAGACCCTGCGCGGCGGTTACCGCCTGGTCGAGGTGCCCATCTCCTACCACGCGCGCACCATCGAGGCCGGCAAGAAGATACGCTGGACGGACGGCCTCGAGGCGGTCTGGACCCTGGTGAAGTTCCGCTTCAAGCGGTAGCGCCACATCCCCGCGTTACAGCCACCAGACGTCGACAACCGTGGGGCAACCTATCGTGAAAGAAAACCTCAAACCATTTCTTTCAATGAAAGAAAACCTCAGACCATTTCTTTCAAGGTGAAAGTTTTGGTCTGAGGTGATCTTTCAGAGGTGATCTTTCAGGTTACTGGGGGCAACCTATCGAGTCGGTGGCCCAGGTGTCGTTGGCCCCGTACATGGCACGCTCGACAACCACGTTCTGGTTGCTGGTCACCTTCGTGGATACCTCCCACTGGTCGGGGACCGTATCCGACACGTTGAAGGTCATGCGCGAGTTGGGAGGGATCTGGGCGCTGGGACCCTCGACCTGGCCGGTGGCGGTCATGTAGGTGAGGTTGACCGTTGCCGCAGTGGTGGACGGGTTCTGCACCAGGACCCAGGTCTCCATCCCGCCGTTGGTACACCCCTCGGCCAGGAACCAGACCTTGGCCGACGCGAAGGCGCCGATGGAGTCCGTCGCCCACGCCCGGCCGTTGCCGAACATGGACCTCTCGGCGATGACACCCTGGCTGCAGGTGACCTTGGTCGAGACGTCCCAGACGTTGGGGACGGTGTCGCTGACCGCGAATGTCTGCCGGGAGTTGGCGGTCATCGTCACCGAAGGCCCGTCCACCTTCCCGTCGGCGGTCATGTACTCGAGTGTGACGTTGGCCGCGCCCTCATTGGGGTTCTGGACCAGGATCCAGGTCTCCATGCCGCCGTTGGTACAGCCTTCGGCCAGGTACCAGGAGTTGCTCTTCGCCACCACGCCGACCGAGTCGGTGGCCCAGGCCCTGCCGTTGCCGAACATGGAGCGTTCCGCCACCACCGGGATGTTGCTGGTCACCTTGGTCGATACGTTGTACTCCGCGGGGACGTACTCGGACACGTTGAACGTCTTGCGGGTCTTCTCCGGTATCTCGACGGTGCCGCCAGGCACGGGACCCGCCGGGGTCATGTAGGTGAGGGTCACGGTCGCGATGGCGGCCTGGGGGTTCTGGACCAGGATCCATGTCTCCATGCCGCCGTTGGTACAGCCTTCGGCCAGGTACCAGGTCTTGGACGGCAGGCGCGCCCCGATCGACTCGGTCGCATAGACCTGGTCCGGGCCATAGACGGAGCGCTCGGCGATTATGCTCAGGTCGCTGGAGACCATGGTGGAGACGTCCCACCTGTCCGGGCAGGTATCCGCTACATTGAAGGTCATGCGTGACTCCGGCGGGATGGCCACCGACGGGCCCGCTACCTCACCCGTGTCCGTCATGTAGGTAAGCTGCACGTTCGCCTGCGTGGTGTTGGGGTTCTGCACCAGGACCCAGGTCTGCATCCCACCGTTCGTGCAGCCCTCGGCCAGGTACCAGCGGTTCTGGTTCCCCTGGAGCTGGAGCTGGTAGGAGAGCAGGAGCTCGCCGAACCCCTCCTGGACATCGTCGTGGAAGGAGTTGTAGTAGACCTTGCCCTTGCCGACGGGGAACGAAACGGCCAGGGGAGAGTTGTTGGCCTGTCCCTCGTAGAACGTCTGCACGTTGGCGGTAAGGTACTTCTTCACACCGCTTTTCGCCGCCTTGACGACGATCCAGCCACCCTTGTCGTAGGTGATCTTCTGGGCCGACAGGCCCGTATAGGACTTCAGCCCGTTGTCGACGATGTTGGCCGTGACCTGCTGCTTGTTGCCCTGCTGGGCGTCACCCTCGGTCTTGACGAACTCCACTTTCGAGGTCCCCCAGCACTTCTCGATGATCCTGTAACCGGCGAAGTCGCTGAGGAAGAGCTGCCCCCCCGCGCTCAGGAAATCCTTGATGACCTGCATGTTGCCCAGATCCTCGTACAGGTGCAGTATCTGGGAGGAGCAACCCACGAACACCGAGGAGAACTCGTCCATCAGGCATTTGTTGCTGAGGTCCATCATCCTGAGCACAGCCCCGTCAAGGCCGCACCCGTCCAGTACCACGCTGTAGTGGCTGAAGTCACCGTCGATGACCCCGTACTCCGACAGACCTTCCGGGTAAGCCAGCCTGGCGTCTATGTCGGCGGTGTTCTTGGCTTCCTGGACGGTGACTATCGTGGCGTCCTGCTGCAGCGGCTTGTCGTTGTACCACTCGGCCTCCCAGAGGGGCCGATCGGGGGTGAACGACACGGTATACTGCCCGGGGGCGAGCCCCCCTATGTAGTACGACCCGTTCTCATCCGTCTTGGTGTCGCCCATCGTGGTCCAGGTCTCGCCGACCTTCCTGAAGGCGAGAATGCCCACGTCGTTCTCCCCGAACAGCGGGTAATTGTGCTTCTGGCAGTCGATCCTGACCTCGCCGGAGATCGATCCCGCCCTGGTCAGCGCCGCGTTGATGTTCGGCTTCACCTGGCCCTTGAGGAGAGTGACCGGGTTGGCGTCGTCGACGGACCCCTTGTTGTTGTAGTACTCCGCGATGTGTGTCTTGAAGCCGAGGGGGCCGGTGGCGGGATCGAAGAACACCACGCAGTTCGGGCCGAAGACGGGTCCGATGATGAACTGTCCCGAGGCATTGGTGGTCCCCGAGGCCATCACCTCCCACTCCTCGTCCTCGTTCAACTGGAGGGCCTGGACCGAGCAGTCTTCGACATTTGCGCCCGCGGTATCGGTCACGCGCCCGGAGATGCGGCCGCCTTTTTCGAGCATGGCGTCGATGTTGGGGGTCTCCACCCCGGCGTGCACGACCACGGGTGTGGCGTCCTCCTCCAGCAGGGCGTTGTCGTACCACTCGCCTCTATACCAGGGATCCCCCGGGAGCTCGTTGAAGTGGATCATGTACGACCCCCCGTTGAGCGGGGTGGCCGACTCGTAATCCCCGTCGACGTCCGTCAGCACCGTCTCTATCAGGGTGAGCACGTAGTCGTGAGCGTCCCAGACCATCCGGTAGATCTCGACGCCGTACCCCTCCAGCGGGACCGCGCCCACGTCACTAACCACGGTGCCGCTGATGGAGCCCCCGACCTGGACGACCGCGTTTATGTTGGGGGTGATAGCGCCGTCCTCGACGTCGATGACGTCGGCTTTGGAGGCCTCGTCCTTGTCGTTGTACCACTCGGGCAGGAAGACGGGGTCGACCTTGGCGAACTGGACGATGCACGTCCCGGTGTTGTCGGGAGGGGGGGTAGCTATGTCATCCAGCTGGTAGTTCCCCGTGCCGTCGGTGGTGGTGCTGTCGTAGAGGGTCTGGCCGTCGGTCGCAAACGCCTCGACCATCACACCCACCGCCGGCCCGCCAGCCGAGGACTGCACGTTTCCGGAGACCGAGCCTGTCTGGGCCGCGGCCGTCTGCGTGAACGCGGGGACAAAGGCGCAGGCGAGAAGCACCGCCAGCATCAAGGAAAGGAACCTACCCCGTGACCTGGTCCTCATTGTGAGACCTCCATGTCCATCTGCTGTTCAACCCAAGAACGATCACGCGAGCACGCCGCCCACAGCGATTTCTATCCCCTGGTGTCCGCCCAGCCCGAACGGCGGTGACATCGCGGATATCCGGCTTTTTTTCCCGCACGCCGCCCTTCACCGGAATATATAACGGATTATACGCGAAAAAGTGTCTTGCAGTGCCCCGTTGAGCGGTCCGTGGCCCTGTCCGGGCCCGCGGACCCACCTCCCCGGCCGCCGTCCAACGTGGGGTCGGAGGCGGGTTATGAGACCGACAGTCTGGTAAAATCTATCGATTGACCCTGATGGACGCGGATCCGGTCCGCGGCCGAATGAAGCAGATTACGGGGAATACGTCTATGCTGGACAGGCTCAAAGACCTCTGGGCGCACCGGGAGCTCCTTTTCAATATGACCAAGAAGGAGCTCAAGGTGAAGTACAAGCGCTCCGTACTGGGATTCTTCTGGTCGTTCATGACTCCGCTGGTAATGCTGGCGGTCTTCGCCCTGGTGTTCGCCATCCTGGCAGGCAATGGCGTGATGCAGTGGTACGTGGTCTACATAATAGCCGGCCTCTTCCCATGGCTGTTCTTCGTGAACTCCGTCACACAGTCGGTGGGGACGGTGGTGGGCAATCCGGGGCTGGTGAAGAAGGTCTACTTCCCGAGGGAGATCCTGCCGCTGGCCGCCATCGGGGCCAACGTCTTCCACTTCGCGCTGCAGATGCTGGTGCTCTTCGTTTTCCTGCTCGCCATCGGGTGGCACTTCTCCATCCACCTGCTCTACCTGCCCCTGGTGTTCCTGCTGGAGGTCGCATTCACGCTCGGCCTGTGCATGTTCGTCTCGGCGGCGAACGTCTACCTGCGCGACGTGCAGCACTTCGTCGAGGTCGCAACCATGGCCTGGTTCTGGCTGACCCCCATCGTCTACCTGGTGGGCCAGGTCATGAACGTGCTGGGCGGGTGGTTCCGCCTGTACCTGCTGAACCCGATGACCAATATCACCGAGCTCTGGCAGTTCATTATCTACAACCCGCACTACTATGCCCCGGAGTCATACGAGGCGGGGGCCATGCAGGTCAACTACCTCTCCTTCTGGGGCATTACCGGGACCGCGGTCCTTTCGGTGCTGCTGGTCGTATTCGGGTACTGGTACTTCGTGAGGAAGGAGCGCGGCTTCGCCGAGCAGATATAGGGACGTGGGCTAAGATGGCAAACGCGATAGAGATAAATGACGTCTCCAAGATGTTCAAGCTCTACCACGAGAACGTGCAGAGCCTGAAGGAGAAAGTGCTCTTCTTCCGCAAGCGGGGCTTCGAGGAGTTCTGGGCCTTGAAGGACGTCAGCGTGGAAGTGGAAGAGGGCGAGACCCTCGGCGTCATAGGTGCCAACGGTTCGGGCAAGTCCACCCTGCTCAAGTGCATGACCCGTATCCTCTACCCCACGAAGGGGACAATCGTCACCAACGGGACCATCGCGGCGCTGCTCGAGCTTGGCGCCGGGTTCCAGCCGGACCTCACCGGCCGCGAGAACGTGTACCTGAACGCCTCCATCCTGGGCTTCTCGCGCAGGGAGGTGGACCGCAGGTTCGACGAGATAGTGGCCTTTGCCGAGATGGAGCGCTTCATAGACAACTACGTGCGCAATTACTCCAGCGGGATGTACATCCGGCTGGGGTTCGCGGTGGCCATCAGCGTGGACCCCGACATCCTTATCATCGACGAGGTGCTGGCGGTGGGGGACGAGGCGTTCCAGCGAAAGTGCATCGAGCGCATCGAGGAGATACAGCAGGCGGGCAAGACCATCGTGTTCGTGACCCACAACGTGGACATCACCAAGGAGATCTGCACAAAGGTGATCATGCTGGACCAGGGCGAGGTGGTGAAGGAGGGCAGCCCCAAGGAGGTCGTCAACTACTACCACATGGCCATGGAGACCGAGGAGCCCGGCACCGAGTTCGGCAACCGCAAGATAGTGGTCAAGGGCGTGGCCCTGCTCGACCAGGATGACAAGGCCGTGATGGACTTCTACACCGGGCAGACGATGAAGGTGAGGGTGCTCTACGAGTGCAGCGAGCCGGTGGACGATCCGGTCTTCGGGTTCTCCATAGACGACTACCGCGGCTTCACCGCCTATGGCACCAACACCAAGCTCAAGGGCATGAACCTGGGGACTCTCTCGGGGGAGGGCGTGGTCGAGTTCGAGATGAACTCCCTGCCCATGCTCGACGGGCGCTACCTGGTGAGCGTGGCCATACACTCGCGCGACGAGAAGACCGTCTACCACTGGCTGGACAAGAGGTTCCCGTTCGACATGCACTCCGACATCGACGATGCCGGGCTGCTCTACATCCCCACGGAGGTGACGGTGACCCCGCTGTAGAGGGGTCGATACCATGAACCCGGTAGATGTCGAGGTGAACGACGTCCTGGAGGACGTGGCGCGGGTCCTTCGCGAGAGGGAGACCGGCCGGGCCCAGAACTACCGCTCCGAGGTGCGCGAGGTGGAGGACGTGGTGTACCTCATGCCCAGCGCCTGGCAGAACATAACCACCAGCCTGCTCACCCTCGACTATGCCCTGGCGCCGCTGGAGGCACCCGCTCCCGCGGAGAAGCAGGGGTTCGCCGACCGGGGCGTGGGCGTGTTCAAGGGCGCCATCAAGCGGATGATACAGAAGGCGGTCTACTGGTACGTGAACCCGGTGGTGGCCCAGCTGCACCGCATGCACGGCGCCACCACGCGCGCTTTGCGCGAGATGGCCGACCAGCTGCGCATCATCAGCGACCGCACCGAGGCGATGGAGAAGGAAAACCTGGCCTCGCGATTGAACGCGCTCGAGGGTGAGAGGTTCGACGAGCGCATCGGCCGCCTGGAGAGGGCCTGGCGCCAGCGCGCCTCCGTGGAGGCCGCGGGCCCAACCCCCGAGGGCGCCCCGCAGGTCGAGTACAGGCCCGCCGGGAGGGACAAGGTCCGCCCGGAGCCGGGCACCCACTTCCCGCAGTTCCAGTTCGATTACTACTGGTTCGAGAGCATACACAGAGGCGACCGCGAGCTGATCAAGCGCAGGCAGCAGCCGTACCTCGAGTACTTCAGGGATTGCCGGAACGTGCTCGACGTCGGGTGCGGCAGGGGCGAGTTCCTGGAGCTGATGGCCGAGCGTGACATCCACGGGTACGGCATTGACATCGAGGACGACGCGGTCCAGTTCTGCATAGACGCGGGCCTGCAGGCGGAGAAGGAGGAGGCGCTGGAGCACCTGGCGGCCCTGCCCGACGAGACGCTGGGCGGCGTCTTCATCTCGCAGGTAGTGGAGCACATGACGCCGGGCGAGATAACCGAGCTGGTGGGGCTCGCATACGCCAAGATGAAGCCGGGAGGGTTCGTGGTGGTGGAGACCCCCAACCCCCAGTGCCTGCTCATCTTCGCCAGCTTCTTCTACGCCGACCTCTCGCACGTGCAGCCCATTCACCCCGAGACGATGCGTTTCCTGCTGCTCTCGGCGGGTTTCAGGGAGGTGGAGGTGAAGCTCACCAACCCGGTGCCCCGCAACCAGCGCCTGGCCAGGGTGGTGGTCAACGACCCGGGGCGGGACGCATCGTGGGTGGGGGAGCTCAACGCCAACGTAGACAAGCTGAACTCCGTTCTCTTCTCGTACATGGACTACGCGGCGGTGGCCAGGAAATGAGCAGTATCTCCTGAGCCCGGCCTCTCAGGCCGGGATGATGGTGGAACGTGGAGGATGCCGTTGGACCGTAGGGTGACATTAGCCATACACGACTGGGACGCCTCGGAGAGTGCCGTGGCGCTCGCCCACGCCCTGAACGACAATCCCGCGACCACCGGGCTCCACAGGGTGGCGGTGGTATCGAAGGGCGCGGCGTCGGCCGCCTCCACGGCACTCTCCCCGCTGGGGTTCGAGCTGCTGTCCGCCGCGGAAGGCGCCCCGCCGGGCGCACGGAAGAACCTGGCGGCCGGGTCCGCGCGGGGTGACCTGGTGCTCCTGAGCGCCCGCGCCGGTGTCCCGGACCCGTCATGGCTGGAGAACCTGGCGGAGGGCATCGATTCCCTGGGGGGCGAGGGTGTCGCGGGGGGGAAGGTCACCGATGCCAACGGGTTCATCATCAACGCAGGCTACCACGTGCTGCAGCCGGATTGCGGCCTGTTCGCCGTGGGCGGCGGGAAGCGGGACATCAACCAGTACTTCTACGCCCGGGAGGTGGAGGGGGTCGACTCCACCTGCATGTACGTCAGCTCGGGCGCGCTTCTAGCGGCGGGGGGCTTCGACGAGACGCTCTCGGGGGCCTACGACGACCTGGACTACTGCCTCAGGGTAAAGCAGGCGGGCCTGCCAGTGACGTGCGCCGGCGGCGCGAGAGTGGTGCTCGCCGGGCAGGCCCTGGAGCCGGAGTCTCCCGACGCGGCCAGGGAGGAGTACCGGCGCCGCTGGGAGCCGTACTACCGGGACCGCTACGACAGCCGGGTCATGTGGCACTCCTGGATAAACGCCCCGACCGGCTACGCGGTCTCCAGCCAGTACCTGGTCCTGGCCCTGGAGGACCTGGACGTGGACGTGCGTTACGGGTACGTCTACGGTGTCGAGGAACCCCCCAACGACGACGAGCGCATCATGGAGGTGCGCCGCAAGCCCAAGGACCTCGACATAACCCAGGTCGTATACGGCCAGGGCGACGTGTTCTTCAAGAACAGCGGCCGCTACCGCGTCGGCTACTCCATGCTCGAGGTCACGGGAATACCGGCCGACTGGGTGGAGCAGGCCAACGCGCTGGACGAGGTCTGGGTGCCGTCGCAGTTCAACAGGGATACCTTCGGGGCCAGCGGGGTGAGCCGTCCCATCAAGGTGATGCCGCTGGGGGTGGACACGAACTACTTCCACCCCTTCATCAGGACCCGCAGGATCGAGGACCGCTTCGTCTTCCTGTCGGTCTTCGAGTGGGGCGAGCGCAAGGCGCCCGAGGTCCTCCTCCAGGCGTACAACCAGGAGTTCAGCGCCGAGGACGACGTGCTGCTGCTGCTCAAGGTCATAAACACCGACCCCGCGGTGAACATAGAGCGCCAGGTCGAGGCGATGAGACTGCGGGGGGACCGGGCGCCGGTCGTCATGGTGGTGAACCAGAACATGCCCAGCTACCAGATGGGCTCGCTCTACTGCTCCAGCGACTGCTTCGTTCTGCCGACGCGCGGCGAGGGCTGGGGGATGCCCACGCTGGAGGCGATGGCCTGCGGCCTGCCCGTCATCAGCACGCACTGGAGCGCTCAGACAGAGTTCTTCAACGAGGACGTCGGTTACCCGGTCCAGATCAGGCGCCTGATACCGGCGGTCGCCAAGTGCCCTTACTACACCGGGTTCGAGTGGGCGGACCCCGACCCGGACCACCTGGCGTCCCTGATGAGGCAGGTGTACGCGAACAGGGAAGAGGCCCGGGCCAGGGGCCTGCGGGCCAGCGTCCAGGCGCGCGAGAAGTGGACCTGGCTGAACGCCGCGGAGCGCATTAAGACGCGACTTATGGAGATTTCGAGCTGATTCGCTGTGCTATAATCCTCCATACCGGATGTGGTGAATAGAATGGTGCCTGACCCCGTTGATATTCACGACCCCGTCTTTATTCAGAGGATGCCGTCATGCCGAGGAAGCGATTGAGCAGGAGAACGCCCCTGGAGCCCGCCCGCGAGGAGACCCTCGCCGAGCTCTCGGAGCAGCTGCGCGGGAAGTCGCCCAACGGCCACCGCATCGAGACCTTCGATGACTCCCACCTGATGGAGAACCTCCACCTCGCGAACGCGCACTACGACCGCAACCTGACCGGCAGGCCCGCGAGCGATCGCAAGGTCCTGGGGTCGTTCTACGCGTTCTGCAAGCGGATGGTGAGGAAGCTGGTGGGCTGGTACGTCGAGCCCGCGCTGGAGAGCCAGAGGCTGTTCAACGCCTACGCGGTCCGCAGCGTGAACGAGATGAAGCGCTACCTGGACCACCTGCAGATCAACGAGGACATCCTCAGCACCATAATCCACAGGGACCTCTCCCTGTTCCGTTCGAACATCCTCTTTATCAACAGGTACCTCGAGCGGCGGATGCTCGACTTCGAGAGCGAGATCGGGGTGCTGAGATCCCGCGAGAGCACCGGTGCCGGTACGCCGGTCGGCGACAACGGCGGAAAAGGAGGGGAGTTCACCGGCAGCCTGGACGTGCTCGCGCTGGAGCAGCGCGTGCACGGCTCCCCCAGGATCGTCCGGGACCGCCAGCAGGTCTACCTGCCATTCTTCCGTGACTGCTCCGACGTCCTGGCCGTCGGGTGCGGCAGGGGTGAGCTCCTACAGCTTTTCAGCGAGCAGGGGATAGGCGCGAAAGGCATAGACACCAATCCAACATTGGTGGATTACTGCAGGGACAACGAGCTTGACGTGGTCCGCGTCGATCCCGTGGAGTACCTGGAGGCGTGCGAGGACGGCTCGCTGGACGGGATAGTGCTCTCGAGGTTCGCGGGGCACCAGCCGCCCGCACGGCTGCTGCGCATGCTCTCGCTGTGCCGCGCGAAGCTGGCCGAGGAGGCCGCGCTGGTGATAGAGACGCCCAACCCCTTCTCGCTGTACGCTGTGGCGAGCTACGCTCTGGACGACTCCTCGCGGATGCACCCGCTGCACCCCGAGACGCTCAAGCTGCTGTGCGTCTCCTACGGGTTCAGGGAGCCTTCAGTCATGTTCCTGAACCCGCTGCCCCCCGAGGAGAGCCTCGAGGAGCTGCAGCTCACCGCCAGCGGGGCCCTTCTGGACCCCCGCCAGCAGGAGCTCTTCCACCAGGTCAACGAGAACTTCGGCCGCATAAACAGGATCCTGTTCAGCCACAGCGACTACTCGGTGGTGGCGCGCCGTGGCCCGCGGGAGGCCGGGTAGCGGACGCCGCATGCCGCGGGGCTCGTGAGCCCCGCCTCGAGATTCGGGTAGCAGGGGGACGGCCGGTCTGCCCGCGGGTTATAATCGGCCGGTGGGCCGTATCAAGAGTGCTGGAATCGTGAGTCACGCGGAAGCCATGCTTCCGCTCTTTGTGTTCAAGGGAGAGAGTCCGCTTGGCCGAAACCATTGACGCCCGTGCGGCCGCAGATGAGCGCCGGGCCGAGAAGGTGGGCGAGCATTGGGCGACCTACGCCCGTGAGGGCGAGGGCAGGCGCACCGATGAGCGCCTGGAGTGGAACCAGTGGACACCGGTCCGCGAGGCGATCGACCAGAGGATCTCGGGCTCAGGTTCGAGGAACGTCGTAGGCCACCTGGCCGACTGCCTGCGGCAGCCCGTCCCCAGGGTGCTGAGCCTCGGCTGCGGGAGCGGGAGCCTGGACCGGGACCTGCTCGAGCAGGGGGTGTGCGAGGAGGTCGTCGGTGTGGACATCTCTCAGGGCGCGCTGGACACGGCCAGGAGGCTCGCCGGCGACCTTCCGATAAGCTACGTTCGGCTGGACATGGAGTCCGAGCCGCTGCCCCGTCGATTCCCCGTCGCCTTCTGCATGACAACGCTTCATCACATCAACGACCTGGGGTCCTTCCTGGCGAACGTCCATGCCAGCCTCGACGAGGAAGGCCTCTTCGCCCTCTACGAGTACGTCGGGCCGTCGCGCTTCCAGTGGACTCCGCGGCAGATCCGGCTGGCCGGGGACATCTACAGCCTCCTTCCCCCACGCTACCGCTTCAACCACCTGCCGCGCCTGACGGAGTACGAGCTCCGGCGGCCCGACATCAGCGGCATGATCGGGGTCGACCCGTCGGAGGCGGTTCGCTCCGGGGAGATGATGCAGGTGGTCGAGAGGTACTTCGAGAGGCTCGAGCGGCGGGAGGTGGGGGGCGGCGTCCTCTTCCCCCTGCTCACCGGCATTGTCGCCAACTTCGACGAGGAGGACGCGCTGGACCGGGAGTTCATCGACCTGGCGATGCGCCTGGACGAAGCCCTGACCGGCGCGGGCGTCATGCCCAGCTGCTTCAACTTCGAGCTCTACCGCAGGAGGCCCGAGCCGCCGGGTGGGACGCGGGAGGAACGGCTGGAGGCGGAGCGGGCGGGGTTGGTGCGCCGCCAGGAGGAACGTATAGTGGAGCTGAACCGCGAGCTGGAGGAGGCCGAGGAGGTCAACAGGCCCCTGGTCGAGGAGTTCGCCCGGCTGCAGCGAGAGAACCTCGCGTTGTCGCTTGCGGTCGAGGAGAGCCTGGAGGCGAACGCGGCCCTGAAGGACGACCGATGGTTCCGCGCCTTGCGGTGGGTAAGCGGGCTCGTCCGGCGCGGAGACGGGCCCCGGGTCACGGTGCCGGCGGCCCGGCCGCGGGGAGTCATCGGTACCGATACCCGGCTGCCGATGCCCGTCTCGGTAGAGGACCGTCCCCGCAGCGCTCTGGTCAGGGCGGTCGAGCGGTACGCGCGGGAGTCGGCCCGAGGCTCCGTCCTGCTGTGGGCGTTGTGGCTCGAGGCCTCGTTCGGCCGGTCGGATTCGGCCCTGCTGCTCGGCGTCGAGCCCGGCACGGCCTGGGCGTGCGTGGAGTCCGGCGCATGCGGGCGGGCCGCTCTGGGAAGGGTGGAGCGCGCGGGAGACATCGTCATTGAGTGGCCTTCGGAGGATGGCGGTGCCGGGCCCTTCGACGTGGTGGTCTGGACGCCCCGCCCCGGGGAACCAGCCGGGGCGGCCCTCTCCATCGAAGGGCTGCTGGCCGAAGGCGGAAGGCTCGTAAGGCTTTCCGTCCCGCCCGGGGATGGCGGATCGACCGTGCCGCGCGGGTTCGTACTGACCGAGGAAGCATGGTTGACGGCCAGGCCGAACGTCCATGCGGTCGAGGCCCATCACCGTGATTCCGACCCCAGGATGGCGCAGGCCGTCGCCGCCCTGGGCCTCTATGTGGAGTGCGTGCTCGCCGGCTGCGGGCTGGGAGGGCCGGGGTTGCACGTGGAGGTGTTCGAGCGCGGCGAGCCGCGGGCCGGGGCCTCCAGGGACCCGGCGGCCGTAGACGATATCGCCGTGCTGCAGGAGATGGAGCTGGGCCGGCTGGAGCGAAGGCTGGCCGAGTCGTACGAGGCGAGGGAGCACCTGCGGAAGCTCTGCGCGGATGCCTCCGCCGCCGTGGCGGCCAACGAGTCGACAATCGACTACCTGGAGCGCGAGCGGTCGATCCTGAAGAGCCGCGGCCCCTGGAAGTACCCGTGGTGGGTGGCGTTCCGCCTTCGCGAGCGCAAGGGGGGCCGGTGATGGCCCTCAAGGCGCTTGGGGCCATGGTCTCCCTTCCCCTGATGTTCCTCGTACCCGGCTGGGTCCTGTTCCGCAGCAGGCTGTTCCGCTCGCCCGGGATGTCCTGGCCCGGGAAGGCGCTCGTGATCGTCGGCGTGTCCGCCTCGGCCACCTCGCTGATCGCGCTGTTCCTCGCCGAGACGGGACACCTGTCCATCTGGCTGCTGGACCTCGTGCTCGCGTGCGTGGCGCTCCTGGCACGGCTGCTGCTGGGGAGCACGGGCCGCTCGTTGCGCGCGCCCGGCCCGGCCCGGTGGGAGCTGCTCGCCCTGATAGCCCTCGCCGTCCTGTGCGCGGTACTTTTCTTCCGCCCGGCCGAGTACGTCATCGGGGACAGCGACCCGGGCTACTACTTCAACAACGGCTATCACATAGCCGCGACCGGGAGCGTTGCCATCTACGAGGAGTCGGTCCCGTCCATGAGTGACTTCGAGCTGAACGCCTCGTACTCCAGGGGTATCATGCAGTTCACCCCGTTCCACCTGCGCAGCCGGCAACTGGGCAAGATACTGCCCCTGCTCTACCACCTGCTCCCCGTGTGGATAGGCATCTTCATCATGCTCTTCGGACGGATGGGAGGGCTGTACGTCCTGCCCGTGTTCGCCATGCTCTCGATGTTCGCCGTGTTCGCCCTCGGGCGCCGGTACTCGGGCGTCGGCGGCTCGCTGCTGGCCGCGGGGCTTCTCGCGCTTTTTTTCCCGCAGTTGTGGTTCTCCCGCTACCCGGTCTCGGAGACGTTCACGCAGTTCTTCTTGGTGCTCGCGCTGCTGTTCTTCCTCCAGATGAGGGAGTCCGACGACCGGGCCCTGGCCGTGGCCTGCGCGTGCGTGCTCGTCTCCGCCGCGTGCGCGCGGCCCGAGGGCTTCCTGGTCGTCGTCCCCATGGTCGCGATAATCGTGTACGACATGATGGCCGGGCGCTACCGCGGGGTGGACAGGGTGTTCATGAACGCGCTGCTCCTGGGGCTGGTGTACGTGTGGCTCTACATAAAGTTCGCCGTGTTCGCCTACTTCATGGGCGTGACCTTCTACCTGCTGAAGGTGTCCAGGAGCACCGCGAGGATGAACGCGATCTGGTTTTCGGTACTCGCCGTGATCGCCGCCGGCTTCGTAGTATTCAACCTGGGGGCCCTGCGGCGCCTGCTGGAGCGCGTGGGGGAGAGGCTCAAACAGGCGGCCGGCGCGCGGGCGGCCTCGATCACGACCGCGTGCAAGGCGGCCTTCGCGGCTCTGCTCATGGCGGCGTTCGCCTACTACTACTTCGTGGCCCCGCGCTTCGCCACCACCGTGAACGACCCCCATCGTTTCTTCCACGACCTGTCCATCTTCTTCGGGGGAATCGGTATCTTCGTGTTCGGCGCGGCGTTCTGCCTGCTGGTCTTGAAGAACGACGCGGCCTCTTCGTTCCTGCTGGGCTCCGTGGTGCTGCTCTACACGGTGGCCTTCACGGAGCAGCGGCTGACATCGGGTTACCTGCCCTGGCTGACCAGGAGGTACATGCCGGCGGTGGTGCCCCTCCTCTTCGTGGGAGCCGGCTACGCCGCGGCATACCTGTGGAAGAAGAACGTCGGTTTCAAGGTCCTGGTCGCGGGCCTGGCGGCCGGGTTCATCGCCCTGTTCGTCTTCTTCGCCGCCCCGGTCCTCGACCAGGTCGAGTACAGGGGCATAGACGCTCAGATCGCCCGGCTGGCCGAGCAGGTCGACGGGAACGTGGTCCTCTTCACCGACCCGTTCCTCGGCGACGTGCTGGGGATACCCCTGCGCTACCAGTACGGGGTCGACGCGAGGGTGGCGACCTGGCTCGGGGACGCGAAGGGGCTCGAGGAGATGGTCCGGAAGTACGCCGCCCAGGGGAAGAAGGTGCTCCTGGAGGGCAGCGGCAGCGGGGCCCCGGCCTTCGACCCGGCCATCCTGGACGTACTGGAGGTCAAGAGGGCCTTCGGTGACAGGATCGAGTTCCCCAGGCTCAGCGTGAAGTATCATTCCAGGCCGAAGCAGTTCGGCGTACAGCCGTTCGACCTGGAGTTCTTCTACATCGAGCCCAGGGCGCAGTGAGGCGCCTGGGTTAAGATAGGAAACAGCAATGAAACCGGAGTTGACGCAACATATGAGGTGCCCCAGGTGCTTCGGGGCGCTCGAGCTGGAAGTGGGCGCGCTGCGCGGCGAGACCGTCCAGGCGGGGTGCCTCCTCTGCGGGGCGTGCGGCGCCCGCTACCCGGTGGAGATGGGCGTCGCGTTCCTGGCGGCCATAGACCGTACGTGGAAGCCGATGATCGGCGAGGTGCTCTCGAGGGTGGAGATCACCGAGCGCGTGATCTCGGACGGCGGCTTCGAGAAGGACCGGGAGCAGGCGGCCGACCAGTACCACGAGGCGGCCTCCAGCGTCATGAGCGACCTCTTCGACGACGCCGTGCGCGATGTCCGGCTCGACTCCTCGAGCATGGTCCTGGACCTGGGCGCCGGGCTGGGCGAGACGGCGAGCGCCATCGCGGACACGGGCGCCGAGGTCGTGGCCTGCGACGTAGAGGTGTCTCACCTGCTGGCGGCCAACTTCTGGGCGGAGGACCCCGTCTATGTCGAGGGCTGCTCGCTTCCCATCAGGAACCCCGTGGTCTACGGGTCCTACTTCACCAGGGTGATGGCGGACATACACCGCATCCCCTTCGCAGATGCGACCTTCGACGTGGCGTTCTGCCGGAGCACCATCCACCACCTCGATGACGTGGCGCAGGCGATCAGGGAGATGGCCAGAGTCACCAGACCGGGCGGCAGAGTGCTCCTGGTCAGCGAGCCCGTGCGCTCCAGGCTCGACCCCGAGATAGAGTACCTGCGCGGCATATTCGACTACGAGGAAGGCCTGAACGAGAGGACGTGGCCAATAACGACGTACACCCTGGCGATGCGGCGGTACTGTCGCGGCGTCGAGGTCCGGTACTTCCAGCCGTCCGGGCGCGAGCGTACCCGACGGATGCTCGCCGCCCTCCGGGTGGATCCGCAGAAGCACTTCCACGACGGCGAGACGCTGGGGTTCGGTCGCTCGTTCAAGCTGCTGGTATCCGGCGCCTCGGTCAACGTGTCCGGGACCCGCAAGAAGCGTTCGCCTCGTAAGCCCCGGCGCCTGAGCGAGAAGGAGATAGTCGCGAGCCCGGAGGAGCTCTGGATCCGCGGAAAGGAAATGGAGGAGAGGCTGCGCGCGGTGTACCGCTCGTGCCTGAAGGCGAGGTCTCTGCCCGTCGCGGTAGAGCCCGCGGAGGTTGGCAGGGATGTGCTCTCGAAGGGCTGGAGAGAGCCGGAGCGCTCACCGGTGGCGTCGTTCCGCTACACCCACAAGACCGCGCGGTGCTACATGAGGGACGATTCCGCAAAGGGCATGGTAACCATCCGCATGCTGGGATACCCGCCCCCGGCCGGGGAGGCCGGCGGGTCGGTGCTGATGAACGGGATTGAGGCGGGCCGGTTCCTGCTGAAGGCGTCGGACTCCAACACCTCCTTCCCCAAGCCGCACGCGGGCGACGGGATCCTGGAGATCGAGATACGCAACGACTCCACCTTCATCCCCGACGAGGTGCTGGGCAACGGCGACGTGAGGGAGCTCGGTGTCGGGGTGGTGAGGATATGGCAGGAATGAGCACCCGAGAGAGGCTCCCCGGCACCGGGGTGGCGGTGGATGAGATATCCCGTTGCCCGGCCTGCTTCGGCCTGCTCGAGGTCTCCGCCGGGTCCATGAGCTGTCAGTCGTGTGGCAGGGGCTTTCCGATCCTCTCGGGCGTACCCCTTCTCGTGACGGTGGACCGCTCCTGGAGGCCCATGATCGCAGAGACCATCGCGAAGGCCGAGATATTACGGCAGACCGGTGTCGGGGGGCATGTCGAGACAGACAGGCGGGAGAGAGCCGATGCCTACCACGAGGTCACTGCCGATCTCATGGACAGGCTCTTCGAGGACGCGTTCTCGGACCTCGGGATCGGAAGAGGTTCCATGGTACTGGATGTGGGCGCCGCGAACCTGTCGACCGCCCGTCGACTTGCGGAGAAGGGTGCCTCCGTCGTTGCGACAGACGTGTTCATTCCAGATCTGCTGCAGGGGGCCCTGACCGGTGGCAGCCTCGCCGGTCCGGGGCGACTGAAGTCTCTCGAACCCGGTGAGGTGGTGCCCGTGATGGCGGACGCCAGCCGCCTGCCTTTCGCCGACGGTGTTTTCGATTTGACCTACTGTCGGAGCACGATCCACCATCTCGACTCCCCGCGGCATGCCATTAGAGAGATGGCCCGGGTGACGAGGCCGGGTGGGAGGGTCGTCCTCACGAGTGAACCGATCAGGTCCATTCTCGACCGCCGTCAGGACTACCTGGACGGCATCTTCGACTATGAGGAGCGCCTGAACGAGAGGGTGTTACCCGTTACCACCTACACTATCCCGATGCGTCGCCACTGCAGGGACGTCTCGGTTACCTGCTACCTTCCCGGCGTTCTCGGGAGGGGTCAGAAGGTCTTACGGGCACTCCGTGTATCCCATGCCGCGCATTTCGCCGAAGGGGAGCGGTTGGATTTCCGCCACTCGTTCAAGCTGCTGTTCTCCGGCGCTTCCGCGAACATAACCGGCACCCGCATGCGACGCGTGGTGCCCAGACCGCGCCCGGTATCCACGGACGGTATCATTGCCCGCCCGGAGGAGCTCTATCTGAGAACTCCCCGGGAGGAGGAGCGGCTGCGGGCGCTCTACAGGACCCTGCTGAACCGCAGGCGCTTCGCGTCGAGTGCTGAAATGGGAGAGGTCGATTGCGGTCCGCCGCACAAGGGCTGGAGGGCTGCCCAGAACGAAACCGGCCTGGGTTTCCGTTACACCTGCGGCACCGCTACCTACTACCTGCGCAACGATAGATCGGCCGAAAACGTCATGGTCCGGGTCCTGGCCTTTCCGCCCGAGGCCGGGCCGGCCACTGGATCGATAGTCGTCAACGGTGAAAACGGGACGCGGTTTCGACTGACCGAATGGGACAGTGGCCTCAGGTGCGCCAAGCCGGCTCGATGTGGTGAGATCCTGGAGGTCCGGATCGAGAACGACTCCACCTTCATCCCCGACGAGGTGCTGGGCAACGGCGACGTGAGGGAGCTCGGTGTCGGGGTGGTGAGGATATGGCAGGAATGAGGAAGACCGCGATACAGGTGTCGTTGGCCGTTGCGCTGCTGGCCGCCCTGGCCTCGGCGATGCTCGTCTCCTGGCGACTGGAAGGCATGAGCAAGGTCGACAACTCGGTGGAGATCAGGAACGCGCAGAGGGCCGAGGCGCGCTCGGCGGAGTGGGCGCTTGCCTTGATGCCGAAGCTGCAGGAGCTGGAGGGCAGGCGGGCGGCGCTGAGCCCCGGGACCGCCGAGTACGAGCGGGTCGACGGGCAGGTAACCGGACTCGGCAACCTGATAGCCAGCAAGGTGCCCTCGGTAGCGGAAGGACGTGACACCGAGGGCAACGCCGTCCTCAAGCCCACCGAGAGCATCTTCCACCAGCTGGTCGCCACCAGTTCCGCCGCCGCCGGGTTGCTGACACCGGCGGAGAGAATGGCCCGGATGCCGGCGCAGCTCTGGCTGTTCACCGCGCCGGCGGACTACCTGGACGACGGCTGGTGGGCGCCCGAGCTTTCGACGGGGAACCTGCGCTTCACCAGGCGTGAGGCGTCCCTCGAGATAAAGAACGACCCCTCGAAGCCGAACCTGGCCGTCTCCATGCTGTGGCTGCCGCCGGGCTCGGGAGAGGGAAGGGGCAGCGTGTACATCAACGGCCGGCTCGCCGGCACCTTCCGGGTGACCGAGGCGGCGCCGGAGAAGTTCCTGTTCCCCAAGCCGACCGGGGATAGCGATACCCTGAAGGTCAGGATAGTGAACGAGAACACCGTCGTGCCCGACGAGGTCGTCGGCAACGGCGACAAGAGGAGGATAGGGGTGGCGGTCGAGATGGTGTGGCAGGAGTGATGGCGCCATGAGCAGGGTTGTCGTGCTGGGGCACTGCCCCCTTCCATACGAGGACCTCCAGCGATCCTACGGACCGGGCACCAGGACCTGGCAGTTCGCCGGCCCCCTCGTAGCCGACGGCCACGAGGTGACCGTGGTCGCCTCGCGCATCCCCTTCGTGTACCCCGATGACCGCGAGCCGGTGAAACGCTCGGAGGAGAACGGCTGCGTCGTCTATCGCGTCGAACAGACCGCCTTCGAGGTGGGAGGCCAGGCCGCCCGCATCATCGACGAGGTCGGCCCTGACTGCCTCGTGGGGGCCACCGCCTACCCGTCCTACATCGCGGCCATACTGGCGGGCGAGATACCGGTCTGGGCGGACGTGTTCGGCAGCCTGCTGGCCGAAGCCCAGGCCAAGGCCGCCGCCTACGGAGATGACTCGTTCATGGAGCACTTCGTGCGCATGAGCAAGTCCATCCTGGTGGTGGCCGACCGCTTCAGCACGGTGTCGGGAAGGCAGGCCTACGAGCTGGTGGGACAGCTCGGGATCATGGAGCGGCTCACCTCCGGGACCATCGGCTACGACTTCGTCTTCCCGATCCCCTGCGGCGTGGAGCCGATGGAGTTCCCAGCCCCGGCGGACCCGACAGGGGGGCGTGCGGGGCCGGACGGGTTCATCGTGCTGTGGAGCGGCGGGTTCAACACCTGGACCGACGTGGACACGCTCTTCGCCGGGCTGGAGGCGGCGATGGAGAGATCGCCGGGGGTCCACTTCGTATCGACCGGTGGCACCATCGAGGGTCACGACGAACTGACCTACCCGCGCTTCGAGGAGCTGGTCTCCTCGAGCCGCTTCCGGGACCGCTTCCACCTGAAGGGCTGGGTGAGGCGGAGCGAGGCGATGTCTTACTACGGGGCCGCCTCGGTTGGCATCAACCTGGACGCGCGGCACTACGAGGTCACCTTCGGGAGCCGCAACCGCCTGCTCGAGTGGGCACTCGCCGGCCTTCCTGCCATCAGCACGGACCTGTGCGAGCTTACCGGGGAGATGGCTTCGGAGGGGAAGCTCTTCACCATCCCGGTGGGAGATCCCACCGCCCTTGCGGAGCGCATCCTCGAGCTGGAATCGGACCGGGGGAAGCTGGCCCGCGTCTCCGACGGGCTTGCCGACATGGTCCTGGAGCGCTACTCGTTCGAGTGCACGGTGCCGCCCCTGCTCGAGTGGGTACGCGACCCCTCTCACTCTCCCGACTTCCCGGATCGAAGGGCGATGCGCGTGGAGGCCAGGGAGGCGACGCTGGCCGCCCTGAAGCCGGCACTCACCCCGGAATCGCCTCTCTCCCACAAGGTCAGGCATTACCTGAAGAGCGAAGGCGTCTCATCCACCGTGAGACGGGTAGCGCCTTACCTGAAGCGCAGGTCCGGGGGTGAGCGCCCGTGACGCTGAAGCTTCTCGGCGCGATCATATCGCTTCCCCTGATGCTCTTCCTGCCGGGGTTCTTCCTGTTGCGCGGCAGCCTGTTCGACGGGGTGGGCGAGTCCTGGGCCGAGCGGCTGCTGCTGGTCGTGGTGCTGAGCACCGCCATCACGTCCCTGCTCGCGCTGCTGCTGGCCGAGACGGGCTACCTTCGGATATGGCTGCTGGACCTCCTCCTGGCCGCCGTCGCGGTGCTCGCCCGCCTCATATCCGGGGGAAGCCGCCGGAGCGTGCTCCGGCCCCGGCCCGGCCGCCGGGAGCTGGTCGTGTTGGCCGTCCTGCTGGTGTTCACGGTGCTGATGTTCTTCCGGCCGGCCGAGTACGTGGTGGGGGAGGGGGACCCGGGTTACTACTTCAACATAGGGTACCACCTGGCGCACACGGGCGAGCTTACAGTCCACGACGCCTCCGTACCTCAGATGGGCGACACCGAGCTGCGCACCTTCTACGGGTCGAACATCGCGCAGTTCTTCCCGTTCCACCTGAGGGACCGCGCCACGGGGCGCATTCAGCCCCTGCTCTACCACCTCCTGCCGACCTGGATCGGTACGTTCATAATGCTGTTCGGCACCTTCGGGGGGCTGTACCTGACGCCGCTGTTCGCCCTGCTGGGTATCTTTTCCATCTACGTGCTGACCCGCAGGCTCTCCGGCGTGGCGGGCGCTTCGGCGGCCGCGTTTCTTGCGGCGGCCTTCACCCTGTCCATGTTGTTCGCACGCATCCCGCTCTCGGAGATAATGGGACAGTTCTTCGTGATCTCGTCCCTGCTGCTCTTCCTGGACTTCACCCGGTCCGGCAGCACGCTGGAGGGGCTGGCCTGCGCGCTGGCGACCACCAGCGCCGCCGTGGTCCGGCCCGAGGCGGCCGTGCTCTTCGTGCCGCTGCTACTCGTCATGGCCGCGCGCATGATTGCGGCTCGATACCGCAGGGCCGACTACGTGACCGCGAACGCCCTGCTGGCCGGCGCCGTCGTGGTGCTCCTCTACATCAAGCTCAGGGAGTTCGAGTACGTCAGCGCCAACTTCGGCAAGGTGGTCAAGGTCCTTGGAGCCAACCTGAACGCGCTGCTGCTGGCGTGCGCCGCCGTGCTCGCGCTGGGTTTCGTCTTCTTCAACCTGCGCCCCCTCCAACGCCGGCTGGCCGGGTTGGGGGAGGGGCTCCGGCGCCGATACGAGCCCCGAGGGGGCCTGATCTCCAGGTCCGCCCGCGGGCTGCTCGCGGCGCTGGTACTCGTGACCTTCGTGTGGCTGTACAACTTCGGCCGCGGGCTTGCGGGCGCCCGCGCCCCCCAGAAGATGTTCATAAACACGGCCGCGCTGCTGGGTGGCCTGGCCGTCTTCGTCCTGGTCGCGGGTCTCTGCCTGCTGGTGTTCTCCTCCGAGCCGTCCTTCTCTTTCATCGTCGCTTTCCTGGTGATGGTCCTCAGCGTGGGGGTCCAGGAGTCCTCGCTCGCGCTGGGGCAGTACCCATGGGACTCTCGCAGGTTCGTCACCGTGACCATCCCCCTGCTGCTGGTGGGCTTCGGCTACATGGTCGGCCGGCTCTGGGAGCTGAAGGGGCCCGCTCCGAAGGCGGTTGCGGCGGCGGTTGCGGCGCTCTTCCTGGCGCTGTTCATCTTCTTCAGCGCGCCGCTCTACGACCTGGTCGACTACAGGGGGGCGAACGCGCAGCTCGTCGAGCTGGCCGGCACCCTCGGTGACGACGTGGTCGCCTTCAGCGATCCGTACGTGGCTGAGCTCCTCGGCATCCCGCTGCGCTACCAGCACGGTGTGGACGCGAGGAAGGTGGCGCTGCTCAACGACCCCTGGGGCCTCTACACGCTGGTGCTCCACTACCAGGAGGAGGGCAGGAGGCTGCTCATCGACTCAAACGACCCGGCCGCCCACGGCGTGCGGTTCAGCCGGCGCATCCTGAGTTATGTCAAGTTCGTGCCGGCGTTCGATACCACCATCAGTTACCCGCACCTCGAGCCTGTCACGAGCGGGCGTCCGAAAGAGGCCGTGACCAGGAACGTGCCGCTCACGTTCTACACTGTGGAGCCCAGGGGCCGGTTCACCAGATAGGGGTCAAACCTGAGATCTTGCATTTCTTGCATATGGGGTCAAACCTAGGATTTTGCATTTTTTGCATAAACAAGTAAAAAACGACAAAATCCCCAGGTTTGACCCCATGTCCTGTTCCGGCGGGCGGATGCGTATAACCGTGTGAGCGGACATGCCAGGGAGATGGCGTTTGAAGATTGCGTACTTCAGCCCGTTGAACCCGATCAAGTCCGGCGTCTCCGACTACTCGGAGGAGCTGCTGGAGTACCTCGCGGGATTCGGGCGAATAGACCTGTTCATAGACGATTACAGGCCGAGCAGCTCCTGGCTGTTCGACTGCTTCAGGATAAGGGGCTACCGCGAGATCTACGACAACCACGGCAGTAACGACCACGACATACACGTCTACCACGTAGGTAACAACGACATCCACTCCTACATATACGGCGTGAGCCAGGAGTACCCCGGCCTGGTGGTGCTCCACGAGCCGATGCTCCACCACTTCGTCTTCTCCCAGACCGTGGGCAACAACAGGGTCCGCGAGTACCTGCGGGAGCTCGATTACTGCTACAAGACCGACCGGGCCCGCATCGTGAAGACCACGCTGGAGGACCGGGACGAGGGCTCCTGGTACGACTACCCGCTGCTCGACAGGATCGTTGACAGCAGCCTGGGGGTCATAGTGCACAGCGACTTCGCCGCGGCCAAGGTCCTGGAGGCGAACCCGCAGGCACGCCTGCGCAAGATACCGCACCACTATTCCCCGCCGGCCGCCAACCACATGCGCTCCCCGGAACTGGTCCGTGAGATCCTCGGCTTCAGGCCGGACGACTTCCTGGTCGGCTCGCTGGGGTACATGACCTCGAGCAAGCGCATCGACATCCTTCTCGGGGCGGTGGCCTCGGTCAAGGGCATGGGGTACCCGATCAAGCTGCTCCTGGTGGGCAAGATGCTGCCGGGCTGCGAGGCTCCTCGCTGGATAGAGGAGCTGGACCTGGACGGTGACGTCCTGGTGACGGGGTTCGTGGACACGCGCACCTTCCGGGAGTACCTGAACGTGCCCGACATGTTCGTTGCGCTCAGGCACCCCAGCGCCGGGGAGACCAGCGGGAGCGTGATCAAGATGATGGGGGCCGGGAGCCCGGTGATGGTCTCGGACCACTACGCGTTCAGCGAGTTCCCGGACGACTGCTGCGTGAAGATAACAACCGGCGAGGCCGAGCAGGACCAGCTGGTCGAAAAGCTCGTCTACTACTGCGAGAACGCGGACGAGCGCAGGGAGCTGGGCGGGCGGAGCCGGCGATACATACTCGCGAACCACGACATCCAGGACTCGGCGCGCCAGTACGTGGAGTTCGCCACGGAGGTGCTTTCCTGCAAATGATGAGCGGCGTCGGACGTTTTCATTGCGTAATATCCTTATCGAAATTGACGTACTCCAACGGCACTGCAAACGTCCGACCCCACGGTCATCGACTTTAGGTAGCAGGTTGTCGGGGATGTAGCGAAGAAATACCCGCGGCGGTTTTTTGAGCCGTCGGCCGTATACTTGAAGGACAATCCGGCTGTAAGGCCAACAATTGCTTAGACGTCATACACCCAGAGAGTATGGAGGGACGATGAAACCCCAGTCCGGCGGAATGAAATGGATCGCGCGGGCCGCGCTCGCGGCGGCGCTTTGCTCGGCTCTTATCGCGGCAGTAGCGATATCCCCCGCTCCGAAGGAGGGGTCGAAAGGGGGCGTCGTCTCGATACAGAAGGCCCTGGCGGGTGATTTTTCCGGCGCGGGACTGGCGGACCGCTATCTGTTGGGGCTGTTCTCAGGGGACTTCACGGACGACCTGAAGACGCATTACCCGGCCTCGGAGTGGCCCTGGGTGCGCAACGCGCGCCTGTTCGTCAACTGGAAGCTCATCGAGCAGGGTGGCAAGGGCCACTACGCCTGGTCGAGCCTCGACCAGGAGATAAACAGCGCGCTCTCCCTTGGCTTGAACAACATCATGCTGACCATCAGCGGGCCCTGCCCCACCTGGGCGACCAACCCCAACAACCTCGACCCCAAGTTCATGGGCGTCCCCAAGAAGATGAGCGACTGGGCCGACTTCTGCGGAGCGGTGGCCGCGCGCTATCGCGACGTTGTGGATTTCTACCAGGTCTGGCAGGAGCCGGGTTGGGACAGCGACGCTCCGCCGGCCTCTTACGGGCTCATCTACTTCTCCGGGTACTGCGACTACCAGTACCTGGGGCTGCTCCGCTCGGCCTACCAGTCGATCAAGGCCGCCGACCCGGAGTCATTCGTAAGCGCCGCCGCGATGATGAACGGGATAACCCGGTCGGCCAACGACTTCCACAACTACGACGTGCTCTTGAGCGGCGGCAACCTCGATGTCTCCATGAAGGTCAGTGCGAACCGCGACATCGTCGCCGAGCGGCCGATGTACTTCAACTACCAGGGCACCTGGCCGGGGGGTAACGTGGAGCTGGGCGTCCAGACCCCGAACACCACATGGTACCTCGCCGAGGGTGCGACCCACCCCGGCTTCGAGGAGTGGATATCCATCCAGAACCCGCAGAACACCGACGCCACGGTCAACATCACCTACATGTTCCCGGGCGGCGGCACGCAGCCCCAGACGGTGAGCGTGGGCGCCCACTCGCGCTACACGGTGGACGTGAACGCCGCGGTTGGACCGGACAAGAACGTCTCGGCGAAGGTGGAGTCCTCCCAGCCGGTGGTGGTCGAGCGGCCTATGTACTTCATGTACCACGGGGTGTACCCCGGAGGTTCCATCGGGGCGGGCGTCACAGCGCTGTCCACCGAGTGGTTCCTCGCAGAGGGGGCGACCCACCCGGGGTTCGAGGAGTGGATATCCCTGATGAACCCGGGCGGCTCCTCCGCGAACGTGAAGATAACCTACATGTTCGACGGAGGAGGCACGCAGGTGCAGAACGTGACCATGCCTCCGACATCGCGAGAGACGGTCCTGGTAAACGACATCATCGGTCCCAACAGGGACGTCTCGGCCATGGTGGAGTCGAGCCAGCCGATAATCGCCGAGCGGCCCGTGTACTTCAACTACCAGGGCAAGTGGCCCGGGGGCTCGACCCAGTTCGGCGCCACCCAGGCCGACAGCTCGTGGTTCCTGTCGGAGGGGACGACACGTAACAACGGTGTCGACGGGCAGTTCGACGAGTGGATCTGCATCCAGAACCCCGGCAACGCCACGGCCGAGGTGGACCTTACATACATGTTCACCGGGGGAGGCACCCAGGCCGGTCACGTGTCGGTTCCTGCTCACTCCAGGGAGACTGTGAACGTTGACGAAGAGGTGGGGGACAACCAGGATGTCTCCGTCCAGCTGGATAGCAGCCAGGACATAGTGGTCGAGCGGGCAACCTACTACGACTACCACAACACCCACTCCGGCGGCGACGCCGAGCTTGGCTGCACCGCGGCCGGTAAGGAGTGGTACTTTGCCGAGGGCACGACCAGATCCGGGTTCGAGGAGTGGCTCACCCTCCAGAACCCCAACGCCGCGGATACCGCGGTCACCATCACCTACATGTTCACCGACGGGACGACCCAGGAGCAGAGCGTGAACCTCCCGCCCAACAGCCGGACCACGGTCGGTGTCAACAGGTCGCTTTCCATGGTGAACATCTGTGACAGCCTGGCCATACACCCCTACGACTACCCGGACTACTGGGCCTGGTACTACAACGTGCTGAAGGACATGTGCGCGGCAAAGGGGTTCGCCGGCAAGGAGATAATCGTCTCCGAGATAGGGTGGCCCTGGGGCACCATGCAGGAGTTCAGCCCCGAGGGGCAGCGCCAGGCGATAGGCGAGGTCGGCCTCGGCGGCCTGTGGGGCGCCGGGTGCAGGAAGATCTGGGTCTTCGAGGACATCGACATCGCGCCGGGAACCTCACCGGGCAACGACTACTACGGGCTCTACGACTACTACGGTAATCCGCACCCGGCCTGGGGCGAGTACAAGAACTGGCAGACGCAGCTCCCCGACTACGGGAACAAACCGAACCATTTTCCTTGAGGGAGGGCGGGCCGGCATGGGCAACGGGGGAGTTCTACCCCGGTGACCGGCACCCCTGACCCGGTATGGGGTCTGACCGGGGCGTCGCGTGTGAGCTAGTAGTATCGCGCCAGGATCATGTAGAAGGCGGTGAACGCGAACAGCGTACCCAGGCCGCTCACGACCAGGTAGAAGAACCTCGATTTCCGGTAGATGATGCTCCTGTTGTAGAAGGGAACGAACAACAACGGGAGCGCCGGAATGAAGTACCTCCCGTGTATCGGGACCATCGCGGATCCCACGGTGCTTATCGTCGCGTACAGGGAGGTTATCACCGCCGCTTCCACCACCAGGAAGACGGCGAAGCTGCAGGCCTTCTGCCAGGCCGTGACCTTCAGCTCATCCTTGTCCAGCGCGGTCACCGATATCGCGGAGAACAGGAACAACCAGGGGACCCATGTCGGGAACGTGGTCGTCCCCCAGCTCATGCCCGCGATGACGTTGAGGGAGTTCTCGTAGTAGCCGATATAGAGATCGCGGCGCAACAGGTCCGACGCGACCGTCCGGACATACGACCACGGATGGCCGATGATATGCTTCAGCTGCCCGAACGGAGAGACCCCGGGCGCGATCATGGTCGTGATGTGGCGTCCCGCCAGGAACTGCCACAGGCCGACGATCAGGATCATCCCCAGCAGCATCGTCCCGAAGGTCAGGGCGTACCTCTTCAGGCCGCCGAACCTCTTCGGCGGGATGATCAGGAACCCCAGGAAGACGAGGAAGTAGGGCGCCTTGACCAGGCTCAGCGCGAGGGCTATCAAGCCGAGGAAGACCAGCTCCCGCCTGCCGACCTCCAGGTCCGGCTGGAGTGCCAGCTTCAGGAAGTACGCCACCGCCAGGAACGAGAATGCTATCGTCAACGCGTCCGCGGAACTCGAGGAGATGAGGAACAACGTCGAGGGCATCAGAAACAGCAGGAAGAAGGTCCACTTCATGATCGGCGCGACCCTTACTGCCATGAACGCCAGGATGAGCACTGCCAGCAGCGTGAACAGCCTGGCCAGGTACATCAGCAGAATCGGCGGTGCGCCGAAGAGCCGGCCGACGGCCATCGCGATCGCCTGCGGGACGTAGCATCCGGGAGGGTACTGCTGGTAGGAACGGATGAACACGGTATCACCCGCTCTCAGCGGGATCTTGAACGCCTCGAGCGTGAGGTCCACGTCCTGTTTATCCCCGGTCTGCGCGATCAGCTCCCTCGAGCCGGTGACCTTGAAGGTCCCGGGGAAGCTCGCCGGGACGTAGTTGCCGGCTATGCCCTTGATCTCGGGGGGCAGCAGGCGTCCCTGCGAAAGCCTGTATGAGTTGTACAGGTGCATGGGCTCGTCGCACACCAGTGAAGGTGGAGTCGTCACCAGCAGAAGCACCCCGAAGACGAGCCCTACGATGACGACCATGTACTCGGGCCGCTGGAGGGTCTTCCAGAATCCGGTCTGTACCTTCTTCAGTACGGATACCGCCCTCTGACGGACCGACGGCCGGCCGGTCGTCCGGAGCTCGTCATCCGATCCCGGGCGATCTGCCTCGGCTGTATGCTCTTCGGAGTCCTCGTCGATCATGGTCTTCTCACGGTCATGTCAAGGGCTTCCTCGCCCTGTATCCGATCCTCATTCCAAGGAACTTCAGCCGCCTGCTCGAGTTGAACAGCCTGAGAAGAACCACCAGGGGCCGGAAGAACGCCATGGGGACGGAGCGCAGCCAGGGAAACCGGGTCCGTACGAGTCTCTCGTCGATGGTGTAGAGGGACTCCGCATCGAACCGCTCGACGTCCAGCCCGCTGGAGGTGAGCATGCGCTTGAGCTCCCAGGGCGTGTACCTGTGCTCGAACTGCTTGACCCTGCGGAAGAACAGCCTGGAGAGCAACGTGACCGGAAGGGGGAGGAAGTTCGGGCCCGTGAGCACGACCACGCCCCCGCGCTTGACCACCCGGCTCATCTCCCTCACGGCGGCCAGCCTGTCCGCTCCGGATGGCATGTGCTCGATCGCGGAGAAGCTGGTCACCACGTCGAAGGTGCAGTCGTCGAAGTCCAGGTGCCTTCCGTCACCCGTCTCGATCCTTATCGCCAGGCCGTCGATGAGCCCTCGTCCGTCGGCCTCCTTCAACCTCTCTCCGGCGGCCCGGATCATCTCCACGTCGTAGTCGATACCCGTCACGTCCGCGCCCCGAAGGGCCATCCAGACGTCGTCGTAGAGGTGGATGCCGCAGCCCACGTCGAGGACCTTCAGGCCTGGTAGATCGATGCCGTCCAGCAGCCTGCGGTCGACGCCGGAGACCTGCAGGTAGTAAGCGGGGATCTCCCTGGAGAACCACTCGAGCGCTTCGACCATCTTTCAGCTTTCATGTTCCGTAGCGCCTGGTAGCGCCGCCTTCCAGGCGGCATAATATCACGTCGTGCCGGCGGGATGACGGCGCTACGACCTGCGCGCCTTGAGGAAGCGCACGTACTTCAGCGGGCCGCGGCTCTTGAGGGCCTCGTTCTCGGCGAGGAGCCTGTGGCCGTGCTCACGAAGCCTCTCGATCTCCTCCTGCTGGGTCGCTACCCCTTCGGCGAGCTCCCGGTTGCGCTCGTCCGCTTCGCCCAGGCGGCGGCCCAGCTCCAGAATCTCTTCCTCCTGGCGGTGGATGATATCCATCTTCCTCGCGCCCTCCCACGCCAGCGGCGCGCCCGGCACAGGCTCGCGCCGTCTTCTCATGACCTGGACAATGAAATCGGCGGGCAGGCTCCCGCCCCGGGTGAGGCCCTCGTCGAGGGCCAGTACAAGGTCCAGGTAGGCCCTGTCGACCTCGTCGTCCTCGTCGAAGTTGCCGATAATGCCTTCCAGCAGGGGGTGCAGCAGCCCGGCGCCCAGCGGCCTGGCCTCCAGGGTCTCGAAGTACAGGTCTGCCAGCGGCAGCAGCTCGGATGAGCGTACCGACTCGCTGGGGTCCGCCTCGATCATGTGCGCCAGCGGCTTGCGCTCGATGCGGTTCCGGGTCCTCTCAGTGAGGTGGTTGAACCGGTAGCGGCGGGGTAACCGCGAGTAGACCCTGTTCACCAGCGCCATCCTGGCGTCGTCCCACTGGAATCGGTCGGGGCCGACGTACTCGTAGATTACGAGCAGGCCGTCCGCCTTGAGCGCTCCATGGAGCTGCTCCAGGCAGTGCTCCAGGTTGGTGAGGTGGTGCAGGGCGGCTGCGCTCACCGCGAAGTCGTAGCGCCCCGGGTCGAGGTCATCGGCGTTCAGGTCGCGGACCAGGTAGTCTATGGTGCGCTCCCCACGGCCTTCGACGGCGACTGAGAGGGCCTCGGTGGAAATGTCGACACCTTCCATCGCGGCCGCGAGGCCGTGGTCGATGATGAGCCGTTCCAGGTAGCCGGAGCCGCTGCCGATGCTCAGTCCCAGGTCGGGCGGGCTGTCGAAGAAGGTGGAGAGCGCCCAGTCGATGTAGCCGGTGTCCGGGTCGCCGGAGACCAGCCGGTTTATGTGGCGCTCGGTCTGCGGGTGCTCGGCCCACCCGAGCAGGCGGAGCCTCTCACGGTCGCGGCAGTACAGTCCCCAGTGGGACCCGACCTTCCCTGACCTCATCGACCGGTAGGAATCCGACCGCTCAGCTACCGACAATAACTCCTCCCGCTGTTCGACCTCCCGCGGCTCACCGGCGCGGTTTCTCTATAATGTATTCGGGCGGGCGGTACGTCTCGCCTTGTTGGCATGCAAGCGGGGGGAGAGGCATTGGAGGGTAAGACGGACGAGGGCACCGGGAGCGCGGAGCCGCTGGTCTCGGTGATCATCGTGCTGTACAACTCCGGCGAGTTCATAGGGTCCTGCCTGAAGGCGCTGGCGGCATCGCGCTACCGGGAGTTCGAGGTCATCATGGTTGACAACGGCTCCACGGACGGCTCGGCTCGCACCGCCCGGCGGGCGGCGGAGGAGGCGGGCATCGAGAGGGTGCTCGTGAGCCGCCTCGCGCGCAACGCCGGGTTCGCGGCGGCCAACAACCGGGGGGCCGGGCTCGCGGACGGGGAGATACTGCTGCTGCTGAACCCCGACACCGAGGTCTACGAGGACGCTATAGGCGAGTTCGTGGAGGCGTGCCGGCCGAGCGACGTGGGCGTGGTGGGCTGCAAGGTCTACTACCCGGACGGCAGGACCATTCAGCACGCCGGAGGCTACATCCGGGACAACGGGCTGACCATGCACTACGGCGTGGACGAGGAGGACACAGGGCAGTACGACCGGCCCGCCGACGTGGCCTACGTGACCGGCGCGGCGTTCGCGGTCCGGCGGGACGTGTTCTTCCGGGCGGGAGGTCTGGACGAGGGTTACTTCCCCGCCTACTTCGAGGAGACGGACCTGTGCCTGAAGGTGAGGCGGATGGGATGCCGGGTGCTGTACCACCCGGGGCCGCGCGTGATCCACCACGAGTCGGTGACCACGGGCAAGTTCACCCGGCGCTACTACTACCTGTACCACCGGAACCGCGTACGCTTCATGCTCAAGAACTTCTCGGTCGATTTCCTGCTGAACCGCGCCTGGCCGATGGAGCAGCGCTGGCTGGGTATGATAGAGATGGAGGACCAGGCGATCCCGCTGAACAAGGCCTACCTGGTGAACCTGGTCAACCTCCCACGTACCCTGCTTGCCCGGCGGCGCACCGACCGGCTCGTCGGGCCCAGGATCGAGGACACGGTCTCCAGCCTGTGAAAGAATACCTCAGACCAAAAGTTTCACCGGATGTGGATTTCTGAACGGCCGCTGATGATGAAAGAAATGGTCGGAGGTATTCTTTCACGCTGATGAAAGAAATGGTCTGAGGTATTCTTTTACGCTGATGAAAGAAATGGTCTGAGGTATTCTTTCACTATGATGGATGGATCGATCGACATAGGAATGGTCGGGCTGGGCAAGATGGGCATCGCCCACATGGCTATACTGAACGCCCTGGACGGCGCCCGGGTCACTTGTGCCGCGGAGAAGCAGGGCATTACAAAGAAGGGCATAACTACCGTGCTGCCCTCGGTCCGGCTCTTCGACGACTACCGGGAGATGCTCGAGCGGGAGCCCCTGGACGCGGTGTTCATCACTTCGCCAACGGCGCTGCACGTGCCGGTGGCCGCCAGATGTCTCGAGAGGGGCCTGCCCTTCTTCGTGGAGAAGCCCCTTGGCCTCTCGGCGGGCGAGTGTGAGGGACTGGTCGCCACGGCGTCGGACCAGGCCATACCCACCATGGTCGGCTATTGCAAGCACTTCGTGGAGACCTTCGAAAGGGCGCGTGAGATACTCTGCTCCGGCGAGCTGGGCACCCCCGTGTACTTCTCCTCGCACATGTACGTATCGCAGCTGTTCCGCGCCGGGTCCGGATGGCGCTACAAGAAGGAGTCCAGCGGGGGTGGGGTCCTGAACATCCTGGCCACCCACCTCGTGGATGTGCTGGTCTGGTTCTTCGGCGGCATCGACAAGGTCTTCTGCGCCACCGGGGCGCACTACTCGAAGGAGGTCGAGGACTTCGTCAACGCCTACCTCACGTTTTCGTCCGGGCTGGCCGGTAGCCTGGACGCCTCCTGGAGCATCAGGGGCTACCGCCTCCCGGAGATCGACGTGACCGTGCAGTGCGAGGGTGGGATGCTCCAGGTCACCGAGGACTACGTCCGATACATGCTGGACTCCGACGAGCGTTACCGGGTCCTGTACAGGCAGGACCTGTTCGAGGGGGTGCCCGTCTACGTGGGCGGCTCCGAGTACACCAGGGAGGACCTTTACTTCCTGGACTGCCTGAGGGATGGCCGCACCCCGGCCCTCGACGTGGCCTACGGATACCGCCTCCAGCAGGTCACGGACGCAATGTACCGCTCGGCGGCGTCGGGTCGCGAGGAAACGGTCGGCGGGGGGAAGGCATGACCGTGGCCATCGACCGGATAATACTCGGGCACAACCAGTTCATCGGGGTCAGCCACCTCTCCCAGGACGCCGCGCGCAGCAGGGTCGAGCGCTTCAGCGAGATGGGCAGGGTCGGGGAGCTGGTCCGTTTCTGCATCGAGTCCGGTGTCAGGGGCATGATGCTCTCCACCCACCCCCGGGCCAGGGACATACTCGATTACCTCGAGGCCGAGGGGCTGGCGGGTGAGCTGACCTTCTACCCCCTCATCCCGTACGCCCAGGGATACGTGAGGAGGATGAACGCGGTGGGCATGACGGGGATGGTCCGCGAGATCTTCAGGGCGGCCCCGCTCTCGACCAAGGCCGACATCGCGTGGGAGGGGTCGCTTGGTTACCTGCGCAAGGACTTCACCAGGCTGCTGGGGGCCTTCACCGATATCGAGATGCTGACCTTCCGGGGTTTCAAGGTCGGCGCCGTCTTCCTGCACGACGCCTTCGTAGACCTCGCCCTGGCCCTGGGAGCCGCAGAGCAGGTCCGCTTCTTCGCCGAGCACGTGGAGGGGCGCCACGGAGTGCGCCCCGCCTTCGTCACCATGAACTTCCCCCTGCTGGTCGACTCGTTCCAGCGCTGGGGGATTCCCAAGCCGCTGGTCATGACCACCTTCAACAGGGCGGGCTTCCAGATGAATCCCTCGCGGGAGGCCTGCGAGGAGGCGCTCGGGCGGGACCTGGCGGACGTGGTGGCCATGAGCACCCTGGCCGCGGGGTACCTTGGGCCGCGCGAGGCGTACGGGTACCTGGCGTCGCTGCCCGGTATCCGCTCGATCGCGGTCGGGGTCTCCACCCCCGAGCACGCCCGGGAGACGTTCGGGCTCATCAGGGAGAAGGTGGGGTTCGGACCGGACCCGGGGGCTGAGGGCGCTTGAGGGTCGCCGTGCTCGGGCCGACCTACCCGTTCCGTGGGGCCACCGGCCACTACGTAGCCCCCATGGTCGAGCACCTCAAGAAGAGGCACGAGGTGCTGTTCATCTCCTACACAAGGCAGTACCCCGACTTCCTCTACCCGGGCAGGACCCAGAAGGACGACTCGAGGTTCTACCAGCCGACCGAGAGCGTTCCCGCGTTCTCCTTCCTGAACCCCCTGTCGTGGAGGAGGAGCGCCAGGATGGTGGCGGAGTTCGGGGCGGACGCGGTCGTGCTCCAGTGGGTCTACAGCCAGATGGCGCTGCAGTTCCGGGGCTTCACCCACTGGGTCAGGAAGTACTCGCCCCGCACCATGGTCATCTTCGTCTGCCACAACGTGGTGCCTCACGAGCACAGGTTCATGGACAGGGCCCTGACGCGGGCGGCCTTCCACGGCGCGGACGCCCTCATCGTCCATGACGAGTCGTCGCGCAAGGCGGCGCTCGGCCTCCGGCCGGGGGCCGAGGTGCGAAGGGCGGACCTGCCGACCTTCGAGTTCTTCAACCGCGGCGACTACGACCGCGAGAAGGCAAGGCGCGAGCTGGGCCTGGATGAAAGGGCGAGGGTCGCGCTCTACTTCGGTCACGTCCGCCCGTACAAGGGGCTCTCGCACCTGGTGGAGGCGCTCCCCGCGTTGTTGGAGACCGTGGACGGGTTCCACCTCCTGGTCGTGGGGGAGTTCTGGGAGGACCGCCGGGGCTACGAGGAGCGCATCGAAGCGCTGGGCATGCGCGACCGCGTGACCATCGTCGATCGGTACGTCCGCAACGAGGAGGTGGGGCGTTACTTCGGCGCGGCCGACCTGGTCGTTCTGCCGTACGTCACGGCCAGCGCCAGCGGGATACTGCAGATAGCGTACGCTTTCTCGAAGCCCGTGGTGACCACGAGGGTGGGCGGGCTGCCCGAGGTGGTGGAGGAGGGGCGCACGGGCTTCCTGGTGCCCCCCGGGGACCCTTCGGCGCTGGCGGATGCCATCGCCGGGTTCTTCGCGCGTGACGACGCGGCCGGGTTCGCCGCCGCGATCGAGAGGTACCGCGAGCGCTTCTCCTGGGACGCCCTGGTGGACGTCCTCGAGGAGGTCGCGTCAGGTGATGCAAAAGGGCCAGGCCCTCATGCAACTTTCTGACACGCTCGTATTCGAGCGCCGCTGCATTCAGTCAGCTGCGTTGGTGTCAAAGGCTTGAATAACATCCTCAACAACAGTTATCAGGTGGATCAGAAACAACAGAACTAGCACGGAAACTGCATGAAAACAGGTTCTGCCCGACCTGTGCTGTTTCTTTTACACCGAGGCCGACGTGGTGGGCTATGAGACACCCTGACTTCACTGTATATTACGAATTATTATCCATCTTGCTATAATTGATGTATATTACGATATCTGCTAACTTGCACGCATAAGGAGGTAGCCATGGAGGAAGGAGCCCTGGCGGCGGACGAGTTACTAGACACGAGGCAGGTCGCCGAGTTCCTGCATGTGAGCCAGGCTACGGTCCGGCTGTGGTTCAGAACCGGACGGCTCAAGGCCTTCAAGGTAGGCGCCCAGTATCGGATCACCGTCTCGGAACTCAGTAACTACCTCGAGGAGAACGGGTGGGAGGGCTGTACCCTAGCGCTCGAACGCTCCTTGAGCCCCGGCCGCGGTAAGACGCAGTCTCGCGAGTACTCGCGCGAGGAGCTGGATGACATGGCACGCCTTGACGAGCTCCCTGAGGATCTCCGTCGCGAGCTAGACGGGGTGCTCGGCGAGTGAGGGAATCGCAGCGTGTCTTCCTGGACACATGCTGCCTGATAAGGGCGGCGATCTCCGAGTCTGGGGGCTCCCGCTACATCTTCGAGCTCGCCCGCGCGGGGAAACTGGAGCTGGTCCTCACGCGCCGCGTAGTGGAGAGCGCGACACAACATCTCCACTCCCGCTACGGGAGAGAGGCGGCCAAGTCCTTCATCAAGCTGATGAGCGAGACTCCACACGTTCAGTGTGAGAACCCGACCCGATACGAGGAAGAGCGCTGGCAGGGTATCATACACCCGGCGGACCTGCACGTCCTGGCCGGTGCCGCAAAAGCCGGAGCGGACGTACTTGTCTCCACGGACGAGAAGCACCTGCTCACGCCCGAAGTGGCACTCCACTTCCCTGTCCCGGCGATGGGGCCCAAGGCCTTCTGCGACTGGTTCATGGAGAGATACCAGCCCGACGCCGGACAGCTAGGCCTTCCTGCAGAGTAACGCCTGTCCAGCCCACGGGGTACCAGGCTCGCTTGCCCGGTATGGGTCGATGAGATAAGGTTTCTATCGAGTTCCAGGGGGCGTCCCAGTGAAGATCGATTTCGTGAGCATCGTAGTTCCCGTCTATAACGAGGAGGAGGCCATCGCCGGTGACCTCGAGGTCATCGAGCGCGCCATGTCGGCCTCCCACCGGGACTACGAGATCATCGTCGTCGATGACGCCTCCACGGACCGTTCCGCCGAGATCGTGGAGGGCATCGAGGGCGTCAAGCTCCTCAAGCACCGTGCCAACCGGGGAGGGGGCTTCGCGCGCAACACCGGTATCAAGGCCGCGCGCGGTGACGTGGTAGTGGTGACGGACGGCGATGGGACCTACCCGAACCAGGAGATCCCGCGGATGCTCGACCTCATGGAAGAGCACGGCCTGGACATGATCGTGGGGGCCCGGAGCAAGGAGGCCGGCACCCTCAAGGTGCTGCGCACCCCGGCGAAGTGGTTCATCCGCAAGCTGGCCATGTGGATGAGCGGCTTCAACATTCCCGATCTCAACTCCGGGCTGCGTGCATTGCGCAAGGACGTTTTCATGGAGTTCATGGAGATACTCCCGTGGGGCCATTCCTGGGTCTCGACCATAACGCTGGCGATGCTGTCGAGCGCGTACCAGGTGGAGTGGGTGGACATAGACTACTACCCGCGGAAGGGCACGAGCACCTTCCATCCCATCAAGGACACCTACGGCTACCTGACGCTGGTCATACGCACGGTAACCTGGTTCAACCCCCTGAAGATATTCATGCCGCTCGCCCTGGTGCTTTTCCTGATAGGGTTCGGCAAGGCCATCTTCGACATGATCAACCACCCCTTCTACTTCACCAGCAACACGGTGATACTGCTGATGGCGTTCATCCAGGTGCTGGTGCTGGGGCTGCTGGCCGACCTGATCGCCAAGCGCAGGAAGTAATCGCTGGTGCCAAGCCACTAATAACGGTGCCAGGCACATAAGTAATAAAGTATTAACCCCTTCGTCCCTAGCTGTAGGAATCGCAGTCGAGAGCTAGTAATTGGGGGCTAATGTGCCTGGCACCGTCGTATTAGTTTGGCGTGGAGGATGTAGGAGGGGGCGAGGAGGAGCGCGGTGCGTTCCCTGAGCCTGCTGATGGACCAGTTCAGCGGGCCTGCCAGGGCTTTGACCAACGGCTGGGAGGAGGCGTAGTAGCCAGGCAGCACGTCCGTAACGAACCCGAGGTCCGCCATTCGTCCCGCCAGGCGGTAGGGGTTCATGAGGCGCTCCATCCAGTTGCCGGACGTGGGATCGCATGTGTTCGTGCGGTGCCCGGGCCGCGGAAGCGCCCCGGAGCGGAGGTACTCGACCGCGGCGGCCTCGACGTCACGCCCTGCCAAGCCGCGCATGGCGGCGGCCAGCCGGTTCAGCTCGTTCGTGGTCAGGTGCCCGCCCTCGTCCTCGATACGGCGCGATATGATGCCCCGCCTGGCCCCGACGTACGACTCCAGCGTGTCGGTCCCCTTGTGGCCGGGGGCCGGCCGCCTGTCGCTATGCTCGTACCGGTGGTGCTTCCAGCGGAGCTGCACCTGCCGCGCGGGGTTGAAGGGGTTGGCCGTAGTGGCGAGCACCGCCGCCAACCGTTCGCCGGGAAGCGCCGCGAGGCCGACCAGGAGCGCGTCGATATCGTACACGTGCTCGATGACGTTCACCGAGACCACGGCGTCGCACCGCCCGGGCCCCGACTCGACGCATCCCAGAAGCTCCGCCATCTCCCCGTGGACGTACCGGTCGGCCGTGCAGCCCAGCTCTCCCGCGATGACGGCGGCGTCGCGGCACGATACGTCGTAGACGTCCAGGTATATCACGGTGCCGACCCCCACCTCCCTGGCCAGCATGGACAGGGTCCCCACGCCGCCTCCGTAGTCGACCAGGACGAAATCCTCCAGGGGGACGCCGGAGCCCGAGAGCGCCAGCATGAGCAGGTAGGAGTCCTTCTGGAGGGTATAGCGAAGCTTCGCCTGGTGCCTCGCCAGGTACCCGCGTATATAGTCCGATATCTCGATCGAACACCCGTCCAGCCGCGCGAGCCTCGTCTCCAGTCGGGCCGCCGCCGCCGCGACCTCGTTGGAGAAGCGGCACTCGGCGGGCACCCGGGCGTGACGCGGGAGCGTCTCCGGGTCCATAGCACCTCCTGTCCCCGGCCGGCGTCGGTATGAAATGCGCCCTGCAGGTTCGAGTATACTATCAAGGAAAATCGAGCGGCCCCGACCGGGGGGGGCGTACGGCCGCGAATCGAGCCGCCGGCCGTTGGTGAAGGGATATCATTTGACCGCGACGGAACCGGCCCTGGGGGTCATCGGCTACGGGTACTGGGGTCCCAACCTGGTACGAGACCTCGACGGCCTGGAAGGCGTCAGGCTGGCGCGCATCTGCGATCCGGACGAACGGAAGTTGAAGGCCGCCCGTGAAGCGCACCCCGGGGTGGACCTGACCGGTGACACCGGGGCGGTGACGGGCGCACCGGACCTGGACGCGGTCGTGATCGCCGCCCCCGCGGTCACCCACTACTCCCTGGCGAAGGAAGCGCTGCTCGCCGGCAAGCACGTGTTCGTTGAGAAGCCCCTGGCGCTGGACGTCACGGAAGGGCACGAGCTGGTGGAGCTCTCGGAGCGGACGGGCCTGACCCTCATGGTCGGCCACATCTTCCTCTACCACCCGGCGGTTCGGTTCATGAAGCGTTTCCTGGAGGAGGGGAGGGCCGGCGAGGTCCGCTACGCCTACTCGCAGCGCCTGAACCTCGGCCGCGTCCGGCACGACGAGAACTGCCTGTGGAGCCTCGCGCCCCACGACGTGTCGCTGATGCTCCACCTGCTGGGGAGGCGGCCGGTCTCGGTCACCTCGCTGGGCGCCTCGTACCTCCGGCCGGGGATCGAGGACGTCGTCTTCTTCACCATGACATTTCCCGGGGATCTTCTCGGCAACGTGCACGTATCGTGGCTCGACCCGAGGAAGGTCAGGATGTTCACGGTGGTGGGCAGCGAGAAGATGCTGGTCTTCGACGACATGACCGAGGGCAAGGTGAAGATCTTCGACAGGCGGGTGTACCCGGCCACGGAGCGCGAGGTGATGGGGTACGGCGAGGAGCTCCGCATCCACTTCGGTGAGGAGGAGACCCCCGACATCGAGATGGAGGAGCCCCTGCTGGCGGAATGCCGGGCGTTCAGGGACTCGATGCTGGGAGGCCCGCCTCCGCTCTCGGCGGGCCGACAGGGGCTGGAGGTCCTCGAGGTCCTGGATGCGGCGAGCAGGTCTATGGCCGACGGCGGGCAGCCGGCGGCCGTCTAGGGACTGGTGGATATGGACGGCGGTCATATCAGCCCGGAGGCGAGCGTGGGAAGAGGCTGCGTCTTCGGCCACGGGGTGGTCGTCGAGGCGGGTGCCCGGCTCGGCGACGGGGTGACACTCGGACATGGCGCGGTGGTGCTGGGCGACGCGCACCTCGGCGAGGGGGTGACCGTCGGCCCCGGCTCGGTCCTCGGAAAGCGTCCTCGAGCCGCCGCATCCAGCACCCGGGGAGCAGGCCCCGGAGGTCCTCTCCTGATAGGGGAGGGCTCTGTCATCGGGGCCGGGACGGTCCTTCACTCCGGGTCGCACTTCGAGCCCGAGTGCTTCGTCGGCGACCTGGCGGCGATACGGGAGGGCTGCGAGTTCGGCCGGGCCGCCCTCGTGGGCCGGATGGTCGCTGTGGAGTCCGACGTGGTGGTGGGCGCCCGCGCGCGCATACAGACCGCCGCCTATATCACCGACCTCACCGTCATCGACGACGAGGTCTTCATAGGGCCGAGGGTCGTAACCACCAATGACCGTTACATGAGCATGTGGACGAGCAAGACCTACCTCGGGCCGATACTCAGGCATGGCGCCGCCATCGGGGCGGGGGCGTGCCTGCTGTCGGGCGTGACGGTGGGGGAGAAAGCGGTGGTGGGGATGGGCGCTGTGGTGGTCACGGACGTACCCGCAGGCAGGATCTACGTGGGAGTCCCGGCGCGGGATGCCGGGCCGGTGGGGAGCAGGGATGGGCGCTGAGAAAGTCCCCATGGTCGACCTGGCCCGCCAGTGGAGCGAGGTAGAGGACGAGGCCGGCGAGGCGGTGCTGACGGTCCTGCGGAGCGGTCGCTATATCAAGGGTCCGGAGGTCGAGGCGTTCGAGAGGGAGTTCTCCGCGTACCTGGGTCGCGCCCACGGCGTGGGCGTGGCGAACGGCACGGACGCGCTCTATCTGGTGATGCGCGCCCTCGGACTGGGCCCGGGAGACGAAGTCATCACCACGCCATTCACCTTCATCGCAACCGCTGAGACCGTGGCCGCCTGCGGCGCTACCCCGGTCTTCGCCGACATCGACCCGGCGACGTTCAACCTGGACCCCTCGAAAGCCGCGGAGAAGGTGACCGAGAGGACGAAGGCGCTGGTGGTGGTGCACCTGTTCGGGCAGCCGGCGCAGATGGACGAGCTCACGGCACTCTGCGAGGAGCGTGGCATGGCACTGGTCGAGGATTGCGCCCAGGCCCACGGAGCCTCGCTCGACGGCAGGATGGCGGGCTCGTTCGGCCGCGCCGCCACGTTCAGCTTCTTTCCCACCAAGCCACTGGGCGCCGCGGGCGACGGGGGGTTCGTGGCGACCGACCACGCCGACGTCGCGGAGAAGGTGCGCGTTCTGGCCGCCCACGGGGCGAAGAAGAAGTACCACAGCGAGGCGCCGGGGATAAACAGCAGGCTGGACGCCGTGCAGGCCGCAATCCTTCGCATAAAGCTTCGGATGCTCGACCGCTGGAACGACCAGCGCAGGGCGGTCGCGGCCGCCTACGACGCGCGGCTCGAAGGGGTCCGCACCCCGTTCGTGATACACGGGGCCAGGCACGTCTACCACCAGTACACCGTGCGACACCGGCACAGGGACTCGCTGGCGGCAACCCTGGCGGAAGCCGGAGTGCCCTCCAACGTCTACTTCCCCCTGCCGCTCCACCTCCAGCCCTGCTTCGCCCGCCTTGGGTACCGCGAGGGCGACCTGCCGGCCGCCGAGCGGGTCTCGACCGAGGTCCTCTCCCTGCCGGTGTTCAGCGGGATGACGCGGCCGGAGGTGGACGCGGTCGTCGAGGCCGTGAACGGCGCGGCGGGTTGAACCAGGCGACGGGCTCGGGGGCGGTGGCTTGAAGGACAAGCTGATACAGATAGGCAGGGACTCCGCCTGGTACCTTTCTGCAAACATCGCGGTCGCGCTCATAGGATTCGCGGCATTTCCGATGCTGACCAGGCTGCTGGGCCCCTCGCAGTACGGGGTCTTCTCACTGATCAACACCGCCATCGTGCTCGGCAGCCCAATCTTCTACGTCTTCCTCACCTCGTCAACGCTCAGGTTCTACCCCGTGTACGAGAAGGACGACAGGCTGGACGTTTTCTACTCGACGGTCTTACACTTCCTGCCACATTTCCTGGCCATCTGCTTCTGCGTGCTACTGCCGGTGGCGTCTTTCGTGCTGCCGCTGGGCCGCTACCGCAGCGCGATCACCGTGGGGGTGGCGGTCTTCGCCCTGTACACGGTCTTCAACGTGACGCAGGTCTTGCTCCGCGTCCGGCAGGAGAGCCTGCGGTACTCCGCGATGGCCATCTTCACCACCTTCGCGAGGTACCTGGTGGGGGTGGCCCTGGTAGCCTGGACGGAAGCGGGCGTGGCGGGGCCGTTCTGGGCCTGGGCGGGCGGGCTGCTCATCGCCATCCCCTTGGAGCTGGTGTGGCTGAAGACCAGGAAGTACTTCCAATGGAAGCTGTACTCGAAAGGCCTGTTCCGCGAGTTCTTCCATTTCGGGTTCGTGCTGATCTTCGTCACCTTCTCGGTCGAGATCATGACGGCGGCGGACCGCTACATGGTGCAGATCTTCAAGGGCTCATACCAGGTCGGCCTGTACTCGGCCGTCTATATCCTGGTCATGACCATCGAGAACCTGATGGCGACCTTCATCATGATGGGTACCGTCCCGGTCATGATGCGGGTTTTCGAGCACGATGGAAAAGCGGCCGCCGAGGTCCTGCTGGGAAAGATAACGCGATACCTGCTGATGATGCTGACGCCCTCGATGGTGGCGGCATGGGTCCTGCGAGAGCCGCTGATCCGGGTCGTGGCGGGGGCAAGGTACGCTCCGGCGGAGCCCGCGGTGTTGCCGCTCGTCATCGGGGTCTTCCTGTCCATCCTGGCGTGGCCGACGCTGCAGGTGTTCTACATGGAGAAGCGGACGAGCCTGACCCTGGTCCCGATCGGCACGGCGGCGTTGAGCAACATACTGATAAACCTGGTCCTGATTCCGCGGTACGGGTTTCCGGGAGCGGCGTGGGCCACCATGATCAGCTATGCTCTGTACCTGGTCATCGCCGTGGTCCTCTCGTCCCGTTATATGCGCTGGCAGTTTCCCTGGGGAGCATCGGCCCGTATCGGTCTCGCCTCGGCTGTCATGGGCGCGGGTCTCTGGGGCATGGAACGCGCGGGCCTCTCCGGGCCGGCGGGCCTCCTCGCGATGATAGCCGCCGGGGCGCTGATCTACGTGGTGGTCATCCTGCTGGTGGGAGGGATATCGAGGCCGGAGCGGCGCTTCGCCATGGAGCTCGTCGCGAAGATACCGTTGGTCGGGCGCGCCGTCCCGGCGCGCTGGCACCTGGAGCCGAAGGTGGATGAGCTTTTCGAGATCGAGGAGAAGGAAGCGGAACGAGGGGGTGACGAAGGCGCGGCGGAGTGAGGACAAGAGGGTGCTCATGGTTTCCTACAACTACCCGCCGGTGGGGGCCATCGGGGCGGTGCGGACGTCCAAGCTGGCCCGTTACCTGCCCGACTCGGGATGGCGGCCGACCGTCCTGACCGTCTCCAGGGACCGCACGAAGTGGAGCGGGGGGGAGCTCGAGGAGGGAGCCCTGAGGCGGGTCAGGGTCATAAAGGCCCCGTTTCCGGACATCCTCACGATGGCGAAGGAGGCGCTCACCCGACTGGGCCTGGTGAAGGATACGGGCAGGCCTGACGAGCCGGCGGCCCCGGGTGGCGCCACGCGGGGCGGCACGGCGCGCAGGCTGTTCTCGGCGACACGCCGTTGGGCGGCGTTCCCCGACCGCTACCTCCTGTGGGTGCCCTTCGCTGTAGTCAGGGGCCTCATCGAGCTGCGAAAGGCGGAGTACGGCGCGATCTACAGCACCTCGCCCCCCGTGTCGGGTCACATCGTGGCAGCCGCATTGAGCCGCCTGTCGGGCGTACCCTGGGTCGCCGACCTGCGCGATCCATGGCGGCACCCCTACATCGATTTCTCGCCGCTCCAGGACCGGATCGACGCCCGGCTGGAGAGGCTCGTGCTCCGGAGGGCTTCGGCCCTGGTGACGGTCTCCGAGCCGCTTGCCGACGAGCTTCTGGCGAGAAACGGTCGGCGGCCCTGCGGGGTCGCCTGCGTCACCAACGGCTTCGACCCGGTCGATGCCTCAGAGGGCGCCCCGCCGTCATCCGACCGGTTCGTCCTCACCTACACGGGAGCGCTGTTCGGGCTCAGGCAGGACCCGGCCCCGCTGCTCCAGACGCTGGACGGCCTCGCGTCGGAGGGGTCGGTCGATCCGGGGAGGGTGCTGGTCAGGTTCTTCGGGCCGAGGGAGCCGGGGTTGGACGCGCTAATCGGCGGCCTGGCATACCCCGGGATGGTCGAGGTGTGCGGGGTGGTGCCCCGCGGGCGCGCGCTCGAGGCACAGCGCGAGTCCACCGCTGTGCTGGTACTCCTCTGGGACGAGCCCTACACGGCAAAGATCTACGGGGGAAAGGCACTCGAGTACCTCGGAGCAGGCAGGCCCATACTGGCCTGGAATCCCTCCGGGGGGATAATCGGCGACCTGCTGCGGCGGACCGGCGCCGGGAAAGCGGTGTGTGACCGGGAGGAGCTTCACCGGGTACTTCTCGAGTGGTACGGCGAGTTCGAGCGCACCGGCACGGTCGCTTTCCACGGCACGGAGCCCGAGATCGAACGCTACTCGTGGGAGTCGCTGGCCGGGGAGATGTCCTCCATCATCGACTGCGTGGCCGGGGTAGAGCACCCGGGTTCATGAGCCCTCCATCGCCGACTCGGCGAGCATCCAGTCGGTCTCGTCATCGATGTCGAGGGACAGCCGCGCCTCCATGCGGTAGACCAGCAGACGCTCCGGAAGAGACCGAAGCCCCTTCAGCAGCTCCCCGTCGAGGATGTAGATGGCCCCGTTCAGCCGGTAGAGCTCCGGGAGCGACTGGCGGGTCGTCCTCTCCCAGCCCCCGCCCACGAACGGCGTTCCCACGTCTCCCTGGACGGTGACCATCCAGTATGGGGATTCCCTGACCTCACAGACACTCGCCAGCACGCCCTGATCGCCGGCGGCGAACAGCTCTATGGCCTCGTCGATGTGTCTCGAGGTCCGAAGGGGCGAGGTCGGCTGCAGGCAGACCGCGTTCTCGTATACCCGCCCGGCGGCCTCCAGCTCGTCGAGTGAGTGCTCCAGGACACGCATCATGGGAGAGTCGTCGAGGGCCAGTTCGGCGGGGCGGATGAACGGGACTTCTGCGCCGTACTCCCTGGCGACGGAGGCGATCTCCTCGTCGTCGGTAGATACTACAACGGCATCGAGCAGCCTGGATCCCAGCGCCTGGGTGATGGCGTGTGCGATCAGGGGCTTCCCCGACAGCGGCCGCAGGTTCTTGCCGGGAATACCCCGCGAGCCGGCGCGGGCGGGGATGATACCCAGGAACTTGTCCGAGATGATCAACTTGACGATTCCTTCCTGCCTTTCAGGAGGTCTGCCGAGAGCTGCTGGTCTCTGGACACGCTCACCGCGAGCACACGACCCATGTACTGCTCGAGCTCCCCGGGCGGTACGCCCCCGGAGGGCCGCTTGGCCGCCAGGTGCGCGGCCTCCAGGAGTGTTCCCGCGGGCAGATCGGTCGCAAATACCAGGCTCCTCTTCATAAGCCCGGCATTCGCCGCCTCCTGGTCCGTCAGCTCCTTCACGGGGCGGCCGAGCATGAGCTCGGCGGCGCGCACCCTTCGCACAAGCTCGGCCATTTCCGCGGGGTCGAGCGATGAGCGATGGTCGGGACCCTCCATCCCGCGGTCCAGCGTGAAGTGCTTCTCGATGATACACGCCCCGGCCGCAACCGCGAGGGGCGCCGCATCCGTCCCCAGTGTATGGTCCGAGAAGCCCACGGGACGCATGAAAGCCTCCTCGAGGGCGTGAATGTATCTCAGGTTCAGGTCACAGGGATCGGCGGGATACTTCGAGACGCAGTGGAGCAGGGCGATCTCACACGCCCCCGTGCCGGTGAGGCGCTCGACGGCCCCGCCAACCTCGGCCAGGGTAGCCAGGCCCGTCGACAGGATTATCGGCAGTCCCGTCGCCGCCGCCTCATCGAGGAGCAGTGCGTCAGAGAGGTCGGCTGACCCGATCTTGATGGCCGCCACGCCGATCTCCGCCAGGGCGCGGGCACTCGAAGGACTGTAGGGGGTGCAGATGAAGGCGAGCCCCAGGCCCGTAGCGTGACGCTTCAGGGCATCGAGCTCCTCCGCCCCCAGCTCCAGCGCCCTGAGCATCTCGAGCTGGTCTTCCGCCCCGCCCGTGGTCTCGAGCTGATACCCTGTCTTGGGGGTGCCCCGCAGCACCAGGGCCTCGGCCTCGAACAGCTGGAACTTCACCGCATCGAGGCCCGCCCCGGCGGCGGCGTCTATCAGCCGGCGCGCGAGCTCGAGATCGCCGTTGTGGTTGACCCCGATCTCGCCTACCAGGAAGGCCGGCTCGTCACCGGAGACCGCCCTTCCACCGATGGACACCCCATGGTGTGGGGGGGTTGCCGACATCACCTGCCGCCTCCCGGCGCCTCATCCGGCTCTTCGACCAGGGCGGCTATCTGTTCCCTGGACAGCATCCTGGCGTACTTCGAACTGCGGGTCGCGCCGTCGACGTGAAAAAACCCCCCCCCGGGAGGAGCCTGTACCTCGCCTGCCGGGGTCCGGGACAGGACGACGAACATCTCGTCGCTCTCGTAAGCGGTCTGGAGGTCCTCCTCGGTCAGCAGATCCTCGTGGAGCTTCTCACCCGCCCTGGGCCCGATGATCTTCACCTCTATGTCCTGAGGCCTGAACCCGTATCTCGGAGCCAGCTTCTCCACCATGACATCCGCGAGGTCGCCGAGCCTCACCGCCGGGAGCTTGAAGATGAAGATCTCGCCGCCATGTGACAGCTCGGCGGCCTTCAGCATCAAGCTGACCGCCTCGGAGATGTCCATGAGGTACCTGGTCATGTCGGGATCGGTCACGGTCAGCGGGCCGCCTCGCATTATCTGTTCCTTGAACAGCGGGATGGCCGACCCGCGCGTATCGGTCACGTTGCCGAACCTCACACACGAGAAAGCCGTCCTGCGCTTACCCTTGTAGAGGTTCGCGCTCACCGTCAACCTCTCCGCAAGCAGCTTGGTGGCGCCGATGACGTTCGCGGGGCTCACCGCTTTATCCGTGCTCACCGTTATGACCTTGTCGACCTCCTCGTCGACGGCGGAGTTGAGAAGGTTCTGTGTGCCCAGCACGTTGGTCTTGACCGCCTCGAAGGGGTTGTACTCGCACAGGGGGACGTGCTTGAGCGCCGCCGCGTGGAAGACGATATCGACCCCCTCCATGGCCCTCCTCAGGCGGCTCTCCTCGCGGATGTCGCCCACGAACGGCCTGATCCTGTTCCCCAGCTCCTGCTCCAGGTGGAAGAGCCCCGTCTCGTTGTTGTCCAGCACCCTGACCGCGGCCGGCCCGTGGATGAGCAGCTTCCTGGTTATCTCGCTGCCGATCGAACCGACGCCCCCGGTGACCAGGACCACCTTGCCCCTGTAGTAGTCTTTGGAACCTGTCATGCGTCCACCCCGAAAAAGTCGCGTACCTTGCTGCAGATGAAGTCGATCTCTCCTTCAGAGAGGCCGGGGTACATGGGGAGGGTCAGGACCCTCGACGATACCGCCTCCGTGACCGGCAGGTCCGTGTCGTATGCCAACTTCTCCTTGAACAGGACCGTCCGGTGAACGGGCTCGAAGTAGTTCTTGGTCATGATCCCCTCGGAGTTCAGGTGCGAGGCCAGCCGGTCCCTCACATCGCCCCCGTCCGTCACCTCTACAGTGTACATCTGGTATACATGGCGCGAGCCGGCGGGCTCGCTGCCTGTCCTCAATCCCTCGATACCGGCCAGGCGGGCATCGTAGATACCCGCCTTCTCCCTCCGCATCGAGATCATCTTCTCGATCTTCTGGAGCTGTGTCACGGCCAGGGCGGCGGTGATGTTCGACATCCTGAAGTTATAGCCTACCTCGACGTACTCCTGGCGGTCGGGGGTGTCGAAGTACGAGGTCGCCTCCCGGCGGCCGTGAGACCTTATCAGCCTGAGGTGCTCGAAGATATCACGGGAAGCCGTGACGACCGCGCCTCCCTCTCCGCTGGTGATCACCTTGGGCCCGCAGAGGCTGTACATCCCCGTGTCTCCGAAGGTGCCGGTGTGTCTTCCCTCGAGGGTCGCGCCCAGCGACTCCGCCGCGTCCTCTACCAGCAGCAGCCCATGCTCGTCGGCCACCTGCCGCAGCTCCTCGATCCTGCAGGGGCACCCGCCGTAGTGTACAGGCATTACGACCTTCGTCGAATCGGTTATCCTGGACCGCACGTCCGAGGGGTCGAGCCCGCGGGTCTGCTCTTCGATATCGGCGAACACGGGCCGCGCCCCGACGAACAGCGGCGCGTTCGCGGTGGAGATGAAGGTGAAGGACGGCACTATGACCTCGTCCCCCGGCCCGATCCCGTGCGCTATCATCAGGGCGTGCAGCGCGGAGGTACCCGAGTTGAAGGAAAGCGCGTGGGGCGCTCCCACATATTCGGCCAGCTGTCGTTCGAAGCGCTCGACGTTAGGACCGATGGCCCAGTCGCGGCCTGCTTCTACGGCCTCTCTCACCGAGTCCACATCATCGGAGTCCCAGTAGATCTTGAAGAGGGGGACCCTCCAGTCGGTGGTTCCCATATCCCTTCAGGCCTCGCCTTCCGGCGGTTCGGCGGTGCTCGTCTCACCCCTGACCTCGGCGGGCACCCCCCACGCGACGGCGTTGTCGGGAACGTCCCGTGTCACGAAGCTGAAGGCGCCGATGATGGAGTTCTCGCCGACGGTCACTCCGGGCATCACCAGCGAATGGCTGCCTATCCTGCAGTTCCGTTTGAGCAGAACCGGGCCCGCCTTGTCATCTATCGTGGACACGGAGTACACGGAGCAGTGAGAGCCCAGCTGGACGTGGTCCTCGATGATAACGCCGTGCAGCGCGTTTATGTAGGTGAAGGCGCCGATGTCGGTCATGTAACCCAGTTCGAGCTTCTCCGGGTGTCGGACCACCCAGTTGTACTCGTTGAGCTTGTTGTCCTCGTATTCGGGGCGTTTCCAGTCCTTGAATCTCAATACCTACACCTGCCTCTTGTCGAGAAGCCTCTCATCGATCTCTACCCCGGCCAGTATCTCAGCCGTCCGCTCGCCCGCCCGCCCGTCTCCGTAAGGGCTCCTGCGCCGCCTTACCTTGCGCCTGAACTCCCGGTCGAACAGGGCGGTGCGGATGGCGCCGGCTATCCGCCCGCGGTCGTAGCCGACGTCGATCAGGTTGCCCGCAGTCTCCCTGCCCGCCTGCCTCGTGCCCACGTTCACGGCGGGCAGATGGAAGGAAGGCGCCTCTATCACGGCGCTCGAGGAGTTCCCGACCATGGCCCCCGCGACGCTCATCAGGCCCAGGTAGAACGGGTAAGGGACGGTGCGCAGCGCCGTCACCGAACCGCGTCGCTCGTACTCCTTGATCACCTCGATCATCTCGCGGCCGCCCGCGTCGGCGTTGGGGTAGATGACGAGCGCCTGGACGCCCACCGCGACCACGGCTTCCAAGGTCTCGCGCATCTGGGCGCCCGCCCGCTGGACCTCCAGCGTCACCGGGTGCTGGATGACCAGGAGGCTCGGCCCGTCGGGATCCAGTGAGAACCGGTCGCGCACCTCCCCGGGGGAGGGCAGGTCTCCCTCGAATATGCGGTCCAGCCCCGGCGCTCCGACCAGGTGGATCCGCCAGGGCTCCTCTCCCATCCGCCCGATCCGCCTCGCGCTCAGCCTGGTCGCCGGCAGGTGGAGGCTGGCCAGCTTGGTGATGGCATGCCTCGAGGCGTCGTCGACGGTCGAGGAGACGTCCCCCCCGTGCAGATGGGCCACCGGCAGGCCCAGGTAAGCGCCCACTATCGCTCCCCCGAGCATCTCCGCCCTGTCCCCGAGGAGCAGGATGATATCGGGCTTCACCGCCCTCAGCCGGTCCGCCAGCAGCCCGATGAACCTGCCCAGGAACAGGACCATGGATTCCCTGTCGTCCCGTTCGTAGGACGCGTCGATGGTATGGAACTCGAACCCCGAAGCCTCGATCTCCCCGATGGTGCTCCCGAACTCCGGCATGGTGTGCATCCCGGTGACCGCTATCCGCAGCTCGAGCCGCGGGTGGTCGTTGATTCTCCGCAGCGCCGAAGACATCAGGCCGAAGTCCGCCCTGGTACCGCTGATATAGAGCACTTTTCTGCGAGGCATACAGTCCTTCCGACCCGGATCCGTCTTGACTGCCGTCACCCTGAACCGCTCGTACCTGCAATTATACTGAGAAAGAGCGGGTAGACGGCCCCCCGGGGCCCGGTTCGACCACCCCGCCGAGGAGGGCGGCGGCCCGCCGGTGCTCGAACGGGGTGAAGAACCTGTTGCTCGAGGAAGCCGTCCTCCCGGCCCATTCCGAGTGGAACGCCGGGTCCTGAAGGCACCGCCGGGCGAGTGCGGCGAGCTGTCCGGGGGTCTCGGCCGTCACCGCGGCGCCCTCATCCACGAGCGCCTGGACGCCGCGCCAGCCGGGCAGCGCAAGGACCACGGTCGGGATCCCCAGCCCCGCGGTCTCGAACAGGGTCGTGGAGTACGCCGAGCAGTGCACGTCGATCTCTCCGGCGCGTGAGTACAGGGAGTCCCCGGGGTCCATTACTTCGACTCGCGCCCCCGCCATCGACCTGTACCGCGAGAGCGCCTCATCGTGATATCGCGGGTGTGGATTGACGACCACCCTGACCCCGGGCGGCATCGCCGAGACGAACTCCTCGATGAAGCGCCGGTACTCCTCCTCTATGGTCCACTGCGTCGAGAACATGACTGTCAGCGTGCCCGGGTGGGCAAGACCCCCGCTTCGCCTCGCTCGACGCCTGTAGTGGTCGAGTCGCGGGAACCCGAGCTCAACAAGCCGGCCCGCTTCCCAGTACCCGCACGAGGCCAGCTCATCGGTGAAGTAGGGCCCGAAGGTGAGTACACGGTCCGGCAGGGGCATGGCCGCCGCGTGCGGGAGGGTCTCCTCCCCGTAGTTGTATCCGAAGTGCAGCCTGCTGATAACCCCGTGCTGTAGCTCCCATGCCGGGATCCCGAGGGCCCGGGCCGCTGCTATCAGAGGCACCATCTCCAGGCTGTAAGAGCACACCAGCACGACCAGGCGCGGACGCAGGGCCCCGAGCAATCGCCTGTAGTAGTGGAAGTCCGAGATGTGCCTGGCCAGGATCCCGCTCTGGCGAGGTGGTGGCGCGGGCCCGAACTCCCTCTCCATGTCGCTTCCGGCGAACCAGTCGGAGAGGTCGGCCACCAGGGCCATTTCCAGACTCCTTGCGCGGGAGCGTGACAGGGGAGCCGCCAGCGACCGGCGGGCACCGGCGTACTCGTCAAGCACGACCGGGTACGAGCCCGCGCGCGGCGCCGATACGCTCTGACCCAGGATGAGGCCCGGCATCGCGTCCGTCACGTAGTCGAAGAAGGCATCCAACCCTTCGGGATCGCCCATCCTGGCCGTGCTGACCGTCTTGCCGAGGATGCACCCGCCCGGATACCGGCGGGCCAGGAGCAGGTAACGAACCTGGCGGGGGAGCCCCGTGACGAGCCCGAGCATCTCGGGGCCTTTCCCGGCCCGGTGGGGCGGCATGGCGAAAGGCTCTCCCCGCATCTGTGCCATGTACCGCAGGCAGAAGACGGTCCGGAACAGGGGCCAGACGCAGATGTCGGCGTACTTGAACCCGAACGGGCGACCGCTCTTCTCGTATGCCCTTATCGACGCGAGGAGGCGCTCGGCGGGCTCGAGCCCTTCTCGATCGTCCCGTGAAGGTGGACCGGCGGCCATGGCTACGAGCCCTGTTTGCGGCCGAGACGGTGACCCACGCGAACCGCGGGGTTGCCGGCCCAGATCTCTCCGGGCCCCACCGGCTTGGTCACCACCGCGCGTATGCCGATTACCGCGTCCCGCTCGATCCTGCCCGCCTGGGGCATGATTATCGCGCCCTCACCCACGAACACGTTGTCGCCGATCTCGACGCGGTAGGTCAGGCACCCACGCTCGGCGGTGATGTCGGGCACCTCGCCCGAGAACCGGTGATGGGAGTGCGAGATGACCTTCGCGTTATGCGACAATATGCAGCTGCGGCCGATCACGACTTCCCCGGAGCCGTCCAGCCGCACCCCTCGCTCCATGACGGTCCCGGGACCGATGCTGACGGTACCCTTCAGATCCGGGTGGGGGTAGTATACGCGCGGCCGTTCCAGGTACCTCTGGATGCGACCGGCGGTACTGTCCAACAGCGTGTCGAAGACGCGCTGTAGCCGCGTTCTCGGGGTCATCTGCATGCTCCGCCTCCGATAAACTCTGATCTCTACCACATGCGGCCGTCCGGGGATCGACAGCCCATCCAGCGGCGGCCTGGCCGTCGCGAAAACGATGATAACAGAACGACAGGGCCCCTCGCGGGGGGCCCTGTCTCTTCTCGATGCAGCGGCGGCGGCCTGCGGCGGCCGCGGAGCTGTCCGCCGCATAGTTCTATGATGAGGCCGGAGGCTCCTTGAGCACGGGGGCGGACGGTCGAAACCTCCGGTCGAGCGGGCTCCTGCCCTGACCGAGCGCGGTCCGCTCAGGCCCCGGCATCCTCCAGCACGAGCCCACTCGCAGCTATCCCGGAGCCGATGGTGGGGGGCACGCCGCCGCCGAAGTGGGTGGAGGCACCGGTGAGGTAGAGCCCCTTGATCGCCCTCGAGCGGAGCCTGGGCCGGAAGAACGCGCTCGCCGTGATGTCATTCTGCAGGGCGTACACCGCCCCGCGCGGGTGGAGGTACATGCGTTCGAAGTCGCTGGGCGTGTTGACCTTCGCCACCGTGACGTGGTCGCGGATATCGAGGCCGAACTTCTTTTCCATAAGGTCGAGCTGGCTGTCGAGGTACCACTCCTTGAGCTCGTCCCAGTCCCCCTGAGCGAGCTCGTACGGCGCGAAGGTGACCAGGTTGAGGCAGTGGTGTCCCTCGGGCGCCATCGAGGGGTCCGCGTGAGTAGGCCAGGAGATGAGCATGAAGCCGCGGTCGGGGAGCCTCTTCGCCAGGTAATCCTCGAACCAGATGGCGTTCATCTCTTCCAGCGTCGTGTGGCAGAACGTGTGGTGGGCGTCCAGGTTGGGCTCGCTGTCCAGCCCGAGCATTATCATCGGCGCCGGTATGGAGACCTCGTAGCTGCTGATGGCCTTGACCGCCCAGCCCGGCAGGTAGTCGGGCCCGATGTGCTCCAGGTAGAGCGTCTTCGCGTTTATGTTCGAGATGACCCTGTCGCTGCGGATGACCGTGCCGTCGGCCAGCTCCACCCCGGCCGCGCGTCCGCCTTCCACCAGGACCCTCTTCACCCTGGCGTCGAAACGTATCTCGCCCCCGCACTCCTCGAGCACCTTCGCCATGGCCTTCGGTATCTCGATCATCCCGCCCCTCGGGTAGAAGATGCCCTCGTGCTCGCTGTAGGCGAGGAACGCGATGTAGCCGGGGCAGAGCGCGGGAGGCAGGCCGACGAAGTACGACTGCAGGCTCATGCTGGCGCGAACCCTGTCGCTGGAGAAGAAGCTGCACAGCGTGCTCTCGAAGTTCATCAGCATGTAGCACATGTAGGCGGCCATCTTCGGGTTGGCCAGGGCCAGCTTCATCGCGTCGGTGAAGGTCATGAAGGGCCTGGTCATTATCGGCCCGAACGCTCCGGTGATTATCTCTGAGCCGATCGCCGCGAACCGGTCCCAGGCCCGGGCGTCCTCCTCGCTGAAGGTGGCCAGGACCGCCCGGGTGGCATCGGGGTCCACGGGGTAGCTGAAGCGGGTCCCGTCCTCGGTCACGAACCCGTATATGGGATCGACCGGTATGAAGTCTATGTAGTCAGCGGTCCTGCGCCCGGTCGAGGTGAAGAACTCGTCGATTATCCAGGCCAGCTCGACGACACTGGCCCCTATGTCGAAGCGGTAGTCTCCAAGGTCCATCGAGGAGCAGCAGCCGCCCACCCAGCCGGTGTTCTCACACACGAGCACGCGCATGCCCTTGCTCGCTAGGATGGCCGCCGAGGACAGCCCTCCCATGCCCGCTCCTATGACGACGGCGTCGTAGTCACTCATCTCAACCCCCCTCGTCGATGTGCAGAAGGGTCAGACCCTTTTGCACAAGCGATCTTCAGATGAAGTAGCGGTAGGGCAGGTACGGCACCTGCCTGCCCAGGTGCTTCAGGTACCGCCTGGTGCTCTCACCGGCGGAGAACCAGGCGACGACGAGGCCGGCCAGCGCCAGCAGCGCAAGCAGTCTCTTCAAGCTCCCCATGAGGTCCCTCCTATCCGTGGTCCTGGATCACGTACCTCGAGGTGATGATCCCGGAGGCGATCGTGGTGGGCACCCCGCCCCCCAGGTGCGTCGAGCTCCCCGTCAGATACAGGTTCTTCACGACCTTCGACCGGGAGCGCGGCCTGAACATGGCGAGCGAGGTCATGTCGCTGAACAGACCGTAGATGCCCCCCCGCGGGTGCAGGAGCCGCCGCTCGAAGTCCAGCGGGGTCGAGACCTGGAGGTACTCGATATGGTCCCTGACGTCGGGCAGCACGTACTTCTCCAGCTCCCTGATCGCCTGCTCCCTGTACCAGGGCTTGAGCCTGTCCCAGTTGTCGCCCAGGGGGGCGTATGGGGCGGGCGCGTTGCAGAGGAAGTTGAGTATGTGTTTTCCCTCCGGCGCGAGAGTCGGATCTGCCTCGGTGGGCCAGCATACGAGGCTCATGGCCGTGTCCGGGATGAGGTCGAGCTTGTAGTAGTTGTTCCAGACGTCGTTCATCGACTCCAGCGAGGAGGTGACCACCGTGTGATGCGCCTCCAGCTCGGGAGCCCGGTCCAGCCCGACGTACACCATCGGGCAGGGCATGGAGTTCTCGTAACTTGCTATCCCCCTGACGGCCCAGCGCGGGAGCCGCTCCGGCCCCACCAGCTTGAGATAGGTCACCTGGGCGTTCAGGTTCGACACGACGATCGTGGCCGTCACCACGCTCTCGTCCTCGAGCAGGACCCCGCCGGCGGTCCCGTTCTCGACCAGGACCTTCTCCACCTTGGTGCCGGTCCTCACCTCGAGCCCGTGCTCCCGTCCGGCCGCGAGAATGCCCTCAGGGATAGCGATCATGCCGCCCCTGGGATAGTAGATGCCCAGGTGCTCCGAGAGCGCGATGTAACCGAAGACGCCGCTTCCGAGCTCCGGCGGCGCGCCCGCGAAGTACGACTGGAACGCCACGGACTGGAGCATCACAGGGTCCCTGTAGAACGACCTCACGACGCCCTGGTGGCTGCGAAGGAAGGTCGGGGCGAACTTGAGGACCCGCGGGTTCTCGAGGACGACCCGCATCGCCTCGCCGAACCTGTTCATGGGAGAGAGCATAACGGTGTCCATCATCTCTTCCATCATCGCCAGGCCGGTGTCGCAGAAGCTCTCCCACCCCCGGACGTCACCCGGCGCGACCCGCCTGATCACCTCGGTGCAGGCGTCTATGTCGGTGGGGTAGGAGAACCGGCGGCCGTCCTCGGTAATGAAGGAATAGATGGGATCGCAGGGGATGAGATCCATGTAGTCGGCCCTGCTGCGACCCATGAGCTCGAACAGGGCGTCCAGCGGTCTGGTGACCTCGACTATCGAGGCTCCCACGTCGAACCTGTAACCGTCCGCCTCGAACGTCGAGCAGCAGCCTCCGACGATGTCGGACTGCTCGATGACCAGGGTCCTGAAGCCGTGCCTAGCGCACAGCGCGGCAGTGCTCAAGCCCCCCAGGCCCGCTCCGATGACGATAACGTCGTAGTCGGGCATGTCGTCCTACCCCTCGTAATAGATAGTTATTGTGACTATGAGGTCGCATTATACTTTCTATCGTGATATTGCACAAGTCCGTCAATATCACTATCCATTTTGTGTCAGGAGGTGAAAGTACTACCTCTTGAGGGTCGGGGGGGGCTTTGTATGGAGTCGATCAAGGAGGGAGAACGGCGGAAGGGCGTGGGTGTTCTGGGGCGATCAGCCTTTCTGCCCCCAGGCGCGCGAGGGATCACCCATGAGGCCGAACTGCATGAACTCGGTCAGTTTCAGCAGGAAACCGGGCACGTCGAAGTCATCCTCGGTGAGGTCGCGGTTGCCGATGGAGGTCGCGATGCCGATGAGGGCGTAGGCCACGGTTATGCTGTCCATCTTCCGGAACACCTTCTGCTCTATGCCCACGTCGATGTCCTCGGCCAGGAAGGTGGCGATTCGGTGGAAGAGGTCCGCGGACTTCTTCCTGAGCCGCTCGTTGCCCCCCACTATCTCGCTGTACAGGCCGATGAACATGAACTGGACGTCCTTGAACTTGCTGATGAAGGTGAGCCCCTTGATGCCCATCCGGGCGACCACGTCATAGGTGTCCTCGACGGCGGCGTTCGCATCGGCTATCAGCTTGTCCATGGTCCGGTCCATGCAGGCGACGAATATCTCCTCCTTGCCTGAGAAGTACTGGTAGCAGGTCCCCTTGCTCACACCGGCCTGCCGAGCGATATCGTCCACGGTCGCGTTGTTGTATCCCTTCGCGGAGAACACCTGGAAAGCGGCGTCGAGGATGGCGTCCGTGCGCCGTTCCTCGCCGCTGAGGGTTGCCAGCCGCTCCTCCTCCTCGAGCTCGCGCGCGTCCTTCTCCCTGGCGGTCCTCTTGAAGGCCTCCCAGTCGGCGATCTTCTCGAACGGGTAGCGGTCCAGGATGCTCTTGATGCTCTTGACCGACAGGCCCTCGTCCCGCATCTTCTTGATGACCTGGAGCCGCTTCAGGAAGCCGTCGTCGTAGTACGCTACGTTTGGCTTGGTCTTCTCGGGGCGGGGTAGGAGACCCTGGCTGATGTAGAACTTGATGGTGCTTACGGTAAGCCCGCTGGCCGCCGAGAGCTGGCTCATCTTCATGGGTCTTACCGACGTCCTGGCGTCTTCGCTCATGCCTCTCCTACCCGCTTTTCGGTCTATAAAACAGGATTTGGTCATTGATGTCAAACCGACCGGTCAATATTGGTTACGGTAACATACGGACGACCGGTAACGCGTTTTTAACAGTCCGCGGACATCGGGTTAACCGGCGCGACGTTATTCAATGCGGGGTCCGAAAGAGCGATCCTTCCGATTGGCGAAGTCGAGCGAGTACCGATAGAATCGGGTCACCTGACGAGGGGGAGGTTGTCATGAAGAAGTGTTTTACATCCGTCGTAGCGGTGGTCGCTCTCCTTGCGGCTCTGCTGGTGCTGGGGGGCGCCGCACCGGCCGCCTACGCTTGGACGGACACGGGTGGACCCGGAGGCGCAGGTGGTGTCACCTCAATGGTCTATGACGGAACGCGGGACGTCCTCTACGCCGGAACCGTCACCGGCGGTGTCCTGCGCTGCAAGAGCGCTTCCACCGCTCCGGTCTGGGAGGTCGTCGGGGGCAGTCCGTACCTTACCGACGTGGAGGCGCTTGCCTATGACCCGGTACGGAACATCCTCTACGCGGGCGGAGCCCCGGGAGACGGCATGAGCGTTTGGCGAAGGCCTGCCCCTCACTCCGCCGGCACCTGGGCCGATATCTCGCAGGGCTCCTGGGTGACCGACCCCGATCCTCAGCACTATGACATGACCACGCTGTCCTTCGCGAACGATACACTCTTCGCGGGTACGAGGACAGACGACGTGTGGAAAGTGCAGGACCCCCACCTGGTGGCTCCGCCACCGCCGGCGATCACTGACTGGGTCCGGATGAACGTTGCCTGGGTCTCGACGACCTGGGTTAACTGCCTTTGCGCGGACACCACCAACACGGCGCTCTTCTGCGGTCTCCCCGGCAACACCGGTATCTGGCGTTGCGACAACGCGTTCAACGCCACGCCGCCGTACGTCTGGGTACAGATGGGGAACGACGCGGGCCTCCTGGGCGGCATATCCCTCGAGATGAATGCCGCCAGGAACAGGCTCTATGCCTCCACCCGGAACTCGACCAACGGCAAGTACCAGGTCTGGCGCACAGACGCCCCCAACGCGGCGACGCCGACCTGGACGGATCTCAACTACCCGGCCGCCGACTCGTGGAAGACACTTAACCTGAACGCCCTGTCCTACGACGAGACCGACGGGATACTCTACGTGGGCGGGCAGCAGGGCGTCTACAGGGTCCAGGATGTCAACGGAACTCCTTCATGGACCAACATCGGCAGTGCCATAGCGTCCAAGGATGTGGATCCCGTGACCTACGGTGCCACCGGGGACACGGTATTCGCGGGGACAGGCACGGATGGCGTCTGGTCCGCCGCGGTCCCCGCACCCACGATATCGAGCATCTCCCCGACAATCGGGGATGTCGGGACCGAGGTAACGATCAACGGGTCGAACTTCGGGAGCGCCCGGGGCACCTCCTTCGTCTCCTACGGCTCGACGGCGGCGACTGACTACTCGTCCTGGGGCGACACCCAGGTGAAGTGCGATGTCCCTGTCGGTGTCTCAGGGGAGGTCGATGTGACGTTGACGACTTACTTCGGCGGGGAGTCGAACGCCAAGACCTTCACCGTGACCCACCCCACCTGGTACCTCGCTGAGGGCTCGACCGACTGGGGATTCGCGACCTACATCTCCATGGAGAACCCGAACTCCACGGACGTGACCGCCCGCATAACCTACAATACCCGGACCGGCACCCAGGACGGCGGGGACCACGTGCTGCCGGCCGAGTCCCAGACCACGATCTACCCGGCGGACATCATCGGCGCCACCGACTTCTCGACGAAGGTGGAGTGCCTGGAGGGCGAGACCATCGCGGTGGACCGGACCATGAAGTGGACCGGACCGGGCGCCGCTTCAGAGGAAGGCCACGCGGCCGTTGGTGTCACGGCCCCGGACACCACATGGTACCTGCCCGAGGGCTCGTCCGCGTGGGGCTTCGAGTGCTGGCTGCTCATCCAGAACCCGGGCGCCACCGAGGCGACCTGTACCGTGACCTACATGATCGAGGGGGAGGGGCCCGCGCCGGTCACCAAGACCGTGGCGGCGGGGACGCGCGCAACCTTCAACATGGCGGACGACATCGGGGCGCGCGACGCCTCCATCCAGGTCGAGTCCAACGTACCTGTAATCCCCGAGCGGGCCATGTACCGGAACAACCGCAGGGAGGGACACGACTCGACCGGCACGACCGCGGCGGCCAACAACTATTTTCTTGCCGAGGGCTCTACCAACTGGGGCTTCACGACCTACGTGCTGGTGCAGAACCCCAACGCGACCGATACAACGGTCACCATCACCTACATGACATCGGACTTCGGCCCGCAGCCGCAGACCCCGTTCGTAATGGCCCCCGGTACGCGTACCACCATCAGGGCCAACGACTACCTGGCCGGCCACGACCTGTCCACGCTGGTGACCGGCACCCAGCCGATAATCGCGGAGCGCGCGATGTACTGGGACGCCGGGCTCGGTGAGGCGTGCCACGATTCCATCGGCATGGATGCCGCGCACAAGACGTTCTACCTGCCTGACGGAGAGACCATAAACGGCCGCGAGACCTGGACCCTGGTCCAGAACCCCGGCGTCGCGGCGGTGAACATCACCGTTACCTACTTCCCCGAGGGCGGGGGCACGCCGGTCACCTTCACGGACTCGGTGGATGCCAACTCGCGCAAGACCTACAACATGGCCGATTCGGGGGTATTCGGGCGGGCGGCCGTCCAGGTGACCTGCGACACCGCGGGCGGCAACATAATGTGCGAGCGCGCCATGTACTGGAACAACCGCGGAGCGGGCACGGACACGATCGGCGGCTTCAGCGATTGATACCCCCTCACCCCGATCCTCGCCCCCCGGGGAAGAGGGAGGAATAATACGGTGCCAGGCAGGATCCAAGTCAAATGACTTAAATCCTGCCTGGCACCCATTTGAGTCTGATCGCACCTGTTTGAATCGGGGTCGGGTCCCGCAGAGGGGCCCGGCCCCTCTTCTCGCCTTTCAGCGGTTCAGCGGTAAGACCTCGCGGCCGATAAAGAACGTGTAGGGTGAGGGTGGCGGTCCAACCAGGAGGTATTCCCGTGAGCGGCCGTGGGGTATCCGCGTTCCTGTCCGGAAGATCGAGGTCCATTCCCGCCCTGGCCCTGGTCACGGTCATTCTCCTGTGCCTGCTTTCACCGACGGCCTTTTCCGGTGTCCGCTGGGGCTCGCCCCTGGTGATGTGCGATCAGGCCGCGTCGCAGAACGTGGAGATGGTAACAGACGGCGACGGCGGGTTCTACGCCGCCTGGGCGGACAACCGGGCAGGGAACATGAACCTGTACGCGTTGAAGGTGGACAGGGACGGCAACCGGGCCGCGGGCTGGAGCCTCAACGGGAATGTCGTCTGTGACAACGCCGCCTTGCAGTCCACCTGCTCGGTGTGCTACGAAAGTGCCGCGGGTGGCCTGGTCGTCTCCTGGAGCGACAGCCGTTCGGGTACCGAGGACGTCTACGCGCAGAAGCTGGACTCGAGCGGGAACCGGCTCTGGGAGAACCCGACCGTGCCGGGGGACTACAACGGCGTCCCCGTTTCCGCGGCGTCTGGAAGCCAGACTTCGCCACGGATAGCGGAGGATGGCGCCGGGGGCGCGATAGTGGGCTGGCAGGATTCCCGGACCGCCGCCTGGGACCTATATGCGCAGAGGGTCCAATCGAGCGGCCTCGTGGCCTGGACCGCGAACGGGATCGTTGTCTGCGATCAGCCGAACTACCAGATAGAGATGCAGGCGGTGAAGGACGGGGCGGGGGGAGCGATATTCGTCTGGCAGGACTACCGCAGCATCGATACCTACGACATCTACGCGGAGAGGCTCGATTCGTCCGGCAGCCGACCATCCGGGTGGAACGAGGACGGAAACCGCGTCTGCCTCAACACCGACGCGAACCAGACCTACCCGAACCTCGTCTCCGACGGGGTGCAGGGGGCCTCGATAGCCTTCATCGACGAGCGGGACGGCTTCAGCGTCTACGCCAACAGGATCCTGCAGAACGGTTCGATCGACGGCGACTGGAACCTCGATGGGAACCTCCTGGCCACAACCACCGCCCAGCAGGACTACCCCCCGGGCGTTGTCGCCGACGGTACGGGCGGCCTGATAGTGGCATGGCGCAGGAACAACGTCGGGAGCTACGACCTCAGTGCCCAGAGGATAGACGGTGATGCCGCGTTTCCGTCCGGTTGGGGCGCTGCCACGGGCGTGGCGATCGCCGATGCGACCGGCGACCAGGCCTGGCCTGTGGTGACCACCGACGGCGCGGGGGGCGCCACGATCGGCTGGACAGACTCGAGGTCGGGCAACCAGGACATCTACGCCACCAGGATAGGCGCGGACGCCGTCTTCCCCGCGGGCTGGGCCAAGAACGGGATCCCGGTCTACGAGGGCCCCAACAGCCAGCTGAAGCCGAGGATGACAAGTGACGAGAAGGGCGGCGCGTTCGTCGGCTGGCAGGACTTCACCACCTGGTACGTGTACGCTCAGCGGATCTCCAACCCGGCGCCGACAGCTGACTCGATCGTTCCGGCGAGCGGCGATAACTCCGGTCCGGTCTCGATAACCGACCTGGCCGGCACGGGGTTCAGCACCATCGGTGGCACGCCGACAGTCGAGCTGACCAGAGGGGTGGACGTCCTGACGGCGACCGGCGTATCGGTGAATCCGACCGGCACCTCGATCACCTGCGATTTCGACCTCACCGGCGCGGAGGCCGGCCCCTGGACCGTCATCGTGACAAACCCGGACGACCAGGATACCGAACTGATGGACGGCTTCACCGTGGATGAAGCCGTGGTCCCGCCTACCATGCAGACCGATCAGGCTACAAACGTCACGTACAACGGCGCTACGTTGAACGGGAACATCCTCGACACCGGGGGTGAGAACTGCACCAGGGGCGTCCTTTACCGTCAGGTCGGCGCGGGCGCCTGGTCAAACAGATACCAGTTGGGGTTATTCGGGCCCGGCGCTTACGGTATCCCTATCTCCGGGACGCTGACCCCTGGTACGACTTATGAGTTCAAGGCGAGCGCCTTCAACTCGGCCGGTGGGGATGAGGGGGCGACGCTGCAGTTCACGACTACGGCGGCGCCCCAACCCGCCCCGACCGTCATTTCCATCACCCCTTCGTCAGGCACTCAAGGGTCCACCGTGAACGTGACCAACCTGGCGGGCACAGACTTCTACGGAACCCCCGCCGTCAAGCTCAAGAGGACCGGGCAGACAGACATCACCGCAACCAATGTCGTCGTGGCCTCACCCACGAAGATCACCTGCCGCTTCGTCCTTCCCGCGAACGCGGCCCCCGGAGCCTGGAACCTGTTCGTACAGAACCCCGACGGCCAGTCAGCCACGAAGAACAGCGCCTTCACCATGAACGCCTCACAGGCCACCTATCCCACCTGGTATCTGGCGGAGGGAACGACCGCCTGGGGGTTCTCCACCTACATATCGGTGGTGAATCCCAACGACACCTCCGTGACCGTGGACCTGACCTACATGCCATCAGGAGAGCCCAACGAGGTGCAGACCGTGGTGATGCCCCCCGACTCGAGAGCCACCGTCTTCCCGGCGGACACCCTGGGGCAGAAGGACTTCAGCACCAAGGTGGAGTGCCGCGAGGGAAAGACCATAGCCGCCGACCGCACCATGGAGTGGACGGGAGAAGGCTCGGCCACCCCGGAGTGCCACGGCTCGGTGGGCGTGACCTCCCCGGCGAAGACCTGGTACCTGCCCGAGGGCTCCACCAACTGGGGCTTCGAGTGCTGGCTTCTCATTCAGAACCCGAACTCCGCCACCGCCCACTGCACGGTTACCTACATGATAGAGGGCTCCGGCGCGCAAGAGGTCTCACACGAGGTTGAGCCCAACTCACGCGCCACCTTCAACATGCAGACCGACATAGGCAACAAGGACGCCTCCATCAAGGTGACGAGTGACGTTCCCGTCATCCCCGAGCGGGCCATGTACCGCAACGACCGCAGAGAGGGCCACGACTCCATCGGCACCACCACGCCCGCGCTCGACTACTACCTGGCGGAAGGCACAAGCGCCTGGGGCTTCACCACCTTCGTGCTGGTTCAGAACCCGAACCCGACCGATACATCAGTGAACGTCACCTACATGACGGGAGAAGGCCCCGTGCCCCACCCCGAGAACCCCATCACCATGAGCGCGAACTCACGGCGCACCATAAGGGTGAACGACTACCTGCCCGACCGGGACTTCTCCACCCGGGTGACCGGAGACCAGCCCATAATCGCGGAACGAGCCATGTACTGGGACTCAGGAACAGGAGAGGCCTGCCACGACTCCATCGGGATGGACTCACCGCATGCCACCTTCTACCTCCCCGACGGGGAAGCGGGTTCCGAGGTGGAGACCTGGACGCTGGTGCAGAACCCCAACGCAACAGACGCTATGGTCACCATCACCTACATGACGGAAGACGGCACGGGCAACGTGGTCAAGACAGAGACCATTGGGGCCAGCTCCCGCTCCACCTTCAACCTGGCGCAGCACTCCGGGCTTTCGGGAAGGGCAGCCATCGTGGTGGAGAGCAATGATGCGGCAAAGCCCGTCATGGTGGAGAGGGCCATGTACTGGTACTCCCGGGGAGCGGGCACGGACACCATCGGGGGCTGTAGCGATTAGCCAATGGGGTCAGGCGGCACCTTCAATGCGCACACACACCGCCTCAGCGCGTTGGCGCCGCGCGTGAATTGAATGCCGCCTGACCCCTGGCGTAGTCACAGCGACGCTGCCCAAGACATGTGACTTGAATTGTGCCTGACCCCAATCCTAGTCAGGGTAGTCCGACCCCACTTCGCCTATAATCTGACCTGTCGGTCGTGAACGGAGAATGGAGAGATATTGAGCAAGGTCATACTGGTCAGGCACGGGCGCACCGCGTGGCACGCAGAGGGGCGCTACTGCGGAACGGCGGACGTGCCCCTGGACGAGATCGGCAGGCAGCAGGCGGAGCGCGTGTCCGGAGCACTGGCGCGCAGGAACATCGTGGCCGTGTACTCCAGTCCCCTGTCCCGCTGCTCGGAGCTTGCCGAAGGGGTCGCGGCGGCGAAGGGCCTCGAGGTGATCGTCGACCCGCGCCTGCGGGAGATAGACCTCGGCCGCTGGGACGGCCAGACCTACAAGGAGATAGTGGAGCGCGACGGCGAGATGCTGGGCCGCTGGACCCGGGATCCGACATCGGTGACCATCCCCGGCGGGGAGTCGCTCGGCGACGTGCAGGATCGCGCGATGGACTGGTTCCATGAAGCGACCTCTGCCTACCCGGACTCCACCATAGTCGCCTCGAGTCACGGCGGTCCGATCAGAGCCGTTCTGGCGGCGGTGATCGGCATGCCGCTCGCGAACATATTCAGGCTCACAGTGGACCTGGCCGGCATCTGCGTCGTGAATTACCAGGGCGAGTTCTCCAACGTCAAGGTCCTCAACGACACCAGCCACCTGGACGGGATAGAGGACAAGAGCGTCTTTTAACCTGGAGTGGCGTCGGACAATTTCGCACGTTGACCCCAATCGAACTGTGGATGGGAATTGAGCGCGCGCAAATGTCCGACCCCACGGTTATAGACGTTTGGTTGCTGGGAGGCGGGGATGTGGCGGTTTGTAATATGGAGTGGCGTCGGAGGTTTTCATTGCGTAATAACATTGTCGAAATAAGCGTATTCCAACGGCACTGCAAACCTCCGACCCCACGGTTATAGACGTTTGGTTGCTGGGAGGCGGGGATGTGGCGGTATAATCTTATGGGGACAGTCATCCGGGTGGTCGCGGGGCCTCATCGCCTCGAGGAAAGTCCGGACTCCACAGGGCAGGGTGCTGGGTAACGCCCAGGCGGGGTGACCCGACGGAAAGCGCCACAGAAAAGAAAAGGCCGCCCGCTTGCGCGGGAGGTTGAGCTGAAACGGTGGTGTAAGAGACCACCAGCGGCCCGGTGACGGGTCGGCTTGGCAAGCCCCACCCGGAGCGATGCCGAATAGGGGAGGAGCGGTGGCCCGCCGCGCTCGACTCCCGGGTTGGCAGCATGAGGCGCGCGGTGACGCGCGTCCCAGATAGATGGCCACCACCGCTTTCGCGGTACAGAATCCGGCTTACAGGATGTCTGTCCCCGCGTGCGAACATGTCAATACGGAAGAATGAGACGGAGCGCCCGGCGTCGAATTACGACTAAACGGGGATAGGGGGATTCAGGTGGAACCGGAGATACAGCCCGGCGACGTGTGCGAGCTCAGGGGCGAGGTGACCGTCGCGGACTCCATCGCGTTCGCGCGCGGCGAGCTGGTCACGGTCGAGGAGATAAAGCTCAACCCCCAGCGCCCCGAGTACCGCTACGTCGTCTACTCCACTATGACGGGCAAGCGGTTCCAGCTCTCCGACCGCGAGCTCAAGATGCGTGAGAAGGCGTTCGCACCCGAGTATCACAGTGCGGCCGAACCATGGTCGAGCCCTCCGATAGGACCGGGGGGCTCGGCGGATCATGGCCTGACCCATACTCGCGAGCTGGAGGACTCCATAAAGGACATGGCCCACCGGAAGTGGGTCATATACCTGGTCATCGCCGTGGTGCTTGTTGTCGGAGCGGTGGTCGCGGTCCGGCTGATCACCGCGAAGAGCGGCCCGGAGGGCACCCTGCACGGGTTCTTCGCGGCCGCCCAGCGCAACGACGTGCCGGCGATGATGGAGCGCTGGGACCCCGACGCCCTGGCCGCCGACCCCGGCACCCGGGAGTTTATCACCACGAAGTTCACCTCGTCGGCGAGTAAGGGCACGATCACGCCGGGGTCCTGGAACGTTGCCCTGTCCGGCAAGATGCACTACAAGACCACCGCGAAGGATGACGGGGCGGTCGTGGTCATAACCAACGACGAGGTGGACGGCAGCGTTTCGGCCAGGATGGTCGAGAAGGACGGGACCTGGTACATCGCGGAGATGACGATCGGCCCGTAGATGATGAGGGGCGTCAGACAATTGCACGCGTTGACTCCAATCGAAGTGTTGACGGGAATTGAGCGCGTGCAAGTGTCTGACCCCCCGGATCGTCCAGGGGTTGATCCACGGATTACTCGAGCAGGTTTGCAGGAATGTTAGATGATGGTCCAGCGCGCTCCGAGCATGAGCGCGTAGAGTGCCACCACCGTCGCCAGGACGTTTATCCACAGACCGCCGTAGCGGCCGCGATGCCTGATGAACCTGTGGTACCCGTACACCGCGGCCACCAGGGCGCAGCCGGCCAGGACCACGCCCAGGTTCGGGACCCAGAAGAAACCGGCCGCGGCGATGGCCAGCACGAGCGCCACCAGGTAGGCGGGATCCGTCAGTCTCAGCGCCTCGAGCCTCCAGGATCCCCTGATGACCCGCCTGTGGGCAAGGCCGCTTCCGAGGCGCCACGCCGCCGGGGAGTCCCCGTGCGCGAGGGCGAGCGGGGGCTGTGACTGGAAGACGTCACCGTAGGCGAACTGCCTCTGGCCCTCATAGACAGGTGAATACGAGTACCCGCAGTACATGCAGGAGTGCTCACCGGGCTGGATCATCCGACCACATCGGTCGCATACCAGGCGGGGCATGATGATACTTCCGCAGCCGGGGCAGGTGGTGACCGATTCCGGCACCTGGTGCCCGCACTTCTCACAAGTGCTCATTACGTCCTCCAGGCGTACGAGCCCCCCGGTGCCCTGCATCAGCCATATGGAACTCTCATTACTGTATTCGGCTCCGGCCGGCCCCCGACTTGATGGATTGTGGAGAAATCAACCGTATGGGTGGTGCCCGCATGGCCTTATTGGAGGAGGGATCCGGCTCAAACGCTGCATCCGTCCCCCGCGCGCGGGCTCGGGCGCGGTCCGGGCCGGCTTCAGGTGATGTCCGTGCGGGCGCCGATGCGCGCGAGCAGGAGCCCCATGGTGTCCACCGACGGGTCCAGGCGGATGCGTATGTTGTTCCTGGGGCATGCGTCGGCGCAGCGGCCGCATCCCTTGCAGAACTCCTCGAACACGGGGCCTTCCCCCGTCACGCGGACCGCTCCCAGGAAGCACGCGCGGGCGCATTTCTCGCACAGGGCGCAGTCGCCCACGCTGCACATGGTAAGCCCTGGGAGCCTGATCATGCGGTCACGGTAGTGGACCGGGCCGCCCTTCATGTCTGTCCGGAAGGTACAGCAGCAGTTGCAGCAGAAGCAGACCGCGAGCATCCTGCGGTACTCGATGTCCAGCAGCGAAGCGTCGAACGAGGAGTGGATCACGCACGGCAGCAGCCCGCGTTCGCGCGCCCGTCGTACGTGCTCCAGCGCCTCGGCCGGGGTCGCGGACCTGCCTCGCTCGGGGCTGATCTCGCCCGCGGCGTCGCCCAGGAAGACGCAACCGATATCGACGGGGTACTCGCGGCAACGATTGCCGGTGCGGCAGAGGCACCCTCCGAGTATGAACCGGTGCGAGGCACGCCCGATCAGGTCCTCGATGATACGGTAGGGGACCGCGCTTCCGGGCCCCACCTCCACGGCCTCTCCGACGGGAACGTAGGTGGCATCCAGGTTCTCCTCGTTCCACAGCCGGGGTCCGACAAGCCGGCCGAGCCCGGGCAGGCGTGCGACCTTCTTTCCCAGGTTGCCAAGAGGCCAGAGGCGCACTGTCAGCTTGAATCGGATGTTCTTGAAGCTCATCAATGGGATTCCTCGGGTGGTGTGGTCGGGCAGGCCTCCGCGCACTCCACCTGCAGGGTGGGGTGGATGATGTTGAACTCCTCCCTGAGGCGGTCCTGGAGGTCCGCAAGGATACAGGAGCACGCGCTCACCATCCGGTCCTCGACCTCTACGTGCCCGGAGAGCGCGTACACGCCCGAGCCCAGCTCCCAGATGTGCAGGTGGTGAACCACTTCGACCCCCGGGACCGACTCCATGACCTCGCGGACCTTTGCCACGTCCAGGTGCCTCGGCACCGACTCGAGCAGCACGTCGGTCGCGTCCCGGACGATGCCCCAGGCCGCGTGGAAAATGGCCACGCTGATGACCAGGGCGATAATGGGGTCCGCGTAGTACCAGTCGGACAGCCAGATGATGAAGCCCGCCAGCAGAACGCCCAGCGACACGGCGGCGTCGGTGACCTGGTGCACGAATGCGGCTTTGATGCTCAGGTCGTGCCGGTGCTCGAAGAGCGTGATGGCGACGATGCTGTTGATGAAGACAGCCACCACCGAGACGATCATCATCGCCGGACCGCTCACCGGTTTGATGTGCCCTATCCGGTAGACGGCCTCGTAGACCAGCACGCCTCCCACGGCGATCAGGGCGACGGCGTTGACCAGGGCGGTGAGGATGCCGACGCGGCCGAACCCGTAGCTGCGCCGCTCTGTTGCGGGCCTGGCCGCCATGAAGACGGCGAAGAGCGCCAGGCCGACCGCGAAGATGTCGGCGGCGTTGTGCCCCGCGTCCGACACCAGGGCGAGGCTGTGTATCAGGATTCCGGCGACCGCCTCGGCGGCGACCAGCACCACGCCCAGCACGATCCCCAGCTCCAGGCGCCTGGTCTTGGAGCGGAACTCCTTCTCGTCGTGGCCCAGCCGCTCGCCCGCCAACCTTTCCTCCTGCACCGTCCTTGAGCCCGGCCTCTCAGGCCGGGATCGCGGGCTCGAACTCGCGAGGCTGAGAGCCTCACCTCAAGCAGTCCAGCCTCTCACCCGCCAACCGGTCCCCCTATATGTCGCCGAAGGTCTCGCGCACGTACCGCGCGACGGACTCCATGGCCTCATCGTACGGGATTCTGGTGGACCATCCCAGCTCCTCCCGTGCGCGCGTCGTGTCGGCGTCGAAGTCGTGCCCCATGATGGACACAGCGTGCCGCGTAAGGGGCGGCCTGGCCGGATAGAACGGGGCGTAGATCGCCTCGACCAGCCATCCGAGGTAGAAGAGGAGCCAGGTGGGCATCGAGGGCCCGGGTTTCTTGCCCACCATGGCACCCAGCGCACTGAGGTACTCCCGCCAGGTGACCCGGTAGTCGTCCCGGAGGATGTAGACCCTGTCGCGTGCACGCGGGCTGTCGGCGGCGAGCAGTATGCCGTCGACCAGGTTCTCCACGTAGACGAGGCTCGCCGAGTGCCTTCCCCCGTCGCACAGGGGGAGCGGCCCGCGGCCGAAGGCCTCGATGATGTCCCGTACCCATATGCTCCCCGGGCCGAACACGTTGGTGGGCCGGATGATGGTGTATGACGTATCGGTGCCGAAGGTGTAACCGCGGACGAGCGCCTCGGCCTCGATCTTGGCGTCGTTGTACGGCAGCCCGGTGAGGACCGGCGCCGTGTCCTCCGTGAACCCGGCACAGTGCCGGGTGGTGCCGAAGTAGGCGATGGAGCTCATGTACACGAAGCGCTCGACCTTTCCGGCGGACCGCTCCAGGAGGTTCGCCGTGCCGCAGACGGAGACGTCCCGGTAGGCCTCGACGGGGCCCCAGTCGGCAACCCTGGCCGCAAGGTGGAACACCGTGTCGATCCCCCGCTCGATACCCTCGAGGGTGGAAGGCTCGGTGACGTCCCCCCGGACCATCTCGAGGCCCTTCTCCTCGAGGCCTCGAGTGTCCTCGCCGTGCATGAACAGGCCGCGGACAGCATCACCCCGCTCCAGCAACCTCGCCGCCAGCCTCGAGCCTATGAACCCACCCGCGCCGGTGATCAGAGCGTTCATCGCACCCCCTTCCGCCGTCCCAACCTATTCTACAGCGCTGGGAGCAACCGCCGCGTGCCGTCGCAACGGCGGGGCCAGTCTTGGTGTCAGACGTTTGAATCAGTAATTAACTATATTAATCAATAAATGATTCTAGCAACTTATATGACAGTCAGAGCGGCGCCGAGACCGCCAAAAGGGTGATTTCCGTGGTTTATGAGTCATATATCAACTATTGTTGAAGCTGTTATTCAAACGTCTGACACCCGGTGGTTCCACATATAATTAGCCATGGAGGTGCGTTTCGATGAGCTCTAAGGTCAAGCTCGGATTTGTCCCGGCGAGCAGGGGGATGTTCGACCAGGCGCTGGCGGTGAGCGCGAGGGACCGCTGCGTGGACGCGTTCAGGAGGGCCGGGGTGGAGCCAGTGGTCCCGCCCGGGGACCTTACACCCAACGGCCTGGTCGGGACCGCTGCGGACGCGGCGGCCGCCGCGAGGATGTTCCGCGAGGAGGGCGTCGACGGAGTGGTCGTAGGGGCACTGAACTTCGGGAACGAGGTGCCGGCCGCGCTGGCGGCAGTCGACGCGGGAGAGGGCCTGCCGGTCATGCTGTTCGGGCTTGAGGAGGAGGGTGTCCTCACCCGGGAAGCCCCCCGGCGTGACGCCTTTTGCGGCCTCATATCCATCGCGACCGCCCTCAGGCACAGGGAGGCCGGGTTCGTCTTCCCGAAAAAGGCGGTGGGCCTTGCCGACGATTCCCTGGTTGATGCGCTCTCACGGTTCGGTGCCGTGTGCGGAGCGGTGAGCGGGGTGCGAGGGGCGGTGTACGGCCAGATCGGGCCGAGGCCCGCCGAGTTTGAGACCTGCGCGTATGACGAGCTTTCCCTGATGCGGAAGTTCGGGATACGGGTGGTGCCGCTGCCGCTCTCGACGATCTACGCCCGCGCCGCCGCGACGCCGGAGAAGCGCAACAGGAAGGTCTACGCTGCGATGGAGTCGTCCGTGGACCGCTCGCGGGTTTCCGACATGGACCTGGCGAAGATGGCGCGGCTGGAGGTCGTGCTCGACGAGTTGGTCGAGGAGCACGGGCTGTCCGGCATGGGGATCCAGTGCTGGACCTCCATGCAGGAGGACTACGGCATCAGCCCCTGCTTCGTCATGTCCAGGCTCGCGGAGCGAGGGATCCCCTGCGCGTGCGAGGCGGACATCCACGGCACGCTCTCCATGCACCTGCTGTCGCTGGTCGCGGGCTCGCCAGCGGGGCTCGCGGACTGGAACAACAGCCACGTCGAGCGTGAGAACGTGTTCTCGGCGTGGCACTGCGGGGTCTTCCCCGCCTCGTTCAGCAGCTCGGGGACGAAGCTGGGGCTCCACGATATCCTGGAGCAGTCGACCGGAACCGACGAGGGAAAGTACGGGACCATCGAGCTGAGCATCGACGAGGGGCCGGTGACCATGGCCCGGGTGACCGAGCACCCGTGGGACGCCTGGCCGCTGCTGCTGGCCGAGGGTCGGGTGGTAGACGCTCCGGGCGAGCCCCCGGGGAGCCACGGCTGGGTGGAGGTGGCCGACCTTGACGCGCTATACGCCGACATACTCCGGGGATTCCCGCACCACACGGCCATCGCGCGCGGCAGCCACGGCTCGACCCTGGCGGCGGCGGCGTACTTCCTGGGGCTGGACGTGGTGGTCCCGCTGGAGCTCAAGGCCGGAGCGCTGGAGATCGGTCCGGAGCCACACTGATTGGGCGCGGACTTCACTCCGTGCAAAGGGGTCAGGCACTTTTGCACACGGATTGGGCGCGGACTTCAGTCCGCGGACCGGGGAGGAAACATGACGGAATCGATATTCAAGGTGGTAGCGTACCGGGACGTGGAGGCGTCCGTCTTCGGGGACGAGGCGCCCGGGGTCACCATCCGGCAGTTGATAAGCGGGGAGGCCGACGGCGCCCCAATCTACAACATGAGGATGATCGAGATCGAGCCGGGTGGTAACACGCCCGACCACGACCACCCGTTCGAGCACGAGAACTTCATAGTCTCCGGGAGCGGCGAGGTGACGTACGAGGGGGCCGCCTACCCGGTCTCGGCGGGGGACGTCGTCTTCCTGCCACCAGGGGCGCGCCACCAGTACCGCAACACCGGTGAGGAGCCGCTGGTGTTCCTCTGCGGCATCCCGGTCAGCAGGGGTTGCTAAGTACCTCATTCCATAGATACGGTTGCATTCGAACGTCGATGCATCCGCACCTGCTGCGTTCCGCTCCCTCCGAGTACGACAGGCGTACGCGTCGGTCGCGCGCCTTGCATCTGCGGCGCCTCGCCGTTCTCGGTGCTACACCGTACCTATGGAATGAGGCACTAAATACCAGCCAACCGTGCCACCTTCCTGCCGAACTCCTCGCAGGCCGTGGTGTCTGCCGGCTTCGCGTCGGGGCCTTTCCAGAGGCTCAACGGCGCTCCCGCCTTGACCGCGGGGCCTCCGCCGACGACCTTGCCGCCAAGACCGGCCAGCGACCCTTCCATGTTAGTCACCAGCTTTCCCCCGCCGTAGCCCGCGAAAACGGTGAAGGCGCCGACCGTCTTGCCCTCGAGGCCGCCCGGCGCCAGTGACTTCATCAGGTCGTCGACGGGCTTGGCCGGCAGGTTGTAGCGCCTGTTCCCGTAAGTCGGGGTCCCGAACAGCACGATGTCGTACCCGTCCAGGGCGCCCTTCCCCGACAGGCCGTCCGCGGCCTTCACGTCGGCCTCTACCCCCTCGGAGACGAGCCCCCTGGCTATGTCGTCGGCGGCCTGCCGCGTATGACCCGTCTTGCTGTGATAGACGATGAGAGCATTCATGGCAACTCCTCCCTGCCTTGTCACGACGTCATGTGTAGCAAAAGTGCCTGACCCTTTTACTACATCCCTGTAATCCCGTATGTCCATCGGACCACCCCTCCTCAGGAGCCACCGGGGGCCGGGGGCTCCGTCCCGTCCAGCCAGTGCCTGATGAGAGCGCCGTAGTTCCGTCCCGCGACCATGGAGACGTCGTTGTGTCCAGCGCCTTCGACCTCCATGAACTCCTTCGGCTCGTTGGCCGCCTTGAACAGCGCGACCCCCTCCTCGAATGGGATCAGGGCGTCCTCGGTGCCGTGGATGACCAGCACCGGGCAGGTTATGCCGGGCAGCCTGGAGAGCGAGTCGTAGGCGCCCGGCGCGAGCGTGTAGCCCGGCGCTACAGGTAAGAGCCTGCGCGCCACCGAGGCCAGCGAGGTGAACGTGGACTCCAGCACAAGGCCCTTGAACGGCCCGCCCCCGGCGATCTCACAGGCCACGGCGCCGCCCAGCGACTTTCCGAAGAGCACCGTCTCCGGGGGGCCGATCCCCCGCTCCGAAAGCCACTCGAGCGCCGCCCGACCGTCCGCGTACAGGCCCGCCTCGTGCGGCGTGCCGCCGCTCTTCCCGTACCCGTGGTAGTCGATGAGCAGCATCCCGCAATCCAGGGCCTCGAGGTCCTCCCTGACCGGCGACCAGGAGTAGACCTCCTGGGCGTTGCCGTGCAGGAACAGCACGGCGGGCCGCCCTTCCGGCCGGCCCCACCACAGCCCGTGGACCGCGACTCCGTCGTCGGCCTCCATCCACACCTCTTCGGCGCCTGGCGCCCACCGCGGCGGAGGCATGCCCGGCGGCAGCCTGTCCGGGTAGTACAGGTACCTTTCGATGTCCTCTTCCTCCATCGACCCGCCTTTCGGTCCGCTCCGGGGGAGCCGCTCCGCGTACTGCGCACCCGCCCACCAGCGCCAAACGTTAGTATAATCATTATCGCCGCAGGGAGCGCTCAGCGGCCGGGCGCCGGACGACCGGGCGGAGCCTGGGAGATTTAGTGGTCCACGAGCGTATAGAAAAAGCGAACAGGAGAAGGGGACGGCTACGGGTCGTTGACGGCACGACGCCGTCGGATGCGCTCGTGGTCGATGCCCTGGACAGTCCGGAGGCCCTGGAGGAGCTGTGCGACCACTACGCGCCGAGGATCTACCGGTTCATACTCAAGCGTGTGGGGAACGTGCACGACGCGGAAGACCTTACCTCCATCGTCTTCGAAAAGGTCCTGGTGAACCTGGACTCGTACGACTCGACCCGGGCCTCCTTCTCGACTTGGATATACAGGATCACGCTGAACTGCATCACCGACCACTACCGTCGGCGGGGCAGGAGGAAAGAGACATCGCTGGAGGAGCACGTGGCCGGCGCAGCGCCGGTCGGGGACTGCGGGCTGGAGGTGCTGGAACGGCAGAGAGTTCTGCTGGACCTGATGGACCGGCTGCCCCCCAAGTACCAGCAGGCGCTGGCCTTGAGGTACTTCGCCGGGATGAGGGTCTCGGAGGTCGCCGAGACGCTGGGCATAACGGAGACCGCGGCGTCGAAGCGGGTGCTGCGGGGATTGGACGAGCTGCGGGGGATCGCGAGCGGGAGCCTGCTCGACGAGTACCTGTAAGGCAATAGCGGCGGCAGGGCGCCGCGAGAGACGGGAACATGGCAAGTCGACGTGACCGCAACAGGATAGAGGTGGACGAGGGGTTCGACGCCGGGTATCCGGTCGCCGAGCTCCTGCGCACCCTGCCTCCCGACGCCGAGATGAGCGACGAGGCGCGCGAGCGGCTCCTCGTCCACATGCAGTCGGTCCGCAGGCGCGTCCTCAGGGGAGGGCTCAAGGCTCCGCACTCCACCGCTCGAAAGGCCCTGGTCCCGGCCATGGCGGTCCTGGTGATTTTGGCGGTCGTAGCCGCGGTCCTCATCCCGCTGCTGCTGATCGGCGGCGGAAACGCGCCCGGGCCGGGCGGCGCCACGGCGCTGCTCGACGGCCCGCTGGGTAAGGTGACCGTGCGGGTGGGAGACGAGGGGTGGCGCAAGGCCCGCAACGGCGAGAAGCTGATCGGGGGGGACCAGGTACGCACCGGGCCAGACTCCTCCGTCTCGGTGCTCTTCGGAGACGGGAGCATCATGAGGGTGACCGACGACTCGGAGGCGAAGCTGGTATCGCTGGGAGAGCAGTCCGTCTCGGTGGAGCACGTGGTAGGGGGCACATACCATAGGGTGAAGAAGGGGTCGAGCTACGCGGTCGCGGTCGGCGAGGTACAGTCCAGGGCGGTCGGGACCGCCTTCAACGTGGACTGCAGGACGCCCGGTTTCGTCGAGGTGCTCTCGGTCGAGAGCGCGGTGAGCGTGGAGATCGGCGAGCACGATCCCATCAAGGTCGGCGAGGGTGAGGTCATAACCGTGTCGACCTCGGGGGACAAGAAGGCCGAGAAGCAGTCGGTGACCCGCGAGAGGCTCAACGAGCCCAGGCTTCTCGAGAGCGTGCGCAAGGACAAGGACCAGGGGTTCTCCACCGGGATATACCAGGCGGTCGGGGAGACGCTGACCGGCGACCAGCAGTCCGTTCCGGCCCCCGAACCGGCGTCGTCCGAGCTCACCCTCCGGGGTACGGGCTCGACCAGCGGGGTCAGGCTGAACTGGTCGGTGCCTTCGAGCGACGAGTACCACTCCATCAAGCTGCTTCGCTGCGAGTCCGGAGAGCCGGTCTACCCCGACAACGTCATCTCCTCCTACGAGGATACCGACATCACCTCGGCCGAGGACAACAACGTCGAGCCGGGCCACACCTACCAGTACCGGCTGTGCGCGCTGCTCGAGGGTGGCCAGGCCATCTACTCCAACACGGTGCTGGTCAGCCTGCCGGGAAGCGCGCAGCCGCCCGAGCCCGTGAAGGTCAACCTCGTGGCCGATCGCACCCCCAACGGCGTCCGGCTCGAATGGACCGTGGCCGGGGCCTCGGACTTCGACGGGTTCGTGGTGGAGCGGACCGTGACCGCGGCGCCCGCCGGATCGGAGACACCCGCTGGAAGCTCCATGATCGAACCTGTGGACTCGCGCGACGTGCTCCTGACCTGGCTCGACACCTCCGCGACGTCGGGCCACACCTACACCTACAGGGTGGGTTTGACGGTGGGAGACGCGGTGATGGTCTACTCGGACCCGGTTACCATCGAGGTCAGCAGGTAACCGACCGCCGAAGAGCTCCGTACGCTCCTCTGGCAAACCCGAGGCCGTAGGCCAGGCCCCCCAGCATCACCAGCGGCGATACCTTCAGGAATTCCATCCGCGCGCCCCGGTTCCTCATCACCCGTGCGGTGGTACGGGCGAAGCGCGCGGCCGGGACCAGCGGCCAGGCTACGGGGTTCCTGGCCACGGCGCTGCCTTTCATGTCGTGGAGCACGCGGTTGGTCCCCGCCCCGAGGCCGAGCCTCTCCTGGTTTCGCAGGAACCGGCCCATGCTCGTTCGGTTGTTGTGGCGTACCGTGACGCGTGGATCGAAGACCAGCCGCACCCCCGCCGAGCGGCAGGCGGCGCCGAACACCACGTCCGAGCCCTTCTCCAGGTCCTCGAACCCCCCCACCTGCTGGAAGACGTCCCTTCCCAGCGCGAGGTTCGCGGTCGGGAAGAAATCGACACAGCGCGCCGGTCCCTCCATGAAGCCGCTCATCTCGGAGAGGTACTCCGCGGTGCCCACCAGGCTTTCGGGGGTGCCGTTCAGGATCGGTCCGCCCAGCACGGTCCCGTGCTCGTCCGGCCTGGCCGCCCATATGTTGCGCAGCCAGTCGGCCGACGGGACGCAGTCCGCGTCGGTGAAGCAGATCAGCGGCCCGGTGGAGCGCTCGACCCCCAGGTTCCGCCCGGTTCCGGGGAACAGGCGTCGGTCGCAGCGGACCACCGCGACCCCCGGCCAGCCTGCCAGCCTCTCCGCGGTACCGTCGGACCCGCTGTCCACGACCACGACCTCGAAAGCGACCCCGGGGTCCTGCGCCTCCAGGGCGTCCAGGCACGAGTCTATCGCCGCACCGGGGTCGTACGTCGGTATCACCACTGAGATCGCGATAACGCTCATATCGCGACTATTCTAGACGACGATACCTGTGAAAGAATACCTCAGACCATTTCTTTCATGAAAGAATACCTCAGACCATTTCTTTCATACATGGCCCGTTGAGAACCGAACGAAGGGACGGATGGCCGGTGAAGTACGTGGCGTTTCTGGACGAGATCGGCCTCGAGGACCTGCGGCAGGTGGGTGGGAAGGCGGCCAACCTCGGGCGCCTGACGGCGGCGGGTTACAGGGTCCCGCCCGGCTTCTCGGTCAAGGCCGACGCCTTCGACCTGTTCCTCGAGTCGGGCGGCCTCAAAGATTCGCTCGCCGAGGTGCTGCGAGGGCTGAACTTCGGTGACCTCGAGTCGGTAGACGGCGCCATGGCGGAGGCACGCTCCCGCATGGAGGAGGCCCCCATTCCCTCGGGGGTCGCCGAGGAGATCCTCACCGCCTACGGGCGGCTCACCGGCGGAGGGGGGACGCTGGTGGCGGTGCGCTCCTCGGTCGGGACGCGGGATCTGACCGCGAGTTCGTTCCCCGGCCAGATGGACACCTATCACAACATCGCCGACGCTGAGGAACTGCTGCGCCTGGTGAAGAGTTGCTGGGCCTCGTGCTTTTCCTACAGGGCGACCGTCAGCAGGCACGCCGGGGGGATAGACCACTTCGACGTTTTCGTGGCGCCCCTGGTGCAGGTCATGGTCCCCTCCGAGGTCGCGGGGGTCGTGTTCTCTGCAAACCCCCTCAACGGCCGGGAGGACCAGGTGGTGATCAACGCCTGCTTCGGCCTGGGTGAGGGCGTAGTATCCGGGGAGGTAAACGCGGACCACTACGTGGTCGACGGCGACACGCTCGTCATCCTCGAGGAGAACGTGGGCGACAAGCGCGTGATGTTCACCCTGGACTCCGACGCCGGAAGGGGCACGGTGAAGACGGACCTGGAGCCCGGGCGCTCGTGGCTCCCGTGCCTCATCTCCGGCCAGGTAGAGGAGCTGGCCCGCACCGCCCAAGAGATAGAGGAGCTCTACGGCTGCCCCCAGGATATCGAATGGGCGTACCACGATGGTACGCTCCACGTGCTGCAGTCGCGCAGGATCACGACGCTCGAGAAGACGGCGCAGGCGGCGGCCGGCGAGTGGGACAGCGAGTTCGACACGCGGATCGACCCGCGGTTCCCCTGCTATACCCTCAGCAACATCAGCGAGGTCCTCTGCGGAGTGCTCACCCCGCTGACGATCTCCGGCATCGACTCGCTCGACTACGGGTTCGTCCAGACCAACACGCAGTTCGGCCTGATGAAGGACATAAGCCCCGACTCCGAGCACACCTTCCTGGGCATCTTCTACAACCGTGCCCACCTCAACCTGTCGGTGGTCAAGGCCATCACGGCCAAGCTCCCCGGGGCCAGCGCCCAGGAGTTCGAGCGCATGCTCCCCGAGGGCGCATCGGAGTTCGATGAGAAGTTCCGTCTCACCCCGCGCTCCGCCCTCACGCTGGTGTCCTCCCCGTTCCGCATCATCAACAGGATGGTCCGGGTTCCCCGCGAGGTGGTCCGGATGCGCGCCGAGATGCAGGAACGCATCGAGCGCGCGCGCCTGCTCGACGTGGAGACGATGCCGTACGGGTCTTACCTGGGGTGGATGGACGAGAGCCGCGACTACCGGTTCAGGGTGATAACCCACCACATCACGGTCAGCCAGTTCGCGGTGGTCTTCTACGACCTGCTTCGCAAGCTGACCGAGCGCTGGCTGGACGACGGGCGGGGCACGGTGGCCTCCCGCCTGGTGACCGGCCTGCAGAACATCGAGAGCGCTCAACCCAGCATCGAGATCTGGGACCTGTCCAGGCTGGTGGCGGGGTCGGACACCCTGCGCGGGCTCTTCGAGACGAAGGAGCCCGATGAGCTCCTGGAGTCGCTACGCTCAGAGGGCTCGGCGGATGCCGCGGAGTTCATACGCGAGCTCGACGGGTTCCTCGACCGCTTCGGGTACAGGAGCGTCTTCGAGGCGGAGCTGATGCTGCCCAACTGGTCGGACGACCCGTCCTACGTCTTCGCGATGATCCAGAACTACCTCCCCACGGACCCCGAGGACAGCCCCAGGGAGCTCTCGGTCAGGCAGGAGCGGGAGCGCGAGGAGACGTGTCGCAGGGTCCGGGGTGAGCTGAAGGGCCCCCGGCGGTTGTTGTTCGACCTCGTGCTGTCGGGCGCGCAGAAGTTCATCGCGATGCGGGAGTACACCAAGGCGTCCCTGGTCATGGGGATCGCCCAGATAAAGAACGAGTACCACGCCCTCTCGCGCAGGTTCGCGCGAGAAGGATTCCTGGCCGAGCCCTCCGACATGTTCTTCCTGACCATGGAGGAGGTGAGGGCGCTGGCGCGGGGCGAGGGAAGCGGCCCGGACGTGGCCGGGACGGTCTCGCGCCGCAGGGCTGAGTACGAGCGGAACAGGACGGTTGTGCTGCCGGAGTACAGCAGGGGAAAGCCGAGGCCGCTCGAGCCCGCGGAGCTGGCGGCCGGCGGCGCCTCGGAGGTCCTGGAGGGGATCGCGGTGAGCCCGGGGAAGGTCACGGGCAGGGCCAGGGTCATAACCGACCCGCGCAGCAACGCGCGCATCGAGCCCGGCGAGATACTGGTGGCGCCGGTGACGGACGCCGCCTGGACTCCCCTGTTCGTGACCGCCGCCGCGATCGTGGTAGATGTCGGCGGACCGCTGTCGCACGGCTCCATCGTAGCGCGGGAGTACGGGATCCCGGGGGTCCTGAACGTGGGTACCGCGACCAGGATGATAAGGAACGGGCAGCTGGTGACCGTGGACGGCGACGAGGGCAGGGTCTACATACACGCGACGGAGGGGGACCATGGTTGCGAGTGAGAGAAGCCTGGCGGACAGGGTCAAGATCGCCTCGTTGAGCGCGCTCTACTCCGCGTACAAGAGGGCGAAGGGGGCCTCGAGGCCGCTGTCACCGGCGTCCGAGTTCCCGCACGAGCGGGGGGCGGACAGGGAGTGGAACGAGAGCCTGTACTTCAACTTCACCGACCCGGCGTCCGGTATCGGCGGGTATACCCGGATCGGGATGCTGCCGAACCAGGAGAGCGACATCGGCGTGATGATGCTCTTCGCGGGGGGCTCGAGGCTGCTGGTGACCCAGCAGGGGGGCCGGACGGACACCTCCGCCGGTTTCAGGCTCGATGACCTGGCCTACGAGAGGCTCGGGCCGCTCGAGCGCTGGAGGCTGGCCTTCAGCGGGGAGATGGGCGACCTGTCCGACGCGCGGAAGCTCAACGATGTGGAACCAGACAGGGTGCCCCGCCTGCCCGTGGAGGTCGACCTGGTGTGGGAGGGGATCGCCCCGCCGTTCAACTTCAAGGACGCGGACGCCCGGGCGCTGGCCGGGATGCTGGTGTCGGCCGGAACGAGGCTCTCCGACCTGCGCTCCGTATCCCGGGTCTCCAGCGAGCACTACGAGCAGGCGGGGAAGGTGACGGGAGTCATCCGTGCCGGCGGTGAGGAGTGGGCGGTGGCGGGAGGCGGACACAGGGACCACTCCTGGGGAGTCCGGGACTGGTCGGCGCCCCGCGCCTGGACCTGGCTGACCTGCCAGTTCGGCGACGAGCTGGCGTTCAACCTCAGCCGGGTCGCCATAAAGAGCGTGGACGTCTTCAACGGGTTCCTCTGCTACGGTGGACGCAACCACCCCGTCCGCAGGGCCGACCTCCACACCGAGTTCGAGGACGACGGGCGCACCCAGAGGTCGCTGCGCTTCAGCTTCGAGGACGTGGAGGGCCGGACCGTCGAGGTGGAAGGCCAGGTCCTTACGGTCATTCCGCTCGACCTTCGCTCAAGGGGTCATTCGACCGTGGTCAACGAGGGGCTGGCCCGCTACCGCTGGGAAGGGCGCGAAGGCTACGGCATAGCCGAGTACCTTCACCAAATATAGAGTGGCGTCGGACAAATTCGTTCATTGTCTGCTGGAATCTGATCGGAGTTATTGAATGAACGCAAGTGTCCGACCCCACGGTTCTAGACGTTTTGTTGCTGTTAATCGGGGATACGGTATATGGAGTGGCGTCGGAGGTTTTCATTGCGTAATGTCCTAGTGGAAAATCGGCGTAATCCAACGGCACTGCAAACCTCCGACCCCACGGTTCTAGACGTTTTGTTGCTGTTAATCGGGGACGTGGCAATACGGTATATGGAGTGGCGTCGGAGGTTTTCATTGCGTAATGTCCTGGTGGAAAATCGGCGTAATCCAACGGCACTGCAAACCTCCGACCCCACGGTTCTGGACGTTTGGAGGTCGGTAGGCGGGGATGTGGCGCGACTCCGTCAGGTGGTCACCAGCCATTTACCGTCCTTGCGGATGAGGTTGATGGTGGTGGGCAGCCTGGTCGGGGTGGTGATCTGCAGGACCGGTATGACCTCCTTGCCGCTGGTGCCCAGCAGGTTGAGGTCGAACTTCTTGATCTCGACCTGGGCGGCCGTGTTGGACATCTTGGTGGTCTCGGCGTCGAAGTCCTTTATCGACAGTGTGCCCAGCTTCTCGTACGGCACGATGATCGACCAGAGTATGGACGAGTACTGGGAGCCGGGGGCCGCGTACTGGTTTATCTGTGCGGCGTCCCCGACTATCGAGGCCGCGCTGAGGTCGCGCACGACGGAAGCGGGCTCACCCCGTGAGAGCCCCTTGTGCCATACGCCGAAGTAGAGACCGACGTAGACCACCACACCCGCGATCACGATCGCCAGGATCATTATCGCGATATTCCACGCGCTCTTGAGGCTGAAGCGGCGTCCTTCCTCGTACTCGCCGGCGACGATGGGGGGAGCCGTCTCGATGATGTTGAGCCCGAAGGGGTCATCGGCGGTCTGCTCGCCGGCCCCCGCCACACTGCCTCCCGCCTGCTCGCCCTGGTATCCACTGATCAGCGTGTCGTCCAGCGCAATCCTCTCGGGCGCGACATACGCTCCCGGAGGGACGCTCTGGTCGGCCACCGCGGCAACCTCGGCGCCGGCCGCGCCGGGTGCGGGGGCCGCCTCCGAGGAGTACGTCGATGGCGGCTTGCCCTCGTCGAAAGGCGCTATCTGCTCCTCCGCCAGGGCGATGAAGTCATGCTCGATCGGCGCCAGGGGTATCTCCGGGGCCGCGGCCTCCTGCGCGGGCTGTGCGGGGGGTTGCGCGGTCTGCTGCCCCAGTTCGTCCATTGAAGGCCTCGCCACGCGTCCGGACGGCGGCGCCGCGGGCGCGTCGTCGGCGGCCGGGTTCGACGGCCTGGACACGGGGCTGCCGCAGCGCGGGCAGGCCAGCGCGCCCTCACTTATTTCTTCATCACAGAACTCACATTTCATGCAGGTACGATCCTTCGGGTCGGGACGGTCCAACGGCAACGGCCTCGATTATAGCAGTACGACGCTCATCTGGGCATGCAGAAATACTCCGCCTGCTCGGCCACCACGGGGATGTCCGAGTGCAGCTCGACGGCGCTTCCGGTCCATTCGACCCCGGGTATCTCGTCGACGTGGACGGTTATCCTGCCCCGTGCCGGGACCGCGTAGCCGGCCCCCACGTCGGACCCGTTCTCGAGGTGGAACAGCAGGTTGACGAAAGCCGCGTTGTCGTTGGGGTTCATCACCAGGATGTACTCGTCGAAGGTCCCGCCGGTGAACCCCTCGGCGAAGTACCAGTCCTTCGAGGGATCCGTCACCCCGGCGTTGACGTGGCCGCCCCTGCGGGAGTCCCTGGTCAGGTACATCGCTCGCTCCACGACCACCTCACGATCGCTGTTGATAATAGCGCCGGTATCGGCGTCCTCCAGCCCGGGGATCGAGTCCACGCAGATGGTGATGCGCGAGAGCGGCGGCGCGGCGAAGACGTGGTTTACGGGGCCGCCCGCGGTCAGGAACTGGACGTCCAGAGATGCGACGTCCGGCCCGGGGTTGTTCACCAGTATGTACTCGTCGAAGAAGTGGCCGGTGCATCCCTCGGCGAGGAACCACTGCTTCGAAGGGGCCGTCAGGCCCATGCTGAGGTCCCCCCCGTTGACGCCGTTGACATGCCCGGGCCAGGCAAAGTACTCGGCCCGTTCGGCCACCAGGGGGTACTGAGAGTCGACCGACATGGAGACCTCCTTGTCGTCCAACCCCGGCAGGGCGTCGACCAGTGTAGTCCCGCGGCTCTCGGCCGCCATGTCGAACTCATGCAGGTAGGGCGTGCCTCCGTTCACCAGGTAGTTCACCTTGACGTGGTTCTGCTTCGCCCCGGGATTGAACAGGAGCAGGTAGGTGGAGAAGTGCGCCCCGGTGAAGCCCTCCGCGAAGTACCAGGTCCTGCTCGGTGCCGTTACACCGGTGGCCAGGTCGCCGCCCCTGCGGTTCGCACAGTTGTAGAACTCGGACTGCTGGGCCACGATAGGCCCGTCCGCCTCGATCTTTATCGCGTGACCGTACGACTGTGGCAGGTTGCCGACGTTGTTGACGTTGACGGTCTGCCTCGACCCGGGCGGCAGGTAGTAGCTCTCGACGACCCGGGGATGGCCCTCGGGGTAGTAGGTGGTCAGCGCGTTCACCGGCGTCGTGCCCGGGTTGAACAGGAGCAGGTACTCGATGAACTCGGCCTCGATGTAGCCCTCGGCGAAGTACCAGGTCTTGCTGGGGGCCGTCGCCCCCGAGGAGCAGCCGGCTCCCTGCAGGGGCAGCTTTCCGAGCGAGTGCGACACGATGGTGAGCGGGGTCCCGTCGGGTGCCCAGTAGTAAGGCCAGGAGGCCTCCAGGGGGTGTACCCGGATGCAGCCGTGTGACCTGGGCCTGACGCCCACGCTGGTCTCGTAGTCCCGGTAACCATCCGGCCACCACGGCCAGGAGTGCATGCCGTAGTTGGGCTTCCATACCATCCAGTAGTCACAGCGAAGGCCCGTGACCCAGACGGTGCCGGCGTGCTGAGAGATGCTGTAGCGGCCCGTCGGGGTCGCGCCGCCCGCCCCGGTGCTGACCCGCAGGATGTTGACCACTACGCCGTCCTCGAAGCAGTAGAGCCGCTGGTCGGCGAGCGAGACCATCATGCTCTTCCTGACGGCGGCCGCCCTGCGCACCGGGGCCACCCTGGCGCGCACCGGGATGGAGAGCTGGCCCTCCCGCCACTCGGCATCCAGCGCGGACACCTTGTAGCAGTAGAGCGCCCCCGGCGTGACGCTGTTGTCCAGGAAGAACGGGAAGTCGCCCATAGTTTCGGCGGAGACCCCGCCGATGTAGGTGTACTCACCGTCGGCACGGTCGGAGCGGTAGACCTTGTACGCCGAGCACCCGGGCTCCAGATTCCACGAGAGCGTCACCCTGATGCCCCGGTCCTCCTGGCGGGAGAAGACCTCGAGCCCCCGCGGGGCATCCGGACCGGCGGTCTGCGCCGTGGCGAGGCCCGCCGGGAGGATCGCGCCTGTCAGGACCAGTACCAGCATTACCACCAGCGCGGACGCGGGCCGTGCACGGCCCATCGCGCGGGCGGTCGAGGTGCCTCTACAACCGGAACGCATTCCCATGTCACATCCCCCAATTCGGCCGCTGCCTTCTCCGCTCGATCGGCTGTTTGACGCTATAATATCAGAACGCAATCAAAGCGACCGGGCGAGGCAGTGGAGGTGCGCGCGATGGGATTCGAGGTCATCCCGATCATGACCATGCAGGGCAACGCTTTCCTCCTGAGGGGGGACCACGTAGGACTGGTGGATACGCTGACCCCGTGGAGGTACAGGAAGCTGGTGGCGCGGCTGGGGGACTTCAGGGTCTCGGTCGGGGACATAGAGTTCGTCCTGATCACACATCACCACTTCGACCACTGCGGGAACCTGGCGAAGATAAAGTCGCTGAGCGGGGCGACGGTGATCGCCGGCGAGGCGGACGCGCCGGTGATAGAGGGCGCCGCCGACGCCCCGCCGCCGAGCAAGCTGAGCAGGTTGGGGAAGGCGATGGCGGTCCTTCCGGAGCCGGTCATCAACAGGTACCAGCGCTACGAGCCCGCGACGGTGGACCGTAAGCTGACGGGAGGCGAGACGGTGGAGGAGTTCGGCCTGGAGGTGATAGCCGTCCCGGGCCACACCGCCGGCGGCGTCGCCTACTACGACCGCGAGGGCCGAAGGGCGTTCATCGGGGACATGGTCTCCAACTACTACGCGAAGCCGGGAATGCCGGCCCTTATGGCCAGCGAGAGCCTGGAGGAGATATTTGCTTCCCAGGAGGTCCTCTCGATGCTGGACCTGGACATCGCCTACCCCGGGCATGGCGTGGTGCTGCAGCCCGACGCCTCGAAGATAATCGACGACTTCGCCAGGGCCAAGAAGGCCGAGTATGGCAGGTAACGCTCAGGCCCCTGTCCCGGCACCGGCGCGCGCTTCCTCCAGCGCGTCCAGGACCTCGGAGTCCTTCATATCGTGGAAGTCGCGGTAGAAGCTCGCCACCGCGAACGAGTAGCCTCGTGACAGGTGAAGCACCAGAAGCCGGTCGACCATGGGCTCGATGCGCTGCGCGGTGTCGGCGGGGCTGACGGGCACCGCGACGTAGAGGGAGGCGGCGTCCGCCTTACGGGCCATCTCGATCGCGGCTATCATGGTGTACCCTGTCGCCAGGCCGTCGTCCACCAGCACCACGTTCTTTCCCTCGAGGGGCTCGGGCCGGCGCCCTTCACGGTAGACCCTCTCCCGCCTGTGGACCTCGCGCAGCACCTCGGCGGCGATCCTCCTGACCTCGTCGGGCGAGAGCGCGATCGAGCGCAGGACCTCCTGGTTTATGCTCGTGGAGCCGTCGGGGGCTATCGCGCCGAAACCCATCTCCGGGCTCCAGGGGATGGGCAGCTTACGGGCGGTGACCACGTCCAGCGGGCTTGTCAGATTCTTCGCCAGCGGGACGGCCACGGGGAGCCCCCCCCGCGCCAGCCCGAGCACCAGGACGTTCTCCTCCGGCCCGTCGTAGGCGTCGGCGAGGCGTTTCCCCGCGTCCAGGCGGTCGGCGAACAGCGCTCCATCCATTCTCGCACCCCCGGATCGAAGGTCCACGTTACGCCTTCTGGTATTCGACGCGGGTGGGGGCAGTCCTATCAGAGATTTGGACACGGTCAGCGACGTTGGGTGGCAGCAACGCGTGGATCTGGCAGTCTGTAATATGGAGTGGCGTCGGACGATTTGATCGCGTAATTGCCTTATAGGAATAGACGTGGTCCAACGGCGATTCAAACGTCCGGCCCCACAGTTCTCGACGTCTGGTTGCTGGGAATCGGGGATGTGGACTACTCGGCTTGCCAGCGGCGGGACAGAGCCACGACCTCCCCGTACTCCGCGACCTGGCGCTTCCGCTCGGCGGCGTCCCAGCCGAGGACATCGCCCATTATGTCGGCGACCGCATCGGCGACGCCCGTACCCTGGTCCGGCTCCGTGTAGTAGATCTCGGTGCGCCTGACCAGGAAGTCCTCGACCGTGCGGGCCAGCTCGCCCTCGGCGGCGAACCGCACCTGGGCCTTGATGTGCCCGTTGGTGGGTGAGAGGGGCTCGGCGAGCGACTCGTCGTCCGAGCACATCGCCAGCACCTTCAGGGCGTCGGTCCCCTGCTTCAGAAGGCCCCTCAGCGTGTCGTCGTCGAGCTTGAGCTTCGCCGAGAGCGCGCGGGTCCGGGCTATGGCGTCCGGCGAGGGAGTGCCGAACACCGGGTTGTTCATGGTGGTGCAGCCTCTCTCCGCCCTGAGGTTGAACTCCCTGGAGAGCACGCGTTCGGCGAGGTCGACCATCTCCTCGGCCATGGAGCGACCGGTGGTCAGCTTGCCGCCCGAGATGGTCAGCAGTCCGGAGCGCCCCTGGTAGATGCGGTGCTCGCGCGAGACCTTGCTGGCCGCCACGTCCTCGCCGCCCTCCTGCATGGCAAGCGGGCGCAGGCCCGAGTAGGTGCTAACGATGTCGATCGTCTCCAGGTTTGCCCGCGGCAGCGCGCTGTTGGCCGCCTCCAGGATGTACTCGACGTCCTCGCGCGTCGCGTAAGGCTTGTCCAGGTCCTCGTGGTAGTAGGTGTCGGTCGTGCCGATAAGCGAGAACTTCCCGCGCGGGATGACGAACATGAGGCGGTCGTCGGCGGGGGAGACCACCGGCGCCGCGTTCCTGGTCCGGGCACGGCCGCGCGGGACCATGATATGCGAGCCCTTGGTGAGCTGAAGCTTCGCGGGGGCCCCGGGCTCGTCCATGTCGCAGATGACGTCGCCCCAGGCGCCGGACGCGTTCACGACCACCTTCGCCTCTATATCGAACTCATCCCCTGTGAGCACGTCCTTCACCCGGGCGCCGCAGGCGCGCTCGCCGCTCTTGAGGAGATCCGACACCTCGACGTAGTTGGCGCAGTCGGCCCCGGCCTCGATGGCGGAGAGCACGAACGCCAGGGTCAGGCGGGCGTCGTCGGTCGAGCAGTCGTAGAAGACCCCGGCCGCCTTGAGGCGGTCGGAGTCGAGGCCCTCCTCGAGCTCCATCGCCTTGTCGTGCAGGTACATCCGGTGGTTCTGCACGTTGCGGAACAGCGCCAGCATGTCGTAGAGCATCAGACCGGACTCGATCATGAAGATGCCGTTCTTGTCGCCCTTGTAGATGGGGAAGGTGAAGGCCTGTGGGTACACGAGGTGCGGAGCGTTCAGCAGGAGCTGGCGCCGCTCGCGGCACGCCTCGAACACCAGCTTGAAGTCGAACATCTCCAGGTAGCGGATCCCCCCGTGGATGAGCTTCGACGAGCGGCTGCTCGTGCCCCAGGCCCAGTCCATCTTCTCGACGCAGGCCGTCTTGAACCCACGCAGCGCCGCGTCACGCGCTATACAGGCACCCGTTATGCCCCCACCGATGACCAGCAGGTCGTAGGTCTTGCCCTTGAACCCCTTTACGGTCTCCTCGCGTGTCTTCTTCATATCTATGCGCACCTCCATGAGTGTTCTAAACCAATAATATCTCAAACGGCACCTGTGCCCCATCTCATGGATACGCCTGCATTCGAACGCCGATCCATCCGCACCTGCTGCGTTCCACTCCCTCCGAGTACTGGAGGAGTACGCGTCGGCCATGCGCCTTGCCAGAAGCCTTCCCGCTGTGAATGCAGGCTGATTGAGTTCAACCGCACCGTAGTGCGAGCCGACCTGTGGCCTACCGACCTGGCTGGCGCCTCGCCGTTCTCGGTGCTGCACCGTACCCATGGGATGGGGCACTCACAAACCGGAACGGGATACAGGACTGCTAACCATGCGGGGTGTCGGAGGAGCCACTCTCCATATCAGTCTGGGTAGATGGTTTTTGCCCCATTCCATTAACGATTAGTCCCTTTGCTCAGTAGCTAGTTACTACATGAAAGAAAACCTCAGACCATTTTTTGCATTACATCCGGAATCCCGAGTTACAGGCAATAATGAAAAAAATGGTCTGAGGTTTTCTTTCATTTTCAACCTTGTGG
>JAHJCO010000006.1 GCA_018831265.1 Actinomycetota bacterium
CCACAAGGTTGAAAATGAAAGAAAACCTCAGACCATTTTTTTCATTATTGCCTGTAACTCGGGATTCCGGATGTAATGCAAAAAATGGTCTGAGGTTTTCTTTCATGTAGTAACTAGCTACTGAGCAAAGGGACTAATCGTATTCCGAGGTGTGAGAAACGTCATCGAGGACTAATACCTTGGAGCTAATGTGCCTGGCACCAAGTATTAGTTCATGTACAGTACCAGGCAGAGGACGGCTTTGCGCGTCTCGTTCCCCTGGGTGAACCGGATCAGGTCCGCCGGCAGGAGCCAGCACTCGGCCTCGTCACCGCGCAGCATCGGCGAGCGCCCCGGGTATATGGCCAGGAGCTCGACGTCGGCCTCCTCCCCGTCGACCATGGGGATGAGCTGCATGAAGGTCGCCTCGACTCCGTCGGTGGACTTGATGGTCTCGGAGACGGCGACCCTGCACCTCAGGTGGATGGGCCGGCCGGCGAACTCGGTGAAGTCGCGCTCGATCTTCCGCGGGTCCTCATCCACCGCCATGCCCGCGACCTGCGAGGCGTCGGAGGCGGGCAGCAGCTCCGGGTGGGCCTCCATGAAGGCGGCGGCCTGCGGGTCGAGCTCGGAGTTGAACCCGTGGAAGAACCCCTTCGAGGCGAGGGTCTCCACCAGGTACTCCAGCCTGCCGACCTTCTCCCCGTACTTGCAGGTGTAGCAGGTGCCGTCGATGGTCTCCACCGCGTACTGCTCTTTCTCGGCCCTCTTGACCTCGAACCTGGCGATGCGAGTCCTGTAGACCTTGCCGCAGCGCACGCACTTCCACTCCGTCCCGGCCTCTACCGTGACCATGCGGGACAGCTCGATCTGCCTGGACACGATGTAGCTGGTCACGCCTGCCGCTATGCCGAGGAGGATCACCGCCACGGCCACGAGCATGGTCGTCCTATGCGGGTCCCTCGTGGACTCCCGCTCCGGGGGGGTGCCCTTCTCCGGCCCCCGGCGCTCGTCGAGGAAGCTATACCCGCACAGAGGACAGAACAGGTTCGTGTCCTGGTTGCTGGCGCTGCACTCCGGACACTCCTTCATCCACTCTTCCTTCCGTTGTCACCGGTTCGACGAAGCGGCTGGCCCGGTTGTTCACCGGCCTCCTCAACGATAGCGCAGTCTATCGCAAGGTCAAATGACGGCTGCGAATCCACCTTGCGCCCGACGACCCACTCCTCTATTATTTAGCACTACGAAATAAAGGACAATGGTAGATGAAATGTCACAGCTCAGTATTTGCACGTCGACAAACCCATGGACGAACCGGGGGGTCAGACACTTGCATGCGCTCAATTCCCGTCAACACTTTGACTGGAGTCAACGCATGCAATTGACACGGCTCAGGACTTGCACGTCGACAAACCCATGGACGAACCGGGGGGTCAGACACTTGCACGCGCTCAATTCCCGTCAACACTTTGATTGGAATCTACGCGTGAAATTGTCACCCCAAATACTTGCACGTCGACAAACCCATGGACGAACCGGGGGGTCAGACACTTGCACGCGCTCAATTCCCGTCAACACTTTGATTGGAATCTACGCGTGAAATTGTCTGACGCCCCTCACTATTAGAAAGGACGCGTCCTGGCAGACAACAGCAGAGCGCTGCTGGCCGAGGAGTTCCTGCAGGTGATACGCCTCATCATGCGTACCACCTTCCTGATATTCCACGACGAGCTCGAGAAGCACCAGGTCACCCTGCCACAGTTCCACGCGCTGAAGGCGCTCAGGGCGCGCGGGGAGGTCAGGGTCACCGAGCTTTCGGAGTTCATGATGATCTCCGCACCCACCGCCAGCAGGATGATAGACGGGATGGTCGCAAAAGGCCTGCTGGCCAAGGACAGGGACCCCTCCGATCACAGGGTGACCCTCATCCGGCTGACGGAGAAGAGCGACATGCTCCTGGCCGACCTGCTGGCACAGCAGAACGAGTTGATGGCCCGGGTGTTCGAGGGTGAGTCCACCGAGGAGCTGGAGCGCACCGTGCGGCATCTCGGAGCGATAGGAAGGCACTGGTCGGAGATCAGCGAGGAGAGGTCTTCAGAAAGGAAACAGAGGTGAACGACGGCAATATCGTCGAGGTAATGGAACTGGTGCGCAGGTTCGACGAGCTGGTAGCGGTCGACGGCGTGTCGTTCGACGTGAAGAAGGGTGAGGTGTTCGGCTTCCTCGGCCCAAACGGCGCCGGCAAGACCACTACCATGAACATGCTCTCCACCATCATCGCTCCGACGTCGGGGACCGCCCTGGTCAACGGCTACGATATCGTCGCTCAGAAGAACGAGGTGAGGGAGTCCATCGGGATGGTGTTCCAGGACCCGAGCCTGGACGACACCCTGACGGCCAGGGAGAACCTGGAGTTCCACTGCGTGGTCTACCACATCCCGCGTTCCGACCGCGATTCGCGCATGCGGGAGGTCCTGGAGATGGTCAGCCTCACCGACCGCGCCGACGACCGGGTGCAGACGTACTCCGGCGGGATGAAGAGGCGCCTGGAGATAGCCCGGGGGCTCCTCCACTACCCGAAGGTGCTGTTCCTGGACGAGCCGACCATAGGCCTCGACCCCCAGACCCGCAACTACATCTGGGAGTACATAGAGGGCCTGAAGCGCCGCGAGGGCATCACCATCTTCCTGACAACGCATTACATGGAGGAGGCGGAGCACTGCGACCGGATAGCCATCATCGACCTGGGCGACATAATCGCCCTCGACACCCCGGATGCGCTCAAGACCCAGGTGGGCGGCGACATCATCAAGATCACTACCGATGATGACGACGCCGCGCTCACCGAGCTGCATAAGCGCTATCCGGACATCGAGATGCTAAAGGACCCGGACTGTAAGCTCTGCTTCGAGCGGGAGCGGGGCGAGGAGTTCGTGCCGGAGCTCATCCGCGAGTTCGGGGTGCGCATCGTGTCGATAAACGTCCACAGGCCTACGCTCGACGACGTGTTCCTGAAGATGACCGGCAAGGAGATCCGTGACGAGTCGGGCGACAGGAAGGAAGCGATGATGAAGCTCGTCGGGAAGATGGGCGGACCCCCCAGGCGCTAGTGTGCAAAAGGGTCAGGCACTTTTGCACAACGGTGACCGTGGGGTCAGACGTTTGCAGTGCCGTTGGACTCCGTCGATCTGGATGAGGATATGACGCAATGAAAACGTCTGACGCCACTCATCATTTAAAAAGGAAGGATGCATGGAGGAAGAAACCGCTACGGAGATAAAGCCGGACGAGCCGGGGAGCGAATCGGCCGAGGAGTACCTTCACAGGACCAGCTTCGAGCGGTCACTCACGGGCGTCTACATAGTGTGGCTGCGCGACTTCAAGCGTTTCTGGAGGGACACCCCCAGGCGACTGGGCCTCTTCGTGCAGCCCCTGGTGTACCTGTTCCTGCTGGGGACGGGCCTGCAGGCCGCGTTCAAGGTGTTCGGCGCCGGGGACACAAAGTACGTCACGTTCATGTTCCCGGGGATACTCGGCATGACCATCCTGTTCACCTCGGTGTTCTCGGCCATCTCGATACTCTGGGACCGCCAGTTCGGCTTCCTGAAGGAGATCCTGGTGTCGCCTGTGCCCAGGCCGAGCGTCGCGGTGGGCAAGGTGGTGGGTGGTGCCACCCAGGCGGTGCTCCAGGGAACGGTCCTCCTGGTGTTGATGTTCTTCCCCAACATATTCGGCCTGCACTGGAGCACACTCTGGAAGGCGCTGGCGCTGATTCCGCTGATGGTGCTGCTGGCGCTGGCCATGACCAGTGTAGGTGTCGCCATCGGCGCGCGCCTGAAATCTTTCGAGGCTTTCCCGGTGCTCATGAACTTCATTCTACTACCGCTCTTCTTCCTGTCCGGTGCCATGTTCCCGCTGCAGGGCCTGCCCGGCTGGATGGACATCCTGACCAAGTTGAACCCCTTGAGCTACGGGGTCGACATGCTCAGGGCGGTGGCGCTCAAGGGGGTGACGCTGACCAGCACGACCAGCATTATGTCCAAGCTACCCTCCGGCGTAGTGACCAAGTTGCAGCAGAATCCGGACGTGGTGGCCGCGCTGCAGAAGGTCTTCCCCAAGATGCCTACGGTAAAGACGCAGATCTACCCGCTGTGGCTGGACGTGCTGGTGGTCGCCGCGTTCGGCGTGGTGATGCTGGTGATCGCCATCTGGCAGTTCAGCCGCCAGGAGTAGGTTCGTCCATGGGTTGATCAACGGGCAGGTAGATAAGGAGGGGCGTCAGACAATTTCACGCGTTGACTTCAATCGAAGTGTTGACGGGAATTGAGCGCGCGCAAGTGTCTGACCCCCCGGTTCGTCCATGGGTTGATCAACGGGCAGGTAGATAAGGAGGGGCGTCAGACAATTTCACGCGTTGACTCCAATCACAGTGTTGACGGGAATTAAGCGCGCGCAAGTGTCTGACCCCCCGGTTCGTCCATGGGTTGATCAACGGGCAGGTAGTAGTACACCAGGGCTAGCGTGCTCACCAGCATCATTATCGCCAGCATGCCCGTCCCCGTGTCCTCGAAGAGCATCGCCACCAGTCCCCCCACCAGGATCGCGTAGAACGCCGCCGTACGCGGCCGCTCGCGCTCCCAGAGCCCCCGCCAGAACGGGCCGGGGCCCCTCATCCAGACAGCCAGCAGCAGAACCGCCGCTATCAGGACTATCGCGAACGGGAGCGTGGAGGTGGTCTGTCCCAGCTGGATGGCTAGCCTCTGCTTCATGAGGGCGGCGATGCGCCCTGCGCCCCCCGTCGCGGCCCTGGCGGCGTGCGTGCGAACGAAGAGGGCGTCGGCGGCTACCATCACCGCCGTCACCGCGGCTACCGCAACTGCGATCCCGGCATCGAGCCACGCGGTGAAACGCCTGCCGGCTGAGCCGAAGTAGAACACGAGGCCGGTCGTCACCACGACGATCACACCCCCCGCGTTGGCACCGAGAAGGCCGAAGCCGATCACGAACGTCAGCGCTCCGATGCCGGCAAGCAGGACCCACCTCGCCCCGCCCGGTCGAGCGAGCCGCTCGGCTCCCAGGCCGGCCGCCCCCCAGACGCATACGGCCACCAGCAGGCCCGCCACCGTGTTGGACAGTCCGAAGAACCGGCTGCCCTCCATGGCGTTGTCCCCCAGCAGCGGGAGCATGAACAACCTGCCCCCCAGCGCGGTGTCCACCACGATGATCCCGGCGGTGAGCCAGCAGATGGAGGCGAACGGGTCCGCCCCGGGCCTCACATAGGGCAGCTTCCAGGCGCCCAGCCCCACCGCCAGCGAGAAGGCGAAGCAGAATCCCAGCGGCAGCAGCACCGACTCGAATCGAAAGACCGAGGCCAGCAGGAAAGACACCGGGGCGGCGGCCAGCACCAGGGCAGTTGGGCGCAGCGCCCTGCTCAGCATCGCGGCGTCGTATGGCCATCCGAGGAACTCCGCGACGGGGGCGAGGCTGAAGACCCAGAGTATCAGCAGGAGGAGCGACAGGAAGAAGTAAGGGAACACGATATACCAGCGGACCTGCCGCGTCACCGCGTACTGGGCGTCCAGGTCCTGCAGGTGATCGACCTGGAAGGTGGCTGGCACCGTCCTCATGGGCGAGCCGGTCACCTCCGCGGGAATGGATATCCCGAAGAACTCACACACCGTCGGCAGGAAGTCCCCGTTGCTCACGAGGCCCGGCCTGCGCGTGGATGCCGAACGCAGGAGCCCGCGGCTGAACCCTTTCCCAGCCGCGATGAACGGGGTCCAGTAATCTCCTTTCCGGCGTGCCTCGGACGGTGCGGACGGCGAGACGACCAGCAGCAGCGAGGCCTCGAGATCCAGGCGCCCCGTGAGGCGCTCCACGAGTCCGTCCACCTCGTGCAGGGCCACGCGGGTGCGTCCCGCCGAGAAGTAGGGGTTGGAAGCGGCCCCGTCGCGGTCCAGCCGCCCGGTGACTCCGGTGTCCACGACCACCAAGTCGGCCTCGGCGAGGTACCTCTCGCTCTGCTCGGCGAGGGCGTCGAGGCGGAACGGCTGCCCGGTGTCACGGGGGTCCGTGAAGCCGCTCACCCGCCCCAGTGGAACGGTGCCGGAGGCGTCGCAGCAGATCAGGGGGGACAGCCTCAGGGGGCCGTCGTACCCGTCACAGTTGCCAACGACGGCGGTACGGAGGCCGGCCCTTTCCATCTCTCCGCCGAGCAGGCCCGCGTTCTCCTCGAGCGACCCCGATTCCATTGCCCGCCGGATCTCCGGCCATCGCATGCAGACCACCCCGGCCTCGGGCCCCGGCGTGCCGCTGTAGCCGTGGAAGACTTCCCCCGCGAGCTCGCTGCCGCCGAGGCCGGTGAAGCGCTCCGTGCTGTCGAAGGAGAGCCCCGCGCCGGTCGCCCCGTAAGCCCTCATGCCGGCGCCCAGGGTCACATACTCCGCGCCGGTCTCCAAGGCGGCCGTTCTCGAGGGAGCCTGGGTCCTGGTCGTCATCAGGCCTGTGGCCCAGCGGTCGGCGAGCGAGCGGCAGAAGGGGGTCTCGTTCCCGGGGAATTCCGCGATGCCGACGCGGTCCACGACCACGACCACCAGCTTACCCTTCAGGCCGCCGCCTGCCTCGGGCGGGGCGGCCGCCGCGCGCGGAAACGAAGAGACGGCCACCGCGGCGATGAGAAGGAGCACGACGGCCGTGGTCCTCGTCATCGCACCCGACGTCCCGAATGTCGCCCGCAAACCTACTCCCGGGGCTCGCCGGCCGGAACGCGCCGGATGCCGGCGCCCAGCGACGCCAGCTTCTCCTCGAACCGCTCGTAGCCGCGGTCGATGTGCTCGATATCGTAGACCTCGGTGGTGCCCTCGGCTACAAGCCCCGCCAGCACCAGGGCGGCCCCGGCGCGCAGGTCCATAGCCGTCACCGGGGCCCCGCTCAACGCGGGGACCCCCCGGACGATGGCGTGGTGCCCCTTGGTGCGTATGTCCGCACCAAGCCGGTTCAGCTCGTCCACCACCATGAAACGGTTGTCGAATATGTTCTCCGTCACGAACGATGTGTCGCCTACGGTTGCGAGCAGCGTGATCATCTGCGGCTGCAGGTCCGTCGGGAAGCCGGGGTACGGCAGTGTTGATATCTCCACCCCGTGGAGCTCACCGCGCACGGCCGTGGCCACGCTGTCACCGGATACATCCACGGTACAGCCCGCCTCGCGCATCTTGTCGAGGACGATCTCCAGGTGACCCGCGTCGATCCCGGTGACGGTCACCTCTCCGCGCGTCACGGCGCCCGCGAGCAGGAACGTCCCCGCCTCGATCCTGTCACCGATGACGGTGTGCTCCACGCCGGACAGTGTATCGACCCCTTCTACGACCAGGGTGGATGTGCCCGCGCCTTCGATCCTGGCACCCATGCCGGATAGAAACGCGGCAAGGTCCACTATCTCGGGTTCCTTGGCCACGTTCTCTATCACCGTGCGGCCCTCCGCCAGGCACGCGGCGATAAGCAGGTTCTCCGTGGCACCGACGCTGGCGAACTCCAGAGACACGTGGGCACCCACCAATCTGTCCGCGGAGCCCTCGATGTACCCGTGCGAGACCCCGAGCCGTGCGCCCATCTGGGTCAGCCCCTTGAGGTGCATGTCTATCTGCCGTGCCCCTATGTTGTCACCGCCCGGCATCGCCACCCTGGCGTGACCGTACCTGGCCAGCATCGCGCCAAGGACGTCCACGGCTGCCCGCATTTTCTGCACCAGGTGGTAAGGCGTCTCCAGCCTCGGCTCGGAGGCCGGCATCATGTCGAGGACGCCCCCTTCGAACTCAACGCCCAGCCCGATGCGGCTCAGCACCTCGCACATGATTCCCACATCGGCGATATCCGGCACGTTGCGGATGCGGCATGGGCCCTCGGCCATCACCGAGGCCGCCATCAGCTTCAGGCAGGAGTTCTTGGCCCCGCTCGCGTGCACCCTTCCGCGCAGGCACGCGCCGCCGTCTATGACGTACTTGTCCCTGGTGGGGTCTGTGGTGTAATCCATCGCTGCGATTGTAGCAAAAACAGTCGGTGTCAAAGACTTGAATCACATAGCCAACAATAGTTAACTGAACAAATCAAAAACCACAGAAATCGCCCCTATCCCGTTGCCGAGAGCGTCCACGCTGATACTGATGTTGCTAGGATTGTCAAAATTATAAAAGAGTCAATTATTGGGATTCAAGCCTTTGACACCAGGGCGGGGTGGCGGGGGGGGAGGGGGGGGCAGACTATCTTCAGGAGCGTTTGCGGGCCAGGATCTTGCTCTTTACCTTCTTGAGGCGGAAGTGGTCCTCGCGGGCGCGCTCGTCCAGGGCGCTGAATATGAACTTCACCTGCTCGTGCAGCTGCGGGATGACCGTGTTCTCCAGGGCGTTGACCCTGCGGTTGGTCCTCTGGAGCTCCTCGCCCAGCCTGCGGAGCCGGGTCTCTATGTCCGCGCTCTGTATCATCAGGTCGATGATCTCCTCGAACTTGGAGGCCGTCTGGTCCACCCGGGAGCTGACGCCCGTTATCGAGTAGCCGCGGGTCAGCTCGGTCTTGACCGGGGCGCTGGACTTGCGGATGACCGGGATGGGCACTCCCATGACGTGGGTGCCGAAGATGTCCACCAGTACCTCGCCCTTGGTGGCGAAGCCCACCGAGCGCAGCACGAACTTTCCCTCGACCGCTTTCGCCAGCGCCAGCGCCTGCTGGGCGTCGACGGTCGCGCGCTCGAGGCGCAGGGAGAGCTTCATGGTCTCGTCGATGATCGGCAGGAACTCCCGCAGCAGGGCGTCGCGCTTCTTCTTGAGCAGCTCGAGTCCCTGCTGGGCCAGGGAGATCTGCTGCCTGCGATAGAGCAGCTCGCTCCTGGTTGGGTTTACCTTCTCTTCCACGTCACCCGGCTTCTGTCCGGGGCTTTCGCATCGGGGTCTGACGCCGATGCGAAAACCAGACTCCTACACATCTACCTCGCGCCCGGGCTGAAGCTCATCGGGCTCCTCGTCCTCTTCTTCCTCCGCGGTCTCCTCGACCTCGGCGTCCTCCCCCACCGGCCTGGACTGGAGAACGCCCTCCGGCGCCTTCTCCTCCGTCTCCTCCTCCGCCGCCACGTCGACCTCGCCCTCCACGGTCACCTCGCCGGGGTAGTACCGCTCGATGTACTCCACCTTGAGCCTCTTGAGCTCGGTGGCGGGGAGCATGGCCAGCAGGTTCCAGCCTGTGTCCAGGGTCTCCTCGATGTCCCTGTTCTCGTCACCCTGGTTGAGGAACGCCTCCTCGAACTCGTCGGCGAACTTCAGGAACAGCCTGTCGGTCTCTGAGAGCGCCTCCTCACCGATGATGGCGACCAGCCGGCGCAGGTCCATGCCCTCCGCGTAGAACGAGTAGAGCTGGTCGGCGACCCCGCGGTGGTCCTCCCTCGTCTTGCCCTCGCCTATTCCCTGGTTCATCAGCCTGGACAGGCACGGGAGTACGTCGATGGGCGGGAAGATCCCCTTGCGGTGCAGCGCCCGCGACAGCACGATCTGGCCCTCGGTGATGTACCCGGTCAGGTCCGCGATGGGGTGGGTGATATCGTCGTCGGGCATTGTCAGGATCGGGACCTGGGTGATGGAGCCCTTCCTTCCCTTGATGCGGCCGGCGCGCTCGTAGAGGCTCGCCAGGTCGGTGTACATGTAACCGGGGTAACCGCGCCTCCCCGGCACCTCCTCGCGGGCCGCCGATATCTCGCGCAGCGCCTCGCAGTAGTTGGTCATGTCGGTGAGGATGACCAGCACCTGCATCTCGTACTCGAACGCCAGGAACTCCGCCATGGTCAGCGCGCAGCGCGGGGTGATGATCCGCTCGACCGTGGGGTCCTCGGCCAGGTTCATGAAGAAGCAGACCCGCTCCAGGGCGCCGGTCTCGGCGAACGCCTGCTGGAAGAAGGAGGCCTCCCGGCGGGTGATGCCCATGGCCCCGAACACGATGGCGAACTCCTCGCCGCTTATGACCCGGGCGTTCTTCACTATCTGGGCGGCGACCTCGTTGCCGGGCAGGCCCGCGCCGGAGAATATGGGGAGCTTCTGTCCCCGTACCAGCGTGTTGAGGCCGTCGATCGCCGAGATGCCCGTCTGGATGAAGTCCCTGGGATTGTCGCGAGTGAAGGGGTTGATGGGCGCCCCGCCCACCTCGAGCTCACTCTCCGGAAAGACCCTGCCGCCGCCGTCCCTGGGCTCTCCCAGGCCGTTCAGCACGCGGCCGAGCATGCTCACCGAAACGCCCAGCTTGATGACCTCGCCCTTGAAGCGGACCTTGCCCCGCTCCACGTCCAGGCCGGTGGTGGTGCCGAAGACCTGCACCACCGCCAGGTCGCCGTTGAGCTCGATGACCTGCCCGTTACGCACCGAGCCGTCCGCCGCCTCGACCTCCACCATCTCGCCGAACGAGACCCCGGAAACGTGCCTCACGAACACCAGGGGGCCGGCGATATCGTGTATGGTCCTGTACTCCGCGGTTACCAGCCTGTCACGACCCATTTCTTCTTCTCCCGTCCCGTAAATCTCTTCTGCTTGTGCAAAAGTGTCAGGCACTTCTGCACACGGTCAATACCGTATGAGCTTGCGCAGCTCTCCCTGCATCTCCGCCTCGAGCGACTCCAGCTGCTCGGTGGCCTCCTCCGCCGGGACCTCCTTCATCCGGGCGATCCTGGAGCGGAACGGTACGTCCAGCGTCTCCTTGAGGGTGACACCCTTCACCAGCAGCTCCTGCACCAGGTCGTAGTAGCCCACGATGACCTTGAGCATGAGGAACTGCTTGGAGGGCTCGCAGTAGGCGTCCACGTCGCTGAAGGCGAACTGCTGCAGGTAGTCCTCCCGCAGCATGCGCGCGACCTCGAGGGTCGCCCTCGCGAAGTCGGGCAGGGCGTCCGGCCCGACCAGCTGCACGATCTCCTGCAGCTCGGCCTCCTTCTGGAGTATCATCATCGCCTTGTCACGCATCTGCTTCCAGTCCATGGCCACGTTGTTGGAGTACCAGTCCTCGACCTGGTCGAGGTACAGGGAGTAGCTTCGCAGCCAGGAGATCGCCGGGAAGTGGCGCCTGTGGGCGAGCGAGGTGTCGAGCGCCCAGAACGCCCCGGATATGCGCAGCGAGTTCTGCGTCATAGGCTCGGAGAAGTCGCCGCCGGGCGGGGAGACGGCCCCCACCACGGTGATGGAGCCAGTCCGCTCGTCGGAACCCAGGCACACCGCGCGGCCGCAGCGCTCGTAGAAGTCGGCGATGCGCGTGGCCAGGTACGCCGGGTAGCCCTCCTCGCCGGGCATCTCCTCCAGGCGCCCCGACACCTCCCGCAGTGCCTCCCCCCAGCGCGAGGTGGAGTCGGCCATCATGGCAACGTCGTACCCCATGTCCCGGTAGTACTCCGCCATGGTTATCCCCGTGTATATCGAAGCCTCCCGTGCGGCCACCGGCATGTTGCTTGTGTTGGCGACCAGGATGGTGCGCTTCATCAGGGGCAGCCCGCTGCGGACGTCCTCCAGCTCGGGGAACTCGGTGAGCACCTCGGTCATCTCGTTTCCGCGCTCGCCGCACCCCACGTATATGACCACGTCCGCCTGCGCCCACTTGGCCAGGGTCTGCTCGGTAACCGTCTTGCCGGTCCCGAAGCCCCCGGGGATTATGCTGTAGCCGCCCTGGGCCACCGGGAAAAACGTGTCGAGGACGCGGGTCCCGGTAACGAACGGCAGCTCCGGGTCCAGCTTGGTCACCACCGGCCGCGCGATCCTGGCCGGCCACTGCTGGCTCATGTGGAACTCGACGCCGTCCTCGGTCACCGCGACCACGTCGGTGACCTTGAGTGCTCCTTCCCTGACCTCGGTGAGCACACCGCCCTTACCGGGAGGCACCATGATCAGGTGCCTGATCACCTCGGTCTCCTGCACGTACCCCAGGACGTCGCCCTCCGATACCCTGTCCCCGGCCTTCGCGCGGGGCTCGAACTCCCAGGTCTTCTCGTGGTCCAGCGGGTCGGAGACGGTGCCCCTGGTGATGTAGTCGCCGTACTCGGCGGCCAGCTCGGGCAGCCTCCTCTGAACACCGTCGTAGATCGAGGAGAGCATGCCCGGTCCGAGCTCGAGCAGCAGGGGCTCACCCGTGCACACCGCAGGCTCTCCGACCTCGAGCCCGCTGGTGTCCTCATACACCTGGATGACGGCCGTCCCGCCCTCGAGCCTGATTACCTCCCCGATCAGTCTCAGCCGGCCGACGAAGGTCACGTCGTACATCCTGGCGCCGGACATGCCCTCCGCCTCTACGACGGGCCCCGATACCTTGGTTATCCGCCCCTCGATCACTGGGTGCTCCTATCCTCGATGCCGCTCTCGCGGCCTTCTACTCGCTGCTGCCCAACGTCACGTCGAACCCGACGGCGCGGTGCACCAGCCTGGCCAGGAAGGCCTTGCGCTCACCGACCTCGCCCAGCTTCTCCTTCACCGGCAGCGAGACCACGATCGGCCGGTACGACGCCTCTATGCGCGTCTTGACACGCTCGTCCACCGCGGCCAGGAATCCCTCGTTAACCGCAAGGATGCCGGTCCTGTCGTCCTCCAGCAGCCTGTTGATCTGGGTCCTCGCCTCGTCCACGTCGTCGGCTTCGTACACGTCGACCCCGGCAAGACGGAACCCGTATGCCGTCTCGGGGTCTGTGAGTATCACGACTTTATACATACAAACCAGCTTATCAAGCCGCCTGACCTTCCTCGCGCTCGACGAAGAAGAGGTCCGAGCGGATCTGCGCCTGCGGCCGGTCCATGGCCTTGCCCCGCAGCAAGATGCGCAGGTTTATGACCTCGTTGTTCTTCTGCCACATGAAACCAATGATGACCCCGATGGACAGCACGTCCAGGTTGCTCATCGCCGCCCCGCGCCGGGTCATCTCGTGCTCCAGCTCCCGGTCGAACGCCACCAGGTCGACCTCCTGGTACTCGGCCAGGGCCTTCTGCAGGACCTTGCGGTAGCGCGGGTCGGGGTAGTCGCTCACGATGCGGACTATGTCACCCAGCCTGTCGAGGTGCAGGAACTCGTCGGCGGAGAGGGCACCTCCGGGGATGCGCAGGTTCTCCACCTCCCCGTCGTCGAGCCTCACACCCCTGATGCGAACCAGGGTGGAGATATTCCTCATGTCCACCTCGCCCACGAGCATCTGGCGAACCATCTCCGTGTTTGTTCCCTTTCCCTTCAGCTGCCCTATGGCGTCACGGTAGAAGTACTTGTCCAGCGCCAGCTCCAGCACCGCGAGGTCGTGGTCCTTCTTTGTAAAATCCGGGTAGGCGTCGATCAGCGGCCGGGCGTACTTTATCTGCTGGGCGTGCATCGTGTTGATCACGTCCCGGATCTCGCGCTGGCCGGCGAGTACCTCGAGCTGCTCGAGGCGCAGGGAACCGACGGGCACCAGGATGTTGGTGATCTCGCTGGCGGTGGCGTCTCCGTGCTTGCCCCTCAGCACCGACTTTATGTTCTGCACGTCGTAGCGCGAGAGCAGGGTGGCCACCAGGCGTCGGGGCTCTCCCCCCACCGCGTCCAGGATCTTGCGGAAGGCGGCGATGAGGTTGAGGGTCAGGGCCTGGTCGTAGTCCGGTCTCACCGGGTTGAGGAGAAACGCCTCGTTCGCCTCCCGGCGGTAGATGGTCTGTTCCAGCAGCGCGTGAAGCGCCTCGAAGCCATCGGCCTCAACCAGCCGCATGAAGAAGTCCCTGGTGAGCAGGTGCGAGCGCATGCCGCGGACGCGCGCGTTCACGTATACATAATCGTTGAGGTCGACCCTGGCCATTTCATACCCCGTTCGAGAGTGGTCCTCTATCAAGACCCGTCGTCGCCGAACAGCGCGCTGGAGATCTGCAGTCGCAGGTGGTCCCTGGCCCTGGCAAGGCGCGATTCGAACGTGTTGGAGACGACGACATGGCCGTCCGAGGAGCTGACCATCAGCCCGCCCGACGCCTCGAGTGACTCGTCGACAACACGGTAGCGCATCGGCCTGGAAGCCATGAGACCCTCGACGATCTCGCGGTCACCGGCCCTCACCTGCAAGAGAACCTCGTCGGCCCCCGGGAAGAACTCGAGGCACTCCTGGAGGAGCGTCTCCAGAATCCCGGGGTAACGCGGTTCCCGGTTGACCTCGGCCAGCTTCCGCTCGGCGATCCGGAAAGCCTCGTCTACCGTCTCTTCCTGCGCCTTGATGAGCTGGTTCTTGGCCTTCAGGGACGCCGAGTAGACGATGGCTGTGGCCTCGCTCCGGATGGCGTCCTCGACCTTCTTCAGTCTCAGGCGCTCCAGGCGCGCCACGTCCCGGTCGACCTCGGCGGCGATCTCGCTGGCCCTCTGCCGGGCCTCTTCCTTTATTGCCTCGACCCGGGCGTTCGCCTTTTCGTCAAGGGCGCCGAGGATATCTTCTAGTGCCAATCGGGTTCACTTCCCCGTGGGTGCGTGTCTTACTCGGCGCTCTTCAATGCGGTAATGAGGAACGCGACCACGAATCCCAGGATGACCATGGTCTCGGGTATGGCCACCATGATAATAGCGCTGCCGACCAGCTCGGGACGTTCGGCCACCGCACCGGCCATGGCGGCCCCGATGCGGGACTGCGCCAGGGCGGTGGCGATGGCGGACAGCCCGATGGCCAGCGCCGCGCTGATCGCTATCAGTCCGACCTTGACTGCTGACTCCACTACTCTTCACCCCCAGTTTTCTTGAAAGGTTCGTACCTGTATTTGGCAGGCTCGAAGAACTTGCCGAAGCTCTCCACCAGGTGGAGACGAAGGCCGTGTATGGAGGGGCTGAACACGCCTATTACAATATTCAGCCCGTGAAGCAGGATGAACACGATAGCACCGACGATGATTCCCCACCATTTGCCACCTTTTCCCATCTCCCTGGCGAGATCGTTCGCCACGTTGGCCATGATCACCGAGGCCAGGCCGATGGCGATGAGTCGGGCATAGGAGAACAGGTTGCCCGCTCCGACCACCGCCTCTACGGCGCCGCCCATCCCTCCACCGATAGCAGCGATCACCAGCCCCCCGACGGCCATCAATCCACCCAGGGCCGCCGCCCAGACCGGCCACCAGCCGAGCCCGAACTTGGCGATGACCATCATGGCGCCGATGAGCACCATCAGCAGCCCGCCCTTCTCCATGGAGTGCTTCCTGTTGTTCTCCTTTACACCGTTGATCACGCCGAAAATCAGCCCGGCACCCATGTGGATGAGCCCGATTATCAGGCAGACCGCCAGCATGAAGGTGAACCCCTCCAGGCGGTCTATCGGGTACTTGAAGATGGAGTTCTCCGTACCGAGTATGTAGTCTACGTGCGCTTCCCCGTTCGCGCTGACGGTAATGACCCCCAGCCAGCGCGCCAGCCAGTCCCCGAAGAACTCCAGGTACAGCGCGCCGAAGAAGATGGTCCAGGCGCCGCCCACGGTCATTATGTAGCCGGCCATGTTGGCCAGCGGCTTCTGGCTCCATTTCTTGTGCACGATCCAGCCCAGCACCATGATTATGAGGCCGTACCCCATGTCACCGACCATGAAACCGAAGAACATGGGGAAGAAGACCGCGAATATCACGGTCGGGTCAACCGTCCCGTAGCGCGGGTACTTGGAGAGCATGTAGATTATCTCGAAGTAGCGGACGAACGGGTGGTTGCGCAGGGCGACCGGCGTCTCCTCCTCCTCCTCGGCGTGCTCGTGGACGTCCACCACGGTGAGTATCACCTTGTTGCCGAACTTGTCCCCCAGCGCCTTCTCCATGGGCTCGACCGACTCCTCGGGCATCCACCCCGCGATGATGAACACCTGGTCGGTCTGGGCGAACTTGGGGACCGCGTCCATCGCTTCGAGGCGGTCGTGTATGGCGTTGCGGGCGGCGATGAGCTTCACTGAGTATCGCTCCGTGACCTCGCTGAGCTTACCCTCCAGGCCGTCGAGCTCCGCGGGTATCTGGGCGATCCGGGCCCTCACCTCGGCCATGGCCTCGTCTATGGGCTTGCGTGCCAGGTCGGAGGGCAGGCGGACCTGGTTCACGTCCTGGACCGCCAGGAACTCGTGCACCTGCTTGAGGTAGTGCCTGTTGAACACCACCAGCGCCGCCGTGGACTCCTCGTCGACGTCGGAGGCGACCACCTCGCACTCGCCTCCTGTTATCTTGCTGATCTCCTCGTTGAGGTAGTTGAGTATCGCCTTGTACTTCCGCTCGATGATGAGGGCGATGGAGGCCATGTCCTGCATGCGGGACACCCGCTCGGCCAGCGGCTGGACCTTCGCCATGATCGGCGCGTACTTCTCGAGGCGGGACATCTCCACCATAAGGTCGTTCTTGCGTTCGACCGTCTCGCGGGTGTCCTTCTCCACGTCCGAGAGCATCCGCTGGATGCGGGCGATCATGGTGTCCACGTTGTCGCTCCAGAGTGCCTTGTACTCTACTGCGACCTCGGCCTGGTTCAGGGTCTCCACCTCGGGCTGGAGCTCGCGGATCATGTCGCCGACCTTCGAGCGGAGGTTGTTGAGGGTGGCTTCGTGTTCGGACGCGCGGGGGTCCATTTCCATGCGGGAGACGCGCTTACCCTCCATGGCCCCGATCTTCTCGGAGAGGTCCTCTATGTGGAGGGTCCCCTGGTCGTGGATGACATCCACCGCTTCCAGGGCGATGTCCTTCAGCCCCAGTATCTCGACCTTGGCCATTCTTTCTATCATCTAAATGACCCCTTCCACCGATTCCGGCCGGCTAGTCGGCGGGGGCGCGGGGCGGCAGCACGACCTCGATGACGGTCTTTATGGCCTCGTCCACGCGCTCCAGGCCCTTCTTGCGGATCTCGTCCGCCTGCGCTGCTATCTCCGCGCTGATTCGCTCGGCCTCCACCCTTGCCTTCTCGAGCTCCCTGTCACGCAGCTCGGCACCCACGTCGCCTCCCGTGGCCTGCCTCTTCCGCGCGGCGGCGTCCAGCTTGGCCTCCTCTATCACGCGCTGGGCCTCGGTCTCGGCACGGGCTATTTTTCTCTTGGTTTCTTCCTCCTTGAGAAGGATGGCCTCCAGCATCTGCTCTCCCACGGAGAGCTCGGCCGCCTTGACCTCCTCTTCCTTCTCCTTTGCACGCTTGCTCATGAGCAACGCTCCCGTGTGCGAAAAATACCTGCGTACAACAAAAAGCGCCATTGTATCAATGGCACCGCGGACAGCCCGATCAGGGGCTAATCCGTGGTGAGTATATCACAAAGGGCACCCCCCGGTTGTCAATCCAGGGTGGGTGTTATACCACCAGAACGGTAGGTTTTGCTCGGTACCGGTCGGGGTGTTACTTCTTGGTGATCATGTCCTCCAGGCCCTTGTCCCGGAGGAGCGCCTTGTACTTGTCGTACGCCGGCTTGATGACGGGCAGCAGCTTCATGATCTTGGGGATAGGCCCCTTGGCAACGATCTGCTTGCGGGTCAGCGCCACCATGAGGTTGACGTTGCCCAGCCAGAACTCGTGGGCCATGTCCGCCTTCATGGACATCTCGACCTCCGCGGTCAGTCCCTCCGCGGGGCCGCAGATGATGCCGATGTCGTCGGGGTCCTTCTTGCTCGCGTCAAGCCATATCTCCGCGTCCGGTTCCGTGTACTTGAACTGGATTGTCAGCCCGCTGGCGGCGAACTTGTCGGCGATGACCTTGTCGCCCGTGAGGTCCTCGAAGAGACCCCCCAGTAGCTCGTACATCTGGTCCGCGTCCTTGTAAACACCCATCTCGATCCCCCTTTGCCGGCGGTTTTGTCTCCCTGCGGCCCGGTGTCAGCCCGGGCGATTCCGCTGATATATTAACTTGAGACCCTCGAGTGTTAAAAGAGGGTCAAGGACGTCCACGCTGCGGCATTCGCCGACCACCACCTCAGCGAGCCCCCCCGTCGCCACCACGCGGGCCTCGGGCCCGAGCACCCGGCGGAACAGCTCCACCAGGCGGTCCACCTGGCCCGCCGTCCCATGGATTATGCCCGACTGCATGGACTCCACGGTGTTGCGGCCGATAGCGTTCTCCGGCGGGACGAGCTCCACCCGGGAGAGCCGGGCGGCGTGGCTGAACAGTGCCGCCGCCGATATCTCCACGCCGGGGGCTATGGTTCCGCCCAGGTAGCGCCCCTCGGCATCGATGGCATCCCATGTTGTGGCCGTTCCGAAGTCCACCACGATGCAAGGTGTGCCGTACCGTGCGATGGCGGCCACCGCGTTGACCAGCCGGTCCGCGCCCACCTGCCTGGGGTCCTCGTAGAGTATGGGGACACCGGTGTCCGTGTCGCTGTCCACGACCAGCGACTCGAGGTCCAGGATGTCTTTGGCCATGTGGTCCAGCGCCCGTGTCATCTCGGGGACCACGGACGAGACGATTATCCCGTCTATCTCGCTGAGGGTGTGCCCCACGAACGCCATGAACCCGCCCAGCGTGAGAGCGACCTCGTCGGCGGTCCGCTCGCGCTCGGTGGAGATGCGCCAGTGCTCCAGCAGTTCGTCCCCGGCGAAGAGCCCGATGACGGTCTGCGTGTTCCCTACGTCTATGCCCAGCAGCATGAGAATTCACCTCAACCATTTATTCTCATAGTGAGAATTAACCTCAACCATCTTTTCTCATCGAGCGTGAAAAATAACCTCAGACCATTTCTTTCAATGACGAGCAATCCAGCATCTGGCATTGTGAAAGAAATGGTCTGAGGTATTCTTTCAATTCCCACTATTCTATCTCCAGTGACAGGTCGGCCGCGGGTGCCGAGTGGGTCAGGAACCCCAGCGAGATGGAGTCCACCCCCGGCATCAGGTACGAAGCGAGGTTCTCCGGGCCGACACCGCCGGACACCTCGGTCCTCGCACGTCCGTCTATCAGCGCCAGCGCCTTTTCTATGGTCCCGGGATCCATGTTGTCCAGCATGATAGTATCCGCTCCCGCCGCCACCGCCTCCCGTACCTGCGCGAGGGAGGCCGCTTCCACCTCGATCTCGAACCGGTCGCCCAGCGCGTTCCTGGCTTTCCTGACGGCGGGCTCCAGGCCCCCCGACGCGGCGATGTGATTATCCTTGATAAGGACGGCGTCGAAAAGCCCCATGCGGTGGTTGACCCCACCGCCCATGGCCACCGCGTACTTCTCCAGTGTCCGCAGGCCCGGCGTGGTCTTGCGCGTGTCCAGTATATCTACCCCGTGCGGCCGGGCCATCTCCGCCAGCCGTGAGGTCACCGTGGCGATGCCGCACATGTGGCACAGGAAGTTGAGCGCGGTCCGTTCGCCGGTGAGGATGCCCGCCAGGAGGCCACCGAGGCGCGCCACCGCCCGGCCCGAGGCCGCGTCATCACCGTCGGGCACCAGCGTCTCGAACGAGATCCGAGGGTCCACCAGGGCGAATACCCGTTCGGCCACCGGGCCCCCGGCCATCCGGCAGGGGGCCTTGGCCACGATATGCGCTGTGCCCTCCATGCCGGCGGGCACCAGCGCAGCCGTGGTCACGTCACCCCCGGTGCCGAGGTCCTCGGCCAGGGCCAGCCTTATCGCACCCTCCGCCATGTCCGCGATGTCCACGTCGCCCGCTCCTTCATCCAGTGGTGTAAGTCTTCAGCTCCTGTGGAGGCTTTGACGGCTGAGGCCGCGTATCGAATGACACGTCCCCGTCCACGAGGCGCATGTCTATGTGCCGCCTCCAGTTCCAGTCGTCGGGCTCGGGGTGGTCACGCCTTCGGTGACAGCCCCTGCTCTCGAGGCGTCGCGCCGCGGCGCACGCGATGAGGTAGCCCACCGTGAACATGTTCTTCAGCTCCATCCCCGCGACGTCCAGGTACTCGGTACGAAGGACACCGGCGTTCGCCTGGAAGAACTCCAGCGCCTCCCGCAGACCCTTCTCGCAGCGGACCATCCCGACCGAGTCGGTCATCACCTCTCGGAAGTTACCCTTGAGCAGTTCCTCCCGCACGTGGGGCCCCGAGGCCTTCACCCTGGCCCTGATGCTCGCCGATCCCATCGTGCCGGGGGCGTGCCCGCGTAGAATCGCCTCCGCGATCCGGTGCGAGAAGACCAGGCCCTCCAGCAGCGAGTTGGACGCCAGCCGGTTCGCCCCGTGCACACCGGTACACGCCGCCTCTCCGCACGCGTAGAGGCCCTCGATATCGGTCCTCCCCCACATGTCGGTCAGCACGCCGCCGCTCATGTAGTGTGCCGCGGGGCTGACCGGTATCCTGTTCCGGGTGATGTCGATCCCGGCCTCGAGGCAGTGCTCGTAGATGGTCGGGAAACGAGATCGCAGGACGTCTGGATCCATATGCCGGACGTCCAGGTAGAGGTGGTTCCGTCCCTGCTCCTTCATCACCTCGACCATGCGGGCCACCACTATGTCCCGGGGGGCCAGCTCCGCGAGGGGGTGCACCCCTTCCATGACCCGCTCACCCTCGAAGTCGACCAGCCAAGCGCCCTCGCCCCGCAGCGCCTCGCTGATGAGGAATTTCGGCTCCTCGGGGATGTGCAGCGCCGTGGGATGGAACTGGACGAACTCCACGTCGCCGACCCGCGCCCCGGCGCGGAAGGACATGGCCACGCCGTCTCCGGTGCAGACCGGCGGGTTCGTAGTGACCAGGTACACCTGGCCCATGCCCCCCAGCGCGATGACCGTCGAGTGCGAGCGCACCACCGCAAGGTTCTGCCCCCGGTCCATGGAGACCAGGGCCCCCACGCAGACCCCACCGTCCACCAGAAGGTCCACAACGAAGGCGTTCTCCATCACCCTGGCCCGCGATTCGCTCGTGAGCGCCCTGCCCAGGGCGCTCTCCACCTCGGAACCGGTGGCGTCACCCCTGGCGTGGACCACCCTTGCCGTCGAATGACCGCCTTCCCTGGTGAGGTCCAGGCGCCCGTCGATAGTGTCGAACCGCGCGTCGAACTCACGCAACAGCTCCATCACCCGCGCCGGCCCCTCCTCGACCAGCACGGCGGTGGCCTCGGGGTCGGAGAGTCCCGCCCCCGCCACCAGGGTGTCCTTCACGTGCGCCTCCAGGGTGTCGTGCTCGCCCAGCACGGCGGCGATGCCCCCCTGCGCGACCCTGGTGGTGGAGTCCTGGAGCCCGGACTTGGTGACCAGGAGCACGTCGGCGTAGCGTGAGGCGGCCAGCGCGGTCGAGAGACCGGCCACGCCGCTGCCCGCCACGAGCACGTCGCACTCGATACGGGGAAGGGACTCGGTATCGAAGGAGAGCAGGTAGCGCGGGATCATCCCAGGGCCAGCATCCTTTCCACCGCCCCCAGGGCGCGCACCCGCGTCTCCTCGGGGACCGTGACCCGCGGCTCCAGCGTCTGCAGCGCCCACAGGACCCTGGAAAGGGTGGTCAGCTTCATGTTGGGGCATAGAGGCTCGGGGGACGGGGAGTAAAAGTGCTTGCCGGGAGCGGCCAGGCCGAGCGGGTAGAGCATCCCGACCTCGGTCGCCACGACGAACTCCTCGGCGTCCGACTGCAGCGCCGCGTCCAGCATGCCGGATGTGCTGCGGATGTGGTCCGCCAGGTCGAGGACCTCACCTCGGCACTCGGGGTGGGCGATCACCTCGGCGGCCGGGTGGGCCTCCTTCGCCTCGATCACCTGCGTGGGGGTGATGTTCTCGTGGGTCGGGCAGAACCCGTCCCAGGCCACAACCTTCTTGTCGACGCGGCACGCCACGTAGGCGGCCAGGTTACGGTCCGGGACGAAGAGGACGGTATCCGACGGCACCGCCTCGACCACGGGCACCGCGTTGGCCGACGTGCAGCAGTAGTCGCTGACCGCCTTGACCTCCGCGGTGGTGTTGACGTAGGAGACCACCATCGCGCCGGGGTTCTCCTCGCGCATCCTGAGCACGCCGGGGGCGTCGGCCATGTCGGCCATGGGGCAGCCCGCTCTCATCTCGGGAAGCAGGACCACCTTTCCCGGGCTGAGTATACAGGCGGTCTCCGCCATGAAATGGACCCCGCAGAAGACGATCACGTCGGCGTCCGTCTCCGCGGCCTTCCGGGCAAGCCCCAGCGAATCTCCCGTGAAGTCGCCGATGTCCTGGACCTCCGGGCGCTGGTAGTTGTGGACAAGGATTACCGCGTTGCGCTCGTCCTTGATCTTGAGCACCTGCTCGGCTATCGCGGCGTCGTCGAGCAGCAGTTCGTCGATGGAGTGCCCCACCTCGGTGTCGTGATGAGTCATTGCACCTCATTCGCGCGGGCCACCCCGCGGAAGACGGCTAGCAGAAGTCGTCCACGGTAAGGCGGTCGTCGATCATCTCGGGGCGGTTCCGCTCGTCCACGAAGACAACCTTCGGATGGTAGTCGGCCGCCCGGCTGTCCGGGACCGAGACGAAAGACGCGATGATAACGCGGTCGCCCTTGTGCACCATGCGCGCCGCGGCGCCGTTCATGCAGATCTCACCGCCGTTGCGCTCGCCCTCGATGACGTAGGTCACCAGGCGGTTGCCGTTGTCGAGATCCCAGACGTTGACCTGCTCGTAGGGGACCAGGTCGGCGAGGTCCATGAGGGCGCGGTCTATGGTGATGCTGCCCTCGTAGTGGATGTCCGCGTCCGTCACGATGGCGCGGTGTATCTTGCTCTTGAGCATAGTCCTGAAGATCTGGTCCATTTATATCACTCGATCTCTAAGACCCTGTTGTCTATCAGGCGGGCCTTCCCGACCCGCGCGGCAAGCGCTACCAGCACCCCGCCGGAGAGCTCCTCCAGCGGTCGCAACAAGATATTATCACAGATGGCTATGTACTCAATATTCACCAGGGGATAGGCGTTTATGACCTCTTCCATGGCCGCCGCGACGCGGTCCGCCCCGCGCTCCCCGCCGTCCACCAGCTCCTGCGCCCTCTCCAGCGCCTGGTTGAGGGCCACCGCCTGGGCCCGCTCGTCGGGCGCCAGGTAGGTGTTCCGACTGCTCATGGCCAGACCGTCGTCCTCGCGCCTGGTGGCGACCGCCACGATCTCTATTGCGAAGTCGAGGTCGGCGGCCATCTTACGGATGATGACGAGCTGCTGCGCGTCCTTCTGCCCGAAGTAGGCGCGCTGGGCCGGCACGATGTTGAACAGCTTGGCGACCACCGTGGTGACCCCCCTGAAGTGGCCCTCGCGGCTGGCCCCGCACATGATCCGTGACAGCCCCTCCACCTCGACGTGCGTCGCGAACCCCTCCTGGTACATCTCGCGGGCACCCGGGTGGAAGATGTAGTCGACCCCGACCGAGGAGGCCATCCGGCTGTCGCGCTCGAGGTCACGAGGGTAGGCGGCCAGGTCCTCCCCCTCGCCGAACTGGGTGGGATTTACGAAGAGGGTCACCACCACCAGGTCGCACTCGGCGCGGGCGAGCCTCATCAGGTCGAGGTGTCCTTCGTGGAAATAGCCCATCGTGGGCACCAGCCCCACCGTCCAGCCAGCCGCCCTGGCCTCCTCGACTATCCGCCTTATCCGCGCCTTCTCACTGACTATCTCGGCGTTTGGTGTCTCCACGAGTCCCTCGGCGCTCAGGACCTTTATTCAGACGAGGTCGTACTTGTTCACAAGCTCATATGAGAGCTTGTCCAGGAGTCCTCCACAGAGTGCCCACAGTGGCACTAGATGACCCTCTTCACAAGTGTACCCTTATCGAGGCCAAGCACTGATTGCACTAAGCCAGGGAGGGTCTTATTGCTTATTACTTCGCTCGAAACGCCAAGAGTTACGACCTGCGTCGAATCACCCTGGTAGTAGGTATGGAAGCCCTCGATCATCCGCTTATCGTCCGTCTGGCCTATCTGAGGGCCACTGAATAACGGATTCATTATGTGGCTCTCCGTCCTCAATGTCACAGTGGAACCATCAGAGTCAGTCTTCCAGTATCCGTTGTATCCATTGGTGCCTATCTTGAATGCCTTGCGTGTCGCGGCCTTTCCCTTGGGTGAGTACTTGACTGATAAGAAAGAGGCGCCACCGAGTGCGTCGTACTCATAAGACGGGTAGAACTGGAACGCTTCGACCACGTCGGTCTGGGTTACGTTATTCGCCTTGTCCGTTATCGTGTACCTGTATGCTCTGAAGACGTTGTAATCCGGTATCAACCAGTTCTGCCCCTTGTATTCAATCTTCTTCGAGGTAATGCTCTTCACCCCGCCAGGAATGTTGTCCTCCGCCACGAGTACTATGTCATCCGTTTGCGGGTCAGTATACAGGTATGGTTCCGGGCAAGTAATGTCCGGAACCGCAACGCAGAAGAGGCCGATGTCATCGCTTGACCCGATCACAACCTGCCTGGACTCATCCCTGCCAGAGGTGATGTCAACCCAGGTGCTGGCCCCTTCGTCATACTTGAACAGCCTAACGTCCGCAGGTGTCTTGTCCGACGGCAGTTGGTGGTACTTGAGCTCGGTGTCTACGTCCCCGCTGGTGCTCGCGGTAGTAGCGATGAATATGTACTTGCCGCCGCAAATAGGGGCGTAGCCTGCTGGGGGTCCTTGTGGAACGTCGTCAGCAAGCACGGAGACGGTAGTGCCTTCCTTTGAGACCCGAGAAAAGGTAACGTCGCCATCATCCAGGAATACGAGCACTCCAGATCCCTGTCTGGTGTTCATGTAAGTCCCATCACACATGCCCACAGAGCCGGTCCCACCTTGTTTATCCACTCCATTCTTCGACCAGTACATCGCTCTTTCTGTTACGACAGGAAAGTCCGAGGCGACGATCGTCGCAGACACACCATCCATATCCGGTACCGTGGCGGCGGCACTCACCGTCCACCTGGACCCGGGCACCAGCTCCTCATGCGGCCCAACGACTTCTCCATGATCTGTAAGATATTTCAGCTGCACGTTGGCCGGTTTGACACCGGGGTTCTGTACGAGTATCCAGGTTTCGAAACCCCACGCGGTCGAACCCTCCGCCAGATACCAGTTTTTAGACATGTAGGGAGACCCTTCTGAGGAATGACCAGGGCCCATTACAGAGGAGATACGCCAATAGAGCGAGCGTTCGGCAACAACCGGCACGTTCGACTCGATCTTGGTGGAGACATCCTGATCGTCTATATCAGGCTCGTCACTGAGCCTTATCGTCATTCTTGAGTTAGGAGCAAGGGTACGCGGATCCCCTTCGACAGAACCGGTAGGGAGCATATACGTCGGATTGACAGTAGCGGGCTCATTATTCGGATTCTGGATGAGAACGAAGGTGTCGAAGCCGTGGGCCGTACATCCTTCCGCGCAGAACCATTGAACGCTCGCTTCGGGAATCCCAAGGGAACAGGAACCTCCTCCGGCGTCGGTAGTGAGTGGGCCACTGATGTTCCAGTACATGGACCTCTCCGCGAATACACCCACGTCGCTCACGATCTTCGTGGAGACATCCTGAGTGCCCTCGGGAACGTAGTCTTTCACATTTATTGAAAGCCTGGACTTCGGGTTCATGGTGAAGCCTTGCATCCCTATTGCCCCACCCGAGCCCTGGAAGTGAGCCATTATATGCGCCTCTGAATTACTCGGGTTCTGCACCAGCACAAAGGTCTGAAATCCGCTAGCCGTTCCCTGGCATCCCTCGGCGCAATACCAGGTATTGGCAGGGCTTTCTAGACCATGACACGTATGGCCTTCGTTCCGAGCGCCCCAGTACATAGATCTTTCAGCGTTTATCCGCCTGTCGGAGTAGATTCGGGCCGAGACGCTCCCTTTCACCCACCCCTGGACTCCAACGGTGCTTCGAGAAACAGGGGGAATGGAAATCTGCTGGTTAATCGTCTCTCCCGCTTCGGTCATGTATTCGATTCCAACGTTTGCAGTGCCGGTTTCCGGGTTCTGGATGCAAAGCCATTCCTCGAACCCGTAGTCCGTGCAACCCTCAGGAAAGAACTGTTCTTTGACCACGGTGATGTTGGCTGGATCGCACATCTTATTAATCGCAGCGTTTGCATCTAGAAGGCCCGCGCCATATTCATACTGGTTGTACCAGCCGGGGGGTTTATATGCGGTCGATTCAATATATGACTCAAACGCGGCGGCCGTCAGGCCAGGGCACTTCGCGCACATCATTGCGGCAAGTCCGGACACGAATGGAGCCGCAAGCGACGTGCCATCCCACGGCATGTAGCCACCATTATTCTCCAAGGTAAAAATCCATTCACCGGGTGCGCTGATATCGAGACCATTCCCATAATCAGACTTCCACCACCGAGTTCCATCTCTTGAGACGCCGCCCACCGCGATAACATCGTCGAACGCGCCTGGAAACTCGACAATATCAATACCACCGGTATCCGTATTCCCCGAAGCAGCGACAAGAATGCAGCCCTTTGACGCTGCATAGTTACAACCATCCTCCAAGATCTGAGGGTGTTCATGGGTACCAAAACTCATGTTTATTATCTTCGCGCCGTGATCTGCGGCATATTGGGTGGCGGCCGCGCAGAGTTCGGAAGGTAACTGGTTGGAGTCGGATACCTTCAATGGCATCAGTCTCACTTCCGGACAAAGCCCCGCCACTCCTGCGATCCCTATACCGTTGTCTGTGTTGGCAGCGATTACGCCGGAGACATTTGTCCCATGGCCCCAGGTGTCTGTGACATCGGAGCCCCCGTCCATGAAGTTGTGCGCTCCGGCAGAACGATTGACTAGGTCTGGATGATCAACCATAAGCCCAGAATCGATCACTGCCACCAGCACCGGAGCTCCACCAGGAGGAGTATCCCAGGCATCGAAGAAATAGGCGGACCCTCCGTAGTTCGAATCCCCGTTGATTCTATTCTTCACTCCCCACTGTCCCTCGATTTGAGGGTCGTCTGGGACCCTGGAAGGCTCACACGGGTAAGAGGGCTCCGCGGTAACTATCATCTCGTCTTCAAACAGGTCACGGAGGACATCCTGGATGCTGATCTTCGATTCATCGAAATTACACTCGTACCAAGGAACAAATGACGTGCGCTTCTTGAAAGGTTTATTCAGGCAGGCGTGCGACTCGAGAACAAGCAAGTCCTCCTTGTCGCTTTGCTCTCTAATTAGTCGTACAAGCACTTTCCCTTCGATATGAGGAGAAGAGGACGCCTGCAGTATCTCAGAATCGCTCTTCCTCGGTTGAAAGGGATCTCCACTACAGGTAGCCGGTTCTCCGGATATTAATAGGACAACGGTCGAAATAGAAAGAGCAAAAAGCAGAAAGGAAATCAAAAGAGACTTGCGTAGCACAACCCCTCCCCAGGACTAGATCTGCCGCAGAATAAGACCAGCTAGTTCACCGGCCTTAAGATAACTGACCTCTCGGCATACTCAACTGTTGGCTCGGCCTCGAATTCCTCGATAGCCTGGTCCTCGTCCTTGCCTTCAGCAATACGTACAGAGACGGCCCAACGATAACAATCGGGCCTAGTATTCCAGATATAGATCACCGTGGTTTGGTGTCTCGACACGACCTCGCGAGCGGCCTCTTCAGGTATGCCTTCCTTGAACTGGACGATCACTACCCCCTCCTCGAAATCGCCTTCCGGCGTGGTGGTAGGAGGCGCGGGGGTAGTCTCAGGTGTCGTAGGAACCGTATCTACAGTTGGCGGAACGTCTTCTGAAGCCTGAGGCTCTTCTGCTTGGTCGCTCGTTGACGCGTCGCCCTGCGTATCAGTATTGGTGGAAGGGAGCGAAGTTGGGAGAGATGGCAACGAGAAAGATAGGCCGCTTCTGGATTCCTTCTTGTCGGAAGACTTGACCTGGCTGCAGCCAGTAACGAATAGACCGCCTGTCAGAAGCACGAGTGCAACAGATAGACACTTCACTACACCAGGTTTCTTTTGCCACATACGCATGGTGGTATTCTCCCCGTTTGCTCGAGGCTACCATAAAGTACGTTGTGAGTCAGGTCAAACAGAGCCAAATCCCTGTTCGTGTAAAGACTCAGTAGGTGGCAGTCCTGACTCGATCCATCATACCGCCTCCGACAAATGGCTGATTGCCTTCAAGCCCTTGACCCATAGCTTGTCGCTGTCGGGTCTGCACAGGATGGGCATGTGCGCCTCCAGCCATGCCTCGGGATCCTCCCTCAACTGTGTCCTGGCGACGTCGGCGGCGGAGAGCGCCTCGCGATCGGCGGCTGTCCGCGAGGCATTGCCGGTGCTACCTTACCTCTCCAAGAGGTCTCTCATCTCGCGCACGACCTCGGGCTCGAGGTCGCCCCTCTCCTCGACCACCCGGAGTCCCCACAGGGAGACCGCCCGGTACATGTCGCAGAGCTCCGGGTCGAGCCGGTCCAGCGCCTCGAGGTGGGACAGGATCGTCCCCAGGTCCCCCCTGACCAGCGGGCCGGTGAGCGCTCCGACGGCACCCAGCCTCTCCACGTTAGCGGCCGTCGCGCCGATGAGGGGGGCCAGAGCGTTGCCCGACTCGCGGTCGGTGAAGCCCAGTGTCCGGAACAGGACCTGGGCGCCGTACTCGACCATGGCCATCAGGTTCGAGGCGATGACCGCGGCGGAGTGGTACAGCACCCGGTCCGCCTCGTCTATCAGCATGACGGTTCCGTCCAGGTCCGCCACGAACCCCCGCGCCCACTTCTCCAGCCCCGGCGGGCAGGTGACCCCGAACGAGCTGCCGGGCAACGCCTCGATGGCACCCTCCAGGTCGGCGAAAGTCTGCAGCGGGTGTATGCAGGCCACCTCCGCTCCGGCGCGTGCCACCGGTTCGAGCGCCGCCAGGCCGAGGCTCCCGCTCATGTGGACGAACACTTGGCCCGTGCGGTCCTCACCGGACGAGGCTATCCGTTCGCAGACCGAGGCGATCGAATCGTCGGGCGTCGTGATCAGGACCAAACCCGCGTCCCGGGCGGCATCGACCGGGTCATCGGCCACCTCGGCCCCTGACAGCCTGGCCGCCCGCTCGCGCGAGTCCGGGGACGGATCATAGACCCATGCCACCCTGTATCCCCGCGATGAGAGGATGCGAGCCATGGCGGTGCCGACCCTACCGGTCCCGACCACCGCGACGCTCGCTCCGCCGGCCGCATTCACTTCCATGCCTACAGCTCACCCGCCTTCCACACAGCCTGTTCGCCACCCAGCCGCTCCAGCAGGACTCCGGCCGGGGTCCCGTCGGGCAGCCGCAGCTCCGGCTCGACCTCCATCAGAGGCTCGAGCACGAAACGCCGCTCGTTCAGGCGTGGATGCGGGAGCGTGAGCGCCGGGTCGTCCGAGACCACGTCCCCGACCACGAGCAGGTCCACGTCGAGGGTGCGAGGCCCCCAGCGCAGAAGCCTCTGCCTCCCCTGCCGGCGCTCCACCTCGAAGGCGAGCTCCAGCAGCTCGTTCGGGTCGAGCGTGGTCTCGACGGCCACCACAGCGTTCAGGAAGTCCGGCTGGTCGGTCATCCCGACCGGTTCGGACTCGTACACGCTGGAGATCCCCACCACGACGACCCCGTCGGCTTCTTTGAGCGCCATCACCCCCTGGCGCAGGTTCTCCATCCGGTCGCCCTCGTTCGAGCCCAGCCCCAGGTAGGCGCGTGTCATCGGCCCGTGCCCTCCGCCCCGCCGGCGCGTTCCCTGGTGACGCGCACGCCGACGTGTGCGACCTCCAGCGGCATGGGGGCGTCCGGCTTGTAGATGGTGACCGTGGCCCGGCGGACCACGGGGTAGGAAAGCAGGTGGTCGAGCACTCGCCCGGCGACCGTCTCTATCAGCTCGCAGCGCTCACCCGTGACCACCCCTGCGACACCCTCGGCTACCCGCGAGTAGTCCAGGGTCGTCGTCACGTCGTCGGAGGTGTCATCGCGTTCCAGGTCTATCTCCAGGTCGATCAGGAAATCCTGGCCGTTCCGTTTCTCCTCCGGCGTGACGCCGTGGTAGGCGAAGACACTGATTCCTTCCACCAGCACGGTCTCCATCCCGCATCCCCCCCCGGTTCGATCAGGGACGCCTGTCCGCCGGGTCGGCGAACTCGCCGGCCGCCATGGCGTCGGCCATCCGGACCACCTCGACCATCTGCTCCACGTCGTGGACGCGGACCACGTCGGCGCCCTTCGCGACCGCGAACGCGAGCGTGGCGGCGGTCCCCATGAGCCGCCGGTCCACCGGCCGGTCGAGCACCGCACCGATGAACCTCTTGCGCGAGGTGCCCAGCACCAGCGGGTAGGGCAGGGACGCGAACTCGTCCAGGCGGTTCATGATCTGGAGATTGTCCCCGACCGTCTTGCCGAAACCGATGCCGGGGTCCACCAGGATGCGGTCCCGGGGCACCCCGCTCTCCTCGGCGCAGGCGGCGCGCTCGCGCAGGAACCGGCAGATGTCGGCGACCACGTCGTCGTAGACCGGGTTCTCCTGCATGTTCCTGGGCTCGCCCTGCATGTGCATGATTATCACCGGAACCTCGCGCCGCGCGGCGAGCCCGGCCATCCCGGGATCGGCGCGGAGGCCTGATATGTCGTTGATGATGCGGGCCCCCGCGTCGAGCGCGACCGATGCGACCTCGCTCTTGTACGTGTCGATGGAGACGGGGACCTCGCCTGCCAGCGCCTCCACCAGCGGGATGGTGCGGCGAAGCTCCTCGGCCAGGCTCACCGGATCCGCCCCCGGCCTGGTCGACTCGCCGCCTATGTCCAGGATGTCCGCCCCCGCCTCTATCATGCGGAGTGCGGCCTCGCGCGCGTCGCCGGGGTCGTAGTTCGTCCCCGACTCGGAGAAGGAGTCCGGTGTCACGTTGAGGACACCCATGACCAGGGTCCTCTCGCCCAGCGGCAGCACGAGCCCGCCCACCTCGAGCCCCGTGGCCCGTCCGCCGTCCACCGTCTCCAGCAGCGCGGCGATCTCCAGGGACAGCGACTTGAGGCCGAAAGGCTGCATGGCCAGGTTCCTGACGGCGCTCCGCAACTGGGAGGCCGTGCCCATCATCACCACACTGAAGGGGTCGGTCCCCTCCGCGGTAAGCAGGCGGCGCGGGGTGGCGCACTCACCGCCCCTGGAGAGCATCACCTGCTTGATTATGGTCGCCGCGCGCGCCTGGACGTTCTCCACCGAGACGGCCAGGTGCACCATCTTGGGCGCCATGATGGTGACGCCCGCCTGGTCGCAGCCGAGCTCGGTGAGCAGCCGCCTTCCTTCCTCGACCGTGGGAGTGCTGACGATCCGAAGGTTGTGTCGCGGCCCCGGTGTTGACGTTCCCGCCGACAACTACGATCTCCCGTTGAGTATCAGCGACATCGCCTCCGCCCGGCTCGCGGCGTTGCGGTAGAACAGTCCGCGCACCGCTGACGTCACGGTCACGGCGCCGGGTTTCTTGACCCCCCGCATGGACATGCAGAGGTGCTCTGCCTCGATGACGACCAGCACCCCCTGGGCGTCCAGTCCGTCCATGACGCAGTCGGCGACCTGGGTGGTCAGGCGCTCCTGCACCTGCAGTCGCTTGGACAGGGTGTCCACCACCCTGGCGAGCTTGCTTATCCCGGTTATCTGCCCGGAGGCGCCCGGCACGTAGGCCACGTGTGCCTTCCCGATGAACGGCATGAGGTGATGCTCGCACACGGAGTACAGGGGGATGTCCTTTACGATGATCATCTCCTCGTGCTCCTCGGCGAACTGCGCCTGCAGCACGTCCGTGGCGTCGGTACCTATGCCCGCGAATATCTCCTCGTACATCGACGCGACCCTGGAGGGCGTGAGCTTCAAGCCCTCGCGATCGAGGTCCTCCCCGATCCCTTCCAGCAGCATCCGCACACCGGCTTCGATCTTGTCACAATCCAAATCCCAGACCTCCTCGGGACGGAGTCCACAACGACACAGAGAAGTATAACTCGATTACGCCACATCCTCGATTAATCGCTACCCAACGTCTATAACCGTGGGGTCGGACGTTTGCCGTTGTCGTTGGATCACTCCGAGTAGCTGTTAGGCCATTACACAACGAAAACGTCCGACGCCACTCCGTATTCGGAGGAGGTTTGAAGTGCCGTTGGACTACGCCGAATTCACGACCAGGTCATTACGCGATTAAAATCTGCGACACCACTCCAAATTTAGATGAGAGCCCCGCCTCAAGACGCTAGTCGGTGAGGGCCTCCGGCTTGGGGGTGGCGGTGGGCTTGGGGGCCCTCCTGCTGCGGACGCGCCTGCCCTCGTCCTCGGCGAACGGCCCGGGCGTGAGGGAGGTCTCCTCGCGGTCCTTCTCGCTGAGGAACCTCTCGTATACCTCGGCGGGATCCCCCTCGAGGAGGTAGAGAAGCTCTTCCTTGTCGACCGTCTCCTTCTCGACGAGTATCTTCGCGATGACCTCGAGGCGGTCGCGCTGATCGGCTAGTATGCGGCCCGCCTCCTCGTGCGCCTCGTCTATGAGCCTGCGCACCTCGGTGTCTATCTGGTAGGCGACCTCGTCGGAGTAGTTGGGCTCGGCCACGATGTCACGGCCCAGGAACACCTGCTCCTGCTTGTGCCCCAGCGTCATCGGTCCAAGCTTCTCGCTCATCCCGTACTCCATGACCATCTGGCGCGCGACCTTGGTGGCCCGCTCGATGTCGTTCTGGTCCCCGGTGGTTATGTCGTTGAAGACCATCTCCTCGGAGACACGCCCTCCGAGCAGCATCGCGAGCTCGTCCACCAGCTCGGAGCGGGTGATGAGGTACTTGTCCTCCACCGGCAGGGTCAGGGTGTAGCCCAGCGCCCGGCCGCGGGGGATTATGGAGATCTTGTGGACCGGGTCGGCATTCGGCAGCGTGTGCGCCACGATGGCGTGCCCGGTCTCGTGGTAGGCGATGACCTCTTTCTCGCGGTCCGAGATGAGCCTTGTCTTCTTCTCGGGCCCGGCCACCACCCTGTCGATGGCCTCCTCCAGCTCGATCATGTCGATCTGCTTCTTGCCGTGCCGCGCGGACAGCAGCGCGGCCTCGTTGACCATGTTGGCCAGGTCGGCGCCGGTGAAGCCCGGCGTGCGCCTGGCGAGGACGTCTATGTCGATGCCGGGGGCAAGCGGCTTGCCCTTGGTGTGCACCTTGAGGATGGCCCTGCGCCCCTCCAGGTCCGGACGGTCCACCACGATCTGGCGGTCGAACCGGCCCGGGCGCAGCAGCGCGGGGTCGAGGATGTCGGGGCGGTTGGTCGCCGCGATCAGGATGACACCGGCCTTGATATCGAAGCCGTCCATCTCGACCAGCAACTGGTTGAGGGTCTGCTCGCGCTCGTCGTGCCCTCCGCCGAGCCCGGCTCCCCGGTGCCTCCCCACGGCGTCGATCTCGTCCATGAAGATTATGCAGGGCGCGTTGGTCTTGGCCTGCTCGAACAGGTCGCGGACGCGGGCGGCGCCGACCCCAACGAACATCTCCACGAAATCCGAACCCGATATGCTGAAGAACGGGACCCCGGCCTCCCCGGCCACGGCGCGCGCCAGCAGGGTCTTGCCCGACCCGGGCGGACCGTAGAGCAGGACGCCTTTGGGTATCTTGGCGCCCAGCGCCTGGAACTTGGCGGGGTTCTCGAGGAACTCCTTTATCTCCATGAGCTCTTCGACGGCCTCATCAACCCCCGCCACGTCATCGAAGGTCACCTTCGGCATGTCCTTGCTGATCTGGCGGGCCCGGCTCTTGCCGAACGACATCACCCGGTTGCCGCCCCCCTGCATCTGCTGCATGAAGAACAGTATCAACCCGATCATCAGCAGGAGCGGCAGTATCTGGATGACCACCGCGAGGATGCTGGTGCTGGTCTGGGGGTCTACCTCTATGGTCTTCACCTTGTCCTGCAGGGCGGTCGTGATGTCGTACTGCGTGGGGAAGTATGTCCTGAACTCCTCCTTGTTCTTGAGCTCGTACTCGATGCGCTGGTCGCGGTTGTAGATCTTCGCTTTGGCGACTGCTTCCCTGTCGACCTGGCTCATGAACTCGGTGAAGGACTTCTCCTTGGGCGGCTGGCGCCAGGGAGGATTGATTATCAGCATCACTATGAGGAACAGGATGACCACCCAGAATATGGCGGTCTTGGCGTACTTCTTCAAGAACCCTCCGCTAGAACATTAAAAGAGCCGACAACCAGGTCGGCCCCGCTGCGCCTCAAATTGCCTGGTGCTATTTTAACATATTGTACCCGGGTCCCCTGCCGGCCGGAATGCGCTCCATCAAGCTAGAACATGGCGGTCAGCGACGTTTGGTTACTTCTAGTCTGGGTGAGAATTCACCTCAACCATCTTTTCTCACACTGCATGAGAAAACACCTCTGAGGTGTTTTCTCAGAAGTGAAAGAATACCTCAGACCATTTCTTTCATCTTCAGCCCGACAGACTCCTGGGTGAAAGTTTTGGTCTGAGGTGTTCTTTCACAGTCAGGGGAAGAGCCGGGGCGCGGGCGGCTCGCCTGCCAGCTTCTTGACGCTCGCGATATAGGGGAGGTTACGGTACTGCTCGGCGCAGTCGAGTCCGTACCCGACCACGAAGACGTCCGGGATGGTAAACCCCTCGTACCTTATCGGGAGGTCCACCTGCCGGGCCACCTCCTTGTTCAGCAGCGCGCAGATGGACAGCGAGGCAGCCCCCCGCGCCTTCAGGTCGCGGAGCAGGTAGCTCAGGGTCAGTCCCGAGTCCACGATGTCCTCCACCAGGATGAGGTGGCGACCCGCGATGTCCGTGCTGAGGTCCTTGAGGACGCGCACCACGCCGCTGGTCTTGGTGCCCGACCCGTAGGAGGAGAAGGCCATGAAGTCGAACTCGGCGGGGACCCTGACCCGCCGGGCGAGATCCGCCAGGAAGATGAAGGCGCCCTTGAGTATCCCCACCATCAGGGGTGCCGTACCCTCGAAGTCCCCGGTGATCATGTCCGCCAGCTCGCCGACCCTGGACGCGATCTGCTCCTCGGTGAACAGGATCTCCTGTATTTCGTACTTGTCGGCCAAGACCACCACCGGTTCTCGAGGCGCCCTATTCCGGTGGGTCTGGATTCTCCAGACCCCGTTGAATATTATTAGCAGGCGTGCGCAAGCGCAACCGGACCGCCTCCTCATCATCCGGCCGCAGCCCGAAACGAGCGTCCAGCCTGTGACCCACCACCCACACCACCTCGTCCCCCTGCGCCAGCACGGGGCACCGCTCCCGCTCGCCCCGCGGCATCTTTACATCGCTGAGGAAATCTTTGAGCTTCTTCCCGGCGGGAGCGCCGATCGGGTGGAACCTGTCGGACGGCCCGGGGACCCTCACCTGGAGGCCCGGTCCCAGGTCAGGCCGGGTGAACTCGAGGAAGGGATCCGCGCCGAAAGCGACCTCGGAGCGCGGGACGAGCGCGGCCTCCAGGACCGTCCCGTCCCACAACCGCGCCTCACCGGGGACGTCAAGGGCCACCGGCGCCGGAGGCTCTCCGGGCCGGCGGCGCAGCACCACCAGGCCGTACTCGCGCTCCGCCACCACGCCCCGCGGCAGGTCAAGGCGCGCGCCGCTCTTTCCCTCCACCACCCTGGCGAGCACGTCCAGCACCAGGCGGTAGGGAAGGTTCTGCTGCAGTATGCCCTCGCCGGACGGGTGGAGCTCCTCCCAGGCCATCCGCACCACGCCGCGCTGGAGGGCCTCCGGAAGCTTCAGCATCAGCTCGCGGTCCAGGACGACTTCCTCTCCCCGCACCTCCCCGACCTCGCTGAACGCGTGGACCACCTCGCCTGCCAGGAAATCCCTGTCCAGGGAAAGCGACTCGACCTCCCTGAGAATGACTTCCTTCACCCCCGGGCCGAACTCGGAGACCAGCAGGGGCACGACCTTCAGCCGGACGCGGTTGCGCAGGTACTGCTCGCTTAGATTGCTGGAGTCCAGTCGCGGGGTTACCCCCATCCGGCGGCAGTACTCGTCGACCTGCCCGCGCCAGACCCGGATCAGCGGGCGCACCGTCCGCCCTGACACCGGTGCGATGCCCGAGAGACCGGTGAGACCCGCCCCCTGGACGACCCTCATCAGGAACGTCTCGACCTGGTCGTCCGCGGTGTGCCCGGTGGCGACCCGGTCGGCGCCCACCTTACCCGCGAACTCGTCCAGCCGCCTCAGCCGGACCAGCCTGGCGGCGTCCTGGGGG
>JAHJCO010000036.1 GCA_018831265.1 Actinomycetota bacterium
ACCTGGAAAGGCTGGTCCCGGGTCTGGCCCGTGGACAGCAGGTAGCGCACGTTCACGTTGGCGGTGCCGCTCTGCGGGTTGGATATCGTTATCCACTCCTCGAAGCCTTGGCGGGTGGTTCCCTCGGCGAGGTACCAGGTCGAGCGCACCGGCCAGTCGGTAGGGCCGATCTGCGAACCCATGGTCTCGCGCGCGACCTCCCAGGAGTCCGGGTCCGTGCTCCAGCCGACCGGCTTTCCCTCCGCGTCACCCAGCCCGTAATCGATCACCGAGTCGATGGCGCTCGCGGCCACGGCCGCCTTCCCCTGGCTGGCCAGGAGCCACATGTACTCGTAGTCCGTGAGCCCGCGTCTCAGCACCTTCATCCGCTGGGATGAGACCGGCCCGTCCACCCCCACGTCGTACCCCGGGTAGAAAAGGGTGCCGTCGCCGTTCCCCCAGTCCGGCCACGGCCCCCCGCCCCTCCGCTGGTCGAAGGTGAGCGGGTCGTTCCAGACGTCGTTGTCGGCCGCGGGGTCGTTGTATATATCCTTCCAGTACATGCAGTGCCAGTACAGCCAGCACTGCACGCCGTACTTGTATGCGAGCCATCCCCAGGTGCGCATAGCCTCGCCGCCGGTGTCGATGAGCTGGCTTCCCGCGTAAGGCCTGCCGCCGTTGTAGGTCCAGGTCCGGTCTCCCGCCGCCCTCAGGGAGGCCATCCGGGCCGGGTCGTATGCACCGGCGCCCGGGCACCAGATGTCAACGTACCCCTCCAGCGAGCCCCAGGAGGGGTCCTGCGGCTCGGGCTGCTCGGTTATCATGAAGGGGATCCCCGTGCCCGAGTCGTTGATTATCTGGCCGTAGCGCCGCACGCGGTCGTAGGCGTCGGCGTCGTTGGGCTCGTCGATGATCCAGAGGAATGCCCGCGAGGTCCACCCCCGCTCGTCGAAGTGCTGCTTGACCAGGCGCAGCATCTGCTTCAGCGTCTCGGCGAACTCGTCCGAGTAGAGGCCCCCGTGGTCGTCCGGGTACGGGAAGCCCTGGCCGATGGGCAGGCAGATGGGGTCCATCCCCCGCCCGTCGGGGTAGATGGTGCCGTCGTACAGCGGGCCGGCGAGCTCGTCGTGGTAGGAGTCGAAGTCCACGGTGACACCGGCTCCCGTGCCCGAGTACTCGAAGTAGACCGGCGCGTCTATGTTGAAGCGGTGCGTCCGCGCCATGGAGTAGTACTCGCGCTCGAGCTCCTTGTAGTGGTCGTCGTACTTGGCCACGTGGTGGCCTCCTGCGAGCTCGTCCTGCCCGAAGTAGAACCAGGTCTTCATGTGCTGCTCGTCGGGGATTGTGAAGTCCCAGACGGTGACCTCGAGGCCGATGGTGGTCGTCGGCTGTCCCGAGGCGGTCACGGTCAGGTTCCCCCGGTATGTCCCCGCCGCGGTGCCCTTCGGCACGAAGACGTCGACCCAGATGCCGCCGTTCTGCCCAGCCGGGATGTCGAACGGCGCTCCCCAGGTGGGGGCATCGAGGGGGACCAACGGATCCGGGTACCAGCCGGTCCCATCGCTGGAGGGGTCTCCGTACATGGCTGTGGAGGGCTCGGTCACCTGGAGGTACTTCTCGCGCAACAGGGTTACATTCGAGGCACCGATGGTCCCGCCCGGCCCTGTCAGCCCTCCCCTCGATACGTTGACCCCCGAGAGCGCCGAGTCGGCCCGCACGATGACCTGGAAGGCGAGGTACTCGTTGCGCGCGCCCTTGAGCCTGACGGTGTTTTCACCGGGGGACCAGATATGGCAGGCGCCGCCCACCGGCGTGTCGCGCTTCACCTTCTGGCAATCGGTCGCCACCCACACGTGCATGGAGGCGGCGGGGGCGACCGGACAGGCGACCAGCACCAGCACGACTCCGAGCAAGCAAGTGAGAAAACACCTCAACCGTTTATTCTCATGAAGAGCCGTTTCCCCCGTGACCGCGAACGGTGAAAAAAGATGGTTGAGGTTAATTCTCAAGAGATCTCCCTTTTCTATTGATGTTCGGAAGGAGAACGTCCGCGCTGAATAGCACCGGGGAGCTATTTGCAGTCAACCGGGTGTACGACCACCGTCTTGCCCCGCCTGAAGTAGCCCACGTTGACAAGGCAGGTCTCGCCCCGTCGCAGCGCCGTGGCCCTCGGGTTGTGGACGTGCCCGAAGTAATGATGGGAGGGCTTGAAGGTGTCCACGTATCCCAGCAGCGCGTGGCTGCCGGCCTCGTCGCGGCCGGCCTCGACATCCCAGGTGAGGTCGTCGACGGCGGGGGGGTAGTGCGTGCACAGGACGTCGACCGGGCCCAGGGAGGCGACGAACGCCTCGAACTTCTCGACCTCCATCTCCCCCGGAAGGCCGATAGTCCACGGTCCGTGGGGCGTCCCGGAGATGAAGCCGAAGACCTGCCCGTCCAGCTCCTCGGTCCCGCTCTCGATGATGGTGACGTTGTCGCCGGCGTAGTGCCGCATCAGCGCCGGGTTGTCCGTGTTGCCGTAGAGCATGTAGCACCGGCAGGGGATGCTCGCGAAGAAGTCGCTGTAGGCTCCGTGGATGAGCTCCCCCATCCGGGCCTGCTTCTCGGGGCTGTTGCCCACCACCTCCCGAATCTGGCGCTTGGCGTTCTCTCGGTCGCCGCCGGCCAGGAGGGCCAGGGCGTGTGCGACCTCCTCGCTGCTGAACACCTCGGAGAGTATTCCCTCCAGCGTTCGGAAGTCGATCAGGTTCAGGTAGTCGCCGAGGAGCACGGCGGTGTCATCCGGCTCCAGCCTGTCGGCCAGCGCGCCGTACTCGCCGTGCACGTCCGAGATTATCTTGATGGCCACGGCTACTCCACCACCGGGAATCGCGTATACAAAATGGGCATGACGCCGTCGTAGGTTGCGAAGAACGGCACGTAGTTGGTCTCGTTGCCGATCTCGTCTCCCGTGCAGTCCACGCCGACCCATCCCTTTCCCTCGATGTAGACCTGGGCCCACACGTGCCCCTGGCCCTGGTCGGAGAGCCAGCCCGCGACCTCTCGGGTCGGGATGCCGGCCGAGCGCGCCAGGGTGACGAACACGTCCGCCTTATCCCAGCAGCGCCCGTAGCGCTGCCCGAGGACCTGCAGGGTGCCGTACCTACTGCCGGCGGGCCCCTCGTAGGCGATCTCATCGCGGACCCACTCCCAGAGCGCCTTCACCTTCGCCGGGTCGTCTTCCAGTCCTGCCGTAACCGAATCGACGGTGGACTTCACCTCCGGCGCCTCCTTGGGGAAGAATGTGGTGCCCTCGAGGGACTTCGCCTTCATCCCCGAGTCGAGGTTGGTCCCGTCGCCGGTGTCCAGGTCGGTCGCAACGGGGTTGACCTTCGCTGTCACGTCCACGTAGGGCACACCGGCCTCGTGCTTCAGCCGGGAGGGATCGAAGGTGTAGGTCGTCACCTCGGCGTCCTTTTTCGACCCGCCGGGTTTCGGGTCGAACTCGTAGGACGCGCTCGCCCGTCCCGCCCCCGTCAGCATCCGCACGCTGTCCGAAAAGGTCGTGGCGCCTATCACGGACTGCATGGCCGGGTCGACCGGCTGACCTTCCACGTAGGTCTGGAGGTAGTTGGACAGCTCGTTGGCCTTCATGTAGTCGATCCCCGAAACACACGCCAGCCCGAACGTGGCGGTGACTGTAGGGCCGGCGTCCTCGGGCTCGGTGGCCTGCCCCTCCGCGGAAGCGCTGAGCTCGCGGAGAACCACCTGGCGCGTCTGCGGGTTCTCGTCAATGACCTCGATGGCAATGTTCTCTATGGTCTCGTAGGAGTTGCCGGCGGCGCCCGCCTGCCTGATGACCTCGAGCCCGTCGGCGGCGTGGGCGGCTGTGTCGAACTGCACGTAGTTGACCTGGAGCCGTTCGCCTTCCTTCGAGAACACCTGGTTGAGCACGTTGCTCGCACCCAGCTTCACCATGTCCCGCCACTGCTGCGCGGAGCCCGCCAGGGGATTGAAGTACTGGCTGCTCTCCAGCGTCCAGCCGGGCCCGAGCTGTATGGCCTGAAGCTTGACGGCCTCAATGGTGGTCGTCCCCCCGGCGCCCTTTTTGTCGCCGCACCCGGCAACCGCAAGTGTCAGGGCGAGCCCTATGACAACACACAGGAAAGCGACCGCTGTCCGGCTCCCTCCTATTGCACGAGATTTCATGTGCCCTCCCATCGCGTCAGCCCGTCAGATGCAGTTCCGCTGTGAATGTAGGTCGCACAAGTCCAACCGTATCGTAGTGCGAGCCAACCTGCGGCTTACCGGACCTGGCTGAATCCCGCCTGGCACCATTCTATTCGGCACCATTCTATTCGGGTGACTTGAATCGTGCCTGACCCCCATCCTAGTCATAAGGGGCGGACCGAGAACGTCCACCCCTTACATCGATGCGAAGCGGGACCGCTAAGCGATCAGCGTCCTGCCTATTATCCAGCGCTGTATCTCGGAGGTGCCGCCGCCGAGCACGCCCAACTGCGCGTCCCTGTAGGAGCGCTCAACCGCGTACTCCTTGGTGTACCCGTAGCCGCCGTGGATCTGTATCGCGTTGCGCGCGGCCTTGAGCGCTACCTCGGTGATGTACAGCTTCGAGAGCGCCGCCTGCGCGTGGTCCATGATCCCCTGGTCCTTGTTCCAGGCGGTCTTGTACAGTATCCAGCGCGAGGTCTCCAGCCACATCTTCATGTCGGCGAGCATGAACTGCACAGCCTGGAAGCTGGCTATGGGCCGCCCGAACTGCCTGCGCTCCTTGGCGTACTTGATGCATTCCTCGAGCTGTATCTGCTGGCCGCCGATCGCCGCGGCGAGCATCACCGAGCGCTCCCACTCCAGGGTCGTCATGGCGACCTGCAGGAAGCCCTGGTTCTCCTCTCCCAGCATGTTCTCGGCGGGCACCTCGCAGTCCTCGAAGACAAGCTCGGAGGTCGGTGAGGAGCGGTTTCCCGTCTTGTGTATCTCCTTGCCGACCGAGAACCCCTTGAATCCCTTCTCTACGATGAAGCCGGTTATGCCGGCGTGGCCCTTCTCGGGGTCAGTCTTGGCCAGGACCACGAACACCTCGCCGATGGGGCCGTTGGTGATGAAGGTCTTGGTGCCGTTGAGGACGTAGTAGCCGTCCTTCTTCACCGCGGTGGTGAGGATGCCGCCCGCGTCGCTTCCCGCCTCGGGCTCCGTCAGCCCCAGGCCCGAGATCCACTCTCCGGCCGCGATCTTGGGCAGGTACTTCTGCTTCTGCTCCTCGGTCCCGAGCTGCCAGATCGGGATGCCGCCGATCACCACGTGCGCGCCCCAGGACAGGCAGAACCCGGCGTCCAGGCCGCCGTAGCCCAGGGCCTCGCCGGCCAGGCTCGTGTCCATGACGCTCGCGCCGCTGCCGCCGTACTCCTCGGGGAACGGCAGGCTCATGAGGCCGAAGTCGGCCGCCTTGTCCCACACGTCCCGGTCGAATCGGGCCTCCTCGTCACGCTCGGCCGCCCCCGGCTGGATCTCCTTCTGGGCGAACTCGACCACCGACTTGTAGAAGAGCTCCTGCTCCTCAGTGTGCCTGAAATCCATTAGTACCTCCTACGTTGCTTGTCCCGGGTCTTGTCTACCGAGGCGTCAGGTCACAAACGTACCTTTTATATCAGACTCAAACATCGGGCACAAAGTAGAAGTCGCGTATCCTCCCGGTGCGCTCTTCGGGCGGGCGGAACTCCACCCGGACCGGCATCCCGGGGTACATCTTCTCGAACTCCCCCCTGATGAACTGCACTATGGGATAGCGGGCTCCCTCGAGCTGAACCCCCCCCTGCATATAGGGGACCTCGGTCTGTATGTCGTTCAGGCTGATCTCGACCCGGGCGAAGAGGGTGATCCTGCCCCGCGGCTCCATCTCCACCCACTCGCAGTCCACGTAGCAGTCGTGGCACCAGGAGCGGGGCCAGCAGTATATCGAGCCGCACTCGGGGCACTTGGTCCCCATCAGCCGTCCGTTCTCCTTGAGCTCGAGCGAGAACCGCGACAGCTCCCCCATGCTCATGAAGTAGTCGACCTTCCAGCGGTCGGGGATCAGGGCGAACCCGTCCTGCTCCTTGAGCGGCTTGAAGCGGGGGTCGTTCTCGTCCATGCCAATCACCCCTCCAGGACCATGGTCACCGAGTAGGCTCCGCGCGCGCCGCCCATGCTCTGCGCCAGCCCCGCCTTCACCCCGGGGACCTGCCGAGCGCCGGCCTCTCCTCTTATCTGTCTCACGATCTCGGCCGCCTGGTAGACCCCGGTGGCGCCTATGGCGTGCTCCCCTCCTATGAGCCCGCCTGAGGGGTTCACAGGGAGCCTGCCCCCCATGTCCGGGCCGCCCTCCTTGAGGAAGCGCGTGCCCTCTCCCCATCCGCAGAAGCCGAACTCCTCGTAGAGGAGTATCTCGACACCGGAGAAGGAGTCGTACACCTCCGCGACCTGGATGGCCGAGGCCGGATCGGTAACGCCGGCCATCGCGTAGGCGGCGTCGGCGCTCGCCCTGACCGCGGGGAACAGCGAGCGTCCCGGGTCGTCCCGCTCGGCCTGCCGCCCGGACTCGGTGCTCGCCCCCACGCCTGTTATCCAGACAGGCTCTCTCGCGAAGCGGGAGGTGGCCTCCTCGCTCACCAGGATCACGGTCGCGGCCCCCTCACTGTTCAGGCAGTGGTCGAGGACCTTGAGCGGGTAGATTATCATCGGGCTGGCCAGGACGTCCTCGACGGTGAGATCCATCGGGGACTGGGCGTCCGGGTTGTTCTTCGCGTTGCCCTTGTTCTTCACCACCACCAGCGCCATGTCTTCCTGGGTGGTGCCGTAGTTGTCCATGTGGAAGCGGATGGCGGCGCCGTACGAGCCGGCGGGCGAGGCGCCGAGCGCGGCTTCGAAGAACGGGTCCGCCGCGTAGGTTATCGACTTCACCATCTCCATTACGTTGGCGAGGTCGCCGACCTTCTCCACCCCGACGACCATCACCACGTCGTGCAGGCCGCTTGCCACCTCGGCGTACGCAGCCCGCAGCGCGTACCCCCCCGTAGCCCCGCCGGTCGTGATCCGCACACCGGGCCTGCGCGCGAACCCCAGGAGGTAGTGGACGTGGTGGTCCGGCATCATGCAGTGCTCGAAGAAGTCGTTGTAGATCGAGTACACCACCGATTCCACGTCGTCCTTCGAGGCCCCGGCGTCCTCGAGCGCGGCCTTCACGGACTCGTATGCCAGCCGCGGAAACGTCTTGTCGATGTGCCGGGACTTGAACGGCGTGTTACCTATCCCGACTATCCCCACCCGTCTCATCACAACCTCCGGGGTCAAACCTGGAATCTTGCGTTTCTTGCATTTCTTGCGTTTGGGGTCAAACCTGAGATTTTGCGTCCATGCGGCGACGATGCAAAAAACGCAAAATATGCAAAATCTCAGGTTTGACCCCCTTAAAGGTGGACCGGGCGGTTCTCCACCACGTACTCCGCCTTTATTCCCGTCCTGGAAAACAGCTCGTTCTCCAGTGTTTCCCTGTCAGGCTCGTGCCTGACCTCGTCCGGGGTCACCTCCGTTGTGCCCTTCACGTTCTTCCTGACCTCTTCGGCCACCGCCTCGTACGTGAACCCGTCCTGGACCGCCAGCCGTATGAGCAGCTTGTCACGGCTGTACTCGTCTCCGGCGACCTCCTTGTCCAGGACCGCCTGGAACTGGTACACGCCGGGCGTGTCCCGCACCGCGCTGATCAGCTCCATCAGCGAGACCCTGGTGCCCTTGAGCTTGGTGAAGTCCTTCTTGGCCCGCATGATGGGCGGGTACATGATCGGGTAGGTAAGGCCGCAGTGCTCGCAGCGGTGCCAGCGCACCCCCCCGGCGACCAGATCGCCGGTGTAGTAGCGCAGGAATGCCGTCCCGCGCCAGTCAATGTGACTGAACACCAGTACCCCCGGCTCGCCTTCCCCTACCGGCTCGCAGGTCTTGGGGTCGAGCACTTCCCAGTAGAAGAACTTCGGGTTCAGGTGGATGTTCGAGTTCTCGGCGCACTCGTAGAACGCAACCTTCATCTCGGTCATGCCGTAGCCCTGCACCAGCCGGAAGTCGTCACTCCCACCCGCCCGTACCACCAGTTCCTTGATGTACGTCTTCAGCGAATCGGTCAGCGGCTCGGCCGCCGCCAGCCCGATGAACAGCGTCTCCAGGGGCTCCACCTCGCCGGACTCCACCATCTCAACCGCCTTGCGCAGCCAGTACACCAGGTACGACGGAATGGCCACCAGGGCGTCGAACCGACCCTCCGAGAAGAGCTGAATCTGGCGTTCCGTGGGTATTACGCTGCCGCCGAAGGTGTCGAAGCCGCTGGCCCCGCTCATCCACTTGCCCATCAGCACCTGGAAGAAGGCGAGGTGCGGGGCTCCCGGGAAGATGTTGAGCGCCCGCATGTCCCACTTGACCTCTTTCCCGGCCCAGAAAGCCGCCGCGGCCTCCTTTATCGGCACGTGGATATCGCGGTAGGTGTAGGTGGCCGGGGTGGGGTCGCCCGTCGAGCCGGCGGAGGCGTGGAAGTGGATCGGGTTCCACTCCAGAGCTACCCGCCTGCCGAGCTTCGCGTACTTGAACCCTTCCTTGTAGTTGGCCCTGTACTGCGCGGCGAAGTCCCTCGGATAGTTGAACACGCTCTGGGCGAGGTACTTGGCGATGAACTTCGAACCGATCCGCGCCGTGTCATAACGCGCCTCCCGCCCGGGGAAGGTCGGCTGCAGTATGAAGGCGATGGGGTCCGGCCGGTAGTCGTCCTTGTAGGTGACGGGTATGCGCGCGAGGTCGGCGGGGGTCCTTATCTTATAGGGATCTATGCCGTTCTCCTTGAACAGCTTCCGGTAGTAGGGGTGGTACGGGTGGACGACCTCCCGGATGTAGTTCGCCAGCCGGCGGAACGAGGCGTCCCTCTGCTCGTCTACGCTCTTGAGGTAGAAGTTGCTCATCGCCCCGGCGCCCCCCTCCTGCTCAATGCTCTGAACGCCCCGCACAGACTATAAAGTCTTGAGACTCAGTAAATCAACCCTTGGACGAAACGGGGGGTCAGACGTTTGCAGTGCCGTTGGAGTACGTTGATCTCGATAAGGACATAACGCAATGAAATCGTCTGACGCCCCTCTCATCTTACGACTCAGTAAATCAACCCTTGGACGAAACGGGGGGTCACCACTTCTCGACGAAGGGGCGGAAGTGCGAGAGGAAAGCAACTTCGGCCAGGACGTCCTGCCTCTCGAGGTGCTTCTTCTGCAGGTAGCGCATGTCCCGGTACTCACCCTTCATCCCCTCGAGGCCTATCTCCTCGACGAGTTCCCTGTTCAGGGACTCCAGCTCGGACATACGCGAAAAGTAGTTGGGTATGAAGATGGCGACCATGTCGGCCCGGTCGTAGCGCCCAATGGTACCGCATCTGCGGCAGTGGAACTCGCCGCTCGCCAGCGCCGGCACTTCGACCAGCACCGCGCCGCAGAACGCGCACTTCTTCTCGGGAGGCTCATCCATCCTCTTCGCTCCCGGATCCATAGCGGAATCGACCTCACGAGAAGATGATAGCACTGGGGCAAGGTCTTGAGCCCGGCCTCTCAGGCCGGGGATGTCGCGGGGCTGAGAGCCCCGCCTCAAGCACTTCAAACGAGGCCTAGTCCGAGTAGGCGCCTATCGTATCCGTGCCGCCCGCGCGGTCGTGAATATACATGGCCCGCTCCACCATTACAGTCTGTCCCACGGTCAGGCACTCCACCATAACCGCAGCCCTGCCGTCCCCGTACAGGTCCTTCATGTTGTACGTGGCCCGGGTGTTTGCCCCGATGGTGAAATCGTGACTTGTGGCGCCCCCGGTCTCGGAGAAGTAGGTCAGACTCACCTGCACCGGGTCCTCGGAGGGGTTCTGGACCAGGGTGAACGTCTCGACCGTTACGTCGCCCGCGTCGGACTCACCATCCGGGAAGTAGAAAGTCCTGTGAGAGCCCGCCAGGCCGATGGAGTCGTGGCACGCCTCACCCACCCCGCTATCCCAGTACATGGCGCGCTCGGCAATGATGGGCCGGCTGCCGTGCACCTGCGTGGAGAAGTCGGCGTCAGGCAGGAAGTCGTTCACCCTGATGGTCTGCCTGGAGTTGCCAGGCATGGAGAACCGCCCGTAGGGCACGGGACCCGAGTTGGTCATGTAGGTGACGTCTATGTCCGCCGCCTGGGCGTTCGGGTTCTGGACCAGTACGTAGGTCGTGAAGCCCCATGCCGTCGTCCCCTCGGCCAGGTAGTAGTCGGTGGCCGCAGCGGTGGTGCCTATCGAGTCGTGGCCTTCCCTGCGGTTGTAGCGGTACATCGCCCGCTCCGGGATGACCGGTACGTCTGAGGTCACCTTGATGGAGGCGTCCTTCTCTCCGATGTCGTCGGCCATGTTGTAGGTCGCCCTCGAGTTGGCGGGAACCACCTTGTCCTCGACCACGGTGGAGCCGTCCGCCGTCATGTAGGTGACCTGGCAGTTCGCCGCGGTGGAGCCGGGGTTCTGTATAAGGAGCCAGCACTCGAAGCCCCACGCAGAGGAGCCCTCCGGGAGGTACCAGGTCGTCGCCGGGGCGTTCACCCCGACGGAGGAGTGAGCCTCCGGCGTGGTAGCCCCCTCGCCGACCCACATCATTGTCCGGTCGACCGCGATCGGCTCTCCCTCGAGACACTCGACCTTCGTCGAGAAGTCACACTCACCTATGGTTTCGACCGGGTCGATGGTGGTCTGACTCTCGGCAGGGAGCGGGACGGTTATCTCGGAGTTGTCGCCCCCCGGACGCATGAAAGTGACCTTCGCGGTGAGCGCCTGGTTCCCGGGATTCTCGACCGTTACATAGGTGACGAAGCCCCACGCCGTCGTTCCCTCGGCCAGGTACCAGGTGGCGTTGACCTCCGGCGACTCCGAGATGATGAAGGCGTTGCTCTTCGTCGCGCTCTTACCGTTGGAGTTCGCCACCACGAGGTTCCAGTTACCCGCAGCCTTTCCGGTGAGGTTGAAGTCGCAGGTGATCTTCGTGTCCGATACGACGTTGACGTTGGTGGCGTGGATGTCGGACTGCCCGGTCTTCTTCAGCTTGACCGTCGCCCCGGGCGCGAAGCAGGTCCCGGCCAGGTTGGAGATGCTCACCTGCCCGTCGTTCTCCCCGGTGGCCGGAGATACTGACGATATGGTCGGGGTGGCCCTGCCGCGGTAGACCGTGCAGAGGTTTCCCGCCACGTAGACGTCGGCGGCCGACAGCGCGACGACGTCGCGGAGCGCCTCGTTCGTCCCGGGGTCCTGCTCGGTCCACAATGAACCGTCGAAGAACCACAGCCCGTCCTGCCCGCACGCCCAGATGTTATTCCTGGTGATACCCGAGATGGAGTAGATGTCCCCGTTGAACGCTGCGGGAGAGCGGTCGTGCCATGTCGAGCCGTCGTACTCCATCACGCGACCGTCGGCTCCAGCTATCCAGACGCTCGTCGTCGATATCGCGTGGACCCCGTACATGGTGTCCAGGATCGCGGGCGACTCGTCCGACCAGGCCGTTCCGTCGAAATGGATCACCCTCCCGGAATCACCAACAACCCAGACATCGCCGGCGGCCCGGGCGTGGACGCCCCACAGGTTTCCGGCGCCCGGGGGATCGAAGGTGATCCAGGAGACACCCGCCCAGTGGATGCAGGTGTCGTTGACGCCGACCGCCCAGGCGTCGCTCTCGCTCATAGCGTCGATCGCCTCGATGTTCTGGTAAGGCGGGGACCCGTAAGGGACGCCTACCATCTTCTCCCACGCCGGCGGACTGCCGTGGTAGAGCCAGAGGGACGGGTCCGGCCCAGTCACATCGCCCACCGTCCAGACATAGGATGCGTTCAACGCATCGATGTCCCTCAGGTTTCCATTCGGGGGGCCCGGGTCCATGAGGTCGAGGGACGAGCCGTCCCCGGTGAACACCTTCCCGGCGTTATCTGCGCAGGCATAGAGGTGCGACGTGTCGAGCGCGGAAAGGCCGGAGAGGTTGTACGTCGCCGGGCAGTACTGACCGGCCCAGGACGAGCCGTTGAAGTAGCGTATCGCGGCAGGCAGAAAGCCCCCGACCGCCCATCCGTGCGTCGCGTCCAGCATGTCCAGGCCCCAGAGCTCCGAGGTGATCCCGCTCGTCTGCGGCGCCCACAGTGAGCCGTTGAAGTACCAGATCTGGCCGGAGCCTCCAACGGCCCACACACTGGTCGGAGCCAGTTGCCGGATATCGTTCAGTGCCGGGCCGGTATCCAGTCCTCCCGTCGTCCAGGAGTCGCCGCCGTCCGAGGTAGTGTAGGCCTTCCCGTCAGAGTCCACCGCCCACCCGGTCAGGGCCCCGGTCATGTCTATCCCGTTGACGTTGCCCGTTATGCTGGGGCCCGGCGTGTTCCACGAGTCAGTCGGGCCGGCACCCAGGCTGTAATTCTGGTATACGACCACGCCGCCTGCGCCCCCCGCCCATACGATCGGGTTATCCGGGTCGGTGAGGTCGATGTCCACGCACCTGTAATCGGTCGCGTCGCCGACAGCGGCGTAGTTGCTCCAGGTGGCTCCGCCGTCATCCGTGTAGTAGAGCGCACCGTCGCCGCCGACGTCCCCCACGGCCCATCCACTGGAGTGGTCCTGGAACACCACGTCCCGGAAGGTCGGGCTGCCGGCCTCCTGGCGGAGCTCCCAGCTCGCCCCGTTATAGAAGTGGTTCTGCCCGGCCGTTCCGACCGCCCACACGTGTGTTTCATCGAGGGCGAACACCCCCGCCAGCGTGTTGAAGAAGTAACCCTGGGCGGACCACGAAGCTCCGTCGAAGAACCAGATCGAACCGGAGGCTCCCACCGCCCAGGCATGGGTAGCATCGGCGGCAGAGACGTCGTACACAGTGTACTCAAACTCCGGGGGGGTCTGCCTGGTCCACTCCATGGTGGGAGCGGCGGCGGGCGCGCGCCGTGGAAGCGCGGCGACACCGGCGCCAAGAACTAGAGAGGTGGCGATCACCAGTGAGAGAACGCGGCATGCTGCTCGACCCATCTTGAACCTCCCGCTGTATGCTGCTGCAGCCGACTAAATAGGAGCCGGATGGCCGGTACCTCTACTTCAGACGCTCGAAACGGGCGGTCCATTACATCTTTGAGGGTTCTTTTTCGCCCCGACGGTTTAACCCGCTTTTAACCGGTGTGGAACACAATCCTAACCGGGCGCCGGTTTTACACTGTAAGCCGGATCGATTACACGAAGCGGGGAGGAAGAGATGGGCATAAAGAAGTCTGTGGTGGCGGCAGTGGCGGTGTCACTCACACTTGCGGTAGTGGTCGCATGTACGTGCGCGGGGGTGACGCCCGCGGCCGCGAGCTCCGGGCAGGTCCTCTACGTGGACATCGCGAACCCGCTGGCCGGCGACTCGAACCCGGGAACCGAGGGGCTGCCGCTGGAGTCCATCCAGGAAGCGGCCGATCGCTCGACTCCCGGTACCACCATCTACGTGAAGGACGGGACCTACGACGAGATGGTCGAGGTGTCGAGGTCCGGCGCGCCGGGAGCGCCTGTCCGGTACATATCCGTCACGCAGGGCGGAGCCAGGGTCGTCGCCACCGGGCCGGCCTGCTTCGACCTCTCCAGCGTCCAGTGCATCGAGATCCGCGGATTCGACCTCAGCGGGGCGTTCCCCCCGGAAGAGGGCGAGACCACGACCGGCCCCGCCCACGGTGGCGCGCTAAGGTGCTACCCGACGACCCTGCCGGAGAACAACGAGGATCTCTGGTACCAGGTCGGCTTCTGGGACTACGGCTGCCGGTTCTGCATTTTCGCCGACAATATCGTCCACGGGAGCGACGCGGGGATCTGGCTGCTGCTCAGTGATAACAACATAGTCCGCGACAACGTGGTCTACGACTGCCTGGAGGCCCCGATCCGCTTCAAGCACAGCCCGGAAAACGACGCCTACAACAACCTCTGCTACTACAACGGCGGCAACGAGCGATGGGGCATCTGCTTCTACGGCTCACCCTCTACCAGGATCTACCACAACACGGTATTCGAGAAGACGGGAGGTGCGGTTTACATCTACGAGGGCACCTCGAACCTGGAGGGCGCGCAGCCCGGGGCCGACGACTTCTGCCCCCCGTGCAGCGACTCGGTGGTGAGGGACAATATCGGGGTAGTGCTCTCCGACGGGGCGCCGCTGGTGATAGGGAGCAGCACCACCACGGACCGGGACCCCGCCATCGACCAGGTCTACGGGCAGGTGGACAACCAGTACCACCACAACCTGTGGCGGCAGGCCGCGGACAGCGGGTCGATAGTGAGCTGGGGTGACCTCGGCGAGTCCGACCACCAGCTGCTCTCACTGGCGGAGTTCCAGGCGAAGCACCCGGGGTACGGCGACGAGGACATGGTCGCCGACCCGCTGTTCGTAGACGTGGGCGCTCGCAACTTCGAGCTGCAGCCGGCGAGCCCCGCGGCGGGCAGCGCCTCGGACGGGCTGGACAGGGGAAAGAACTCGGGGGTCGACATGGACCCCATCCCGCACGTGGGTACGGCCTATCCTTCGTCCTGGGCGGGTGACGGCACGCGCGCGGTCATCGAGGGAGTGGGCTTCGGCGAGACCAGGGGCGACTCCACCGTCCTGTTCGACGGTGCCGCCGCCACGGATTACGAGACCTGGAGCGACACGCTGATAGTGGCAAGGGCGCCGGAGGGCCTGGACGGATCGGTGGAGTTGGAAGTCGAGACGGGCGGGGGCACCTCGCCCGCCAGCCCCTACTGGGTCGGCGCCTCAATGGACTGGTACCTGGCCGAGGGCTCCACCGGGGGCGACTTCGAGACCTGGGTCCTGGTGCAGAACCCGGGGGCCGTGGAGGCGAACATCTCGCTGCAGTACATGACCCCGGCGGGAGCGGTGACCGGTCCGGCCGCCACTCTGG
>JAHJCO010000037.1 GCA_018831265.1 Actinomycetota bacterium
ACGATTAGTCCCTTTGCTCAGTAGCTAGTTACTACATGAAAGAAAACCTCAGACCATTTTTTGCATTACATCCGGAATCCCGAGTTACAGGCAATAATGAAAAAAATGGTCTGAGGTTTTCTTTCATTTTCAACCTTGTGGTTGAGCAAGGGGACTAATCGTATTCCATTAACACGATGTCATCTCGATACCAGCGAGGCGCCACACCCCGTATGACGCGTGGTCGGTGTCAAAGACTTGAATAACAATACTTAACTGTAATGTATAAAAATTGCATCTTGTCTATACAAATAACAGCCAATGCGGGTCCGAGACCGTTTCTCAGCCGATTTCCGTTGTTTCTGATTCACCAGTTAACTGTTGTTGAGGATGTGATTCAAGTCCTTGACACCCTACGGGGTGGAACGATGAGTGAAACCACTTGACCGTGCGTAACGTATAGCAAGAATAGAGCAGCATATACGCCGGCCGGACAGAACAGGACACAGATGCCGCGCAGCAGGTACTCGCGGGAGGGGCGGGAAGATGCTCGCCTGGTCGAAAGTTGCCGCGATGGGGATACCGAGGCGTTCGCCTCGCTGGTGGAGAGGTACCAGGACTCGGTATACAGCGTCGCGGTCAGGATGACAGGCGACCGGGATGAGGCCGCCGACGTGGCCCAGGAGGCGTTCATCAAGGCGTTCGAGTCGCTCGACACGTTCGAGGCCCGAAGGCCTTTCCGCCCCTGGGTGTTGCGTATCGCGACCAACGCGGCGATAGACCACCTTCGCAGGAGGAAGAACAGGGAGGTTCCACTCGAGATGACATCCGAATCGGGTCGGGACCCGGGTGGCGGCCCGGGCCTGGTCATCGAGTTCCCGGGACGGGAATCTGAGATACCGGAGAATGTGAGCGTCGCGAACGAGACGGCCGAGATCGTCCACTCGGCGCTGGCGGGGCTGCCGGACAACTACCGGGCGGTACTTGTCCTGCACCACATGGAAGGGATGAGCTACAGGGAGATCTCGCGGGTGCTTGGCGTCCCGAGGAACACCGCCAAGACCTGGGGCATGAGGGCCCGGGCGCTCCTTTGCGACTCCCTGCAGGAGGTGATGTAGCGTGGACGCGATGGAGCAGAGCGGCGACGTGTGCAGGCGTGCCGCGGACGCGATAGAGAGCATCGGGGACGGCGAGGTGAGCCGCCGCGAGGTGCGCTTCCTGGAGAGCCACGTCGAGGAGTGCCCCGAGTGTGAGTCGTACCTCGACCGGATGAGGCTGGTACTCGCTGCTCTCGGGGAGATGAAGAGGGTCCCGGCCCCCGAGGAGCTGCTCGAGGCCGTGATGGCGTACCTCCTGGGCGCGGTGCGCCCCCAGGCCGCCGCTGGTGAGCGGCAGCCCCGCAGGCGGAGGGGCATTCTCGTGCTGGCGGGAGCCGCCGGGGTGGGCGTCGCGGTGGCCGCGGCGGTCGCGATCTCGAGGTGGTCGGGTGGGCACAGGCCGGATGACGGCCTTGCCGCCTCGATGGGCTGAGGCCGGATCCCCGGGCCGGCCCCTCGGGCCGGGAACCGGACAGCCGGGTCATACGACGAGGACGAGGGGTTCTTGCGATGAGGAGCAGGTCCGATAGAACGCGGAAGGACACGGAAGCGCATGGTGAGCTGGCGGTCATCGGCGCGGGGGCGTGGGGCAGCACCCTCGCCGCTCTCGAGGCCGGTAACTTCACCCGTGTCAACATCTACACACCGGAAGCCGATGTGGCCGAGGAGCTGCTGCGGTTCGGCAGCAACGAACGCTACCTGGGCGAGTACCGGCTGCCTCGCAACGTTTTCCCGTTCGGGGTCATGGGGCGGGCCGTCGAAGGCGCCGAGATGGTCCTGGTCGCCGTCCCGTCGTCGGTCATTCGCCAGGTCGCCAGGGCGATCAAGCCCATGCTCACCGAGCACGTCCCGGTGGTTCTGGCGACCAAGGGCCTTGAGACTGGAAGCGGGCTGCTGAGCCTCGAGGTCTGGAGGCAGGAGCTCGCGACCTCTCATCGGCGCGGGACGAGGGACGCCATGGTGCTGTCGGGCCCGAACCTGGCCTCCGAGCTCCGCGCCGGGCGTCCGGCCCTGTCGCTGCTGGCCGGCACCGATCCACAGACCACGGCCGCCGCCGCGAGGCGGCTTTGTGTCCCTTCGCTTTCACTCATCCCGCACGGCGATCCTCTGGGGGCCCAGGCCGCCGGTGCCCTCAAGAACGTCTACGCGGTCGCGTGCGGCATCGCAAGTGGGCTGAGCTGGGGGGACAACGCCCTGGGCGCCCTGATATGGCGCGGCCTGGCGGAGACCTCGTCGTTCGCCGAAGCCGTGGGGGGGGAGCCGGAGGTGGCACTCACCCCGGCCGGGGTCGGTGATTTCGTGGCCACCTGCTGCTCGCCACTCTCCCGCAACCACGACCTGGGACGGACCATCGCCGGGATGGCGCCCGGCGAGGAGGTACGGGGCGTTCGCGAGGGCGCGCAGACGGCGAGAGAGGCCGCCCGCAGGGCCAGGTCGCTTTCGCTGGACCTGCCCCTGCTGGAGGCCGTCTGGGCGGTCATGGAGGGGGCCGAAAGGCCCGCGGCCATCCTGGACGCCGCCATCGGACCGAGCGCCGGGGAGACGGAAAGGGACGCCCGGGTGCACGAGAGGGCGACCGGCCTTGCTGCGCTCCGCGCGGCCCCCGGTTTCGGGCTGGCACCGGAATGAGGGTAGGTATCCCGCGCGCGCTGCTGTTCCACCACTACGGCGAATGCTGGCTCGAGTTCCTCGAGACCCTGGGCATCGAGCCCGTGATCACGGAGGATACCAGCGGAGAGACCATCACCGTCGGGGCGACGCGGGCGGACAACGAGACCTGCCTGCCGGTCAAGGTGTTCTCGGGGCACCTGCTGCAGCTCAAGGACCGCGTCGACGCGGTCCTGGTGCCCAGGGTGGTGCGGCAGGAGCCGGGAAAGTGCGCCTGCCCCAAGTTCATGGGGCTCCCGGACCTCGCCCGGTCGCTCGACCCCGAGCTGCCGCCCATCCTCTCCCCGCGGATGGACCTGGGCGACCGGCGCTCACTGTGGGCACGGGAATGGTACGGGGTGGCACGAGCGCTCGGGGGCCGAAGGACCTCGTCGGCGGTTGCGGTAGCGCGGCTGCTGCGCGCCCTGTCACCGCTGGAGGAACCCCCGCCCGCAAGGCCGCGTCACTCGGACGTGGTGATAGGCGTGGCCGGGCACCTTTACAACGTGTTCGACGGGCGCGTCTCGCTCGACATGCTGGAGCGCATCCGCCGGCTGGGGGCCGAGCCCGTGACGCTGGACCAGGTCCCCCTCGAGCACGCACGCAGGCATGCGGACACGCTGTCGCGCAAGATATTCTGGGGGTTCGAGAGCCGCCTGGCCGGCACGGTGCTGCACTGGAGCAGGACCGCCTCGGTCTCCGGGATACTGTTCGTGACGTCGTTCGCCTGCGGTCCGGGGTCGATCGTGGGAGCCCTGCTCGAGGACCAGCTCGAGCGGGAAGGCTCGGTGCCTCTGATGACGGTCACACTTGACGAGCACTCGGCGGAGGCCGGACTGGTCACGCGGCTCGAGGCCTTCACCGACATGCTCAGGCACCGGTCCCGCACGACGGCTGATGTAACAAAAGGGTCTGACCCTTTTGTTACATCAGCGGTTCACCCGGGAGGATCCGGATGAGGATCGCCGTCCCCCGCATGGGAAACCTGCCGCTCATAGTCGAGGACCTCGCCCGCCGCTTCGACCTCGACTACATCGAGACCCCCCCGTTCAACCTCCAGACCGTGGAGCTGGGCGCAGCGCTCGCCCCCGAGTTCGCCTGCCTTCCCCTCAAGGCGGTCCTGGGGAGCTTCGTGCAGGTCCTCGACCTCGGGGCCGACACCCTGGTGATGGGCGGGGGCCACGGGCCGTGCCGCTTCGGCTTCTACGGGGAGGTGCAGAAGCGCATCCTCGACAGGATGGGCCGCGAGTTCCGCATGATAATCCTGGACCCCCCGTCGGCGTCGCTGAGTGTCTTCTTTCATGGGATCCGTGAGGTCATCCCCCGCCAGCGGGTGGGCGGCGCCGCGGTGCTCCGCGAGCTCTCGGCGGCGATGGCGAAGGCGATAGTCTTTGACGAGATGGAGAAGTGGGCGCTGGCATGCAGGGGCCTGGCGCGCGAAGCGGGCTCCGTGGACGCCGCGCTGGACGAGTCCCGGAGGCTCCTCGCCCCGGCGATGAGCAGGCGTGAGGTGCGCAAGGCCCGCCGGGAGATACTCGAGGTCTTCGACGCGGTGGCGGTCGAGCGGGAAAGGCCGCACCTGTCGGTGGGGCTGGTAGGCGAGATATTCGTGGTCCTGGAGCCTTACTTCAACTTCGAGGTGGATACCTGGCTGGGGCGCCGGGGAGCCGTGGTGGAGCGCTCATGCTGCATCTCCGACACCATCTACCCGGGTGGGCGCAACCCGGTCTTCGGGCACAGCGACAGGCGGGTGGCCCGCGCCGCCGCCCCCTTCCTGACGCACGAGGTGGGAGGCGACGGGCTCCTCACGGTGGGGGCCGCCGTCCTCTTCGCGCGCCGGGGATTCGACGCGGTCGTGCACCTGCTGCCGTTCACCTGCATGCCCGAGGTGATAGCCAAGGGGGTGCTGTCCAGGGTTTCCTCGGAGATGGACATGCCCGTGCTCTCGCTGAGCATAGACGAGCAGACGGGACGCGCGGGAGTCCAGACCCGGCTGGAGGCCCTGCTGGACCTGGCATGGAGCAACCGTGCGGGCACACAGAGTGAGAGCTTCAGCGAGGACTTCACCCCCCGTCCCTCGATACTCACGAGGGGAAGCGGAGGGGTCACACGTGAAGGGTTATAAGTGCCAGGCACCATCGAGGAGGCTGCGTTGGAAACGGCTCTGAAGCGCGAAGCGGTCAGGACGGGGCTCGACTACCACGAGACGGCAAGGGCCCTCGAGGCGTTCTGCGGCTGGAAGCCGCTGCCGCACACCCGCCTTCTGATAAAGACCCTGAGCAGGGTCGTGCGCCCTCTCGAGCAGGGCTCGTATGAAGGTCGTACGCTGGCCGGCGGGCCCCATCGGTCGAGCTGGGTGATAGCCGGACCGCTGACGGTGTTCGTGGTGCCGCGCGCGTCATACCGTCGCAGGGTGTACCTCGCGGCCAGGCTGCGGCACGCGGGCGGTATAAACATGGTCGAGGTGCCGCGCTCCGAGTCCGGATCGCGCTCCCGGTCCGGCCGCGGGAAGAAGGACAGCCGGGACGCGGGGCTCAAGCGTACCGAGAAGCGTGGCTCCGACGCGCTCGAGGCCCTGGTCGCCATCCAGAGCGAGAGCGACGTCTCCCTGACACTGGTCCCGGTCGCGGTGACGTCGCACCAGCTGACACCTGACGCCCCGGCCGGATCGATGGCGGACCGGGTCGGCAGGGCGACCCCGCTACACGCGCTGCGGTCCGCCACCTCCCTGGTGCGTACCACGCGTACCGGCAGGCTGAAGAACGCGAAGCCGCTGGTCCTGGCCCACTGGCTGGACGGCAGGGACCCCGGCGGCATCACCTCGCTGGGACGGGAGCTCAGAGGGAACCTGTTCGGCGCCATGGAGTCCGAGAAGCGAGCCTGCGCGGGCCCGGCCCTGGTCTCGGGCCGGAACGTGAAACGCAGGGTGCTCGCCGACCCGCTGCTGGCCTCCTACATGAAGGAGTACGCGTTACGCGAGGGCGTGACCGACGAGGCCGTGTTCAAGGAGGCAAGGGAGCACGTGGACGAGATCGCCTCGGACTACAGGATAGGCGTGGTGCGATACTTCGTACGGGCGGTCGATTACATGTTCGACCGCTTCCTGACGGGGCTGGAGGTGGACCGCGCGGGAATACAGTTCATCTCTGAGTGCGACAGCCGCAACCGGGTGGTGCTGGTCTGCGATCACAAGAGCTACATCGATCCCCTCCTGATCGGGTACTCGCTGTTCCGCTCCGGGATGGTCCCGCCCCAGCAGGCCGCCGGGCTCAACCTCAACTTCTGGCCGGTCGGCTGGCTTCTGCGGCACTCGGGAGCGTTCTACCTGCGCCGCAGCTTCGCGGGCGAGACACTCTACCGCGAGGTGTTCTGCGCGTACGTCCGCTACCTGCTCGCCGAGAACTACGTGATGGTCGTCTATATCGAGGGGACGCGAAGCCGGGACGGGAAGCTGGCCAGGCCCAGGACGGGGTTCCTCGACATCCTGTCCGAGTCCCTCCGGATGGGCATCTGCCAGGACGTCACCCTGCTACCCGTGTACCTGGGCTACGACAAGGTCCCCGAGGAGGCGGCCCACGTCAGGGAGATGGCCGGTGGGCGCAAGGTGGGGGAGAGCGTCAAGGGTTTCGCGGGGCTCTACCGCGCGGTGAACACCAGGCTGGGGAAGGCGTACATGAAGTTCGGAAGGCCGGCCAGCTTGAAGGAGCTACTCAGGGACACTGATATCCAGGGCGCCGCTGAGGAGGCCTGCCGGGGGATAAACGAGATAACGCCGATCACGGCCCGCTCGCTGGCCGCAATGGCGCTGCTGTCGGGCGGCGGCGACTGGATCGCGACCGAGGACCTCGTCGGAGCGGCGGGCGTCCTGGTGAGGTTCGCCGCGGGAAGGGGCCTGCCGGTCACGCCGGAGGCCGACCTGCCCGGGGTGACGGCCGCCGTGGACTGGTTCGTCTCCGAGGGACGCGTCGCACCGGACGTGAGGTTCGGCCGACCGGGTTTTCACATCGGCGAAGACGGGCGGCGTTTCCTCCAGTACAACGTCAACATCTGCCTGCACCATTTCCTCTGCGGCGCGCTTCCCGCGGCCACCGGGGGCGACGGTGATGGGGTAGAGTTCCTGGCCGGGGTCCTGGACCAGGAGTTCGTCCCCGGCTTCGCGGGGGACCCGGCCGACCTGGAGAGGCTCGAAGAGCACGCGCGCGCGGTCCTCGCGTCGCTGATCGAGCCGTACCTGGAGGGGTACCGGGTGGCGGCGCGCACGTTCTCGTCGCTCGGGGACGGTGAGGCGGTCCATCGCGAGGACCTCTCGGAACGCTTCATTAGCACGGGCGAGAGCATGCTGGCCACGGGGACGATCGGGAGGGTGGAATCGGTCTCGCGCGTGCTTTTCAGGAACGCCCTGAAGCGATTCCGGACCCTGGGCTTCATCTCCGAGGAGCGGACCTTCGCCGACGGCAAGGAGCAGGCGCTGATATCGCGCGGCCCGCGCTTCGACGAGCTCGCGAAGCAGGAGGAGAGGCTCGCCGAACTCACCGCCTGACCCCGATCCGAGTCAATGCTGAATTGAATCCTGCCTGACCCCAATCCCAGTCACTTTACTGTACGATGTTGCGCATGAGAGTGCGCTGTGCGATACGGACATCGGTAGCGGCTGTTCGCCTGGGCCGCATGCTGGCGGCGATGACGCTGCCCTGGTTCGGGCACATGCGCCACGGCGCCACACCGTTCGTGCACTCCGACGACCATCGGGACCTCGCTCGCCAGGCGGTCTCCCATCTCCTGAAGTGGAAGGTGATATCGCGTTCGAGCGACCTCGCTGAGCACCGACGACACACGGAGAGGTCCTGCGGACTGCTCGATATCAAGGAGACCGAGTTGGGTGGCAAGGTGTACGGCAAGCTCCAGTGGGATTACTCGCACATGTATGACCCCCTGGCGGGCAGGGGCATCGCGGACAAGACGGTCGTGAACTCGTTCGAGGAGTACAGGGATTACTGGGAGCGCGCGCTCCTTCACTACAGGATAGAGAACCACCCCAAGGCGTTCGCCTTCCTGGGATACTGCTGCCACCTGTTGCAGGACATGGCCGTACCCTCGCACACGTTCTGCATCGCCCACGGCCTGAAGACACGCACGGCCGACAACCTGGAGCTCATCTCCACATCCAGGCGTTTCTACCTCAGGGAGCCGGCGGGCGGACCTTTCCCGGGGGAGGAGGACGCGCATCTCGGGCTGTTCGTCGTCCTGGGGCTCGACTCCCGCGGCCGGGAGCCGTTCGACGCCGAAGAGAGGAACGACATAGCCGATATCCTCGAGAGGTACTACGAGGTCCCGAAGTGGAGGAAGGACGGGTGGCAGGGCCGCTACGTCGGCGATTTCTACTACCCTTACCACAGGCTGCTGCCTTCCAGCCCGCGCATCGCCCTCGATGACATGGTCGAACTGCGCAACTACCTGATGTCCCGCGCCGCCGAGAGGACGGCCCAGTTGCTGTGGCACTTCTGCGAGCTCACGGGGGCCGGCCGATGAAGATCGACCTCCACGTCCACACCACCGTGTCCTCCCCTTGCAGCCTCATCGACCCGGAGCGGCTCATAGAGCGCGCGCGGGAGGCAGGCCTGGACGCGGTATGCGTCACCGAGCACGACGAGATAAAGGGCGCGGAAGTTACACGTGAGCTCGGTCTGAAACAGGGCTTCCCGGTGTTCCGGGGGGTCGAGGTGTTCACCGACATGGGGGACATGCTGGTGTACGGGCTCTACGAGGACGCGCCGGGGTGGAAGGTGCCGTTCGAGCGTCTGCTCGAGCGGTGCCGCGAGGCGGGCGCCGCCATCGTGCCGGCACACTCCTGCCGGGTCACCGGAGAGCTCGAGCGTATCCACGGGGAGGAGCGGGTGGCCTGGCTCCTGGACAGGGTGACGGCGCTGGAGACGCACAACGGCGGCTGCACGCCCCAGGGTAACGCCGCGGCGCAGGACCTCGCCCGTCGCTTCGGCCTGCCGGGCACTGGCGGCAGCGACGCCCATCACGAGTTCCAGGTCGGACGCTGCTACACCGTCTTCGAGGACGACATAGAGAGTGAGGTGGACCTCGTCGCGGCGCTGCGGGGCGGACGATACGAGGGCGTCTACATGTGGGAGCCCGTCGACCGGTAGCCCCAGCCCCTGGGCCGGGGCTCTAGTCCCGGATCCTCACCGTTATCCGTCGCGGACTGAAGTCCGCGCCCAATCCTCTCGTTGCCTGGGCCGGGACTTCAGTCCCGGTAGCGACGACGCCGGCGGACTGAAGTCCGCCCCCAATCAATTGAATCGAGAGACGTTAAGCGTTGCGCGAAAAGATACGATACAATTCTAGGCACGGTTTGATGCCGGGGGATGAGTAAGCGCAGCACCAGGAGGATTCGTGGGCCAGCAGGTCTGCAGGTACCTCATAGTCATAGAGAAGTCGAACGGGATGTACTCGGCCTATGCGCCCGACCTCGCGGGGTGCGTGGCCTCGGGCGCCACCCGCGAGGAGGCCGAGGCCAATATCCAGAAGGCCATCGAATCCCTGGTCTGCGGGCTGCTGGACCGGGGCGAGCCCATCCCCGAGCCTCGCTCGGTCGCCGAGTACGTCGCCATCGAGGAGTGCGACGACTGCTAGCGCCCCGGGGGGTCGTGTCATCTCCGTCCCGGCTCTGTCCTCAACTCACGCTTCACGATATTCAGCAGATGGGTCATTTCCACAGGCCTGGTAAGAAACGCGTTGGCACCGGCCCGCAGGATCTTTTCCCCGCTCTCGGAGTCGACAGGCGCGGCGATGGCGATCACCGGGGTCTTGAGGTCTCCCTTCTCCATGCGTATCCACTTACAGAACTCGAGCCCGGTCAAATGCGGCGCCCCCACGTCGATGATGACCACGTCCGGCTCGACGGTCTTCCAGGTCTTGACCGCCTCGAGCCCGGTTTCGGCGAAGATAGTTGCGAAGCCGGCCGCGCCGAAGTAGATGCTCACCATCCTGGTGATGCCCTCGTCGCCGCTGACGATGAGCGCGAGGTCGCGGTCGGAGTCGGGCCGGCGCCTTTTCCTCTCCTTCCTCGAAAGCGCGTGGTCTATACCGAGTCTCGCCATGGAACCTCTCCTTCCGCGGACTTTCCCCGCTTTTTTCTCACCACGATTCTCGTATCCAGGGATGTACGCGAGGTTGCCCGGGAGTTAAAAAAGGGTTAAGCGATATCACCGTAGCCCGGCGCTCGCAACGTGACAATAAAACGTATTGCTGGGTACGCTTATGCTTGATATGCTTATGCTTGATATGCTTGTGTACAACGATTAATCAGGAGCAAGAACAATGGGACGGACACCCCGAAGCGACCTCTACCCCGGTGTGCTCCACGTCGCCTCCCATGGTGTGGGCGACGCGAGTATATTCCTGGACGATCGCGATAGGGTGTCATTCATGGGCCTGCTGGGGTGTGTGGTGTATCGGTTCAGGTGGGTATGCTGCGCATACTGCCTGATGAGCAATCACTACCACCTGATCGTAGATACCAGCGCTGAGAACCTGTCGGGTGGTATGAAGGTCCTGGATGGGGTCTACTCGCAGAGGTTCAATGCGCGCCACCGGCGGGCAGGTCGATTAATCCGGGACCGTTTCATGTCTGATCGTATCGATCACGATTACCGTTTCATGAACACCTTGAAATACATCGCGAGGAATCCTGTGGACGCGGGGATCCGCGCCCATCCTGGGGAATGGATATGGAGCAGCTACGGCGCGACTGCCGGCATCATACCGGCTCCGGAGTTCCTGAGTGTCAGGCCGGTCCTCGCCCTGTTCTCAGCGGACGACCGGAGAGCTCGAAATATGTACATCGACTTCATCAGCGGCCTGTCCCCTGAAGTCGAGCGTGAGGTGAAGTCCAGGTACTACACGAGCGAGCCAGTCGGCACCAGCAAAACCAGGGAGCGGCAACGCCCGACGCTGAGAAGCTTGTTCGAAAGCTGCGAATCGAAGGAATCCCGGAACCAGGCGATCCAGAAGGCATACCGCGTCTTTGGGTATACTCTGAAGGAGATCGCGGAACACATCGGAGTCAGCACGTCGACGGTTTCACGTGCAGGACACTCCAAGGTGCCGGACGCTTGCATCACAAGATCAACAACAGTTGACCCATGAATCAAAAATCACAGAATTCACCCAGAGGTTGACCTCCAGGCCATCCTGGCTGTTACTCCAGTTAATATGATTATCTATTGTTGATGGAGTTAATTAGTGTGATGCAAGCGTCCGGCACCGACCTCGCGCCGGTGAGCCGGCCTGACCCCGCCTGCAACCCGGTGACCAGACACCCCACACCGGTTGCGCACGACAACACACCCCGGTTGCGCACGACAACACGGGCCGGTCGCACCGAGGCACCGCGTTAACACGTCCGTTCCCTTTGGTTTAGAATGTCTGATGCATGGTCAGTCGAATCGACCGGGGGGGTCGGATGCACTTATTGAACAACATCAAGGTCGCGGCGGACCGCTCCATCACCTTCGGGAACTTCATGGACAGGCTCGCCGAGGTGTACGGTGACAAGACCTGCTTTCACCTCGACCGGCCCCTGGACTACTCGTTCATGTCCGGCGAGAGCCAGACCTTCGAGCAGTGGCGCGAGTTCGTCGACCGCATGGCCAACGTCTTCGAGAAAGACCTCGATGTGCGGAAGGGCGACCGGGTCGTGGTGGACATGTCAAACCGCATCGAGATACCGTTCACCTGCTTCGCCCTGATGAAGATCGGCGCGGTGGCCGTGCCCATCAACTTCATGCTCACCGCGAAGGAGATCGCCTATATAGCCGATGACGCCGGGGCGAAGCTGATGGTGACCGACAAGCCCGTCTTCGAGGTACAGATGAAGGAGCAGTCGGCCGTTCCCTCCATCGAGAGGTGGGCCGTCTGGGAGAAGGCCGAGCAGCTCCCCGGCGAGTTCGTGGAGATAAAGCCCCTCATCGAGAAGGCCCCGCCGACCTACCCGCCGCAGGAGAAGGATCCCGACGAGCTGGTCGGCATCTTCTACACCTCCGGGACCACCGGCTTCCCCAAGGGTGCCATGATGACCTCGCGCAGCCTGCTCACCGCCCAGAGGCTGACCGCGGCCATCATACCGACCACCTCGAAGGACATCGGGGTGATGGCACTGCCGCTGGCGCACCTGTTCGGCTTCGGCCTGACCCTGATATCGTTGTCGGGGGGGCTCACCGGGTACTTCGTGCGCTCCTTCGACCCGCACAGGATCATGGATGCGATCCAGAAGAGCAGGGCGACCATATTCGTCGGGGTGCCCGCGATGTACACGATGATGCTGGAGGCCGGGCTCGACGAGCACGACCTTTCCAGCGTGCGCATATGGGGCTCCTCCGCCGACGCGATGCCCGACGAGATCGCAAAGGAGTTCAAGAAGCGCGGCAGGCTGAGGCTGGGGCCGCTGGACCTGGACTCCATCTTCCTGGACGCCTACGGCATGGTCGAGCTATCGTCGCTGGCCTGCCTGAAGATGCCCCTTCCCGGCATCAAGTTCCCGCCCAAGTGCGTGGGATTCCCCATGCCGCCCATCCGTACCCGCATCCTGGACGAGCAGGGCGGCAGGGTGCGACGCGGCGAGGTGGGGGAGCTCGCGGTCAAGGGTCCCTGCGTCATGAAGGGATACTGGAACAAGCCCGAGGAGACCGCCGAGCAGATGGTGGAGGGCTGGTTCCGCACGGGAGACATGGCGAGGAAGGACCGCTTCGGCCGCATCTACTTCGCCGATCGCAAGAAGGACGTGGTGAAGAGCGGGGGGTACTCGGTGTTCTCCGTCGAGGTCGAGCAGGAGATACTCGAGAACCCCGCCGTGGCGGACGTGGCCATCGTGGGCATCCCGCACCCTACCAAGAAGGAGGCCCCGGTCGCGATCTGCGTGCTGGAGGAGGGTAGTACGGTGACCGAGGAGGAGCTGCACGCCTGGTGCCGCGAGAACATAGCGCGCTACAAGAGCCCCCGCCGGGTCATCATCATAAGCATGGAGGAGATGCCCCGCACTCCCACCATGAAGGTGCTCAAGCGCGAGCTGCGGCAGACTTACGGCGACCTGTTCGAGGGTGAGGAGTAGACAGGTAGTCTCTGGAAGCCTCAGGTTGTTCCAACGGGGGTCAGACCCCTTGCTTTTGCATCACTTCGTGACGACAAAAGCGGGGTCTGGATTCGTTTTGTCCTGCGAGAGACTTGTGCTGACAGGGGTCAGACCCCTTGCTTCTGCATCACTTCGTGACGACAAAAGCGGGGTCTGACCCCGTTTGTTAGATCGTTGCATCCAGCCAGTCGAGCTTCACCTGGTCGCCGAACCGGGTGGCGCCCATCTGGCAGTGCGCGCCCGCGCCCTCCGCGTTTGTGAAGAGCACGTACTCCTTCGGGCAGGTGAGGCTCTCGTAGATATCCTTCGTCATCGAGCCGTACTTCTGGACGTCCTGCTCGGCGTCGCACACCAGGGTCTCGCACTTGATCTTGTCGCTCACCCCGGCCAGTGAGTAGTCGAGCAGTGTCAGGGGGAAGGCGCTGGGGCTGTCCAGGCCGAAGGCGTACATGCCGTTCTGCACAAACCAGGTCAGGCTGACGTTGCCCTTCATGGCGTAGCCGAACGCCTCGTCCATCGCTTTGGGGTCCTTCTCGATCGCTTCCTTCACGCTCTTCCGGGTGACCTGGAAGCTCGGGTCCCCGGACATCTCGGCCATGAGCGGCCCGAAGGACTTCATCACAACGACGGACATGTCCATGGCGGGGTCCAGAATGAGTGCGGCCAGGCGGGGCTCGTGGGCGGCGGCCCTGGCGGCCAGGCAGCCTCCCATGCTGATCCCCCAGAGCGAGATCTTCTTCGGGTCGACCTCTTTGCGGCCGATGGCGTAGTCCACCACCGGTGTGACCACCTTCTCCCAGTCCGGCCGGAAGTGCAGCCCCTGCACGCGGAGCACCTCCCCCTGGCCCGGCCCCTCGAAGGCCAGCACGTTGTATCCGCGCTCAAGCGCGGCTATCGCGCAGCCCGAGTACAGCTCCTCCTTGGTGCCGTCGAACCCCGTCTGCACCATCAACAGGGGCCGCTTCTTCCCGCTGTCGTCCACCCGGAAGAAGTACGCCGGCAGGGCGGTGCCCTCGTACTCTATCTCGATGCTCTCCAGGGGCGGGTCCATGAGCCTGCCGGCCTGGAGGAAGCAGTCCCTGGCATTCGTCGAGGCCTCTGCTATGCGGGGATCGGCGGGGTTGCCGTGCAGGTAGAACTCGGCCATGTTGTAGTAGGTGTTACAGCGCAGGTAGGTATCGCGCGCGCTGATCCTGTCTCCGGCGGCCAGGGACCCGTCCGCGATCCCCCGAAGGCGCTGGGCGGTGGAGTTCCAGGCATCGTACCAGGAGTCGAAGTTCCCCACGGAGAGCTGGGTCTCATCCACCTGCATGGCGGTCTGAAGGCACTCGCCGATGTCGGCGGCGCCGTACGCGGAGGCTCCCATCGCTCTGAGCATCTGGAACTGGAGCTCCGGGCTCTGGAAGACCAGGCCCGTCTGAGACGCGGGCGCCTTGAACGTCGGCTTGTAGGTCTCCTTGGTGGTCGTGGCGGACGGGGTCGTCCCGCTGCATCCCGCGAGGCAGGCCAGCAACGCGAGGGCGATGAGCGCAGGGAGTGTCTTTCCCATGGTTACCTCCGATGTGGACTCACGCATGATTCTATCACCGGAGGAATTCCAGCAAGGGACTCGGCTACCCGCGGGGCGCCGGTCGACGATGCGAGACGTGGTGGTTGCTCAGTAGGGGGTATACTCCACCACGTTGCTAATCGCGAGCACCTCGCCTCCCTTGAGGGCGACCACCCTGTACAGGAGATTGAAGTTCGGCGATACCTTGTAATCGATGTACTTGCCGGACGAGCCTCCGCCCGTACTGTCGTAGGTGTCGCCCGGGTACTCCGGGGTCCGCCCGTCGGCCCTCAGCACCACGAACCCGTCCGCATCGCCGCTCGACAGCGACCAGGCCAGGTACATCGAGCTCGCGCTCGAGTCACCGGACAGTGACAGCGACGGGGGCGGAGGAGGAGGCGGCGGCTCCGGTGTCTTCACGGTCACGGGGTTGCTCTGGGCCAGGAGGGAACCTCCGGTGACGTAGGCCACCCGGTATGTCACCACCTGCCCGGGCTGCACGTTCGCATCCGAGAATGAATCCTGCCCGACCGACACGGTTGCGACGACGTTGCCCGGCCACTCGGGAGCCGTCTGGCCGTCCCTGCGGAGAACAGCGACAGAGTCGGCGCCCTGCGCGTTCTGCATAATCCACTTGATCAGCACGGGCGGCCCGGGGTCGGACAGCGACAGAGATACCGTCGGCGTCGACGGAGGCGTCGGCTGCGGTTGGGAGCCCGGCGGCTGTGTCGAGCCCGGCGGCTGTGTCGAGCCCGGTGACGGCGCGGACGAGCCCGGGGCCGAGGACGGCGGTGTCCCCGGTGGCTGGACCCCTCCGGCCGGGGTGGCAGCCAGCCCCTCCAGGACGCCGAGCGGGAAGCCGGCGGCCCGGTCCAGGTCGCGGTTGAAAGCCAGCCATGAGTAGTCCAGTGTCGCCAGGTCCAGCGGGGATACGGTGACAACAAGCTCGCCGTTCTGCTCGCTGGTGTGCGCGATGTTGCCCTGCTCTACCACGGCCTTCTTCCCCATCAGGGGACCGGCCTTCACGGTGCCCTCGAAATCGGGGACCGAGACGTCCGCATCGGTGATATCCACCCCGAAGGCCGTCCCGACCGACTGTACTATGGTCCGCTTCGCGAGCACCGAGTACCGGGCCCCCTTCATGACCCGGTTGTAGGTCTTGCCGCTCTCCTGGGTGAGGGTGACGCTGTCGTCCTGGTAGGCGGAGACCTTCACCTCCGTTCCCGCCTCCATGCGGACGACGTTCTCGTCCTCGAAGGTCACGGTGGCGCGCGAGCCCGAGGCCGTGGTGATGGTGTCACCCAGACGGATGTCCGCGGCCGTGCTGAACGAGGCGGCCTTGCCTTCCGCGGGAAGGACCTCCACCACACCGTCCTGCACCGTCAGGCGGGCCACCAGGGGTGCTTCCCCGGCCGGCTCGAGCACGAAAAGCACCAGTGCGAAGACAAGCGCCGCAGCGACGGCCACGGCCGGGACCAGCACCCAGGCGACGCGCCTCGCCCTTGCGGGCTCCGGCCTCCCGGCTTCGACCAGCTCGTCGTAGCGGGCCAGGAGGTTCGATCGGAGCCGCGAGGCGAAGACCTCGCTCGGGGCCTCGGGCGGAGCGGCGCACTCCTTGAGTACGCCCACGGCGCCGAGCAGGCGGGCGAGCTCGCCAGAGACCTCCCCGGGGGGAGCGCCCGCCGTGGCGTCTATGAGCTCGAGCGCCTTCCGACTAGCCAATGTACTCCTCCATGCTGCGGATGCCCTTCTTATCCAGGGCGTCCGCCAGCGCCTTCGTTGCGCGGTATACCTTCATGTAGCAGGCGTTCGGGGTGGAACCGAGCGCCTCGGCCATCTGTTCCACGCTCAGGCCCTCGAGGTAGTGCAGGGTGAGCGCCTCGCGGTGGCCCTCCGGCAGCTCCGCGAGCAGCGCCCTTACGCTGACCTTGCTCTCCAGCTCGGCCACCGCCACGGCGCTCTTGCCGTTTGCGACCTCGCCGGCCTCCTCGATCGACACCGCCTGCCGCCTTCCCTTCGTCCTGTAGTAGTCGGTTATGGTGTTTCCCGCTACCCTGAAGAGCCATCCCTTGAAGGAGGCCCCCTCCCGCAGACCCTTGAGCGACCTGAGCGCTTTCTCCCAGACCTGCGAGGTAATGTCCTCGGCGATCTCCCGGTTATTCACCCTGCGCACTACGTAGCCGTAGACCGCGGGCAGGTACTCGTCGTAGAGCCGGGCGAATGCATCAGGGCTCCGCCTGGCCTCTTCGACCAACCTGGCTTCTTCTTGAGCTTCTATGACCATAGACGTGATTCGGGGCCTTTTCTTTACCGTTCACCGCTGCTGTTGACGATTATACCCGTTGATGCCGCCGTCCCCACCCGCCCCCCCGACCCCCCACGCCACCACCCACGCAACCCGACCACTAAAGGCGAATACAGGGTTCTTCGTTCGCCGCCACCGATTCTAGCCGGTCCTCTTCTTGAGCTCTTCGGCCAGCTTCCTGAGCGGCTTCGATACGTCGTACTTGTCGAGTCTGACGTCGATGATGGCGGGAGACCCCGCGATGCGACGCGCGTCCGCGAGCGCCCCGGTCAGCTCGTGTTCGGTCGACACCGTGTACCCCTTTCCTCCACCGATGACCCGGACTATCTCGGCGTATCGCCAGGGAGGGATGTCGTTGAACGGCCCATCGGCCATCGGGCGGAACGTCCCGTAGCCGGAGTTGTTCAGGATGACCACGATGGGATTCAGGCCGTACTTCAGGCTCACCGACAGCTCCATGCCCGTCATCTGAAACGAACCGTCTCCTGTGAGCACGAGCGGTCTTCTTGCCGGATCCGCGAGTTGTACGCCTATCGACGCGGGTACACCGAAGCCGAGGGAAGCATAGTACGCCGGGGATATGAACTGCGCCTTTCCGCGCAACACCAGGCTGAGGGCGCCGAACAACGCATCCCCGGCTTCGGCAATGACGTCCGTGTCTTCCTCCAGGAAGTCGTTTAGGCATGCGAACAGCCGGTCCACGGTTACTCCACGGCCCGACTCCGGGGCAAAGGGCTCGAGCTCGTGCCAGCGTGGAGAGCGGAGCCCGGACTGCCGCGAGCGCCTCGGGGGAATCGACGCCGTCAGGGCCTGCAGGAACTTCCGCATATCGACGTCCTCGAAAGCGCTGTCCTCAAACATGACCCCCCCGGAGAAGACCACCATGCCTTTGCTGGTATCTATGTTGTGGGTGAATATGCCGGTGGCAAGGTCTGTCGTTAGAGGCCCTATGACGATGACGCAGTCCGAATCCTCGACGGCTTCGCGCACATGGTCAGGGCTCAACGCACCTGCGTAGACCCCTAAGAACTGCGGGTGGGACTCGGAGATCACCGACTTCCCGAGGACCCCAGTCACGAAAGGCATCCCCGAGCGCTCGAGGAACTCCAGTATCAGCGGCTGCAGGCCGAACCGGTGGACCTCGAGGCCGACTATCGCGACGGGGCGACGGGCGGAGGAGAGCATCTCGAGGGCCCGCGTCACCGACTGATGGACGGTCTCGCTCCTGTCCGGGCGCTCGTCAAGGGAGCGCATTCCGGGTGGTGCGACATCGACGTGGATCATGTCGCGTGGCAGCTCGATGTAACCGGGCCGGCGGGTCTCCGTGATCGCCTCGATGACTCCGTCTATCCCGCCGGCGGCGGTCTCCGCGTCATCCAGGACCGCCTGCGCGCAGGTCATCTCCCTGAAGACGTTGAGCTGGGTATCGAAGGAGCGGACCTTGTGGTGGAGCAGCGGGTCGAATTCACGCTCGGATATACCCGGGGCGCCGCTGATGACGAGCACCGGCGAGCTCTCCGCGTAGGCCTGGGCGGTGGTATTGGCGAGCTTGAGGCCTCCCACCCCGTAGGTCACACACACCGCCCCGAACCCGGAGACCCGCGCGTACGCGTCCGCGGCGAAGCCGGCGCTCTGCTCGTCGCACGTGTTGACGACCTCGAGCGGGCTCTCCCAGAGCTCGTGGTAGAAACCGAGCACGTAGTCCCCCTGTATTCCGAAGACGTGCCTGAGCCCGGAGCGCTCCAGGCTCCCTATCAGGTGCTCTGAGATAGTTGTCACGGAGACGATCCCCTCCTGGTTCGCACGACGGCCTCGTCTTCTTTCTCTATGCCTGGATGTTACCCGGGGCTCCCGAGATGCCCGATCCGCCGATACGTGCGCGCAGCATGAGGATCAACCCCGTCAAGGCGAAGGCGGCTCCGAGGAGCAGGAAGCCCAGCGGTATGCCCCTCCTGTCCAGGTCGATGAGCCGGACGTACTTGACCGTCTTATCCGCGCCTTCCCGCGCCGCCTCCAGCGTCCGGCCGTACTCGACCTCGGCCAGCTTCAGGTACTCGGGTGTGGCTCCCGGCGCGTTCTTCACGTGGTACTCGTAGTGGTTCTTCGGGACGTAGACGATAGAGCCCGTCTCAGGCTCCACGTAGAAGGTCACGTCGTTCTTCTTGTAGTACTCCAGCGCTATCTCGGCCTGGTCCGAGATGGGCAGGTCCCTGCCCGCAAGCTCCTTCACCTGCTTACCCGTAACGCTCTCCGGCAGGCCCGGCGGGGGGTGCGCCATCTTCTCCATCTTGCCGCCCAGGTGGTAGACGTAGACGGGGATGTCCTTGTGCTCGATGCCGTCAAACGTGTCGGCCCTTACGAACTCGCAGGATACCGAACGGTCCAGGTCGTCGTCCCACATCGGGTAGCCCTTCTTCCGCGAGCCCAGGGGGAAGGTTACTGTGTACCCGGTACGGTCGACGCCCTCCACGACCCCGGGAACGTTCTCACAGGTCCGGCGGTCCAGGACGTGGGTCGTCTCCCCGTGGAGCCCCTCCAGCACTTTGCCCGTGTCCATGTCGGTGATTTCCACCCGCTCGGAGAGCACCAGCACTTCCGAGTCGCACTTGCCGGGTACCGGCAGGTCCTCGTTCCTGATGCGTATGCGGGTGGTGACCTCCTGGCCTTCGGGGTAGAACCTGGAGGTCTGCGGGTCGGCGAACACCTTGAAGTGACCCTCGTAGGTGGAGCGGTTCTCCAGGTCCTCGGGTAGCCTGATGAACAGCGGAGCGATTGCGAAACGCCAGACGGGGGCCGCGATCAGGAGGACCAGGCCTGCCACCAGCAGGACCACCCCGGCTCTCGAGCGCTTCCTGCCTTTCTTCTTCTCCAAGCCCCCTCCTCGGAAGTGCGACTGCTCCTACATACTCTATCGGGACGCCGCACCCCGGTCCATTAGCAGGCGCCTGACGGCCGCCACCCCCCTGCCATATACTTGACGGGACGCCCGGCCGCCCCGTGAGCGGGGGGTCGCGCGCAAAGTACCCGCCGGCGCCCGGAGGTGCGTTCTTGCCGACAGTCAGGGTCCTTCCCGGCGACAGGAGTATAACGGTGGCCGAAGCGGACGGCAGGGACCTGCTCTCCGTGCTGGCCGCGCACGGGATCCTGCTGGAGAGCGAGTGCGGAGGCGAGGGCACCTGCGGCAAGTGCCTGGTAGAGCTCCTCGAGGGCACGCTGACCGGCATCTGCGGGGGAGCCGCCGAGCCGGACCGCGACGGCCTCTACCTGGCCTGCCGGTGCCGCCCCTCGACGGACTGCACCGTGCGTGTCTCCGGGCAGGCTACCGAGTCCTCGTCGCCCGAGGAGTTCCTCGCGGCCTCCATAGGGCCTTTCGCGGCGGGCCCTTCTCCCTCGGGAAGGCTGGGAGTCGCGGTTGACATGGGCACCACCACCGTGGTCGCGCTGCTTGCCGACCTCGAGAGCGGCTCGGCACTGACCGTCCGGAGCGAGACCAATCCCCAGAGGTCGTACGGCGCCGACGTGATCTCCCGTATCGCTTTCGCCGTCGGGGCGGGTGGGGAGGAGCCCGGCATCGGGGTGTTGCAGCGGGTGGTGGTCGAGTGCATCGACCGCCTTATCGGGCACGCCTGTGAAGCGGCGGGAGCCCCTCTCTCCGGCGTCGAGTCTATAGTCTGCGTGGGCAACACGCCCATGCAGCATTTCCTGCTGGGAGTAACACCCGTACGCCTGGGGTGCCTGCCCTACCAGGCGGAGTTCAAGGAGGTCGAGCCGCGCCCCGCCGGGAGCCTGGGGCTGGCCTCGGTCCCCCACGCGACGCTCAGGGTCCTTCCCAACGTCGCCTCCTTCGTGGGCGCCGATACGGTCGGCTGCCTGCTGGCCGTCGACTCCGAGCAGCCCGGGGGGCTCTCGGTGATGGTGGACATGGGCACCAACACCGAGATGGTGACGGGGAGAGGGGAGGACAGGGCCGCGTGCTCGGCGGCGGCGGGGCCCGCGTTCGAGGGTGCCCGGCTCCAGCACGGGATGAGGGCCGTGCCGGGTGCCATCGGCAGGGTATGGCTCGAAGAGGACCACCTGGCCTTCGAGACCATCGGCGGCGAGCGGCCGCTGGGCATCTGCGGCTCGGGGGTGGTGGACGCGGTGGCGTGCCTGCGCCGGCTGGGAGTGATCGAGGTGAACGGACGCATGGCGGGACGCGCGGAGTACGTGCTGGCGGAGGCGGCGGAGAGCGGGACGGGCCATGCGATAACAATAACGCGGCAGGACGTGCGCGAGATCCAGCTGGTCAAGGCGTCCATCGCCACGGGCCTGGGATTCCTGCTGGAGAGGTCGGGTGCCGGTTACGGAGACATCGAGAGGTTCTTCGTGGCGGGAGCGTTCGGCAACTACCTGGACATAGATAACTCGAGGTCTATCGGCCTTCTGCCCGACCTGCCGCCGGAGCGGTTCCGGCCTGTCGGAGACGCCGCGCTGAAGGGAGCCTGCCTGGCACTGACGGGGGGACGGCGGACGCTGGACCGCGCCCGTGATATCGCCTTCGCGACCGACCACGTCGAGCTGGCCGGCAGCCCGGATTTCCAGCCGCGCTTCATCGACGCGCTCGGCCTGGCGCCCTACGGGCGGTAGCCCCCCCGGGTCCTACTCCGCGGCGGTAAGCTTCTCGATGACGCTCTCGAGCAGGGCCTTGCGGTCCCGCAGCTGCTCCTTGAACGAGGAGCTGTCGGTATCCGATATCTCGGCCCGAAGGTCCCCGAGGCATCCCTCCAGTATCTCCCTGGCCTGGGCCAGCTCCTCGGGAGACAGGTCGATAGTGCTCATCAATCCGCCTTTCTCTAGTGGCCGGGACTGGGCAAGTCTAACAGATGTCCAGGGTCCCGACACAAACCATGATGTCTGCCGCCGGTGCTAGACTCTCCGGGAGACGTCAGGTCCATCCGACGGGAGCAGCATGATCAGGCCCGCCACAATGGAAGACTGCGAAGGATTGGCCCGCCTGTGCTACCTGGCCGGTCAGGGGCAGTCGACGAGGTCGATCTACGACCTGCTCTTCGACGGGCCGCGGGGGATGACGGATGAGCGCACGGCGGCGATGGCGGCGGTCCTGGGCGCGCGGCACGTCTGCTGGCTGCACCACGCGCACTTCCTGGTGGCCGAGGTGGACGGCCGCGTGGCCGCGGCACTCTCGGGCCTGGACCGCGAGCAGAACAGGACGAGGGACTTCGTGGCGGCGCTGCGCGAGACGGGCTGGACGGACGGAGACCTGGCGGCGATGCAGGGGCGCATTGGCCCCGTGACATCCGTCGAGCCGCGCCACCCCGACGGGGCCTGGCGCATCGAGAACGTGGCTACGTTCCAGGAGTACCGTGGCCGGGGACTGGTGGGCGCCCTGCTGGAGGAGATCGTCGCGCTGGGCGTCGAGCGCGGCCACCGGGTCGCCGACCTGGGTTGCTTCATAAGCAATGAGCCCGCGATCCGCGCCTACGAGAGGGTGGGGTTCCGCGTCACCGAGGAGTTCACCGACCGCGATTTCGAGGAGATCTTCGGCTGCCCCGGCATGTGCCGCATGACCCTGGAAAAAAAGGGTCAAACCTGAAATTTTGCATTTTTTGCGCCAGACCCTGATCGGAGCCGTTCCTGAGTACTCCATTTCATAAGTACGGTGTCGTATCGAGAACGGCGAGGCGCCGCTCATGCAAGGCGCGCGACCGACGCGTACGCCTGTCGTACTCGGAAGGAGCGGAACGCAGCAGGTGCGGATGGATCGGCGTTCGAATGCAACCGTATTTATGGAGTGGGGTACCAAGGTAAAAAACGGCAAAATCGTCAGGTTTGACCCGCTGCCAGGTCGTTGACCAGCATGCTGGAGGCCGCGATGCCGGACAGCATCACCAGCGGCACGCCCCCGCCCGGGTTGGTGCACTGGCCGGTCAGGTACAGGCCTTTCACGCACCGCGAGCGGTAGTTGGGGCGGAACGGCCCCATGTTGCCCCCGCTCATCTCCAGGCCGAAGAACGCTCCCTCCGGAAGCCGCAACCGTCGCTCCAGCTCCACCGGGGTCACCGAGTCCATCCAATCGACGTTCTCGCACAGGCCGGGGAACGCCCGCCTGTCCAGAGAGGAGATGCACTCCCAGGCCCACTCGTCCGCGATGTCGTCCCACCGGTGATACTTGAGCCTGTAGGGCGCGATGTAGATGACCGAGAGGACCTGCTTCCCGGCTGGCGCGAGATCGGGGTCGTCGTGCGAGGCGCAGGAGACCAGGAACGCCGCGTCGTCCGGACGGTACAGCAGTCCTTTGTCGTAGTACTCGTACCAGACGTTGTCGAACTTGTGCCGCTCGGTAAGCAGCACGGTGAAGTGTGCTCTCACCGAGTCCATCTTCTGCTTCAGCCCCATGTAGAACGTCGGCGCGGGGATGGAGCACGGCTGGTTCTTGACCGCCCGGCGGACCGCGTACGGCAGGTGCTGCTCGCCGACCAGGTCCAGGTATGTGGTGCGCGAGTGCGCGTTGGAGATGACCGCCCCCGCCGATATCTCGGTCCCGTCAGCGAGTCGAACACCCTCGGCGCGCCCGTTCCTGACCAGGATCTTCTCCACAGGGGTACTGAACCGGATCTCGCCGCCGAAGCGCTCCATTATCCTCCGGAGCGCCTTGGGGATGGATATCATCCCGCCCTTGGGGTAGTAGTAGCCCATGCGCCCCATGTAGGTCACGTTCGAGAGCAGCCCGGTGCATCGGTGCGCCGGCAACGCGGCGTAGAGGTTCTCCCAGCCGAACATCAGCCTGATACGGTCGTCGGAGAAGTACCGGTTGACCACCCGGTCCAGCGTCCGCGTGGCCAGCCACGCGTTCACCGGGAAGGCGGGTAGCTGCTCGCGCCGCGCAGCCACTTTCCCGAGGTAAGCCGGCCGGCTGACCTCCGCCAGGGAGGGCATGGGGACGTCGAGGGCCGCCCGGTACACGTCGAAGATCTTCTGCATGTCCGCGCAGTAGCTGTAGTAGCCCTCTACGTCCGCCGGCGATATCGAGCCCACCACCTCGGCCATCTCGTCTACATCCCTTGGCAGCAGCACCCGGGTCCCATCGTCCAGTATGGTGTCGTAGACGGGGTCGATCAGCCTGTACTCGAGGTAGTCCTCCAGCCGCAGCCCGAGCAGCTCGAAGAGCTTGTAGTACATCTCGTGGCCGATCACGAACACGGCCCCGACGTCGGGCTTGAACCCTTCGTGGTCGTAGTTGGAGCAGCAGCCGCCGATGCGGTGGCTCTGCTCGAGCACCAGGACCCTCAGGCCCTCCTTCGAAAGGAGCGAGGCACAGGTGAGCCCGCCCACCCCGGAGCCGATTATCACCACGTCGTAGTCGGTGCGCGCCATCTCTCATACCCCCGTCGGGCTCGCGGTGCGTCTCAAACGAAGACGCGGAAAGGCATCTCGCGTGCTTCGCTGAGCAACTTCATGACCCTGCCCCTTCTCTCCTCGTCAAGTCGGACCCCCATCAGGTAACCGACGGCGCCCGCGGCGAGCAGGAGGAGGGCGAGCATCTTGAGGCTGCTTTTCATCATCTTGCTCCTTGATCGGCCCCATATTCTAAACGTAAGCGGGAGTGCTCTGGCAAGTGGAGTTGTACTGGTCAGTATGGTCCGGCTTACGGCAGGCACCTGCGGGCGCCCGGGGGCTCAACCACCCCGGCGCCGCGTGCCGCTTCCCCCGTCGGGCCAGACCGGCTCGTACCCGTCGGCGAAGACCCTGATGCTCGACGGCTGTGTCGGACAGGTCTCCTCGCACGCCCCACACCCGGTGCACTTCGCCGGCACGACCACCGGTCGGAGGCCGTCCGCGTCTATCGCGTTGAACCGGCACCTCTCCTGGCACACCAGGCACTGCCGGCCCTTGTGCCCCAGGCACCTCTTCGTATCGACGTGAGCCAGGCCGATAGCGACCCGGTCGGGTGCCTGTTCCTCGATGGCACCGGCCGGGCAGACTCTCCGGCAAGCCTGGTCGCACTGCTCGTAGATACAGCCGGCCGTGCGGGGCTGGAACCTCGGCGTCCACAGCTTCTGAAGACCGCCCTCCAACCCCATGGGTACCAGGCACCCGGCCGGGCAGGCGCGGACGCACTCCTCGCAACGGTTGCACGCGGCCAGGAACCTCGACTCGTCCTGCGCTCCGGGCATCCTCAGTGGAGGCTCCGATATCCCCTTGAGCCCGACCCCGTAGCCCGCCAGCAGCACGGCGCCGAGGCTCACCGATCCTATGAACTCACCCCTGGTCACGGTCAGGCCCTTACCCGGTGATGTCTTTGGAAAGGGCTCGCGACCAGGACGCGGGGCACGGGCGGGCTTCCCCCTGCCCGACACGTACAGCGGCTCTCCCACGCTCTTCAGTGACAGCGCGCCGGGAGACGGGCACGACGCCACGCAGTCGCCGCAGGCGACGCAGTCCGCGGAGCGCAACTGACCCGCATCGCCCTTCAGAAACGGCTCGTCGAGGGTGAAGTCGCAGGCGCGGTAGCACGCCCCGCAGGAGACGCACGCCGCCGGGTCCTTCACCACCGACAGCGGGCTCACACGCGCGCTCAGGCGCTTCCCCACCTTCGAAACCAGGCTGAAGAGCGCACCCGCCGGACACAGGTCCTCGCACCAGAAGCGCGGCCTGTACGCCACCGCGAGCAGGACGAGGGCGACGAGGAACCAGGGGACCTGCGGCAGCAGTACGTAGTAGACCGAGCGGTTCATCACCACGAACGGGCTCGCGAAGTACAGCAGGTTGATCCCCGCGAGTGACAGCAGGATGACCAGCCCCAGCAGCAGGTACTTCAAGCGGACCTTGCGCCGGTGGGACCCGGAGGCGGCCGCGGCCTTCCTGGCACGGATCTCCCTGCCCCCAGGCCTGTAGTACTCCATCGAACGGGGCTTGCAGGCGCCCACGACGTCGAAACAGGTCCCCAGCGGGCATATCCACCCGCAGAAGAAACGGTGTCCCGAGAGCGCTGTCAGCCCCAGGAGCACCCACGCGGGCCAGAAGGCGGCGAACGCGGCCAGGCTCCTGGCGCCCGTCAGGGCGATCAGCCCCGCCAGCGGGTCCATGCGGAGCAGGAGGTTCGCGCTCGGAACAGCTATCGGCGGGTATGCCGCGCGGAAGGTCAGCAGCACGAAAAAGGCGAGGAACGCGAGCTGCACGCACCACCGTACGATCCGGACCCCCCGTCTCCTGCCCCCGTCCCCGCTCATCTCAGACGTTCACCACCTTCAGCGCGTTGAAGTCGGCCGTGCCCAGCCCGGCCCCGGCAGCGTGGACGATGTACGGCACGTCGGCGGCGGTCATGCCGAACAGCGTACAGGCGTAGCTGTCCGCGGCCACGGCGTCACCGCTGGCTATGACGGTATTGGCGACGCGGGTCGGCCCCGGTCCTCCCGGGCCGTTCTCCAGGAGGATGACGGTCGCATCGACCACCGAAAGCCTCGGCCTTACCAGGGTAGCCAGGTCGGCGATGGACTGCTGCAGGCCGTGGTTGTGTATCTCCGACATGTTGGAGGTGACCCCGATGAAGTTTTTCAGGCCCAGGCTGAGCCCCGCGCTGCCGTGGTGCTTCGCCTTGGGGACGGTGATGACCACGTCGGCGGCGAGCACCTCGGGGTAGACATCCGCGCTCGTCATGGCGACCGCATCGGGGATCGGAGTGGTGACACCGCCCCCCTGGTCGCTCCCGCCGCGCACCAGGAGCTCCGCGCCCGCCGCCCGGGCCGCCGCGCCTATGCCGTTGGCGTTGAGGCAAGCCTCAGCCGCGCCGCGCAGTGTGTGGTCGACGAGGATGACCCTGGCCGCGCCCGCCTCCCTGCACATCCTGATGACCTCGGCCACCACGTCCGGGTTGGTGCTGGTCCCTGCCTGAAGACCGTCCATGAAGCTCGCGTTCGGCTTCACCACCACCACGTTGCCGGCCTCTACGAACCTGCCCATGCCCCCGATGGCGTCCAGAGCCTTCCGGGTCATCTCGGCCGGCGTACCGGTGGTCGCCACCGCAAGGTCCGCGGCCGCCGCCGGCTGCGGCGGAGGAGAGGTACCCGGAGCGCTGGTCCTGGTCACTCTAGGCGTCCGCCCGCCGCAAGAGGCCGCGACGGCGCCGAGTGAGGCTCCCAGCAGCAAGCCCCCGGCCAGGCGCCCCATCTTTTTCAGGAACTCCCGCCGCTCCAGGTCCCCGCCGAGCCGTCTTATGACACGCTCGATCTCCTCGGGATCCACAAGCCCGTCGAAACGATTAGGCAACTCCACTGCTCCTTTTTCTACACCCGCGTGAACCGCGCTCAATCTACCTCATGTATAGAGGACACGCCCATGACAAACAACAACCGGCCGGCATCTTTAACAGTAAGAACACGCCGTTAACGCCCCCTTCAAGATCCGCCATGTAACAAAAGGGTCTGACCCTTTTGTTACACGGCAGGGTAGTACCCGCGGCCGTCGAATACATCGCGGACAAGATCCAGGAGATGAGCGGCAAGGCGCTCCGAAGCCGAATCCGAGGCCGAGCAGACCATGTCCGGCCTGAAGCGCTGGCAGTAGGGGTGGAACGGCAGGCGGTCTACTTCTGCTTCTGCTGCGGCTTGAGGGCTTCCTCGCTGTAGGTGCAGTTGGGGTCCCACAGCAGCCACTGCTTGACCCCCGCGTTCTCGCAGGCGTCGATCTGGCGCCGCACCATGTCCGGGGTGTAGGTGACCTTGAGGCTGAAGTCCTGCAGCCAGGGGCGAAGCCCCGCGTTGCCGCCCTTCATGGCCTTCTTGAAGTCGTCGACCGAGTGGCTGACCGTGTCGGCGGGATTGTTCTCGGGGCTCTTAATGCCGTACTCGCCGGGGTTGTAGTGTGACGGGTACATCATCGGCGACAGGTAGTCCACTATCCTGGTCACGTCGCTGATCTTCTGCCCGATGTTCATCTCCCCCTGCTTGCTGGCGGTAAGGCCGAACACGTCCGCCGAGATGAACACGTTGTAGGCGGCGAGCTTCTCGCGGGCGTATTTCAGGAAGTCGCTGATGACCTGTCCCTGGGTTCGCCCGTCCTGGTGCGGGTAAGCGCATTCCTCCACGTCGCCGTCCGACGGGAACCTGACGTAGTCGAACTGGACCTCGTTGAACCCGGCCCGTGCCGCGGCCTCGGCGACCGCCAGGTTGTAGTCCCAGACCTCCCTCGAGTAGGGGTCCAGCCAGTTGCCGCTACCCCAGAGGCCGCCACCCGTGCTCTGAACCGCCAGGTCCGGCCTTACCCGGGGGAGCTTGGGGTCCTTGAAGCACACTATGCGGCAGATGGTGTAGACATCGTGGTAGCGGAGTGTATCCACCAGTGAGTCGAGCTTCAGGTAGTCGTTCGCCGCGCCCGACTCCTGGGCGAGCTGGTTGTCTATGTCGAAGCCGATCTGCCCGGCCTCGTCCTTGAGGTCGATCTCCAGCGAGTTGAGCTCGGTCCGCTCCGTGAGACCTATCATGTCCTGGAGGTTGCTCTCGCTCGCGGCGATGAAGATAGAGACGTGAACGCCCTTGGCGGCGACCGGCTTCTGGGTCACCACGAAGGCGGCCGCCTCGTTGCCCGCACCGTCCCTGGAGGAGATCCTGAGGCTCCTGGTCCGCGGGCTGTTGGTGGTGCCCTCGAAGTTACCCTTGGCGTCCACGGACAGCGTCTCCTTGCCGATGGTGACAGAAGAGCCGGGATCGGTCTGTCCCGCGAACTCGACCCTTACCTCTCCTGTTCCCTTCAGGTCGGTCACCTTCTTCTCTGTCAGGTCGAGCTTCGGAGGGGTGGTGTCCACCGTAAACTGCCAGCCAGCGGTGCGCCTGCCCATGAGCCCGCCGCCGTTCACCACCAACAGGGCCTCGTGCTTGCCGTCTGTGAGCGGGACCTGGCAGGCCAGCGCCCGCGCCTCGACCGATATGTTGTTGACGACCTCCTTGCCGTCGACCTTGAGGGTGACGGTGCCCGGCTTCACCGGCCTGGAGAACTTCGCCTTGATATCGACCGTGGGGTTGCGGACGAAGGAGCCCTGGACGGGCGTGATACCGCCGATCGGACTCGGATACACGAAAGCGAAGAACCAGATCACCAGGAACAAGAGGAGGGCCCCCCCGGCAATGAGCGCGAGCATCGGTCCGGTCAGGCGACCCAGGGGCCCGGTCCTGGGAGAGCGCTCGGGCCTGCTGCGCGGCCGGTCCATGCTCGGCGGCCCACCGTTCGGCTGCCTGCGGGCGGCCTCGCGCCGCTCGCCGTAGTCGAGGCTGCGGGGCCTGCCTCCGACGAAGACGTCTGACGATCGCCTGTTCGTAAACCTTCGTTTCCTGGCCATTGTCTCCCTGGACCCGATCCGGCGAGTCCCGTCAGTAACCGACGAACTGTACTCCGGATGGGATGTTGTCCCCTGTGAGCCTCGGCTCCATGTACGAGGGGGCGCAGATGGTGGTGGGGTCGCCGTCGCTGACGAAGCGCAGCTCCGGGTGCCTGTCGAAGTACCGCAGCCAGTAGACCGAGCCCTCGGCGCCGGAGCCGTCCTCCGGGTCATAATCCATCGCCTGTATCCTCGGGACCAGCGTGCCCGGGTTGCGGTAGTGCCACACGGGATAGAACGGGTTCGATCCCACCAGCAGCGCCCAGTTGTTGTGGTACTTGTAGCCCTCGAATGAGCCGTCGTACATCAGCGCCTGGTTCTTGGGCACCGAGCCGTTCGGAAGGCACAGCACGTCGACCGTCGCCTTGGGCTCGACGCTCTTGATATCCTTTGCCATCGTGGCTATCTCCTCCTGGACGGCCTCGTCGGACTGCCTGCCCAGAGAGGGGTGGCTGACGGTGTGGTTGCCGAACTCGAAGCCGTTGGTCTGCAGGTAATCAAGCTTCTTCTTCTTGTAGTCTTCCTGATCGAACATCTGGGGCAGCAGGTTGAACTGCGCCGTGTACCCGAAGTCCTTGTGCTGGTCGTAGAAAGCCTGCATGAGGCCCAGGGCGCAATTCGGGTCGATGACGGTCTTGTCGCCCTTCTTGACGTAGTTGAACTGGCACTGGGTCGAGTCGTCGAAGCTGAAGACCATCGGAGTGGTCCCCGCGGGAACATCGATGCGTCCCTTCAACAGGTCGTGGAAGGCGATGAGGCGGTAGCCCTTCTCGTAGAAGGTGGCCATGTCCTTCTTAAAGTTCTCGATACTACGGGTGTAGTCGCTCTCCTCGTCCTCGACGCGGTGGTACTCGATTATCATGACCATGCCCATCTCGTTGGGCTTTATCTTCTGTTCGAGCAGTTTGTTCACGTCCACCGCGCCGGTGGTCCGGGCGCCGCCGCACCCGGCGAGCGCCACGGACGACGCTGCCAGCAAGGCGAACAGTATGCGAGCAACCCTCATATTCCTCCCGGGGTGGAATACGACCACGGTAATTCGACGACGGTCGCGGTCAAGCGGTTCATCTGTACAAAGCACGTGAGAATTATCACGTTTTTAGGGAACGTTGGCAACAACGGACATCAAGTGGAGGCCGAAACGGTTTCCGATCTCACCACGAGTATCGTTGAGGGGTGCGAAATATTACAGTTCGAGGAGATCGATTCCAGGGACGAGCCCGCGTGCTATAGAATGCAGGTGCGGCGATCGTCCCGACAGGGGAGGCCGACCTGTTGAACGGTGAGGAGAAGAGGGAACGGATCCTGGAGGCGGCGGTAAAGCTCTTCGGCGAGAAGGGTTACAACGCTACCAGGATGGCGGAGGTCGCAGCGGCGGCCAGGGTGTCGCCCAGCACCCTCTACAAGATGTTCGACGGTAAGAAGGGACTCTTCATCGCCACGCGCCAGTGGGTCACCAACAGGGTCCTTCGCCGTCTGATCGAGGCGCTCCCCGATGATCCCGAAGCCGACGCGTTGACCCTGGTGCGCCGCCTCCTGACTTCTTATACCGCTTACATCCGCAAGCACAGGGAGCTCGCCCGTATCCTGGCCGAGGGGGTCGTGGGCCAGGACCCCGAGATCCGCGCCGAGCAGTTGACTGCGTTCACCGGCGCCTCGACGATGCTCGCCCAGGTGATCGAGCGGGACGTCAGCGAGGGAACGGTGAGGCTGGTTACGGACCCCGAGACGGCCGGGTTGCTGTTCGTCTCCTTCACCGCGATGATCGCCTACGCGGTGCTTCTCGACCTGGACAGGAGGTCCGTGGCCGGGTTCGACCCGGACTACGCGCTGGACCTCTTCTTCGACCTCATCAGGGAGTGAGTGCTGCGCGCCCGGGCTCTTCGGCGTGATCCACGAGGCGGTCGATGAGGACCAGCGCCGCTTCCTGCCGGGATGGGGGCGCGGCGTCCATCATACCGATGAACCCCAGTGAGTGGATCGCCATGACGTAGGTCCAGGCGAACTGCTCCAGGTCCAGGTCCGGCCTGATGAGCCCGGCCTTCCTCCCCTCGACTAGGATATCCATCACCAGGCGTTCCAGATCCTTGTAGAAGGCCTGGGCGCTCCTCATGACGTCCGGGTCGTCGAGCGCGGTCGCGGCCTGTACGTTGACCCGGGCCCTGTCCCGGTTCTGCCTCACCTCGCGGGCGAACTCGCGGCCCAGGCTGCGCAGGACCGCGGGAGCCCCACCGCCGATCGGCAGGCGGGGGATTATCTCCGAGAGCGCTCGTTCGCGCAGCTCGTCGCGAAGCTGCAGGTAAAGGGTCTTCTTGTCGCCGAAGAGGTCGAAGATCGTCTTCTCGCTGACCCCGGCCTCCGCCGCAATGTCGGCGGTCGTGGCCCCCAGGTAGCCCTTCTCGCTGAACCTGCGTAACGCGGCGTCCATGATCTGGGTCCGGGTGCCGGCCCCGGGTCCGCGCCCCTTCTTCGTCGTGATCGTCCGCTTTGCCATGGTCCCATTGTATAACGCCGGCCTCGTGGGACCGTACCCGGGGCTGAAAAACCTGTCCCTCGATGTGAATCCACCGCCGTCGAAATGGGATAGAATCGATTGGCGTGGCAATCCCCGTCGAATCGGGGTCGGACCCTTTCCGTGGCTTCGGAGGTGAGCGCGGTGTTCTTCAATATCGCAAAGGACGTGCTGGGGCTCGGACCCGCCGACGGAGTCACCCGGCAGGTGTCCAGCCACGGGAGGCGGACCTGGCTTCCTCCGGGCATGTTGGGGGAGACGATATCGAAGTGCGTGGACCTGCCCGCAGGAAAGGAGTACGTCGCCGCCGACCTGCCCGGCCCGGGGCTCGTCACCAGGATCTGGATGACAGTGCCCAGGCAGATCAACCCGGGCGTGCTGAAGAAGGTGACCCTGAAGATCCGCTGGGACGACGAGGAGGAGCCCTCGGTCCTGGTCCCTCTGGGTGACCTTTTCGGCACCACCTTCGGTCGTCCGAAAGACTACTCCTCGGCCTGGCTGGCGATCACCTCTGGGGCATACCTCTGCTTCTTTCCCATGCCCTTCGCGCGGCGGGCCTTCATAACCCTCGAGAACGAGGGCAGGTTGCCCGTAGCGATCTTCTTCTACCAGGTCACCTACCTCGAGCTCAAGCGGGACCTGCCCGGCGGGACACCGTACTTCCACTGCTACTGGAGTCGCGAGCGGTGCCACCGTGGGGGAGAGCCTTTCACGGTGCTGTCGGCCGCGGGCGGCGGGTTCTACATGGGGTGCCACATGGACATGCAGGGCGCGGGGTACCCCTGGCGTCTGAACCCCTATCACAGCTTTTCGCCCGAGGGATGGGGCCTGGGGATGCTGGAGGGCTGGGAGCGGATGTGGATCGACGGGTCCTGCGAGCCAAACGTGCACGGGACCGGTGGAGAGGACTACTTCAACAGCGCCTGGTACTTCACGCGGGTACCTTCGACCCACCCTACCCACGGCGTCACCAGGCGTGACTACTTCTCCAGGCGTGTCTCCTGCTACCGGTTCCACGTCGAGATGCCGGTCGCATTCGAGCGGCAGATAGAGGTGGTGCTGGACCATGGCCTTCACAACAGGCTCCCGGCGGTCTTCGACTGCACCGCTTACTGGTACCAGAGCGAGCCGCACCGGCCGTACCCGGGCCTGCCCCCGGTGGCGCAGCGGGGTTCTACCGGGGGGACGAAAAACCGCCTGGTGATGCTGGCACCGCTGGCATACGCGGGCGCGGCGGTGGGGCTGTACCGGCACGCCAGGAAGGTCCGGGCGACCCGTTGAGCCGCCCTGACCGGCCGTGGCAATTGTGATATCCTTTTGGCGGCTGGAGACCGGAGATTGACGGGGAGGACGTGATGATAGACATTCGCAAGGCAACGCTCGCGGACGAGGAAGACGTCGCGGTGCTCATCAGGGAACTGGGCGATGCCGTCGGGGTCACCGGCGACATGAACCCTGTCGCGTGGTACAGCACCCTTCGCAAGATGATCGCCTCGCCGGAGTGGACGTTCATCCTCGCCGGGGAAGGCCCGCAGAAGCTCGGCCTGATGATACTGCTCATCCTGCCTTCCCTGTACCTGGGGGGAAACCGCGCTTCCATAACCGAGCTCATAGTCACCAAGGAAGCCCAGGGAAAGGGTGTTGGAGCCCTGCTGGTGGAAGAGGCCAAGAGGGTCTCGAGGACCATGGGATGCCAGGAGCTCGACGTGAGCGTCGAGGTCGATAACGAGAAGGCCCGCGGCTTCTACGAGAAGCTCGGCTTCGAGCAGAAGCACGCGGACTACGGGATGAAGCTGGACTGACCGGATATCCCGCCGCCGTCCTTGTTCGGAACGTCACGTCGAACGGCCCGGACCAGGGCTCTGAGGTCGCAGGGCTTGGTGAAATACCTGTTCGCGCCCGCTTCGAGGACACGTCTGGGCCATGAAGACTCGAACAGCGATGACAGGACAATCACCGGGGTCTTCAATTCAACCACCACCTGCCGCAGGTACCTGCATACCGGGACACCATTGAGATACGGGAGCCTGATGTCGAGTATTACGGCGTCAGGGCGTGAAACTTCGATCAGGTGAAGAGCCGCGACGCAATCTGCGGCGGTCAGGACCTCGAATCCCGAGAACTCGAGGAACCTGCATAATATGCCCGCCAGGACTTCGTCGTCATCCACGACCAGGATGCTCACAGCGTCATCGACAGCATCCTCCGCGGCGTCCAGGGAGACCCCCATCATCGCGTCCTCCGCTGCCGGGCGACCGCCTCGCCTCGCCGTCCCGGTTCGCCGGTCCTCGAGAGTACCCCGTGGCCGGGGAACATCCCCGACTCGTTCATCCCGGTCGTTCCCGCGCGGAGACGAGGCGCCTGACGGCCTCCAGGAGACGGTCGAAGCTGCAAGGCTTCGTGACGTACTCGTCGGCCCCGGAATCGATCGCTCCCTGCCGCCAGGAGGCCCCGGTGAACCCCGTGAAGATAATGACGGGAATCGCGAGGCGGCCGTTCCCGTTCTTCAGCTTGCGGCACAGGGCGAGACCGTCTCGATCCGGCAGACTGATCTCCGCGATTACGGCGTCAGGCGGGTCTCTCTTTATCTCACGTATGGCGGTACGGCTATCGGCGGCTGAGACGACGTCGCATCCCTCGAGCCTGAGATACAGCGCGAGCGCACGCCGCAGGTCGCGGTCGTTGTCTACGAGAAGCACACTCGTCCTGGATCGGTCTTCGACCCCCGTGACCGTCCTGCCTGCCGCCGGGAAGTGGTCCTCTCGCATCCCGGTCGAGACCTCAACGACCGGAACAGGCTCCGTGGCAGGCTCGATTGATACAACTCCGCTACCGCCCATATCATTCCCTCCATTCCTTAATACGGGACGGCGCGGGGGATTATTTCAGAAGCGGAGTGGACCGCCCAGCCGGATCCCTCGGAGAGATCCCGGCCAGGGTCCTTCAGATCATGGATTGGATAGTCGAACATTAGAATCGGCTATTTAGCCGGAGGATTATCGTCCGGGATCGGCGCGGGTGGACCGTCTTCAGTCGTCTTTTTGGTCGTCGAGGCCTCGGGGACACTGACGGTGAATCTGTCGCTGCCGGCCAGGATCTGCCCACCGGAGTAGACAACCACCTGGTAGACGTAGCTGGTCCCGGCCTTGACCTGGGAGTCCGAGTACGACATCTCCCTGTCGGACGAGGGGATCACGATCTTGTCCCGGGTGTCGCCGGCGACCTTCTCCCGGTAGATGATGTACCCCTCGAAACCGCCGGTGGTCTTCAGGGTCCATCCGAGGTGTACCTCACCGGAGGTCACCTCGCCGATCGACAGCGCGAGCGAGTAGGTCGGTTCCGGTTGCCTCTCCGGGACGACCACGGCACGAACCGCGCTCCTGGAGCGGACCTTTCCCTCCTTGAGCGCGCAAAGCATGTAGTAGTAGGTATGCCCGCGTTCGAAACTCGTGTCCGTGTAGCGGGAGACCGACCTGGCCACCACGTCTTTCCTGTCCCTGGGATAGCTGGTGGCGGCGTTGTCCACCGACCTCGCGATCGCGATCGAATCGTAGTCACCACCGCCGACGGTCCAGTTCAGCTCGATCTTACCGCACTCATCGTACGCCGCGCTCAACGAGAACTCGATGGGTTCGGCGCCAGGCGGCTCGGGCTTCTCTTCGGGAGCCACCGGTTCAGGAATCACCGGGGAGGGATCCGTGCCGGGAGCAACGTCCGGCGGCGGCGGCAGCTCGATCTCTCCCGAGGCGGGCGACGCGGAATCCTCGTACCTTCCGGAAGGGGTTTTCCCCGCCGTTTCCACTGCCGGCTCCCGGCTACCATCGGCATTACCATCCATGCCGTCGAGCAGACGATTCCAGCGATACCATGGTTCGTTCAGGAAGCCGGGATCGGATCTATTTACCTCGACCCACCGCTCTCCGTCCTTCGATCGGACGATCGCTTCCTCGCCTCCCGAGACCCGTCCACACGGAGCCGACTCTATGGTCAGGGTCACCTCTCCTTCGATGACCCTGGTCCTGACCGAACCGTCGTACTGTGCCGAGTCGAAGACGGCGGCACCCCGGGTCTCCACGGCCAGATCATCGGCAAGGACCTGGTAGCTGGTAGTGCTCTTCAGATTGAAATAGACGCGCCCGCGATCCAGTCTCATGCCTGCACGTCGTTCAGAAAACTCCGGGAGGGACAGGGCGCTGGCGCCGTCCAGGCGGGCCTCGCTTCCGTCATCGACCTCCAGTATCGCAAGACCCTCGCCGGACGTCTCGAGCCTGTCCTCCTCGAGCACGGGCGTGCCGGTGGAGGCCGCGACCGGCCTGTCCGCCCCGGGCCTGGTTATCAACACCTCGCCGCGCAGTACCCGGATCCTGGCGACCGGCTCTGCCCGCCTGCGGGTCAGGCTTGTGATAGCGAAGAACAGGAGTAGTCCGACCACCGCCAGGACCGCGGCACAGGCTATGGCTTTTCTGGCGGTCAGGAAAGGCCGGGCAGCACCACCCGCGGGTTCCTGACCTTCCTCGAGCAGATCGTATGTGTCCAGGAGCGCGGAACGGGTTCTCCGGATCGATTCGTCGCTCTGGGCGATGAAATCCGGTCGCAACTCCAGGAAGAGACCTGCGGCCTCCGCAGCCTCCCGCACACGTGCACGGGTCCACCCGAAAGGCCTGCAGGTCTTCTCCATATCCAGGTTGCCGGTCGGATCAATCGTCTTCTTCAGCTGAGCCCCCTTCCCGGGGTACCTCGAGCAAGCCTTCTGCGAGCGCGAGCCCACGGAGGGACTGCAACCCCCTGTGCACCTTCACGGCGACGTAGCGGTTGCTGCGGCCGATCATGCTCGCGATCTCCTTGTTGCTCATGTCTTCTATGAACCTGAGGCTAAGGATCTCCTGGTATGAAGCGGGGAGCTGACTGAGCAGCTCGATCAACGCGAGGTACCGTTCCGAACGCCCAGAGTCTTCCCTGCCCTCGAAGGTGTACAGGCGACCGGCCTCGGCTGCGTCCACTTTCACCTCGCTCGCCCGATAGAAATCGATGATCGCGTTGTTCGCTATCTTGTAGAGCCAGGTCTCGAAGGAAGCTCTCTCGGGGTCGAAAGCCTTTATCGCCCTGAGCACCTTCTCGAATACCTGCTCGGTCACGTCTTCCGCGTCATGGACGCTGGGCACGCGCCTGGCGACGAAGTTGAATATCCGTGGCTGATACACGTCGTAGAGCTGGCCGAATGCTTCACGGCTCTGCTTCGCGTTCACGATCGCTTTCTTGAGTTCTTCACTGTCCATATATTGATACGCTGGGCGTGCCGGTTTTATTTCAGGTCGGGCCGGCAATCGCCGCTTGCCCCTGGAGAGGGGGCCGTCAGGCCGTCCAGTAGTCCTCGTCGAACTCGGCCAGCTGTATCAGCACGCCGAACGAGTCTCTCGGGCTGATGAACGCTTCCTTCCAGTGAGGGTTCTCGAGGCTGACGTCCAGCACCGTGATCCCACGGGAGCGCAGGTCCTCCACCGCCTCCATCAGGTCCTCCACCTGGATGGTGATGTGGTGCATTCCCTCCCCGCGCTTCTCGATGAACCTGTTGATGAAGCTGTCCGGGTCGGGGGAGCTGATGAGCTCGATGCGACCCTGGCCGCCGATGTCGAAGTACGCCCAGTTGAACACCTGTCCCCTGTACTCCCAGGGCTCGTCCAGGACCTTTCGAGCCCCCAGGATGTCGGTCAGAAAACGGGCGGCGCTCTCCTTGTCCCTGACGGCCACCCCCACGTGGTCTACCTTGACGACCTTCAAGTGCACTCCTTTCCCGGCCCAGACCCCGGCCCTCGGCCACGGCTCGCGAAATGATATCCCTCATGGTTGGGAAGTCTCCCCAGGCGGTAAGTTTAGCGTAACGGTGTCGGGTGTTAATACCATTTAGCGGGTGGAAGGGCCCGCGGACTGGAAAGTCGCATGGAGCGCGAATGGGATCCCGTGGAGGTAGCTTCCAGGGCGGCCCGGTACGACCGGGAGGCGTTCGCCGAGCTGTTCGACCGCTTCTTCGAGGGGATCAGGCGTTACGCCTACTTCCATACCGGGGACGAGGACCTCGCCGACGACATGGCCGCCGAGGTCTTCAGCCAGGCCCTGGCGAGCATAGAGAACTTCACGGACCGCGGCGGGACCATAGGAGCGTGGCTGTACGGGATAGCCCGCAACGTGGTCGCCGGTCACTTCCGCAAGTCCGGACGAGTGCACGAGGTCGGCCTGAGCGACGAGCTGGCGGAGCCAGAGGAGCACGGACCGGTGCAGACGGTCTTCGAGGAGATGTCGAACCTCGAGCTCTACGAGGCGCTGTCGACCCTGCCGGACATGCAGAGGGATGTCGTGGTATTGAGGTTCATCGAGGGGTACGACGTGGACGGTGTCGCCAGAATCGTCGGTAAGCGGCCGGGCGCGGTGCGCGCCCTGCAGCACCGTGCCATGATCTCGCTCCGCAAGGTGTTCGGCCTCGGCCCGGATGGGAAACCGCGGACGGCGTCCGGAGGCCTGGAACGAATGTTGCCGGAAGAGGCGGGAGGAGTGGTGCCCGGTGTTTGACGAGCTCGATTCTCCGCCCGACAGGCTGATAGCCCGGCGCATATACGAGAGTGGCAGGTCGCTCGAGCATTCCGGCCGCGCGGGGTCGATAAGGGAGGAGTTCCTCCTGGAGGTGGCCGTCGCGCGCAACGAATCGATTGTTCCCGATACGGTACCGGTCCGCTCCGCTTCGTGGAGAAAAGCCCTGCCCGTCCTTGCCCGCGCCGCCACGGCCACGGCCCTGGTCATGGTGCTCCTCTTCTCCGTCGGGCTGGTATCCACCAGGGCAATGCCGGGCAGCCCGCTCTACCCGGTGAAACGGGTAGTGGAGAAGGCGGGGCTGTACATGACTCCGTCGGGGAGTGCCGCAGTCGATGCCAGGGTCACCAGGGCGTCAGAGCGGCTGGAGGAGCTTGACTACGCGACACGGAACAGCATGCGGGACTGGTACCTGCCCCTGATCCAGGAGGCTCGCTCGAACATCGAAGAAGCGACGCTCGAGGCCTCCCGGGGCGGGGTCGAAGAGGAGGAGAAGGCCCGCGAGGAGACCCGCTCAGTGCTGGAGGAACACGACGAGGAGATCCGTGAGGCCATCGAGGAGGTGCCCTCGGATGAGCGGGGGGACCTGGAGGAATGGGTCGAAGACCCCGGGGACTCCTCCGACGACGAGCCCGAGGTGAAGGAAGACCGCGAGCCGGACGAGCGCGAGGAGGACGGAGGCGGCGAGCACGCGCCCCGACGGGAGGACGGCCGGGACTCGGACGACTAAGAGCCCCATTCTGTAAGTGGGTTTCGCACCGAGAATGTCGGTACGCCACAACCCGAAGGGCGTGCGGCTGGTGTCAAAGACTTGAATCCCAATAGATAACTGTAATTCACTAATATTGTATCTTATCTATACAAATAACAGCCAATGCGGTCCGAGACCGGTTTTCAGGCGATTTCCGTTGTTTCTGATTCACCTGTTAACTGTTGTTGAGGATGTTATTCAAGTCTTTGACACCTTACGGACCATCGACTCACTCAGACCAGCATGGTCTCCGATCTCGGAAAGCTTGTACCCGAAGACCAGGTGGGCCCTGCAGATGGCTTGATTCCGCGATTCGTTCGAATGCCACACACGACCGTCGGTGGGAAGGACAAACCCGGATCTTCTTGAAGACTTAGTCAAAAGCGAAGGAGGTTGGACGGTCGGTGTTTAGGCTTTTCTGGTACTGGATGCGGTACCACCGCCTGGTCTACTAGCGCGGGCGCGACCGGGCCTTAAAAGCCTTCCGGTGACCGCCGGTCGGCCACTGAGAGTACCCCGGAAGGGGTTTTTTTAGTACGGGAGAAGAAGGCGGTACGGCCCGCCGAAGATGGGAGATACATGAGACTCTTCGAGGACATAACGCAGACCGTGGGGAGAACGCCGCTGGTGAGGCTCCGCCGGGTGGCGGGGGACCTGCCGGCCACGGTGATAGGTAAGCTGGAATCGTTCAACCCTCTCGGCAGTGTAAAGGACCGCATCGCCGTCAGCATGATCGAGGACGGCGAAGACCGCGGCCTCATCGGCCCTGAGACCACGGTAATCGAACCCACCAGCGGCAACACCGGCATAGGGCTTGCCTTCGTCTGCGCGGCGCGCGGCTACAAGCTCGTACTCACCATGCCCGACACCATGACGAGCGAGCGCAGGGCGCTGCTGGCCATCCTCGGCGCCGAGGTGATCCTCACCCCGGGCAAAGACGGTATGAGGGGCGCCGTATCCAGGGCGACGGAGCTCGTGGAGGAGATGTCGGACGGATTCATGCCCCAGCAGTTCAACAACCCGGCCAACCCGCGCGTGCACCGCGAGACCACCGCCGTGGAGATCTGGGAGGACACCGACGGCGCCGTCGACATCTTCGTGTGCGGCGTCGGGACCGGTGGTACGCTGACCGGGGTCGGCGAGGTCCTCAAGGACCGTAAGCCTTCGGTGAGGATAATAGCCCTCGAGCCCGCCGGTTCCCCCGTGCTGTCGGGAGGCAGCCCCGGGGCGCACAAGATCCAGGGGATAGGGGCCGGATTTGTTCCGGAAGTGCTCGACCGCGACCTGATAGACGAGATCATCACCGTGAGCGACGAGGATGCGGCCGACATGACCCAGTCGCTCACCAGGCGGGAGGGAATCCTCGCCGGTGTCTCATCGGGCGCCGCGGTGTGGGCATCCCTGGAGGTGGCGCGACGTCCCGAGAGCGAAGGGAAGACCGTGGTCACGATACTGCCCGATACGGGCGAGCGCTACCTGTCCACCTGGCTCTTCACCGACGCGTATGAGAGCCTGAAGGTCTAGTCCGATTCCTCCCTCCCCCTTGAGGGGGGAGGGTTGGGGTGGGGGTGACCGTCTCAATTATCTTCTCGACGTGACCGCCAACAGCCCTTTCAACAGAGGAGAGACCACCGACGGGGGCAGGTAGCCCAGCTTCCGGGTCTCGACCAGCTCGACGATGTTGCCGTCGGGGTCCTTCACGTAGGCGAACGAACCGACCGAGCCCATTCCCATATCCATGAGCGTGGGCCCGCAGAACTCCGAGGCGCCCAGCTCGACGGCGTTCCGGTAGGTGCCGACCACGTCCCGGACGTCCATGGCCATCTCCATGATGCCCACATCGCCCCAGCGGCGGCCCTCGTAGAGCGGCTTCCCGCCTCCGTCGGCGAGCTGTACCAGCCTGACCATCCCGCCGTCCAGCGGGAACGCGCTGGCCGGTTTCATCGTTCGCTTCAGGGTCACGGTCCGGCACGCCGCTCCGCCCGTCGCCGCCTCCATGCCCTCCGGCGTCTCCGACGTGTCGAACACGACTCCGTCGAAGCCTATGACGTCGCGGTAGAAAGCGATGGAGCGCTCCATATCCGAAACCCCGATGACGGCATGGGTGAAGCCTCCCAGGCGAGGCGCGCCCCCCTTCGCCCTGAGGTCGGGGGTCTCCAGGGCTTCCAGCAGGAGCCCGTCGGGGTCCTTGAGGTAGGCCCACCTCCAGACACCCTCCGGGGACTCCGCCGAGGCCACCGGTGTGACGAACTCCAGGCCGAGCGTAGAAGCCCGGTGCACGACGTCCTCCAGGCGGAACGCCTTGAGACCCGCGGCCAGGTAGCCGATATCGCCCCAGCGGGCGTCGGCGGGCATGGGGATCGGGGTGCTGTCCGTGTGCTGTACGAGCTCCACCGCGGCTCCGCCACGGATGTTTGCCGCCATTATCACCCTCATCCGGCACAGCGAGCCGATGATGGATACCATCTGCTCGAAGGGCTCCTCGTGGTCGTTCAGCTTGATCCTGAAGCCCAGTATCCGGCCGTAGAAGTCCATGGAGCGCTCGATATCCGTCACCCCAATGCCTATGTGCTGGAACGCGTCGATCATCTCGAGCCCCCTCTCTTCCCGCGCGGCGCGACGTCTGATGCTATGGCGCGGCGCACCATCTCTGTTGTCTCGGCCACCTTCTTCTCGAGCGGGACCCTGTCGAGCGACATGCCGATCTCGCTGACGCGCTCGACCAGGCCCATGACCCCGTAGGCCCCGATGTGGGGGTCCATGTCGCGGACGACCCCCTCGGAGATACCACGCTCCAGGGCGATCCGCGTCCCGGCGTGGACGACCTTGTAGATGCGCCGGAAGCGCATCTGAATCTCGGTATCCGTGGAGCCGATCTCCAGGAAGTACATTATGTAGATGGCGCCGTGACGCTCCAGGAGCAGCAGGGCGGGCTCGATGCAGTCCAGGATCGCCTCCAGCCCGTTCTCGGCGTCGCGCATGATCCCGCTGAAGGTGTCAACGATCTCGTCGGAGAGGTCGTCCAGGAGCGCGACCATGATCGAGCGCTTGTTATCGAAGTACCAGTAGATGGTGCCCTTGGCGATGCCGGCGGCGCGGGCCAGGTCGCTGATGGTGGTGGCGTAGTAGCCCTTCTCGGCGAACACCCTGGCGGCCACGCTCATGATGTGCCTGCGGCGGTCCAGGGCCCTCTTCGAGCCCTTAGTGGTCTCCACCGCGCTCGAGAGGTCCTCGGGCTGCGAGCCCTCCGTCCAGCTGAACTCGCCCTTCTGCAACATGTCCTTGATCTCGGTGAGTGACAGCCCCTTCTCGCGCTTGAAGACCTTGATCGAATTGACCATGTCGACGTAGCCCGGGTCGTAGTAGGCCATGTTCGGCGCGGTCTTCAGCGGCGGAGGCAGGAGCCCCTCCCGCACGTAGTAGTTGATGGCGGAGGTCGATACCCCGGTCAGGCGGGACAGCTCGCCGATCCTCAGGAGCTTTTGATTGCCAGTGTTAACCAACATGAACCTCCCGTCCGAAGTATAAAGTCGCGCAACAGCCAATTCAATAGGGTCAGACCCCGCTTTTGCCGTTCGAAAACTTCGAAAGCGATTAGGTAGTAATGCAAAAGCAAGGGGTCTGACCCTACGTTAATTCGCAATTGGTCAGATAACGCAAAACTATGCAAGAATTACCCCTGCGGGCCATAGTGGAGGTTGGATGCGTTTAGTCCGGAGTTTAAAGGGCAGGCTTACCGTGATAACGGGAGTGGCCATAGTGGTCACCGGCACGGTCGTCCTGCTCTTCGGCTTCTTCATCGCCCGTTCGGCGCTTCGCGACCAGACGTTCAGCTCCATGGAGGGAGTGGTCTCCAGGGCAAGGGGGGCCGTGGACGCGGTGACGGGCACATTGGGAGAAGCGGCCGATCTCCTTGCGGAGGACGCCCGGATCCAGGCTGATCTCGCGCTCTACGTATCAGGTTCCGCGGACCGGGCGGCCACGGCGGCCGACCTCTCGGAGGTCCTGCTCGGCCTGGACGCGGCGACCTCGTTATTCGAAAGCGTCGCCGTTGCCGCCCCCGACGGGACGATAATCGCTTCCGTGGCGAGCTCCCCGGGCGCCGTGTCGCCCGTCGAGGTGTCGGGGTCGCTGCTGCGGGAGGCCTCGGCGGGGCAGCCGGCCTTCGAGTTCGGGATACGATCGGGACGTTTCGTGATAGACACCATGACACCCGTGATCGTCCCGGGGACCGACCGCATACTGGGGTACTCCTTCATCAGCGGGGCGGAGAGCGTGCTGGTGCACCAGCTCACCGATACGAGCGGCCTCGATTCCAGCGGCAAGCTGATCCTGAGCGAGACCGAGGGTGCGCGGGTCCGGGTGGCGGTGTTCGGACGGAGTCCGAGGAAGGGCACCGAAGAGGTCACGATTGCCGACTACGACCCTGCGACGGATGCCGCGCCGGTGAGGGCGGCGAACGGAGAGAAGGGCGAAGGCGAGTCGACGCTGCCGGTGCTGGGCGAGGTCGTCGTCTCCTACGACTACATGCCATCGAGCGCCTGGGGCATCACCGCCACCGCGGACGCCGCACGGGCGCTGGCCCCGATCCGCCGCCTCCGCGACGTGATGATCATCGTCGTCTTTGTCCTGCTCTTCGGAGGGGCGGCACTGGCGTTCGTGATCGCGCGTTCCATCGCCAGGCCGATCACCGAGCTGCAGGAAGGCGTGAAGGCGCTCGCCGCGGGAGAGATGGGGACCCGGGTGGTCATCGAGGACGGCCTGGAGGTGACCGAGCTGGCGAGGGAGTTCAACGAGATGGCCTCGCGGCTGAAGGAGCTGTACGACACCCTGGAGCGCAAAGTGGAGGAGCGCACCCACGAGCTCAAGGATGCCAACGAGCGCCTCCGGATCCTGGACGACCTCAAGAGCGATTTCGTCTCCACGGCCTCGCACGAGCTGCGTGGACCGCTCGCCTCCATGAAGATGGGGGTCGCCACCGTGGGCCACGAGATGGTAGGGCCGCTGAACGACGAGCAGAAGCAGATGCTCGAGATAGCGGAGCGAAACATCGACCGCCTCACCCGCCTGACCGGGGACCTGCTGGACCTTACCAAGATCGAGGCGGGGCAGCTCGACCTGGATCTTGATCAGTGCGACATATACGAACTGGCCAGGGAGGTCGCGGAGGCCGACGAGCCGCTCGCACGCGAGAGGGGGCTGCGCCTGTCGGTGGAGTCGAAGGCGGGTCCGGTGGTCGCACGGTGCGACCGTGACCGCGTACACCAGGTCATTGTGAACCTGGTCGGGAACGCCATCAACTTCACGGACGAGGGAAGCGTGACCATCAGGGTGGACCGGGTCCCGGAGGGAGCGAGCCCAGACGGTGAGCCGGGCCCGGGAGGCGGGCCGGCGATAAGGGTGTGCGTCCAGGATACGGGAGCGGGCATCCCCGCCGAGGTGGTCGATACGATCTTCGAGAAGTGGTCGCAGGCGCATTCGGACACCAGGAGCGAGAAGCGCGGGACGGGGTTGGGTCTTGCCATATCAAGAGGTATAGTAGAGGCGCACGGCGGGGAAATCTCCGTCGAGAGCGCTTTGGACGAAGGAAGCACGTTCTGCTTCGACATACCGGTGCGTGGCCCCGATGCGTGAAGACAAAAAGATCCTCATCGTAGATGACAACGACGACATAATCACCACCTACCGTGTCGTGCTCGACCGCATGGGCTACCAGGTCGTGGTCGCCCGAAACGGCAGCGAGGTCCTGGCCATGATCGAGGAAGAGAAGCCGGACCTGGTGTTGCTGGACGTGTTACTGCCCGGCCTCTCGGGCAGCGAGGTGTGCCGCAAGATAAAGGAGACCTCCGAGACCGACGTCCCGGTGGTGGCGATCACCGCGAGCGTATCGGCGGCGACCAGGGAGAAGATGGCGGAGGTGGGCGCCGACGACTTCCTGCTCAAGCCTATCGACGTCTCGGTCCTGAACCGCGTGGTCAAGAAGTTCCTGGGGGTGTGAGGCCCCTCGAGCGGCCCCTACCCGGCCCTCATCGGGCCGGAGGTGAAAGGAGACGGTTATGACATCCGGCCCGACCGACCAGATGGAGCTCACGGAAGAGGAGATACAGAAGCAGGCCAAGAAGCGGGTCGACGATAAGATCGGGCTGCTCAGCCACATCGCCGCCTACGTTATTATCAACACCTTCATCTTCTTTGTCTGGGGGATCACCAGCAACTGGGACTGGGGCAATCCCTGGTTTATATGGGTATTGCTCGGGTGGGGTGTCGGCCTCGCCTTCAACATCTTCTACTACTTCAGCGGCAGGAAGGGTCAGGCGGCCAAGGATCGCATGATGGCCAAGGAGATGGACAGGATCCGCAAGGAGCAGGACAAGTGAAGCCGGAGCGCCTTCGGAGTACTGGTGTCAGACATTTGAATCCCAGTAGTTAACTGTAATTAACTAATATAGTATCTATTCTAATATAGTAACAGTCAACTCGGGCCCTAACCTTGGATTCGGACGATTTGCGTTGATTCTGACCTATTGTGTCAACTCCTGTTGTTGGTGTGATTCAAACGTCTGA
>JAHJCO010000038.1 GCA_018831265.1 Actinomycetota bacterium
CCCGGCGGCCAAAGCCATGGCCGCCGTCATGTGCTCCAAGAACAAGTTCGGGCTGCGCATGACCAAGGACGCCTTCAACGCAGCTCTCAACGGCTCTTCCCTGGAGGACACCAACCGCATGGAGGACCGCAACCAGGCGCTGATAATCGCCAACGCCATAACTGAGGGCGCGAAGGAGCTGGGGTAGATCTCTGACGTGACTGACGACGGTATCGACGTCAGGTGGTTTCCGCCATCCTGGTTCCAGATCAAGGGTAGTGGCAGGGTCGTCTATGGCGACCCCGCCTAGCTCAAACCCTGTTTGTGCCGATCATATATCATGCTTGGGAAGCAACCCGCAGCGGCTCTTCCCAGGAGGACGCCAGCCGAATGAAGGATGGGCACCGGTGGGCCCTGCAAGTCCCTACCCTTCTTCCATGATTTGATAAGATGTAGGCCTGATAGCACTTCCGAGTCCACGGAACTGAGAGGAGCGTAGAGGTGATTGCCGCAGACCGTCGAGGAGGAGCGGCAGTTCTGACAGCGGTGGCCCTACTAGCGGGCCTGGCGGGGCTTTTCATCGGGATCCAGGGGGCCGACGCTGCGCCGAGCCCGACCCCGAACAGCGGTACATACGTCACCAATGGCATGGTCCTGGTGGTGGTCCGCCACAACGACATCACCTACATCGGTGGTTCGTTCACCCAGGTCGGCCCGCAGGGTGGACCTATGCAGACCAGGAACCGCATCGCCGCCCTCGATTCCTCCGGCTATCTGACATCCTGGAACCCGAACTCCGACGGCAACGTGCATACGATCGCTGTTTCGGGCTCGACGATCTACGTCGGTGGGGACTTCGGGAACATAGGGGGGCAAGCGAGAGCCTTCATCGCTGCGCTGAACTCAAGCACGGGGAACGCGACAGCATGGAATCCAGGCGCCGATTTCTGGGTGAGATCGCTGGTCGTATCCGGTTCAACCGTGTACGTGGGTGGCAGCTTCGGCAACATTGGAGGCCAACCGAGGCAAAACATCGCGGCATTGAGCACGGCAACCGGAAACGCGACCTCCTGGAATCCGGGTGCCAGCGGGATGGTGACCTCCCTGGCACTGACCAGTACGACGATCTATGCGGGCGGTACCTTCAATACGCTCGGAGGCCAGTCGAGGATGAACATAGGGGCGCTGAGCACAGCCACAGGAAACGCGACCTCGTGGAACCCGACCTCCGACGGCATGATCAATGCTATAGTCCTGTCGGGAACCACGGTCTACACGGGCGGCTACTTCACAACCATCGGAGGTCTGGGCAGGAACTACATCGCTGCCCTGAACTCCTCGGGGAGTGCCACCTCCTGGAACCCGAATGCCGACGATATAGTCGAAGACCTGGTGGTTTCGAGCGATGGTACCGTCTATACAGGCGGACGTTTTTCGACAATAGGCGGCCAGCCGAGGAACAGCCTTGCGGGCCTGGACTCATCAGGCTTGGCAACCGCCTGGAACCCGGGCACCGACGGCTTCGTGTACGCGCTGGCTGCGCCGGGGACGACCGTACTGGCAGGTGGTACTTTTAACAACGTCGGCGGGCAACCGAGGGCCAACTTCGCTCAGTTCGACGACGCGCCCGTACCCGCAGATTCCACCTGGTACCTCGCCGAGGGCACCACCGCCTGGGGATTCTCCACCTACATCTCAGTGGTCAACCCCAACACCAGCGCGGTCACCGTGGACCTCACATACATGCCAACCGGTGAGGCCAACCAGGTCCAGACCATCACCATGCCCCCCGACTCTAGGGCCACCGTGTTCCCAGCCGACACCCTGGGGCAGAAAGACTTCTCGACGGAGGTTACGTGTCGGGAGGGACTCACGATAGCCGCAGACCGCACCATGTCCTGGACAGGATCATCGTCAGCCTCCCCGGAGTGCCACGGCTCGGTGGGGGTGACCTCCCCGGCGACTACCTGGTACCTCCCCGAGGGTTCAACTAACTGGGGCTTCGAGTGCTGGCTCCTCATCCAGAACCCGAACGGGGCGATCGCGCACTGCACCGTCACCTACATGATAGAGGGGGAGGGACCCTCCGACTTCGCCCACGACGTAGGTCCCAACTCCCGGGCCACCTTCAACATGGCATCAGACATAGGAAGCAAAGACGCCTCCATCAAGGTGGAGAGCGATCAGCCGGTCATCCCCGAGCGCGCCATGTACAGGAACGACAGACGTGAGGGCCACGACTCTATCGGCACCACATCCCCAGAGACCAGCTACTACCTAGCCGAGGGCACCACCGCCTGGGGATTCACCACCTACGTGCTTGTGCAGAACCCAAACGCCACGGACACCACCGTGGACGTCACCTACATGACCGGCACCGGCCCGGTGCCCCACCCGGAGAACCCTATCGTGATGCCCGCCAACTCGCGCAAGACCGTAAGGGTGAACGACTATCTGCCCGGAGCGGACTTTTCCACGAAGGTCACGGGCTCCGCGCCCATAATCGCCGAGCGCGCCATGTACTGGGACGCGGGAGCTGGCGAAGCCTGCCACGACTCAATAGGGATGGCATCCCCCCATATGACCTTCTACCTCCCCGACGGGGAGGCCGGGTCCGACGTGGAGACCTGGACGCTGGTGCAGAACCCCAACGGCACCGACGTTACTGTGACCATCACTTACATGACCCCGGACGGTACCGGAAACGTCACGAAGACCGAGGCGATCCCGGCCAACTCCCGCTCCACCTTCAACCTGGCCACGCACTCCGGTCTGACGGGAAGGGCTGCAATCGTTGTAAAGGCCCTCGAGGGCGGAAGGCCCATTATGGTGGAGAGGGCGATGTACTGGTACTCCAGAGGGGCGGGGACGGATACGATTGGGGGGTACGGGGATTGACATCACCAGGACTAGGTTACAAATGCTTTCCTGGCGCCCAATACATCAATATCGGGACGGGCGGGGCCGACCTCTCCTCATCCTTCTTCCTGCCCAAGCTGGTGGGCTGGGGCAAGGCCGCCGAGATGTGCCTTACCGGCGAGAGGGTCCCCGCCGATGAAGCCTACCGCGTGGGGCTGGTCAACCACGTCCACACCTGGGAGGAGCTACTGCCTGCCGCACGCGCCATGGCCGCGGTGATGTGCACCAAGAACAGGTTCGGTCTGCGCATGACCAAGGACGCCTTCAATGTGGCTCTGAACGGCTCGTCCCTGGAGGACGCCAACCGCATGGAGGACCGCAACCAGGCGCTCATAATCGCGAATGCGATAACGGAGGGGGCAAAGGACCTGGGGTAAGTACGGTCTAGATTGAACCGAGGATTGAATCTATCTTGACTTTGAGACCAGGCAGGTCGTTCTCGACCACGTTCCACACATCTTCGACATCCACCGCGAAGTAGTCGTGCACCAGGATGTTTCTCATGGCCACGATCTCGCGCCAGGGGATCTCGGGATGGTTCGCCTTCAATGAATCTGACAGGCGTCCGACCGCTTCTCCGATTATCTGCAGGTGATAGACCACCCAGGTCTGGAGCAGTTCGTCGCTGGTGAACTCCTGCCGGCCTCTTTCGTGGTACCTTTCGATGCGCTCAATTGCCTCACTGATGTCCTCAAGCCGTTCACGGTCGCTCTTCATAGAGGTACGGCTTCATTGAGGATTCGATCCCGCATCCGGGGATTGATACCCCCCTCCGACACTACGTCCACCCGGATGCCGAGAAGATCCTCCAGTTCGACCAGTAGTGCTGCCTGATCGAGAAGGCTCCGACCCTCTTCGAACTCGACAAGAAAATCAACATCGCTCGTTGGGCCAGACTCGCCTCTAACGACGGACCCGAAGACCCGGAGACGGCGCGCCCCGTGCCGCTCGGCGGCAGCCTGGATTTCGTTCTTCTTGTTCTCTATCAGCTCTTTGTTAGTCATGGCAATCCATCTTGGTTGTGCTCTGATTCCGGTACATATGTTACCACGAGCGGTAGCCAGGACGACCAGTAAGATGAGGACTCGACAGCTTCTTCTCCGCCCAGTACATCAACATAGGGACCGGCGGCGCCGACCTATCCTCATCCTTCTTCCTGCCCAAGCTGGTGGGCTGGGGCAAGGCGGCCGAGATGTGCCTAACAGGGGAGAGGGTACCGGCCGGTGAGGCCTACCGCATCGGCCTGGTGAATCATGTGCACCCGCGTGAAGACCTCCTGCCTGCTGCCAAGGCAATGGCTAGGGTCATGTGCTCCAAGAACAAGTTCGGCCTTCGCATGACCAAGGACGCCTTCAACGCCGCTCTGAACGGCTCTTCTCTCGAGGACGCCAACCGCATGGAGGACCGCAACCAGGCGCTCATCATCGCCAACGCCATAACGGAGGGCGCGAAGGACCTGGGGTAGGACAGGATGGATTCTGTCAGGCACAGGCATCACCTGCGACTGTTTCACAGCCGCTTTCATGGGTTGAGTCCGGTGTGAATCCGCCCGCATTTGCCCTGAGACTACTATTCCTGAAACCTCATAGGGTTTGAGTCTCTCCTGCAGCACCGCCATGCAGCTCACGTAAAGGCATACTGCGTCACGAGCATTCGAGAATATCAGCTTCGTTCAGGTCCTTTGGCGAGTTCTTCGAAGATGTGCTTGGCTGGTAATATCGCTTCTACGCCAACGTAAAACCCCGGATACCATAGCAGGAGACGGTGATGACACAGACGCCCCGGTGCCTATCGCGGAGGCGACGTTTCCCGAATGCTTGATGGAAATCGAGCCGATCGGGCTCTTCGTTAAAGAGACGTCAGGAAGCTCACAATCGTGGCAAAGGTGACTGGAAATGGAAATATCCTTTGGAATGCTAAAATAGCGATGCTGTTGGCCTTGTCTGAAACAAGACTGTCCTATTGTGTTATGTAAAGCCATACAGTTGATGGAGGCATGATGACCGAAATCGATAAGGGCGAAAACAGGCGAAAAGACCGGGCGGCAGGCGCCGTGGGCCCAGGGCGGCCTTCTGCCGGTGCTCCATCTCCGATTAACCCGATGCACGTGCTCCTGCCCCTTGCTCTCGCCCAGTTCATCAATGCGTACGACACGACTGCTATGAACGTGGCGGTATCGAAGGTCGTGACGAACCTCCACACCACTGTCTCCGGTGTCCAAGCCGCGTTGGTGATCTACTCCCTGGTCATGGCCGCCTGTATGATTACCGGCAGTAAACTCGGTGACATCTGGGGTCGAAACCGTACCTTCGCCATCGGCGTCACAATGTATGGAGTCGGTGCCCTTATAACCGCGTTGAGTTTGAACCTTGGTATGATGACCTTTGGATGGTCCCTGCTCGAAGGTCTGGGGTCGGCTCTAATGATTCCGGCGATATTCGCCCTGGTCGGCACAGTACTGCCACCCGGCAAGGACAGGCTCAAGGGATATGCGATAATCGGCTCCGCCGCTGCCGGGGGTGCAGCGATGGGGCCACTGCTGATGGGCTTCTGGGCCACCCTGGGAACCTGGACCTGGCGATTGTCCTTCGTTTCCGAGGTCGTTGTCGTAGTCGTGGTACTTACCTTGATGCGCAGGATTGGCAAGGCGCCTGCGGTCGAAAACAAACCAAAGCTGGACATAGTGGGAGCCGTGCTCTCCGCCCTGGGCCTGGCCTTGATAGTGCTTGGCGTGCTCCAGGCCAGCCAGTACGGATGGATTCATACACGCCAGCCGGTAGTGATCAGCGGAAAGGAAATAATACCCGCAGGAGGCATCTCTCCCGTCATCCCGTTCGTTGTAGCGGGGATTGTTTTGCTTGCCCTGTTCATCCTGTGGCAGCGGCACAAGTCCAGGGTCGGTAAGGAACCTCTGATCGAACTATCTCTCTTCAAGAGCAGGTCGGTGGCTGTCGGGATGCCTGTCATCCTGATGCTGATGTTCATGCAGGCTGGCTTGCTTTTCGTGGTGCCGGTGTTCCTGCAGATATCTCTGAACCTCAGTCCTATACTTTGCGGGCTGGCTATTCTCCCACTGACGGTGTTTGTCATACTGTTCTCTCAGTTCACAGGTAAGCTGACGAAGAGATTCTCGCCGAAGACCCTGATCTTGGTCGGGATGGCACTAGTACCGCTCGGCATCATTTTCATCTGGGCGCTACTGTCTGACAAACCCGCTGCATGGCAGGTAATACCGGGAGGGATAATCGTCGGTATCGGCGTCGGGCTTGCAAACGCACCGCTGCTGAACGTAGTACAGTCCAGCGCACCGGCCAAGGATCAGAGCGAGATATCGGGGATCAACCGCGCCTTCTCGAACCTGGGTGGGTCGTTCGGCACCGCCGTCGCCGGCGCGGTCCTTATCTCGGTGCTTATCTCGTCTACGCTAAGCCTTTTCGGTGGTAACGCTCTTGCACAGAAATACGTCACGGCGAAGCACAAGCTAGAGTTCAAGCAGGCACTGAACAAAGACGCACAGACGATCAGCGACGAGCAAGCAAGGGCTTTGTTCAGCAAGGTCGAGGCGGAAGCGCTGAAGGAGAACCCGAACCTTCCTCCGACCGTCGCCAACGATCTCAAAGACATTATGGTCGGCATAAACCAGAAGTCCAGGAATAAGGCACTGCTTGCGGCACTGCTTGCCGTCGGAATCATCGGCATTCTCGGTTTCTGCCTAAGCTTCTTCCTGCCCCGCATTCCAAAGAGCAAGGAAGAGAGCGATGACGAGCCCGTTGATGAACAAGCCGCGAGTTGAGACCCCGGGCGAGGTTACAACAGCTTCTTCTGCGCCCAGTACATCAACATCGGCACCGGCGGGGCCGACCTGTCCTCCAGCTTCTTTCTGCCCAAACTGGTGGGCTGGGGCACGGCCGCGGAGATGTGTCTCACCGGAGAGAGGGTCCCCGCCGACGAGGCCTACCGTCTGGGGCTGGTCAACCACGTACATACCCGCGAGGAGCTGCTCCCGGCGGCCAAAGCCATGGCCGCCGTCATGTGCTCCAAGAACAAGTTCGGGCTGCGCATGACCAAGGACGCCTTCAACGCAGCTCTCAACGGCTCTTCCCTGGAGGACACCAACCGCATGGAGGACCGC
>JAHJCO010000039.1 GCA_018831265.1 Actinomycetota bacterium
CCTTACAACTACCATGGACACATACGGCCACCTCCTCCCGGAGGTTTCAGAGAGATTCGGCGACCGGCTCGATTCCCTCGTCTTCTCACCAAAGGTGCTTCCATTTCCAGCTTCACGGAGCAGCCAATCACACCAGGAACCGCGGGACGGCGTACAGGGCGTGTGAAGAATATGTGGATATCAGAGGAAGCAAGCAAGGGGATTCATACATTGATTGGTATGCTTAGTTGGCTTCAGGTAGCGAAATGCTGCTGGTGGGCCCAGCAGGACTCGAACCTGCGACACGAGGATTATGAGTCCTCTGCTCTGCCAACTGAGCTATGGGCCCGTCGAGCGTCAAGTGTAATTTTACACCGGGGGGATGTAAAGCAGCGCGCCGGCCGGGAGTGAGGACACGCGGCGGAGCGGGTCACGCCTCCCGCGCCAGCAGCCAGTCCGCCAGGCCTCGGAGGTAGATCCTGCCCGTCGCGGGGGCAGGTTCTACCGGCGTCCTGTCGTCTTCCGGCCTCGCCCGGCGCATGAGCACCGGCGGGACGACACGCTCCAGCGGTGTGCCCCGGCTGCCGGATGTACCTCCGCGTCCCGCGACAAACGGCGGGACGGAGGGCGGCTCGCCGGGCCTTCGCTGCTCGAACGGCTCTCGAACGTCCATTTCCATGCCTCCCGGACTAGCGGAATCCAGCCTTACCTCTTCGATGCTGCGTTTGGACGCGTCCGGCGGCTCTCCTTCCGGGGAAAAACGCATATTCGTATGGGGATGGTTCCTATCACCCTGCTGTAGTCCCGGCCTCTCAGGCCGGGGAGGGTCTCTTTACCGGGACCGAAGTCCCGGCCCAAGTCGTTTGACCGGGCGGTCAGGCGGGGAAGTCGCGGATGGTGAAGTCGAAGCAGGCCCCGTGGTCGTTGTAGGCCCGGATGGCGCCGCCGTACAGTTTCACTATCTTGTCGACCGTGGCGAGACCTATCCCGGTACCGCCCCTGGGGCCCTTGAAGAAAGGCGCGAAGATGCGTCCGATGCTCTGGGGCGGGAAACCCGAGCCGTTGTCCCTCACCAGGAAGTGGTGCGAATCCCCCACGTCCTCAAGACGCGTCACGGTGATCCTGCAGCGATCCGCGTCACAGTGCTTGACGCAGTTGCCTATCAGGTTGCCGAAGAGCTGGTACATGTGGGCGGGGGAACCGCGGACCGCGCCGAGCGACCCCTGGGTCCCGAGCTCGATCCCCCTCTGATCGACAGCCGCGGCGTTCTCCTGGAAGACCCGGTCCACTATCGGCCCGATCCTCACGTCCTCGACGGACTCCGGGGTCTGGCCCGCCTCGGCCAGGGCCAGCAGGTCGTCGATGAGGGCGGCGGACTTCCATACGTTGCTGTCCAGCACGGCCAGCGACTGGCGGACCTCTTCGCTTTCCGCGAGGCTGCTGCCGTCGATCAGCTTGGTCAGGACGGACGCCGCCACGCTGGTGGAGGCCAGCGGTCCCTTGAGGTCGTGGGATACCGTATGGGCGTATCCCTCGAGCTCCTCGTTTATCCTGCGCAGCTCCTGCTCCGCCCTCTTGCGCTCCGTTATGTCCCTGACAAGGACCACGTACGCCACACTCCTGCCGGTCTCGTCCTCCACCAGGGAGCGCGACAGCAGGACCGGGAACTCGTCGCCGCCCTTCCTGCGGTGGTAGTACTCCCCCTCGCCGCCTACCTCGCCGATCTCACCTATCCGGCCGATATCCCTGCCGAGAAGCTCCCCCGGAGCGTAACCGTAAGTCTCAGCCGCGGCGTTGTTGAGGAAGGTCACGCGGCCCTCGAGGTCGGTGATGAAGACGCTGTCAGAGGCGCTCATCAACGCGTGGGAGAGGACCCTGCTGGTGTCCTCCGCCTCCCTGCGCCGGATGGCGCCGTCCACGGCCAGCGGAAGAACCCGCAGGTAATCGCGCTGCTGGTCCTTCACCAGGAAGTCGTAAGCCCCCGCCTTCATCGCCGAGACGGCGATGTCTATCTGGTTGGCGCCGGTGATGACGATGACCGGGGCCTCGAGCGCGTCCTCCAGGATGTCGAAGGCCGTCCCGTCACCGAGGAAGTAGTCAAGGAGCACGACGTCGAAATCCGTGTCGGCGAGCCTTTCTCGCGCCTCGGCAACCGAGCCGGCCACCGAGCAGCGGTACGGAAGCCCCTCGCGGCGGACGAACCTCTCGAACGCCATCCTGTCCACCTCGTCGTCCTCCACCAGGAGGACTCTCACAGGCTCCGCCAACACGACCCCCTCAGTCCGGCAGCTCTGACAGCGTCCAGTACAGGTCTATCGCCTTCACGACCTCCACGAACTGCATGTAGTCCACGGGCTTGATCATGTACCCGGCCACGCCGAGGTTGAAGCTGTCCACCCTGTCGCGCTCGTCCTTGGAGGTCGTGAGCACCACCACCGGTATCCGCCTCAGGACATCCTCCTGCTTGATCACCTGCAGGAACTCGATGCCGCTCATGCGGGGCATGTTCAGGTCCAGCAGGATGATACCCGGCTTCTCCCGCGCGGGGTCGCGCAGGAAGTCGAGCGCCCCCTGCCCGTCGGAGACCATGTCCAGCCTGTTGGCCACGTGTATCTCCCTGAGAGCCCGCTCCACGGTCATCCTGTCAACAAGATCATCCTCGACCAGCAGGATAGGCTTGTCACTCCTCATCTGTCCCTCCCTCTATTCCCATTCTCTTAGGAATCGTGAAGTAGAAAGTGGCGCCCTCGCCGACCTCCGACTCCACCCAGACCCTCCCACCATGCATCTCGACTATCTTCTTTACCAGAGTAAGCCCCAACCCTGTTCCCTCCACCTCGTCCCTCGGAGAGATGGTCTGAAAGATACCGAAGATCGTCTCCTGGTACTTCGGGTCTATCCCCGGCCCGTTGTCGGCCACGGCCAGCCTCCAGGCGGTCCCCTCGTCTGTGTAGGAGACCGTCACCTCGCCGTCGGGCCTGTCCATGAACTTGACCGCGTTGCCGATGAGGTTCTGGAACACCTGGCTCATGCGCATCCTCTCGCATACCACCGAAGGCAGGCTCCCGGCCATGGTGACCTTGACCCCCGGCGGGGGCCCTATCATCTCCACGGCGGCCCGCACCACGTCGTTCAGGTCGACCGGCTCCCTGGACTCCCTGATCCGCCCCACCCGCGAATACTCCAGCACGCTCTCGATGAGGCTCTCCATTCGCTTGGCTCGGTCCAGGAGCAGCTCGAGCTGGCGTCCGCCCTCCTGATCGAGGACCTCAGAGTAGTCGGTGTGCAGCCAGGTGGCCAGTGACCCTATGCCACGAAGAGGGGCCTTCAGGTCGTGCGAGACCACGTAGGCGAACTCGTCGAGCTCCCTGTTGATGGAGAGCAGCTCCTCGTTCAGCTCCTCCAGCCGTCGCTCGGCCTCCTTGCGCTCGGTGATGTCCCTGGCCAGCCCGTAGAGCCCGACCGGGCTCCCGGCGTCGTCGCGGACGAAGCTGACCACGACCTCCAGGACCACGGTGGTGCCGTCCTTGCGGTAGGCATCGACTTCCACCGTGCGCATCCTGTCGGGATCCCTGTCCGTGTCGCGCTCCAGCTCATCGGCCAGGACCCCTGACACATTCATGAGCGACTCGGGGGTCATGAGCGACGAGGCTCCACGACCAAGCTGTTCCTCCGGGGTGAAGCCCAGCAGCCTTACCACCGAGGGGCTTGAGTAGGTGGTGGAAAAGCTCAGGTCCATTATGAACGCGTAGTCGTTCACGTTATCCGCCAGGAACCTGTATCGCTCCTCACTATCCTGCAGGGCATGCTCCGCGCGCTCGCGTTCCTCCATCTGGGCGCGCAGCTCCTCGTTGGCATCGGCAAGCTCACGGGTTCTCTCCCGCACGCGGACCTCCAGGTGGTCGTGTGCTTCCCTGAGCTCACCTTCCGCTGCGACGCGCGCCGCCGCCATCTCGTTGAAGGCGGCGGTGAGGTCCCCCATCTCGTCGTTCCTCTTTACCTCGACCCGCGTCTCTCCGCCGGTCTCGCCGAACTCGCGGGCCGCGTCCCGCAGCTTCACCACCGGATCGACCATCGTGCGCGACATCATAAAGCCGCCGGCCAGGACCACTATCAGCGCGAGAAAGCCGATGAAGCCGACTCCCCAGACCGACCTGACCACGGTGGAGGAGATGTAGCCGGCATCCGCTTCCAGCGCCTCGCCCTGGCGCTCGACCTCGGCGTCTATCGCCTCTGTGACCTGGCTCTGAGTGACGGGGTCGATCCCGGACTGCAGCGCGGCGAGGGCACCCGCGGTATCTCCCGCCTTCGCGAGATCGATGGCGCTGCGCGCCGCGGCGCCCGCCCCCAGGAACCTGTCGTCGATGTCCTCGAACAAGGTAACGGTAGACTCCACGGGGGAGGTCAGCCTCGCCTGCGCCGCCCACTCTCCCAGCGCTTCGGCGGCCATCCGCCTGTCGCGGGCCAGTTCGCCCTCGTAGGCCGTTCGGCCGGTTAGCACGTAGAGGTAGAGACCCCTGATCCAGCGGTTGCTGTCCCTGGCGAACCGCACGGCCAGCTCGGACTGAAGCGCGTGGGACCTCATTTCGGCGACCCTCTTCGCGAGGCCGAGCATCCGCTCCAGGACCAGGCTCCTCACCGCGCCGTCGAGGTTGTCCAGGTAGGTAACGAGCCGCGTCTCCTCGTCCGGGAGCAGCTCGTCAACGAGCTGCAGGACCGTCGAGCCCGGTGGGGCGTCGAGGGTGTCCTCGAGCAGCGCTACGGCCTGCGCACTCGAGCCGGACTTCGCGACCGCGATGGCGCGGTCGCAGTCCGCATTGACCTCCTCGTAGGCGTCCTTCATCGCCTCGAGGGACTTGATCTCCTGCGCCCGGCCGGCCGATTCCGCGCCGGGATTCGCGGTTTTCGCGCTCATCCAGCCGGCCAGGGCGGCGTTGACCTCCTTGCGGGCATCCTCGAACATGCGTTCGTGCTCGGCGGACCCTGTCGCGATGAATGCCGCGCACTGGCGCACCTGATGTTCGAAGTGCCGCGCGAACGACTCGGCCTGCAGCACCTGCTCGAGCCCCTCACGTATCCGCCAGGTGTCTTCCACCACACTCCTCTGTGGAAGCGCAAGAAGCACGAGCATGGCCAGCACGATCAACAGGGCGGGAAGCGCCAGGAGGTAGAACTTCGACTTGAGTGAGAATCGCATAGGCTATCGCCGGTCCGGCTCGCCCGGTCCTTCGCCGTTCGAAACCGGTATCTCGACGTGGATTGTGGTCCCCTCGCCCTCGGTGCTCTCGACGCTGATCGAGCCCCCGTGCGCATCGATCAGGCCTTTGCTGATGGCCAGCCCCAGGCCCGCCCCGCGCTCCCGGGAGTCTGTGGAGAGGTGAAGTCGTGAGAACTTCTTGAAAACCTCGACCTGGAACCGCTCGGGGATACCGCGGCCGGTATCGATCACCTCCAGGGCGACCGTAGCGGGGCCCGCCTTCGCCGTAACCGTCACCTTCCCCGACTCGGTGTACTTGATCGCGTTGGAGATGAGGTTCTCCAGGACCCTGCGCACAACCTCGGGATCCACACGCACCAGAGCGCCGGAGGGCTCGACCTCGGCCTCCAGCACCAGCCCCTTCTCCATGGCGAGCGCTCCGAACAGCTTGACGGCCGCGCGGACCAGCTCGTCCATGTCGGTCGCGGTGGGAGAGATCGTGATCCCACCCGCCTCTATGCGGGTCAGGTCCAGCAGGTTGTTGACCAGGTCGACCAGCCGCCTGCTCCCGGTCCGTGCGACGTCCAGCAGCTCCAGGCCCTCGGGGCTGAACTCGTCGGACAGCTGGTGCTCCATTACAGCGAGCGCACCGTCCACGGCGGTGACCGGGGCCCGCAGCTCGTGCGAGGCGGCCTCCAGGAACTCCGACTTGAGCCGGTCGGCCTCGATGAGCTCCGAGTTGAGCCTGATTATGGAATCCTCCATGTGCCTTCGAAGGGCCTCCCGGCGGTCCCGGTTGTAGCGCATCACGATCCATTGCGCGCAGACCAGGCTCAGCATCACCACGGCCAGCACGACGTACAGGAACCCGATGTTCTTGATATCGTTGAACGATGACAGCGCGCGATTTACTTCAACGTCCGTGCCCATGAGAGCAATAGGGACGCCCTTGTCGTCGACCACGTAGGCGTTCGCGCTTATCCAGGTACCCCAGCGGTCCGTTATCGGACCGAGCATCCACGGCGCGGGCTTCTTCTTGCCCTCGAAGACCTCGAACTCCTCCGGCTTCGCCTCGTAGTAGACCTGCCCCGGCGGGGAGAAGTCTTTCGAACCCGGGTCCTCCGCGTCCACCAGGAAGATCATCTTTCCGTCCCTGGGTCGCATGAGGTAGGCGTAACGGATGCGGCTGTCGGACTCCTTGATCCTCCTGAGCTGGTTCCAGAGCTTCCTGTAGACCGTGGTGTCCAGGTCGCTCTCCTTCCCCTCGAGCGCCTCGACGTCACGGTAGTCTATGCTCGCGGCGGCCGCGGCGTCCTGGAACTTGCGGACCTCGAAGTACTGCTCGCGCTGGTAGTCCGCGATCTCCACCGTCACCAGGTAGCCGACGACCGCCAGCCCCGCCACCAGGAGCAGCGCGACCGCTATCCTTATCGTCGTCGCAGTTCGTATAGACATCCCGTCTCCGTGCTCAACCTCTCCGCCCGGGCCCTGGCTTCAGTCCCGGGTCATGAACGCCCACTGAGGTCCACGCCCAATCGTCAACCGCCCTCGTCTTCTACCTGGTAGCGCGGGATCTCGAAGCAGAAAGTGGACCCCGTGCCTTCCTCGCTCTCGAACCATATCCGTCCGTCCTGGGCCTCGACCATGCCCTTGCTGGCGGCGAGCCCCATGCCCGCTCCCTGCCTCCTCTGCTCGACGGGCAGGTCGAACTTGGCGAACTTGGAGAATATCTCCTCCTGGAATCGCTCCGGGATACCCATCCCGGTGTCCTTGACCGAGAACCTCAGCTTGTCGCCGACGATCTCGAGCGCGACCACGATGCCGCCGAAGTCCGTGTACTTGATCGCGTTGGAGAGCAGGTTCTCCAGGATCCGGAGGAGCGCCTGGGGGTCGACCACCGCGTCCAGCGGTCCGTCAGGGAGCCTGGCGGTCAGCCCCACGGTCTTCCTCTGCGCCAGCGGTTCGTAGAGACCCACGGTCTTGTCCACCAGTTCGCGCAGGTCGACCTCCTTTGGCTTCAGGACGTAGTCCCCCGCCTCCATCCGGGTTATGTCCAGCAGGTTGTCCACCAGGTCAACCAGCCGGTTGGCCCCGTTCTTCGCCACCTGGACCAGGCTCTTCTCGTCGTCGTCGAGCTTCGGCTCGAGCGACCTGTCGAGAGTCTGCACCGCGATGTTGACCGCGTTCACGGGGCTCCGCAGCTCGTGAGACGCCAGTTGTATGAAGTCGGACTTGACCCTGTCGGCCCTGACCAGCTCCTCGTTGAGCTTTAAAACGGACTCCTCCATCTGCTGCTTGAGGGCCAGCCGCTTCTCGCGGTGATAGCGCCACAGAATCCATTGCAGGGCGACCAGCACCAGCAGCACCAGGGCCAGCATGTCGAATATCACGCCGAGGCGCTTTATCTGCTCGAAGTTGGTGATGGCACGCTCGGCGTCCACGTCAGTGCCGACCAGCGCGACCGCCGACCCATCCCTCGAGGTGATATAGGAGGTCGCCGAGAGCCAGGTGCCCCACCTGTCCTGGATCGGTCCCTCGACCTCCGTCTGGACCGGTCGCTTCTTGTCGAATACCTCGAAGTCCCGGGGCTTGGCCTCCTCGTAGACCTGGCCCGGTGGCGAGTAGTCCTGGGATGAGGGGTCCTCCGCGTCGACCAGGAACACCATCTTGCCGTCCTGCGGACGCATAAGGTAGATGAAACGGATGTGCGGGTCCGACTGCCTTATGCGCACCAGTTGTGACCGTATCCTCTGGAACTGCGGCGTTTCCGCATCGGCCGCGGTGCCGGTGAGGGTGGCCACGTCCGCGGCGTCGATCGCCGCCGCGGCCGTTGCAACCTGGGTCTTGCGCTGCTGGAAGTAATCCTCCCTCTGGGTATCGGCGATCTTGAAGGTGATGAGTAAGCCCAACACGGCGACGGCCGCGATCAGCACGACCGCGAGGACTATCCGTATTACAAGGGACCTCGTCGTATTCAACTGACCACCCGCGTCCATAATCTCGGAGGCCGCCGACCTCCCAATACATTCTATCGGAGAAAGTCACCCCGAGGAGTAGTGTACCTCCAATCCTCTTTGACGTTCCGTACCGCCCGGCGGTTACAGCGTGTGCATCTCAGTCGTCGGGTGGCTCGATGGCTTCTGAGGTAGGGGCGGGTGGGCTCACCCCGGGGGCGCACTCGGCGCACAGGGTCCACAGCAGTATGCCGGCGAGAACGGCCATGCCCGCCCCGAAGAAGAACGCCGCGGAGGGACCGTAGGTCCCGGAGCTCTGCCAGATGAGCCCGAAGATCACGCTCGCCAGCAGCCTGGATATGCCGTCCGTCGTGTGGTAGACGCCGAAAGCCGTGCCCTTCATCCCCGGAGGGGCGAGGTCCGCCACGTACGCGCTCATCACCCCGTGGGTGAGCCCGTAGAACACCCCGTAGGCACCCATCAGCAGCCAGACGTAGACGAGCCGGTGTGCGAAGCCGAACCCCACGTAGATGAACCCGTAGAGGATGAACCCGATCAACAGAGGCTTCTTGCGCCCGATGCGGTCCGAGAGCATGCCGCACGGCACCGCCGCCACGCTGTAGACCAGGTTGAAGGCCATCCAGAGCAGGGGGATCAGGTACGCCTGCATGCCCAGGCTCCGGGCTCTCAGCAGGAGAAAAGCGTCGCTAGAGTTCCCCAGCATGAACAGGGCGACCACCAGCATCAGGGCCCTGTAGTCGCGGCCCAGCCCCCTGAGGGTCAGGTGGGGCCGGTCGGCACGAGCCCCGGCGCGCTTCTCGCGGATGGCAAACACGATTATCAGCACCGAGACCAGTCCCGGGACGAAGGCCGCGAGGAACACCCATCGGTAGGCGCTATCCCCCGTCCCCCTGAGAAGCCACATCAGCAGGAACGCGATTGCCGGGCCCACCACGGCACCCAGGGTGTCCATTGCCCGGTGGAAGCTGTAGGCCTTTCCGCGTATCGAGGGGTCGGTGGTCTCGGCGATCATGGCGTCCCGCGGAGCCGTGCGGAGGCCCTTTCCCACCCTGTCCACGAACCTCACCACCAAAACCTGCCAGACCGCGTCGGCGGCGGCGAAGAGCGGCTTGGCGAACGTCGAGATCCCGTAGCCCGCCAGTATCAGCGCCTTGCGGCGCCCGACCCTGTCGGATATGTAGCCCGAGAAGCCCTTGAGCACGCTCGCGGTCCCCTCCGCCACGCCCTCCACGAGCCCGATGGCCACGGCGCCCGCTCCCAGCACGCTGGAGAGGAATATCGGCAGCAGGGGGTAGATCATCTCGGACGAGGCGTCCGTGAACAGGCTCACCAGCCCGAGCGCCTTTACGGTCCCGCTCAGACGGGCGCGGGCGCCGGGCTTCTCCTCTGGATCGACCCCGCGGGGGCCCGCGGTCTCAGCCACGCTCCAGCACCTCCTCCACCAGCTCCTTGATGCGCTCGCGGGACTTCGCCAGGGCCTTCATGCCCGCCGCGGTGGCGCTGTAGTACTTGCGGCGCCGTCCCCGCTCCGTCCGCTGCTCGACCTTCAGGTACCCGGACCGCTCCAGCCTGTGCAGGGTGGGGTAGAGTGTTCCCGGGCTCACCGTGTATCCGTGTGTAGCCAGCTCCCGGGCTATGCCCGCCCCGCAGATCTCACCGTCGTGTACCGCGTGATAGAGGATGTGGATCTTTATGAACCCCGCGAAGAACTCGCGCTCCATGTCCATCGGTCGGCCTTCCTTCTACGCCCGCCCGGGACGCTCCCGGGGCTCCATGGATTATATCGTAATCCGATATCGGTGAGCGATATTATAGCGAGCCCACGGGGACGGGTCAAGCGGGAAGCCCGAATCCACGATTGCAGATGGGAACCGGCGGGGATAGAATTAAGCCTGTTCCGATGCCCGACAGCCCAGTGGACCGCCGAAAGGAGCGCCGTGGGCTCGATACCCGGAAGCTGGTGCCCGATCCGTATGCCTCAGATCCCGGGCGCCAGGGTTCCTTGCGAGGATAGCTGCGCGCTGTATATCTCGTCCTCCAAGCTACCCCCCACCCACAGCTGTGCCATAACCGCCATGGGCATCTACGCCCTTCAGCGGATAGTGGTGCCGAAGCCCAAAGACCAGGAGGGTGGAGGCCAGACCCCACCCCAGTAGATACGAAGGTGAACGATGGCACGCGGCGACAAGCCTACCGGCGGTAAAGCCTCCCGGGGCACCCGCACACCCGCCGGCAAGGTGGAGCTGGGTTACGACGCGAGCGAGAACTACAAGGCCCGCCTCGTCAAGGGCCTGCTGGGGGTCGATCTCGGTGAAGGCTACATCGTCGAGGTCGTCAACTACCGGACCAAGAGGGTCCTCAGGCGCGAGCTCTTCGAGGACTCGGACGACGCCCGGGACGAGCTGGCCAGGATACGCGATGATATCGACACCATGACCACCGAGGAGTTCCGCAAGAGGTACCTCAAACCCCCCACCTAGCCCGGAAACGTCCTGGCTAATACCGGTGCCAGGCACAATGGGCCTGAAGTATTAGCCTTGATTTTCCGAGATGCGAAAAACGTCATCGAGGACTGGCACAGTGCGGCTGATGTGCCTGGCAACCCGGTTCTCGTTGACGCTAGAGTGTTAAGAAGTGCGACACCATCTCGCTCACGTTGATCGCGCTCTCCCCCGCCATCTCCGTGCCTATTCCCCGGCCCCCGGCGTCCGCCCCGACGATGAAGAGGCCCTCTATGGGCATCCGGGGATCAGGCCGGTTCCTGCCGACCTGCCTGAAGTCCTGCGAGAGGCCGACGACCTCCCCGAGATCCCTGCCCGATATCCCGGCCGTGTAGGCGACGTCGGTGCGCAGCTTCCAGATGACGTGGTCCTCGATGCCGGGGTGCAGGTGCTCCATGGTCGCCTCGATGCGGTCCAGGACCTGCCGGTCGAGGTCCACCTTCTTCGGGTCGGGCGACAGCACCGCGCCGGCCAGGACCAGCTGGCAGCCCGGAGGCGCGAGGTCCGGGTCCGGTATCGAGGGCACCGGGTACATGATTCCGACGTACTTCGAGAGCGCTTCCTCGTCCGCCAGGTCCGGTAGCCAGAGGGTCATCGGGTAGGGCACCACCGGAGCGTCCAGCGCGTACTTCACGCTCACCGCCCCGTAGGACGACCGGTACTTCATCGCCCCGTCCACGTACTCGGCGCTCAGGTGGTCCCGCGCCATCTTCACGGTCGGCTGGAGCCCGGCGTTGGAGACCACCGCGTCCGCCGGGAATGTCCCGCCGGCCTCGACGCCGACCACCTTGCCACCCTCGATCAGGATGTCCTCGACCCGCCGGCCGTACTCGATTCGCCCGCCCATCCTTTCCAGCGCTGCGATGTAGCTGTCCGCGATGGCACCCATGCCACCCCTGGGGTAGGAGAGGGAGCGGTTCTCCGCCATCCCCGCGAAGCAGTAGATGAACTCGCCCGCAGAACCCGTGAAGTAAGTGACGACGATCAGCATGCCGCAGGTTGCGTTGATCATCTGGTGGAACATGGGGTCGTCGGTGAAGCGGTCGACGTAGTCCTTGAGCGGGGTCTCGTCCAGCACCGCCATCTCGGCGGGCGGCTTCACGGTCGCCAGCTCGCGAAAGCAGACGTAGCAGTCGTCGTGGTTCTCGGGAAGCACCCCGATGTCCTCGAGGATGTGATGGATGGAATCGTCAGACCCGTAGTCGAGGGAGTAGTGCGCCACGCGGTCCCCGAGGCAGATCCTGTTCCACTCGATGAGCGCCCAGGTCAGGTCTCCTCCAACCCGGCGGTTGATCTCCCCCAGCGGCCCCTTGTCCCCGCTGCCCACCGCGTGGACGCCGGTATCGTAGGTAAAGCCTTCCTTCTCGAAGCTCGCCGCCTTCCCCCCGGCGAAGCTGTTTCGCTCCAGCACGGTGACGTCGAATCCCCTCTCCGCCAGGAGGGCCGCGCAACCCGCGCCTCCCACCCCGCTGCCTATCACGACCACCCTTGCCCGGTTGGATGCCATCATGCGCTCCTTGCCGAATGCCTCCGCGATCCGCCGGCCGGCAGTGTCCTCTGGTACGCTCGAGGGCGCCCCGGTCCGCCGGTGGATAATCTACCAGATTGCGCCGGGGGCGGCACCCGGAGGCGCGTAAGCGAAAGCGGCGGGCGCTGGGTTAGAATTACCTTCGTCACGATCGTTTGTGCCGGCAGGATGCCGGCATCACGTAGCGGGTCAGTGGAGGGGCGGACGATGAGACCGGCGATGCGGTTGAAGGCTATCAGGGCCATGAAGGCCAACCTGGTCCTGCTCGTCGCCGGCTGTGCCCTGATACTGCTCGCCGGGCTGTGGCGGGTCGCGATAGCCCCCTCGATAAAGATCGTCGCCGGCGATTTCGATACGCTCTACTACTACGAGGGGACCGACACCGAAGCCGTGGCGGGGTTGGGACAGCCCCCCCTGACACAGGACGTCGTCGAGCCCATCATCGTGGAGCGAAGGACCGCAAGTCGCCCGGACCTCACCACCTCGACCGTATCCGTGGTCGAGGTGACGACCCGGGTGCTCGACCAGCGGTCCAGGGCAGAGATCTCGACCCGTAAGGCGCTGTTCGCCCTCGACCGCAAGACGGGGCAGCTCACCGGCATCGACGACATCCCGGCCCGGAGCGGGTACTTTATCGTCTTCCCGTTCGCCTCCCCCAGGACCCAGGTACCCTACTGGAGCGAGCTGACAGGGAGCACCCACCCGGCCGAGTTCCTCAAGGAAGAGACGCAGAAAGGCAAGACCTTCTATCGTTACCGGTACTCCTACGGGGGCTACGCCTTGAAAGCGCCTCCCAGGGGGTACCCGGCCCGGATCACCGGCGCGGAGCTGAAGTCGATGTTGGGGCAACCGGGGCTGCTCGTGGGTGATTCGACCGAGCTCGTGCTCTCCTACAGCGCCAGCGGCAGAGGCGAGCTACTGGTGGAGCCGGTAATGGGGACGATTGCGTCTGTAAGCGGGAAAGAGGAATCCGTGTCCATGACCGTCGAGGACCCCTCGAGCGGTTTCCTGTTGACCCGGATGCTCTACAGGGTGGCCTACGACGACACGAAGAACAGCACCGGTGACGGTATAGAATTCGCCCTGGAGGAGCTTTCGAAGTACACCCTCCAGTTTGTCTACATCCCGCTCGGGCTGCTCGGGCTCGGGATCGCCTGCCTGCTGGTGGCCTGCTTCGCCGGCGTGAAGCGCTACGCGCGGCAGGAAGGGCTGTTGGAGCCGGCGGCGGCGCAAGAGGATGACGTGACGGAGCCGGAGAGCCCTGGCTGAGCACCCCGGTCCTGAAGTCAGATGCGGTCGGTGTAGATGTCGAACGGCTTCTCACCGGTCAGAAAGCGGTCAAGGTCTTCCCCGTTGTAGAGCTTGATGATCACGCGTCGCAGCTTCCCGCTCAACGTGTCTATGGCGCTCTTGGTGAGCTTCTTGTCAAGGAAGCCGGACAGCTCGATGGGCTTTCCGACGCGGACGAGTATCCGCCGGTAGTGCGTGAAGCGCGCGGGTCCCTCCGCCACGGCGGCATGGTCGGTGTGCGAACCGATCAGCCGTGCGGGCAGGGAAGAGATGCTCACCTCCTCCTCGGGGACGCAGACAACGGGGATCACCGGGACCCCGGCCTCCAGCGCCATGCGGGCGAACCCGGTGCGGAAGTAGCTGATCCTGCTGGCCCTGTCGGGACGCATGAAGGACTCGACCCCCTCGGGGAATATCCCCACGATCTCGCCCTCCCGCATGAGCCGGACCGCTTCGTCCATGCCCCTTCCGCTGCGGGTGCCCCCCTTGAGGGAGAGCCGGACCATCCCCGTCATGTGGTACAGGGTGCGTGCCGTAGGCACCAGGAAGCCGCGTGAACCCGCCACGAAGTGAATGTAGCGGTCGATCTCGTTCATGAGGGCGAGCGGGTCCAGGACGGAGCGGTGGTTGCAGACCAGCAGCGCCCCACCCTCCGCAGGCACGTTGTCCGCGCCCTCGGAGCTGATCCGGAAAGCGAAGCTCAGCCACGGACCGAACATGGTCCGCACGGTCTCGTAGGCCAGCGTTTGATATACGTTCAAAGGACTCCCGCCCGGGATCAACACCTGTGCGAATCGACACCGAAAAGGATAAGGCTTCGTACCCCATTTCACAAATGCGGTGTCGCACCGGGAACGCCTCTACGCTGCTCGTGCAAGCGCGCGACCGACGCGTACTTTTTCTGCAGTACTCGGAGGGAACGGAACGCTGCAGGTGCGGATGGATCGGCGTTCGAATCCAATCATATTCATGAGATGGGTACCGAGCGTGGACGAAGGCAGACTATCGCATAGCTCCACGCCCGCCTCGGCCCGCATACCGTCGGTCTGCGCCCGCTTCTCCTACAGCGTGACCCCTATGGAGTCGTGCGCGGCCTGGCGGTAGACGCCAGGCGCATGCCAGTACACGGACCGCTCGGCTATCACCGGCACGTCGGAGGTCACCTTGGTGGATACGTCCCACTCGCCGGGAACGGTCTCGGCCACATTGACGCTCTTCCTGGAGTTGGCATCGATCTCCAGGACCGGGCCCGCCTTCTCGCCGTCCGGCGTCATGTAGGTGAGCGTGACGTTCGCCGTGGTATCGCCGGGATTCTGCACCAGCACCCAGGTCTCGAAGTTGCCGTTACCGTCGGCACCGGTAGAGCCCTCCGCGAGGAACCACTCCGTCTGCGCACCGGTGACCCCTATGGAGTCGTGCGCGGCCTGGCGGTAAGTGCCGGGGGCGTTCCAGTACACGGACCGCTCGGCTATCACCGGCACGTCGGAGGTCACCTTGGTGGATACGTCCCACTCGTTGGGTACGCTGTCGGCCACGTTGACGCTCTTCCTGGAGTTGGCATCGATCTCCAGGACCGGGCCCGCCTTCTCGCCGTCCGGCGTCATGTAGGTGAGCGTGACGTTCGCCGTGGTATCGCCGGGATTCTGCACCAGCACCCAGGTC
>JAHJCO010000040.1 GCA_018831265.1 Actinomycetota bacterium
AGGTGCCGCCGTCCACGTCCACCGCGAAGCTCGCGCCGAAGCGGGTGTCGCGCGTGTCGGGCAGGCGCACCACCACCTCGCCGCGGTCGCAGGTGACGGTCAGATCGTGGGCCGGCGAGGGCTTGACCGCCACGAACAGGGGCCCCTCGGTGGCGGGGTCGTAGCCCTGCCCGAGGTCGCTCTGCAGGCCAAAATCGCCGGAGAAGGTGCCGCCCCAGGTGGTGGGGTTGGCGGCGAAGCCCGCCTCCGCGTCCAGCACCCCCAGCTCCATGCGGGTGTCGGCGCTGCCCGGCTCGTACCACAGGAACGCGAGGTCGCGCGCCCCCCAGGCCGGGTCGAGATCCGTGGCCATGGCGCTGACCTGGCCGCAGACCATGGGGGTGGCGTCCTGCGCCGCGGCGGGCGCAATCAAGACCTGGAGGACGAGCGGGATGGCGAGAGTGGACATGGGGCTTTCTCCTGTGTTGCGCATCCTACCAGGTCCCACCGATCGCACCACGTACAGAACCCGTACAGCGTCCCGCTGCACGCCCTCGGCGCTCACCGCGCGGTCGCTTCGGGACGTGGCGCGGGGCCCGCTCCCCGAATCAGACAGGGGGTCCGGCCCGATCCCCCAGGGGCCAGGGGGCGCCCCCCGAGAGTCGACGTTCGTCGATCTCTTTGGAGCAAGGCCGATATATTGACAGTACGTTAACAGCCCCTGGGTAGCCGGAGCCCCTCCAGTCGGTGATCGGAGAGCATGCCAGAGCTCACCGATCCCCGTCTCATCGCCCTGCAGGGCGTCCTGTCTTCCGAGTTCCTTTCCGCGCGGATCGCGGAGGCCGAGCGCCAGGCAGCGCTGGTCGAAGTTATCCTCGCCAAGGAGGCCAACGGCAGCAACCGTGCAGCGGCGATCCGGGAGGTGTGTCCTGGGGAGTCGGTCAAGACCTGGTCGCCGCGCGTCGCGAAGTACGAGCGCGGTGGGTGGCAGGCGCTGGTGAGCCGGCGGCATGTCCAGGCCACGGAGAAGCTCACGCCGCAGGTGCAGATGGCGATCCGCGCGATGCTCGAGACCGACAAGACGCTGCGCTCGGAGGAACTGGCCAAGAAGGTGGAGAAGCTGTGCGGGTTCTCCATCGGCGCGAGCACGGTGCGTGGGTTCCTGCGGGAGGCCGGGCTGGCGCAGCCGCGGGGATGCCCTGGTCGGCGGGGGCGGGTGGAGGCGCACCCGCTGGCGGGAGCGGAGTTGCTGCTGGCCGTGGACATCGAGCTTGGCGCGACCAGGGCGCTGACCCGTGATTTGCGGGTGGAGTTGGAGGAGTTGTCGGCTCCGACTGGCCCGCTGCGTGACACGATCTCGGACCGGGACGAGCTGGGGCGGTTCGAGTCGGCGTACAACGAGGGTCAGGCCAAGGGTGAGGCGGAGGTGGCGCCGAAGTTCCGGGCGGCGGTCGAGACGCGCGAGGAGCGGGACCTGCGAAAGATGCGGACGGCGAACACGTCGTTTCAGGCGTTCCACCGGAAAGTGGTGTCGCTGACGGTGTTGCCGGCGGTGACGGACAGCCCGCGGTGGTCTGCGCTGCGGCATTGGCAGGGGGAACACCTCGGGGTGCTGGCGGGCTATCCGTACCAGCCTGCGACGCTGGAGAAGTTCCTGGGGGAGCTGAAGCTGGGCAGCATGGGGGAGGCCGCGTTGGAGTCGGTGGCCACCTTCTGGGCGGATCCCGGCAAGGTCGGCCCCGAGCCGGTCGTGGGGGCGGTGGTGCTGTACGCGGACGTGACCACCAAGCCGATCTGGACGCACGACTTCGCGCGGTGCGCCAAGGTCACGAAGCTGGGTGGCCGGGTGATGCCGGCGACCTCCACGATGGCGCTGCATGCAGGGTGCGGGACGCCGCTGCTGTACCACTCGTACAGCGGCAACGTGTCGCTGCCCAAAGAGATCCAGGGGCTCTTGACACGCTGGGAGGCGTTGGCCGGTGAGGGCACGGCCCGGCGCCTGATCGTGATGGATCGGGAGGCCCACTCGATCGAGCTGTTCAAGGCGTTGGCCCCGCACTGGCTGTACGTCGTGCCGCTGCGCACGTCGGTGACCGGACCCAAGGCGAGGTTCGAGGAGCTGGGAGAGTGGACGCCCTACGGCGAGTCCGGCGACCAGACCCGTGAGGGCTACCTGTGGCTGAACGACTCGCGCAAGGGCGAGGGCCCGCTGCGGGTCCGGGTCGTGGCCCGCAAGCGCCATCGGACCGGAAAGGAGGCGTGGTACACCACCAACACGGATCGCGAAGAGTTCGACGCGGCGGCCGTGCTGGATGTCTACTTCGAACGCTGGCCGGCACAGGAGCACATCTTCCGCGACGGCAACGGGCGCCTCGGGTTGGGGGTGCACTACGGCTACGGCCGGCGCCAGGTGAGCAACGTCGCGGTCGTGGACCGGGTGGAGAAGCTCGAAGGAAAACTCCGGAAGAACGAGGTCGTCCGCACCGAGTCCCTCGCCAAGGCCACCGAGGTGGCCGAGCAGCTCCAGATCCAGGCTGAGGCCGCCGCCCGCGTCGAGGCCCGGCTCGACGTGCTGCAGCAGGGCACCGACGAGGCCATCGCCGACAAGAGGACCCAGACCGGCCGCTTCCGCACCGACTACCGCACCAGCCGCGTCTTCCAGGAGTTCCTCCCCGAGCTACGCGGCAAGGTCGAAGCCCTCACGGCCGAGCAAGCCTCACTGCAGGAGGCCGCCCAGGCCGCCGAGCAGTCCATGGCCGCCGCGCGGGCCGAACTGGCGCGCAAGGCCACCCACACCCGCATCTTCACCATCGATGTCGAGCTGGACCAGGTCATGACGGCGTTCAAGCTGACCTTCATGAACCTCGCCGCCTACCTTCTCGCCCACTACCTCGGCGGCAAGAAGGCCCAACTCGACACCCTCATCCGCGCCGTGCTCACGTTGCCGGGCCAACGCGTGCGCACCCCGACCACCGAGACCATCCGCATCTTCCGCCAGCCCCGCGACCGCGAGTACATGCCCCTGGTCGAGGTCGCGTGCCGGCTGCTCACGGCCAGGAGGCTCACAAGGAACAGACGCCGGCTCATCTACGAGCTGGTGGACCGCCCGGAGGGGTAGCCAATCGGCCAGGCTGCACTCGCGCGAGGAGCGAGGGCGGGCTGCGATCAGGGTGGCACCGAACCTACCGAATTGCGGCGAGGGTGCGCCCGAACCTACCACCCCGCGGCGCCAACCCCGCGTGGAGCCGCAAAAATCGGCGTTTGCTCGTCAGGAGGTTCACGCTGGGCGGCCCTCGCGGGCCCTGGCGGTAGGTTCACGCAGGGCCTGATCGCAACCTGGTAGGTTCAGGGGGGGGGCTGCCCGCGGCGTCAGGTCCCCGACCGCCTGGGAGGGCAGCCGATCAGCCGGCCTGCGAACGCTTCAGCATTTCTGAGAGGCGGGCCGGACCTCCTGTCAGTACGGAGACTCGGATGGCGCGGTGTTCATCTTCGACGGAGTGGCTACCGGGCAGATCGACCCAACGGAATCCCGATCCGTGATCGTCGGCGAACGGGACTGCGCTGCGGGGTG